>CBDDYU010000009.1:0-3812 GCA_965235655.1 Candidatus Pelagibacterales bacterium | reverse complement strand
CTAAATCTGTTGTTATTGCTGCTATTAAAAAATATCAAATTAATAGCAATTTAGATTATCCTTGGAATAGATAATAACTATTGTGTTTCAAAAAAAATTAAGATTAAATCTTTTGATTATATTTAATTAATTAGGGGGACATTTATGAAAATAATTAAACATCTAGTTGCATTGGCATGCTTGGTTCTATTTAGCAGCGCAAGTTATGCAGAAACTAAAATGAGAATTACTCTTCAATTACCTTTGAAAGCACACCTTGGACAAAATTTGTTGGTGTTTAAAAAGGAATTAGAAAAGAGATCAGATATAAAAGTTGAGATTTACGACTCAGCACAACTATATAAAGACAGTGAAGTTCCACAAGCAGTAGGGTCTGGAGCAATTGAAGCTGGAGTGGCTTCTTTGACAAGATTTGCTGGAACAAATCCAGAAGTGGATATTTTTTATTTACCTTTTTTATTTGATAATGAAACAAAAGTTATTAATGCAACTAAACAAGGTTCAGAAATTAGATCTGTTTTAGATCCTGCGATTTCAAAAACAGGAGCTGTACCTCTTTATTACCAAGCATATGGTAATGCGGTGATGCTCTCAAATGGAAAGCCAATGACAAAACCATCTGATTTTGAAAATAAAAAAATCAGAGTTTTTGGTAAAACACTTGGATCCTTTATAACTACTTTAGGCGGAAAACCAACAATGGTATCAGGATCTGAACAATATCTTGCTTATCAGCGTGGTACAGTGGATGCAGGTATGACAGGAGTTTCTGGAGTGAAGTCTAGAAAACTTTACCAAGTGATGGATACATTAACAATTACTAACCATGGGGTTATTGAGTTCTTATTGGTAGCTAATCAAAAATGGTTAAATTCACTTACTGCAAAACAAAGAACAGCTATTGCAGAAGCATCTAAAATTGCTGAAAAAGAGGTCCGAGATGCCATGTCTAACATTGAAGCAGCAGCTTATAAAGAAGCAGCAGCTAATAAAATGAAAATTGTCAAACTTACAAGTTCTGAACTTGAGGCTCTTAAAAAAGCTTCCTTACCTGTTATTGATGATTATATCAAAAGAACTGGCGGAGCAGGTGGAGTTGGTGACAAGTTAGTTAAGGCTGCAAAAAAACTGTAAAATAATTTATAAACCCTGCGTTTAAATAAGACGCAGGGTTTATACTTTTATGAATCTTTCTGAAAAAATTATAAAGTATTCAGGTTACTGCTCATCTGGTTTATTTATATTAATTGGATTTATTGTTTCATTCGAAGTTATTGCTCGATATATTTTTAATGCGCCAACAATATGGGTGAATGAAGCTTCTCGATTTTTACAAATTTGGGCAACATACTTGGCGTTAACATATACGTTTCACAAAAAAGATTTCATTCGCATAACTTTTATTTATGACCGACTAAATGATAAAGGAAAAAAAATTTTAGATTTCATTTCTTTTTTATTCATCATTTCATTTAGTTTATTTGTTGTTTATTATGGTTGGTTAATAGCTTACGATTCATTAGTAACGGGAAGAACCAGTGCTACTATTTTCGATGTTCCTTCTTTTTATACTGAGCTTGCAATCCCGCTTTGTTTCTTATTTTTAGTGATTAGAGTTTTTGCTGAAATCATCGCATTTATAAGGGATTTTTTTAAATCATGACCATTGCTATTGTACTTTCCTTACTTTTTTTAATTCTGTTTTTGGGAATTCCAATCTCATTTGGTCTTGGTGTTTTAGGACTTGGTCTTATGTTGGCAGGAGACATTTCTCCTCTGATGGTACCGCAAACTTTTTACAGTGTTGGTGACAATTTTATTTTATTATCAGTACCGATGTTTTTAATGATGTCTAATATTTTGTTAAAATCAGGAGTAGGAGATGATTTATTTAATTTTGCTCAATCGTGGGTAGGACATTTTCCAGGTGGTCTTGCGATAGCCACTATTATTTCTTGTAGTATTTTTGCTGCGATGTCTGGCTCTTCAGTTGCAACCGCAGCAACTATTTCAACAGTTGCCTTTCCTGCTATGATTAAACGAGGTTATCACCGGAATTTTACATTAGGAATTTTAGCTGCGGGTGGAACTTTAGGAATATTAATACCGCCATCTATTCCTATGATTGTTTATGCATTTGTCGTGGAAGAGTCGGTGTTAACGATGTTTCTTGCAGGTATTGGTCCAGGAATTATGCTTGCTTTACTTTTTATTATTTTTTCCATTTTTTATGTAATATTTTTTAACAAAGAAGTCACTGGAGTAAAATCTACATGGGAAGAAAAAATTCATCATACAAAAAAGGGACTACCTATTTTATTAATGGCTTTCGTGATGCTGGGAGGAATTTATGTAGGCATTTACACTCCTACCGAAGCTGGAGGAATAGGTTTTTTAATTTCGCTTATTTATGTTGTTGCTAAAAAAAGAATTGATTTTATTGGTTTCATAGAAGCTGGATTGGAAACTATGAAAACAACAGTTACGATTTTTTTAATTATAGCTGGAGCCAAAATTTTTGGAAAAGCTATTTCTCTGTATAGAATACCCCAAGATTTATCTACTTTGATTGTAAGCAACATTAATGAACAGAGTCTTTTTATTTTTGTAGTTTGTATAACATTACTTGTACTTGGACTTATCATGGAAACATTGTCCCTAATCTTAATTATGATGCCTATTTTTGCATTATCAATTGCTGCAATGAATATTGATTTAATTTGGTTTGGAATTATTTTTACATTAATGATTGAGTGTGCATTAATCACCCCTCCAGTTGGTCTAAATATTTATGTTTTGCAAGCTATTGGTAAAGCTAAAATGATAGAAATAGCAAAGGGGGTGGTTCCTTTTGTAATTATAATATTATTTGCAGTTTTATTGGTATATTTATTTCCAGCAATTGCGTTATATATACCGTTTAAATTATGACATTATTTAATTCTCTTAATTCCAAAAAAAGATCTAAGCAATTAATGGGTTTATTAGATTCAGAAAAATTAGTAACCTTACCAGGTTGCTATGATGCTTTATCGGCAAAATTGATAGAAAAATCAGGTATAAAAGCAGGTTTTATGTCAGGTTTTTGTGTATCGTCCACTCAGCTAGGAATGCCAGACACTGGTTTAATTTCTTATACAGAAATGCAAAACCAGGTAAGAAATATCTGTAACATCACAACGATACCCATTTTATTTGATGGAGATACAGGTTGGGGTAACGCTGCAAATATTTACAGAACTGTTCGAGGTTATGCAGATGCAGGAGCCGCTGCAATTATGATTGAAGATCAAAAATGGCCAAAGAAATGTGGACACACCAAAGGAAAAGATGTGGTGGAATTAGATGAAGCTAAATCAAGAATTAAAGCTGCAACCGATGCAAGTACAATAAATGGTGAAAAAGATATTTTAGTAATGGCGCGAACTGATGCAATTGCCACAAGAGGTTTGTCTGATGCAATTAAGCGAATGCAAGCATATAAAGAGCTTGGAGCAGATTTGCTTTTTGTTGAAGCAATTAAATCTAAAGAAGACATGAAAACAGTTATCAAAGAAGTTCCAGGTTATCATATGATTAATTTAATTGAAGATGGAGAAACACCATTGTTAGCTATTGATGAATTAGAAGAAATAGGATTTAAAATTGCTGTTTTACCACTTAGTTTAATGAGCGCTACGGTCAAAACAATGAAAGAAAGTTTACTAAATATTAAAAACAGAAAATACAATACGAATGTATCTAGTTTTGAAGAACTTAGAGATGTTGTCGGATTTAACGAATATTACAAACTTGAAGATAAGTACAAATAA
>CBDDYU010000008.1:0-4945 GCA_965235655.1 Candidatus Pelagibacterales bacterium | reverse complement strand
CGTAGCGCAGCCTGGTAGCGCATCTGGTTTGGGACCAGAGGGTCGCAGGTTCAAATCCTGCCGCCCCGACCATTTATGAAAAAAAGAGCTAAAATTTATGTTCCTACAAAAAATGCGATGCAGTCGGGTAGGGCAAAAGAAAAAAAATGGGTTTTAGAATATTTTACAGAGGACTCTAATGTAAATTCATTAATGGGGTGGGAGTCTAGCCGTGATACTTTAGGCGAAATTAAACTTAAATTTTCATCAAAAGAAAAAGCAATTGAATACGCAACTCATAATAATATTGAATATACACTAATAGAACCAAAACCACGAAAATTTATTATTAAATCATATGAAGAAAATTTTACTAAAAATTAATTATGTGGCGTAGTTTTTTTACAGAAAGAAAATGGTTACTTTGGTCTTGGGGCGGGGCTCTTTTTATAATTTTATCTTTATTTTCTCAGACGTGGATCGATGTAAAAATTAATGAATGGTATAAAGGGTTTTACGATCTTTTACAAAAAGCTCCTGAAAGAGAATTATCAGAATTTTATGATGGCATTTTCTTGTTTATGAAATTAGCAGTACCCTATGTAATTATTTACACAATAACTAATTATTTTACTCGATTGTGGGCATTTAGATGGAGAGAAGCAATGACATATTCTTATATGCCATATTGGAAAGCTGTGGATGCAAAAGTTGAGGGAGCCTCTCAGCGTATTCAAGAAGACGCAATGAATTTTGCAAAAATAGTTGAAAGTTTAGGACTTCAAGTAGTTAGAGCTCTAATGTTACTAGTTGCCTTCATTCCAATTTTATGGGGTCTCTCGGAAAATGTTGTCATTCCTTTTTTTAAAGATATTTCTGGCTCATTAGTTGTTGTTTCTCTTACAGCAAGTTTGGGTGGATTATTAATTAGTTGGTTAGTTGGAATTAAATTACCAGGTTTAGAGTACAATAACCAAAAAGTTGAAGCGGCATTTAGAAAAGAATTAGTTTATGGGGAAGATGATAGAATTAATTATGCTGGTCCAACTACAATTTTACAATTATTTACTGGTATAAAATTTAACTATCATAGACTCTTTTTGCATTATGGATATTTCGATTTGTGGTTAATAATGTACAATCAAACTATGGTGATTGTTCCATACTTACTTATGGGCCCTGGCTTATTTACTGGAGCAATGACATTAGGTGTATTGATACAAACCTCTAGCGCGTTTAGAGAGGTTCAGGGAAGTTTCTCTCTATTCTTACAAAACTGGACAAGAATTACTGAATTGAGATCTATTCACAAAAGGCTAACAGAGTTTGAGTCTGCAATTAATTTTAAAGATAAAAATTTTATTAAAAATCAAAAAGCTTAAGAATGGAATTATATCTTAAGCTAATTGACGTAATCTTTCCTGTATTTGCATTAGTTGGAGTAGGGTTACTATTTAGGAAAAAAAAATCCTAATTATGACACAACGTTTATTACTAATTTTGCATCTAAATTTGGATCTCCTGCCTTAGCCTTTTACGCAATAACTTCAACAGGTGTCACCTTTGATGCATTTGTACATTATTTTTTTTACGCATTAATAGCAGTGATTGGTTTTTCCATAATTGGATTAATTGTGCTTATTGCTCAAAAGAGAGATTATATAACTGAGTTACCACCTCTAATTCTTCCAAATTGTGGAAATATGGGTCTGCCAATTTGTTTATTTGCTTATGGTAAATTAGGTATGGGAATTGCCTCGGCCATATCTGCATTTATCATTATTTCACATTTTACTTTTGGTATTTTTTTAGCAAGTAAAAAAATTAGTTTCAAAGTATTGATTGAAAGTACCCCTGTTTATGCCGTGTTAATTTCTGTTGTATTATTGTACTACAATATCAAAGCACCAGTGTTTATCGAAAATACAGCTTTTCTTCTTGCTTATTCGACAATTGCAATGATTCTAATGTCTTTAGGGATAGCTCTTACAAAATTAAAAGTTTTTTCATTTAAAAATGCAATCATTTCAACATTTGCACGTTTATTCTTAGGTCCAATAATTGGATTATTAATTATTTATTTATTTGATTTAAGTGGTGTAGCAGCAGGTGTTTTATTTATTCAGACAGCAATGCCTAGCGCCATACTTACTTATTTGGTTGGATCGATGTATTCTTCAAAAGAAGCAGTTAATAGTATCGCGAGTACAATTGTGGTTTCAACTATTCTTTCTTTTTTTACAATACCAATAATAGTTTTTATAGCGCTTAAATATTTTATTTAGATAACTTCAAGTCCTCTTCAATATAAACTTTAATAATTTCATCAAAGTTTGTTTCAGCTTTAAATCCTAATTTTTTTGCTCTACTGGCTTCTATATCTTTTGCCCATGAACCTACAATTTTTTGAATGTCAGCATCTGCTTTATGTTTAATTAGTTTTACAATCTCATTTCCTGATATCCTTTTAAGAGACTCAATTTGTTCATGAACAGTTGCTGATAGACCTGGCATATTTAAGGTAATTCTATTTTCTAGCTTTTTAGTATCAAGTTCTGCGGCATGAATTAAAAAATGTATTGCAGATCTTGGAGAGGCAAAATAGTGCCTTGTATCAGTGCTTACTGGAAGTATTGCTTCTTGACCATTAAGAGGTTCCCTTATTATTCCTGAAAAAAAACCTGATGCCGCTAAATTAGGCTTACCAGGTCTAACGCATATAGTTGGAAATCTAATAGAAATACCATCAATCATCCCTTTTCTAGAATAGTCAGATAACAGAAGTTCTGAGACAACTTTTTGACTTCCATATGATGTCAAAGGAGTTGTGAAAAATTCATCATTAATTCTATCAGGGAAGGGTGCCCCAAAAACAGCTAGAGAACTAGTAAATACTAATTTTGGATGATAATTTTGGCCAACTGATCTTATAGCTTCAAATAAATTCCAACTTCCTTTAGCGTTAACATTCCAACCTAGATCAAATTCCTTTTCAGCATGACCAGATACAATTGCTGCCAAATGAAAAATAAGCTCAGGTTTATCTTTTACTAAATTTTTTGATACTATTGGATCAGAAAAATCTCCAGTTTTGATTTGTATTTTAATGTCAGTTTCATCTATTTTTGGCGTTGTTATTACATCAAATAATATTATTTCTTGAATTTTTTTTTCATTAATCGTTTTTAAAGATAATAATTTGGCCACTAATTTTTGACCAATCATCCCCGCTGAGCCTAATATTAATATTTTCATATCTAATTATTATGTTATCAACATATAACATTCTCAATTATTGTTTTATAGCCATATTCATATTTATGTAGTTTAATACCCTTATGAAAAATAATTTTCATGTATTTTTAGGTGCCACTATTGGAGATGCCGCTGCAAGACCTTTACATTGGGTTTATGACCAAAAAAAAGTCCAGCAATACATAAAAAATAAGAAAGATTTTGCTTTTTTGAAAAACAATAAAAGCCCATTTTATAATATAAAGACAGGCAATGTTTCTGGTTATAACGATGTAGGTCAGGTTATGTTTAAAACATTGATTTCAAGGAAACCTAACATTGAAGCTGAGTTCAAAAAAAACATAATCAAGCATTTTGGCCCAGGAAGCAATTATTGGAAAAATTTAAAAATTAGAAATAAATATAAGAAAATTAAATGGAAAAAGCCATTAAATGGTCCTTGGATACATCAAAATGTTTTAGACACTATAAAAAATATAAAATCTAATAAGAAAATTACTGGAGGGACTAAAGTAAATGAGTCTGACGGTTTTTGTGCTGCATTACCTTATTATTTGTATTTCAATGATTTAAAAAACATCAAAAAGATTATATCTTTAGTTTGTTCAACTAAGATAAGCATCAAATATGGTTTAGCCAAACTTCACATTATCGATATTGCATTAAAGGGGTCTAAAAATCCTATAAATTCATTCATTAAGTCATTTTCTAAAATAAAATATTTTGAAGATGTAATAAGAGACATAAAAGCAGCTAAAAAACTCTTAAAATTTAGTCATAATTTTGCTGCTAAAAAATTTGGCTTAGCTTGTAGCTACCCAGGAAATTTCAAAACATCAATTCATGCAATTTTGAAGTCTAATAATTATAAAAATGCAATTTTAAGAACAATTAGGGCAGGCGGGTGTAACTGCTCAAGATCTAATTTTGTTGGTGCCTATTTTGCTGCCTTTAAAGGTATTAGAACAATTCCTAATACTTGGGTTTCTAAGTGCATCAAGTCTAAACAAATAATTAATCATTTAAAGTAAGTATTATTTACTTATATCTTAATAATTTACTTTATTAACATATTGTAAATAGTTGTTTTATATAGATTAATTTATTATTTATAAATTACTATAAAGAATTGAAAAAAGACTAATTAGTTAAATAAATAAATCTGGAGTATATGTTTTAACGTGTAGAGGAGTTAAGAATTAGGTTAAATCCTCGCTAAAAATAATTATTTCTCAAAAATAGCGTATTTGTTAGCTTTTTTAACATTCTAAAAGTTAATATTACCAATGATTCTAGCCGTATAATAAGTTAGTAATATCAACACTTTTAGAGCATTGCAGTTTCGTAATATGCCTTTTAAACGAGCTAGGATACCCTTTTTTTTTGAATTATATGTTTTTCAGTACAACTGACTGGCGAGTATAAAAATTTACTTACGAAATATGTTAAAATCTTCTAAAAGCGTTGATAATCAACATTTCTAGAACGAAAAACCCTCATTTTTTAATAGCTTTTTTTTGGTTTTGATACCACCTTTAGCGGAGTATCCACCTAGCTTTCCGTCCGATCTTATGACCCGATGACATGGAATTTTAGGAGGAAAGGGGTTTTTACCTATAGCATTTGCTACAGCTCTCACTGCTTTAGGCTTTCCTATAGCTTTAGCCACCTGAGCATAGGTTTTTAGCTTTCCTTTAGGTATTTTCTTCAA
>CBDDYU010000007.1:0-6981 GCA_965235655.1 Candidatus Pelagibacterales bacterium | reverse complement strand
ACGAGACAAAGAATAGGCCCTTTAATTTTTTGCATTCTTGATTGGACTGCAAGAAATTCTAAAATTCTATCTTTTACTTTTTCTAAACCAAAATGATCTTTATCTAAAATTTTTTTAGCTTCATTAATGTCCGTATTTACTTTAGAAGATTTGTGCCATGGTAAAGCTACCATCCAATCTAAATAATTTCGTACCACAGTCGATTCTGCTGACATTGGGCTCATTGTTTTTAGTTTTTTTAATTCAGCTTAAGCATTTTTCTTCTGCTTCTTTCGACATTTTTGCTTTTTTAATCGCATCTTCTAAAACTTTAGTTTCATCTTTTCCTTCTTCAATTTCACCAAGCTCTTTTTGAATAGCTTTTAATTGTTCATTTAAATAATATTCTCTTTGCGTTTTCTCCATCTGGTTTTTAACACTGCCTCTAATCTTTTTTTCAACGGAGAGAACATCAATTTCATTATCTAAATAACCTAAAATAGATTCTAATTTTTTTTGCGTATCAGTCATTTCTAATAATTTTTGTTTCTCAAATAAATCTATGCTTAAATTTGAAGCTACTTTATTCGCTATAACAACAGGATCAGTTTCGTTTTTAAAATTAATATTACTTTCTTCGCTAAATTTTTTTGAAATTTTTGACAATTTATCATATTTGCTAATGATAGCTTTTGATAAAGAGATAGCCTCTGGCTTTTTAGAGTCTAAAATTACCTCTTCACAACTTGCTAATAAAAATTCTTTATTATCTTTAAATTCAGTTATTTTAACAATGCTTTTTCCTTCAACTAAAATTTTAACAGTGCCATCTGGTAATTTTAATAATTGAAGAATTTCACCTAATGTTCCGTAGGAATATAGATCTTTGCTTTGCGGATCATCATGCTCTGCATTTTTTTGAGCAACTAAAATAATTTTTTTATATTTGGTAGCAACAGATTCAAGTGCATTGATAGATTTTTCTCTTCCCACAAACAAAGGAATTGCCGAATTAGGAAATACCACTATGTCTCTTAACGGTAAAACTGGATATTCTTTGTGATTGTCTATTTCTGGCTTATTCATAATTACATTAATAAGTAATTATTAATTTAACCAATACAAGTATGATTTTGAAGCAGCTGTTAATAAGCTAATTGGCTATTTTTGTCTCTTTTGCAGATTTTTTTGAATAAATTAAGAGTGGTGCGGAATTTCCTAATACCACCTCTTTATTAACCACTACTTCTTCCACATCCTCAATAGATGGTAGATCAAACATAGTTTGCAATAACACTTCCTCAATAATAGATCTTAAACCTCTTGCGCCTGTTTTTCTTAAGATTGCTTTCTCGGCAATTGCTTTAAGGGCATCTTTTGAAAAAGTTAATTTCACTCCTTCTATCTCAAATAATTTAGCGTATTGTTTAGTTAAGTGAATTTTTTGGCTCTTCTAATATTTTAATAAGAGAATGTTCATCTAAATCTTCTAAAGTGGAGATGATTGGAAGCCTTCCAATAAATTCAGGAATTAATCCAAATTTTAATAAATCTTCAGGTTCAACGCCTTGTAATAATTCACCAACTTTTTTTTCAGCTTTAGTATTTAACTTTGCGCCAAAACCAATCGATGATCCTTTATCTCGGGATGCAATAATTTTATCAATTCCAGCAAATGCTCCGCCGCAAATAAATAAAATATTTGTGGTATCAACTTGTAAAAATTCTTGTTGTGGATGTTTTCTGCCTCCTTGTGGCGGCACACTTGCAATTGTGCCTTCCATTATTTTTAATAAAGCTTGTTGCACACCCTCTCCTGATACATCTCTTGTAATAGATGGATTTTCTGTTTTTCTACTAATTTTATCTACCTCATCAATGTAGACAATTCCTCTTTGAGCTTTTTCAACATTATAATCTGCAGCTTGTAGTAATTTTAAAATAATATTTTCAACATCTTCTCCAACATAACCTGCTTCAGTTAAAGTAGTTGCATCAGCCATAGTAAATGGCACATCTAAAATTCTTGCTAAAGTTTGAGCTAATAAAGTTTTTCCGCAACCAGTTGGTCCCATTAATAAAATATTAGACTTAGAAAGCTCAACATCACCTTTGCTATTTTTTCCTTCGTAATTTAATCTTTTGTAATGATTGTGAACTGCAACGGATAAAATTTGTTTTGCTTTTTTTTGACCAATTACATACTCATCCAGCGTTGCATAAATCTCTTTTGGACTTGGAACTCCTTCTTCATTTTTAGAAAAATTGCTTTTGCTCTCTTCTTTAATAATATCCATACAGAGCTCAACACACTCATCACAGATAAAAACAGTTGGTCCTGCAATTAGTTTTCTAACTTCATGCTGGCTCTTTCCACAGAAAGAACAATAAAGAGTATTTTTAGTTTCTTTGCTCATTTTCGAATCAGAAGACTTTACAATATTATGACCACTACAGCTTTATCAAGCATTAGTTGTATAATTATCTAGATATGGTGGGTAAAAATAGAAATTAAACTATTAGCTAGGTCTTTTTTCCACAACCTTATCAATTAAGCCAAAAGATTTTGCTTCTTCCGCGCTCATAAACCGATCGCGCTCTAAAGCTTCTTTAATTTTTTCTACTGTCTGACCTGTATGCTTTGCGTAAATTTCATTTAATCTTTTTTTAGTTTGAAGAATTTCATTAGTATGAATTTCAATATCAGTTGCTTGTCCTTGAAAACCAGCAGATGGTTGATGCACCATTACTCTAGAATTAGGAAGTGACATGCGCTGACCCTTTTCACCTGCAGCTAATAAAAAAGAACCCATGGAACATGCTTGACCAATACATAAAGTTGCAACAGCTGGTTTGATATACTGCATGGTATCATAAATTGCCAAACCATCAGTTACAACTCCGCCTGGACTATTAATGTACATAAATATTTCCTTTGAATTATTTTCAGACTCTAAAAATAATAACTGGGCAGATACTAAACTTGAAACATGAGAATTAATTGGACCAACAAGAAAAATAATTCTTTCTTTTAATAATCTAGAATAAATATCGTAAGCTCTCTCGCCTCTGGGAGTTTGTTCAACAACCATTGGTACAAGAGTATTCATATACACATCAAAAGGATCTTTCATACGAATCAGAACTTACTATTATTAACTATTTTTTGCTACTTTTTTTAGACTTATCTTCTTTTTTTTCTTTATTAGTAGAGCTATCTTTTCTGCCCTCATCATCAGCTGTAGTTAAAAATTTTTAACAAGCTCATCTTTGCTTAAAACTTTAGTAGTGGTTTTGGCTTTGCTTTTGATCAGCTCAATAACCTTATCTTCAAACACTGGTCCTCTTAACTTCATAAGTTCAGCTGGATTTTTTTGATAAAAATCTCTAATATTTTTTTCCTGACCTGGATAATTTCTTAAGTTGTTTTTCTAGTTCCATTTTTAATTCTTCTGATGTAACTTTAATATTATTTTCTTCTCCAGTTTTATTCAAGAACAAGAGCAAGTTTAACTCTGCGTTTTGCAATTTCTAAAGCTGACTTTTTATCAGCATCTGATAATTTAATTTTATCATGATCATGTTCATGATTAAATTTCTCTCCTTTTGCTTTTAACTGCATCCATTTTTTCATGAACTAAAGTATGCTCAACATTATGAATTTCATCATCTAATAGTCCTTTCGGCAACTCAAAGTTAAATTTGTTATCTAGATCGATCTAAAATTGCTTTTTTTAATAATTGTTCTGTAACGCTTTCGAATTCTTTAGAAATTTGCTTGCTAACCATTTCTTCTAAATCTTTCAAATCTTTTGCTCCCAAGTTTTTTGCAAACTCGTCATCGATTTTTTGATTTTCAGGTTTTTTAACTTCTAAAATTTTACATTTAAATTCGGAAGGTTTGCCAGCCAAATCTTTATTAGGATAATTTTCAGGTAAATTAACTTTAGCAATTTTTTCATCACCCTTTGCGCAGCCAACCAACTGCTTATCAAAGCCCGGTATAAACAGATCTTTACCTAACACAATTTGTAATTTTTCACCCTTATTGCCTTCAAAAGGCTTGCCATCCATAGTTGCTTCAAAATCAAAAACAACCAAATCATCATTGGAGGCTTTATCATTTTTATCAACATATTTTTTATTACCTTCTGCAATATATTTTAGTCTTTCATCAATATCTTTTTTATCTGATTTAACTTCATATTTAGTTAAAGTATATTTTTTCTATTTCAAGTTTTTTAATTTCTGGAACTTGCTCAACTGAAATTGTAAACTCTAAATTTTTACCTTCTCCTGAAGATTTGAATGTCAATTTTTGGCTGACTTGCTGGTGTTATTTTATTTTGTTTTAAAGCTTCGTAGGTTGATTCTTGTAAAATTTTTTCAGCCACCTCTCCGTAGACAGAAGCCCCAAATTGTTTTTTTAACAATTCCATTGGTGCTTTTCCTGGTCTAAATCCTTTTAAATTAACCTTGTCTTTTAACTCCGAAAGTCTTGTTTCAATTTTTTTTTCAATATCTTTTTTTTCTACTATTACTTTTAAATCAGAATGTAGACCTTTAGATGATGTGACCGTTGCCTTCATAATTCCTCTTCTGGTGCGGTATGAGGGACTTGAACCCCCATGCCTTTCAGCGCTAGATCCTAAGTCTAGTGTGTCTGCCAATTCCACCAATACCGCTATTAATTTTTGGCTATTTATATTGTTTTTTGAATTTAAATCAATTGTTGATAATTCACATTATGAACGTTTAAGTATCCACAAACATCAAAAATTTGTTACTTTGAATTATTTAAATTACAAGTTTGATAAAACTTATTTAATCTTCGGTCATTTTAAGATCAAGGCGTTACAAAACTAACAGCCGTGAAGTGTAAATTTATCTCTGGTTATTTAATCAAATTGGTCGTATTGTAATTATAATTTTGCAATTGTCATACTTATGTCAAAATTATCGCCAAATTCACCGATAATTTTAGTTTTTTGTTTTGATAGAAATTTTGCAAATCAAGCGGCAGTAGCAACATTTTCAGCTTTTAAAAACAAAAATCCTGATGTTTTTTTAAAGTTTTATTGGGTTGTACCTTCAGAAGATCTTATGCGTTATTGGAAAATTAAAAGAACTGCTCACGAGATAAAAGTTTAGATATCATTCTAATAAAAGCAGAAAGTAGCATTTTTTCAGGACTGGAAAACATTCAATCACGTGCCCTCGAGTATGTATTTAAGATTGCTAATTGCTGATTTGATAGATGAAGACAAAGTTATCTATTTAGATTGCGACTTATTAGTTCTTCAAGACATTGGTGAACTTTTTACTGAAAATCTTGGAACAAATTATGTGGCCGGGGTAGTGGATACTATAGGGGGGCCATCTACTCAGGTTCCCGGACTATCACCAGATTCTTATATAAATACTGGAGTTATGTTAATGAACTTAAAAGAACTACGAAAAAACAACTTTTTAGAAAATTCAATCGCAATACACAATAATCTTAGAAAATATATTACATGGGGAGATCAGTGTGTAATAAATAAATTTTCTTTAGGAAAAAAAACAATTCTAGATAAAAAATGGAATTATCAGATTGTTACAGAAAAAATAAAGCAGTTAGATTTTAAAAAAATAATCTCAGATAAGAATGTAAAGATTGTTCATTTTTTAGGGGCTATAAAGCCATGGCAAAAATGGTGCAATCCTGTCATTTTTGAATTTTGGTGGGAATACGCAAAAGAATTAGATTTGCCGAACTTCGCAACCTCAAGAAATAGAGCAAATTCAAAATGCCATACAATATGCAGAAATTTTGCATTTTAATGAAAGTTATTTTGAAGCAAGCAAAGAAAAAACATATATAATTGATCTTCTTTGTGATTATATAAAAAAAACACTATAAATGCCAAAAAATTAATCGTGGAATTGGATAAGCAATATTATAGTAATTTAGTCAATAAAATTGATTTCTTATTAAAAGAGAAAAAATTTTCAGAATTAATAAAGGTATCACATAAAAATAATAAAACAAAAAAAATTTGAAAACCTTGTGTTCTATGGAAATTTTGGGTCTTAATATTCTTATCAATTAAAAAAATTTCAAATGATGTTAAATACTTTAAAAAATTTTAAACATAAAACCTAATGATAGTCGTTCGCTTCATAATATTGGTTTAGCCTCTATAAGCGTTGGTGATACGAATACTGCAAAATTAATTTTTTAAGGTCTATAAAAAATTCGTGATACTTTTGATTTTTTCTTTTTATGAGGTTATTGAACTATTGCTAGAAAATAATCAAATACACGAAGTGTATCATTATTGATGAAAATAGATCATCCATACCATTTGATCTACTTTTTTTTTGTAGAGACAGGAATTTGATCTAAAATTTAAAAATGAAAATTTCAAATATAATTTAGAAAAAAATTAGTAAAAAAATAAAAAAATATTTATCGCAAGTTAAGAGTAAATCAAAATTACTTGATGATTGAAAAAATTAGATCCAAAAAATTAAATATATCTCCAATTACAAATTTTAGATATACATTTTATTGCAATAATACTCTCGAAGAACAAAAAAAAAAAACTATATAGAAATTTTAGATGTAATAACTGATCAACAGTTTCTCGCTTAATAACGCATTCGCAATTCCTAAAAAAAAATAAAAAAAAATAAAAAAAATTGCTGATGGCATGCATCACCTGATTATACATACCACAAGAAGCTTTTATAGGTGTACTTAAAATTAATAAGGAAAAATTTGATGTAAATATAATTGACTTACAATCCCTTCAGGATGAACATTACTTACAAATTACCAAAAATGTTTCAAAAGTTATTACAACTGAAAATAATATTGAAAATAGTGTAAAAAAAATTAGAAATGAAAATTTTAACCATTTAATCTATTTAGACAATCATATTAGTCGTGAATCAATTTTTTTATCTACTTATAAATTAGCAGAAAAACAAGCTTGTACATGGGGTCATCCTATGACT
>CBDDYU010000006.1:0-10829 GCA_965235655.1 Candidatus Pelagibacterales bacterium | reverse complement strand
ATGCAGTACTCTACTATTGAGCTAACGGCCCTAGTAGAATTAACTTTCTAAGAAACTTTTTAACTGCTTAGATCTACTAGGATGTTTTAATTTTCTAAGCGCTTTTGCCTCTATTTGTCTTATTCGTTCTCTAGTAACTGAGAACTGTAAACCAACTTCTTCTAAAGTATGGTCTGTATTCATCCCAACACCAAATCTCATTCTTAGAACTCTTTCTTCTCTTGGGGTAAGTGTTGATAAAATCTTAGTTGTTGCTTCACCTAAATTGGATTTAATTGCTTGCTCTAATGGTGCTAATGCTTTGGTGTCTTCAATAAAGTCTCCTAAACTACTATCTTCTTCATCTCCAACTGGTTTTTCTAATGAAACTGGTTCTTTAGAAATTTTAAGTACTTTTCTGACTTTATCTAAAGGCATTCTTAGTTTTTGCGCTAATTCTTCAGGGGTAGCTTCTCTACCAAACTCACTTAAAATTAGTCTTTGGGTTCTTACAATTTTATTAATTGTTTCAATCATATGAACGGGAATTCTGATTGTTCTAGCTTGGTCTGCAATTGATCTTGTAATTGCTTGTCTGATCCACCACGTTGCATAAGTAGAAAATTTATAACCTCTTCTGTACTCAAATTTATCCACTGCTTTCATCAAACCAATATTGCCTTCTTGAATTAAGTCTAAAAACTGAAGTCCTCTATTAGTATATTTTTTAGCAATAGAGATAACTAGTCTTAAGTTAGCTTCAACCATTTCTTTTTTTGCAATTCTAGATTCTTTTTCACCTTTTTGAACTCTACTAACTAATTTTTTAAAATCAGTTACTGACATTCCAAGTTTATGACTAATTTCAATTAATCTTTCTCTAATATTTTTAAATTCATCTTTATTTTTTGTAAAAAATTGCTTCCAAACATTGTTCGTATCTAAGAATTTTTTAAGATTAGGGTTTATTTCATTACCTATATAAAACTTGATAAATTCATTTCTTGGAATTTGATGATCCATTGCTAGTCTTAAAAGATTACCTTCAAGTGATATAATTTTTTTATTTTCTGTATAATGTTTTTGAACTAATTCCTCTAAAACTGAAGGGGATAATTGTAATGATTTGATATTTTCTAAAATATCATTCACAATCTTATCATGACCTTTTTCTTTTGCTGGTGAAAAATTTTGGGAATTTAAAACACAATCTAATTTTTCTTTTTGGTACTTAATAAGTTTATTATATTCTTTGGTTAAAGTGTTAACAGTTTTTAAAACTTTTGGTTTGATTTCACTCTCCATTGCAGCAAGAGTTGGATTAAAATCATCTTCGCTATCATCACTTGAGCTATCATCTTTATCTGATTCACCTGCATTTTTTTGCTTAGCACTTGGTCCTGTAGACTCATCTTCCATATAGTTAGTATCAATATCAATTATTTCTCTAACTAAAATTTCATCTTTTTGTAATTTTTCATTCCATTCAGAAAATTGCTGAGCTGTAATTGGACTTTGAGCTAATGCTATTAGCATCACATCTTTTCCTGCCTCAATTCTTTTCGCAATTGCAATCTCACCTTCCCTCGAAAGAAGCTCCACTCCACCCATTTCTCTTAGGTACATTCTTATAGGGTCATCACTCTTCTCAATAGTTTTGCCCTCTTCTTTTGATGAGCTTTCTTTTTTTCTTAAAACTTTAAAGTCAGATTTTTTCTCAACTAGCGCAACACCTTCATCAAGAATATGCATGAATGCTTGAGATAAATTGTCATCTGAAAGATTTCTTTTTCCTAGTGATTTGCTGAGTTCTTCATATGTAATGAAACCTCTATGAGTGCCACGACCCATCAATCTAGCAAATGATTTAGTTATAATTCTTTCCACAGCAATTTAAGTTTGGAAGTCTTATATAATGTCAAATTAGTAAAAATCCATTACTAATTTAGATAGATTAGTTGATATTTTGCTTTTTTTTAAGCTCTTTTAGTTCATTAAATGTGGTCTCACTCAAATCTTTAGAAAATTTTGATTCTAATTCTTCAATTCTAAATTCTAAATCATAATTATTTAAGTCTCGAGCAATATCCTCTAGTAGTTCTATCACTTGGTGATCATTATTTGGTTTATTTTTAAGAATATATTTTATAGGAGCAAACTTATTAATTCGATCTATTAGTTGCGAGTCTATATTTAAATCTTCAATAACAATTTTTTCACCAGATTTCATTTTTACAAGCATCAAATCAAAAATCTGAATATTAATTTTAGTGAATAATTTTATATTTTCTAACAAGTGAATATTTTCTTGCAATAAATCTAAATTATTAATCATCAAGTAAATTAATGAATATTCTTTAAGCTCAACAGCGGAAACTGAGTGACTGTCGTTGTAGTGTTTTTTTGTAGAAGCTAGCGATTTAGTTTTTTTTACATAAAAATTTCTTCTACCTTGATTAGAATGTGGAGTAAGTTCTGAAATTTTTTCTAAAAAATACTCTAAAACATACTTTTTAATAAAATCATCTTTTATGGTATTTGCAATATTTCTTAAATTTTTTTCAAGAATTGCCATAGATGAAGGATCATTGTTAGTTTGTTTTTTATAATGACTGAAAATGAACTGATGAATAGAAATTTTACTTTGTTTAGTAAAATCAATAAAATAATTTTTTCCATTTTTATTTACAAAACTGTCAGGATCCTCTTTATCTGGTAAGAAAAGAAAGGAAATTTGTTTTTCAGGTTTTAATTCTTTTATTGAATTTTCCGCAGCTCTTAAAGCAGCCTTATATCCACTTTCATCACCATCAAAACAAATAATAATATCATCAAAAAATTGATTTAAAGTAAGAATTTGCTTATCTGTTAATGATGTACCAAGATTTGCAACAGCATTTTCAATTCCATTTTTACTTAAACCAACCACATCCATATAACCTTCAACTAGATAAATATGATCAAGTTTATTTGATAATTTTCTTGCTAAATCTAAGTTATATAAATTTGAGCCTTTCTTAAAAAAATTTGTCTCTGGTGAATTAATATATTTTGCAAGATAATCGCTATTGTCAATAATTCTTCCCCCTAATGCTATGGGTTGACCTGAAATATTATTTATTGGAAAAATTAATCTACCTCTAAATCTTTCAACATAAGTTTTTTTTTTATCATCTAAATAAAATAAGACCTGTTTCCATTAAAGCTTGTTCACTAAATTCTTCTTTAAGTATTTCATAAAAATTAGGATTTTTTTCAATAAATCCAATTTTGAATTTTTTGACTTCTTCTTTTCCTAAAGATCTATTTTTTAAATAATCTCTAGCATGTGATAAGGATTCATTTTTCAACAGTTCATCATGATAAAAATCAACATAACGTTTAAAAATTGATAGATATTCTTTCCATTTCTTTTCTCTCTCTTCATCTTGTTTTGAAAACATAAATGGTTGCATGCCAGCTAAATTAGCCAAGTATTTAACAGCCTCACCAAACTTTAAATTCTGAGTTTTCATTACAAAATCAAATATGTTTCCATGCTCTGAGGTTGCAAAACAATGATAAAATTCTTTTTCATCGTTAACGGTAAAAGAAGGTGTTTTTTCAGTTTTAAACGGAGATAAGCCTACATACTCTTTGCCTCTTTTTTTCAAAATCACTGTTTTTGAAACTACCGTAGATACTTTTAATCTAGTTTTAATTTCGTCTAGATATTCCTTTGGATATTTCATGATTGATTTAATAATTCTCTCAATAGAGATCCGGCCTTTGCAAAATCTATTTCATCAGAATATTGTGCTTTTAATGCACCCATGACTTTACCCATATCTTTAATGGAAGAGGCACCCATTTTTTTTATCGTTTCCTCACATATTTTTTTTGTATCTTCATCACTAAGTTGTTTTGGTAAAAAACTAGTTAAAAGATCATATTCATTTTGTTCAACCTCTAATAAATCAGTTCGATTGTTTTTTTTATAGATTTCAATTGATTCGGCTCTTTGCTTCACCATCTTTTTTAATAATTTCTTAATATCATCATCATCAGTATCTTTTTTATTTGGGCCCGACCTATTAGCGATGTCTAAATCTTTAATTGATGATAAAATTAACCTGTAGGTTGATATTTTTGTTTTATCTTTTGATTTTAAGGCGTTTTTATATTCTGTTTCGATAGTTTGTTTTAATGACATAATTTTTTTAATCTACTGCAAAGCAAAAATTCTTCAAAAGAAAAATTGTTTTTTTACAATTTTATAATACATCTCTGTTGCGATAATAAAGCAATTATTGTATTAACCTTTAACTCATGAGTTGTAATTGATCAAAAAACCAAAAAAAACTAACTCAAAAAAATCAAAAATTCACACAGGCGTTTTAGTTCTTGAAAATAAAAGAATTTTCAAAGGAATTGGACTTGGTTACCAAGGAGAAGCAACTGGCGAGGTTTGCTTCAATACTTCTTTAACAGGTTACCAAGAAATTATTTCTGATCCATCCTATGCTGGACAAATAATTAATTTTACCTTTCCTCATATTGGAAATGTTGGGACAAATTCAGAAGACCATGAGTCAGATAAAATATGGACTAAAGGGGTTATTTTTAATTCTGAAATAACATCTCCTTCAAATTATCGATCTTTTCAAAATCTAGACGCTTGGTTAAAAAAAAATCAAATTGTGGGTATTACTGGATTAGATACTAGAAGCTTAACTAACTTTATAAGAGATAAGGGTGCTCCAAAAGGAACAATTGCTTATTCAAATTCAGGAAAATTTAATGTTAATAAATTAACTACAAATACAATTAAATGGAGTGGTTTAAAAAATTTAGATCTTGCTGAAAAAGTAAGCACAAAAAAATCTTATATTTGGAAAGGTTTAAAAACATGGAAAAAAAATATAGGATATCAAAAAAATAACAAAACTAGTTTCCATGTTATTGCTATTGATTATGGCATTAAAAAAAATATCCTAAGATATTTTTCAGATTTTAATTGTAAAGTAACTGTAGTTTCATGCAAAACCTCTGCTAGAGAAATTTTATCCATGAAACCAAATGGTATATTTCTATCAAACGGACCGGGGGATCCAGCAGCAACAGGAAAATATGCAATTCCAACAATTAAAGAAATAATTAAACATGATCTGCCTATTTTTGGAATTTGTTTAGGCCATCAAATATTAGCATTGGCATTGGGAGCTAAGACACAAAAAATGAAGTTAGGTCATAGAGGAGCTAACCATCCAGTAAAAAATTTAATTCACGATAAAGTTGAGATTACCAGTCAAAATCATGGGTTTGAAATCATAAGAAAAAGTTTACCTAAAAATATCGAAATTACTCATCAGTCATTATTTGATAATTGTATTGAGGGAATACAACTTAAAAATAAACCTGTGTTTTCAGTTCAATATCATCCAGAATCTAATCCTGGACCTCAAGATAGTGTTTATCTATTTCAGGAATTTATTAACAACATGAAAAAAAATGCCAAAAAGAAAAGATCTTAAAAAAATATTAGTTGTTGGCGCTGGCCCTATTATCATCGGCCAAGCTTGTGAATTTGATTATTCAGGAACACAAGCTTGCAAAGCTTTGAGAGATGAAGGTTATAAAGTAATTTTAATTAATTCTAATCCAGCAACTATCATGACCGATCCTGATGTTGCGGACAAAACTTATATTGAGCCAATAACTTTAGAAGTTTTAGAAAAAATTATCATAAAAGAAAAACCAGATGCCATACTACCGACTATGGGAGGTCAAACAGCTTTAAACCTTGCTATGGAAGCTGAAAAAAAGGGAATTTTAAAAAAATATAAAATTGAATTAATTGGAGCTAACTCAAAAGCAATTGCTAATGCTGAAGATAGAAAAAAATTCAGAAAAAATATGCTTGATATAGGTTTAGATTTACCTAAATCAAAAATAGTAAATAATATTAATCAAGCTAGTAAAGTTTTAAATCAAATTGGCCTTCCAGCAATAATAAGACCCGCTTTTACATTGGGAGGTCTTGGAGGTGGAATTGCAAAAAATAAGAAAGATTATTTTAAAATAATTAAAAGTGGACTGCATGAATCCCCTGTAAGTCAGGTATTAGTTGAAGAATCCCTTGAAGGTTGGAAAGAATTTGAAATGGAGGTGGTTAGAGATAAAAAAGATAACTGCATTATAGTTTGTTCTATTGAAAATATTGACCCTATGGGTATCCACACGGGAGACTCTGTTACTGTAGCACCAGCTCTTACACTTACCGATAAAGAGTATCAAGTGATGAGAAATGCATCGATTGCCTGTTTGAGAAAAATTGGAGTTGAGACAGGTGGATCCAATGTTCAGTTTGCTATCAATCCTAAAAATGGTCGAATGGTAGTTATTGAAATGAATCCAAGAGTTTCAAGATCATCAGCACTTGCCTCTAAAGCAACAGGATTTCCTATAGCTAAAGTTGCAGCTAAACTTGCAGTTGGCTACACCTTAGATGAATTAAAAAATGAAATAACAAAAGTTACACCTGCATCATTTGAACCAAGTATTGATTATGTGGTTACTAAAATTCCAAGATTTACATTTGAAAAATTTTCAACTTCTCCAGCTACCCTTGGTACATCAATGAAATCAGTGGGTGAAGCTATGTCAATTGGTAGAAATTTTAAAGAATCACTTCAAAAAGCCCTTGTTTCTCTTGAAACAGGTTTTTCAGGGTTAGATAGAATTTTTGACTTAAATAAAAAACAAATTGAAAAGAAACTTAAAGAAAATATTCCAAACAAAATATTATTAGTAGCTGAAGCATTTAGAAAAAAAATTGATATCAAAAAAATATATAACTTATGTAAAATTGACCCTTGGTTTTTAGAGCAAATTAAAGAGATTGTAGATAATGAGAATAAGATAAAACGTGAGGGATTACCTAAAGATTTTCAAGAATTTAACCGAATTAAATCTATTGGATTTTCAGATAAAAAATTATCTGAATTAACCAAAACTTCAGAAGACATTGTAAGAAGAAAAAGAACAGCACTAAAAGTAATGCCAGTTTTTAAAAAAGTGGATACTTGTGCGGCTGAATTTAAATCTTTTACTCCTTATATGTATTCCACATATCAAAGAAACCTTTCATTAAATACCGAGTGTGAAGCAGAACCTTCAAATAGAAAAAAAATTATCATTTTAGGTGGAGGGCCCAATAGAATTGGACAAGGAATAGAGTTTGACTACTGCTGTTGTCAGGCAAGTTTTGCTTTAAAAGATGCTGGGTTTGAAACGATTATGATTAATTGTAATCCTGAAACAGTTTCTACAGATTATGATACCAGTGACAGACTTTATTTTGAACCACTTAAAGAAGAATACGTATTTAATATTATTAAAAAAGAAAAAGAAAATGGAAATCTATTAGGTATTATTGCTCAGTTTGGAGGTCAAACTCCAATAAAGTTAGCAAAATTTTTACATGATAATAAACTTCCAATATTAGGAACGCAGTATACTTCTATTGATTTAGCAGAAGATAGAGATCGATTTAGAACTCTTTTAAATAAACTAAAATTAAAACAAGCTGAAAGTGGGATTGCAAAAACTTATAAACAAGCCATTCAAATAGCTGAAAAAATTGGTCTACCTTTAATGGTTAGACCTTCGTATGTTCTTGGTGGTAGAGCTATGGAAATTGTTCACGAAAAAAGCCAACTTAAAAATTTTGTAGAAGAAGCTTTCAAAGCTGCAGAGGAAAATCCAATTCTAATTGATAAATTTATTGATCATGCAATGGAAGTAGATGTGGATGCTATATCAGATGGCAAACAAGTTTTTGTAGCTGGTATCATGCAACATATTGAAGAAGCTGGAATTCACTCCGGAGACTCTGCATGTAGTTTGCCACCTGTATCCATTAAACCTTTCTTGATTAAAGAAATAGAAAATCAAACAAAGAAACTTGCTTTAGCTATTAAAGTTAAAGGATTTATAAATATTCAATTTGCAATTAAACAAGATGAAATTTTTGTAATCGAAGTTAATCCAAGAGCAAGTAGAACTGTCCCCTTTGTCTCAAAAGCAAAAGGTTTACCGCTAGCTAAAATTGCCTCTAGAGTAATGGCTGGAGAAAAATTATCTAAATTTGATTTAAAAGATAAATCTAAAAATATGTATGCTGTTAAAGAATCTGTATTTCCTTTCAACAAATTTCCAAACAGTGATTTACTTTTAGGCCCGGAGATGAAATCAACTGGAGAAGTAATGGGTTTCGATAAAGATTTTGGTATGGCATTTGCTAAAAGTCAAATAGCTGCAGCAAATTCACTACCAAAGAATGGACTTGCATTTATATCTTTAAAAGATTCGCATAAAGAAGAAGGGATAGATTTGGCCAAAGAACTTATTCGACTGAATTTTAAACTTTGTGCAACAAAAGGAACTGCAGAATATATAAAAAAACATGGAATGAATTGTCGAATAATTAATAAAGTTAGCAGTGGCTCTCCTCACATTGTTGATATTTTAGACTCTAAAAAAATTGCTCTAGTTATTAACACTGGTGGTGGCAATAGTGAGCACAGATTAAATGATGCAATAGCACTTCGACGAGCCACTTTAAAAAATAAAGTCCCCTATTGCACCAATATGTCAACCGCACAGGCTTGTTTAGAAGCAATTAGATCTTTAAAATCAAAAAAATTAGAAGTTACTGCCCTTCAGGATATTTAGTTTATTTTACTTTCCAATCAGTTTGGAAAGATACATAATTAACTTGAAGACACCTTCTCTCTTTAACTATCTCTTTTTTTTCCATGCCATGCCATGTATTGGGACCACTGGTAAAAAAATAACCATAGTTGTTTCGATAAGGTAAGGTTTTTACTTTGTTTAAATCTTTGTCGTAAAAATCAGTTCCAAGATCCTCACTCTCATTAAATTCATTTACAAATAAAAGACATGACATTAATTTTTCTTTAATATCACAGTGTGGTTTTAGCCAAAATCCTTTTCGATCACAAATTACTTCAACTCTAACATATGCATTGGATAAATCTTTTCCAATCAAGCTTGAAACTTTTTCATGAGTTTCTTTTTTCTGCAGTTCTTCAATAAAGCTCGTTAAATTTGGAAAATCTTTATAATTTTCTTTAGTAATAAAACATCTAAACTTTAGAGCTTTACCACCATCCGAGTAACCTTCTCTATAAATCCCCTCACCTCCATCAATTGCTCTTGTGCCATCATAATTTAAATTATGTTCAACAGGATTATCAATATCAGCATTGATAATTTCTTTTATCTGGCCTTCTGTTAGAGGCTTATTTAGCTCCCAATGAGTAAAAGGATCATTGAATTGTTTTGATTTAGTTTCTATAGATTTTAAAAATGACATTAGTTAATTTTTTTTTTGATTTCTTCAGCTATTCTAATCGTTTCATTTAAACTTTCATAGTGCCAAGTCTCAAGTTTTTCATTTAAATTTTTAGTTATGTTAAGTTTATTAAATAAATCTCTAAACTTTTTAAATCTATAATCATTTTTTTTTGTTGGTATTTCAACAATATATAATGGCTTCCCCGTTAAAGCTGCTTCTGAGATCATTGATATTGAATCACATGTAACCGATATAAATTTTGCCAAACCTAAAGCTGATAAATAAGCTTTTTTATCAACTTTTTCGATCACTAAATTTTCATTTCCTAAAAATTCTTTAGCAAAACTAATAATCTCTTTTGGGGTTCTCATTGATGGGATAACTATTCCCTGGAGGTTGTTAGTAATTAATAATTTTTTAAATTTTTCTAAAATATTTTTAATATTTTCTAAACTATATTCATAATGTTTAGTTGGACCACCCAAAATTAAAGAAAAATATTCTTTATTTTCTGTCAATTGATCTTTTAGATAATTTTTATTATCTTCAATTTCATTTTTTGTAAGATAATGAATAGCGCCTTTTGAAAGGATTACATTTGATCCTTCAAGCCCATCATGTTCAGGTGCAATTATAAAATTAAAATTATCTAAACTTACTTTTGGATCTTGAATATGAATATTAACTATATTTTTTTTTGAATTTTTTTTTAAATAAATTGATGGAATCACACTTTTTCTTCCACAAGAAATAATTACATCAAATTCATTTAAATTAATTTTTTTGAACACGCTTTGAGCTACAGGTGTGAGTTTTGGAGGAAAAAGTTTCCAAAAACTATTAAGTTCAACTTTATGGTGTGTAAAATCTAAATCTAGATGCTTTTGCTAAGCCTTCCACTTGGCTAATCATACCATGCATGCCTTCGGTCAATAAAATACCTTTTAATTTAGTCATTAATCACTATATAGCTTTCATATGAGTCAAAATCCAACTAAACACACAAAAGTGTTGATAATTGGGTCCGGTCCAGCCGGATATACTGCAGCAGTTTATGCGGCAAGAGCAATGTTAAATCCAATTTTAGTTTACGGAGTTCAGCCAGGTGGACAATTAACTACCACAACAGATGTGGAAAATTATCCTGGTTTTTCAGATGTAATTCAAGGTCCATGGTTAATGGACCAGATGAGAGATCAAGCAAAAGCAGTAGGTACAGAAATGATTGAAGATCATATAGCTTCGGTAGATTTAAAGTCAAAACCATTTGTAGCTATTGGTGATAGTGGACAAAAATATACAGCTGATAGTATTATTATTTCAACAGGTGCTCAAGCTAGATGGCTTAATATAAAATCAGAACAAGAATTTAGAGGCTTTGGTGTTTCGGCCTGTGCTACATGTGATGGATTCTTTTTTAAAAATAAAGAAGTAGCTGTAGTTGGGGGTGGAAATGCTGCTGTAGAAGAAGCTATGTTTTTAACTAAGT
>CBDDYU010000005.1:0-21023 GCA_965235655.1 Candidatus Pelagibacterales bacterium | reverse complement strand
TTACTGATATAATTGCAATCACAACTAAAAGCTCTATGAGGTTAAAACCTTTAATGTTCTTTTCCTGCACTTGCATCAATTTTCCCATTATTAACAAGTTCTTCTAAAGATTTTTGCATTGTAATCATGCCATCACGAACTGAAGTTTGCATGATACTTGGGATTTGGTGAATTTTTGCTTCACGTATTAAGTTTTGTATTGGAGCTGTACATTTCATAACTTCAAAAGCAGCCACTCGGCCTTGACCATCTTTTGTTTTTATTAATCTTTGAGTTACTACCATTTTTAATGAAGTGGAAATTTGCGCACGAATTTGTGCTTGTTGTTCTGGAGGAAATACATCAATAATTCTATTAATAGTATTGGGCGCTCCACTAGTATGCAATGTTCCAAAAACTAAATGACCTGTTTCTGCAGCAGTTAAGGCAAGACCAACTGTTTCAAGATCTCTCATCTCTCCCACTAAAATAACATCTGGATCTTCACGCAAAGCTGCTTTTAAAGCACTTGCAAATGATTGAGTTTGTTTTCCAACTTCACGCTGTGAAACAATACTTTTTGCATCTTTGTGCACAAACTCCACCGGGTCTTCAACTGTAATAATATGCGCTGTTCTTGTTTTGTTAATTTCATTAATAATTGCTGCAAGTGTAGTTGATTTTCCAGACCCTGTTGGTCCTGTAACTAGAACTAACCCTTTATGCATATCAATAATATCATAAAGAACGTCTGGTAAATCAAATTGTGACATTTCAGGAATGACACTTTCTACTCTTCTAAGAACTGCAGCGGGTCCATCTAATTGTTTTATAAAAGTTAGCTCTAAATCTTAATCCACTTAATATTACAGCAGAATCTAATTCATGGGTTTCTTGGAATTTTTTTGTTTCTGTTTCATTACAATTTGTCGACATAAGATCTTGAAGATCTTGTGCTTTTACAACAATATCTTTAACCGTAACTACTTCACCTGTTTGTCTGTAAGCTAACGGTGAGCCACTTCGAATATGAAAATCTGAGATTTTTTTATTATTTTTTGCTAATTCTTCTAATTTTTCAAACATCTATATTTTTTACACAATAAACACGAGTATTACCATTAGAGGTCACCCAATTTGGGGTAGCTTAAAGTCAAATAAAAAATCTCTTATGTATTAATAGAATTTAATGCTCAAAATTTTAAAAGAACCTAAATCTACAAAACATCTTAAATAATTTTTTTTTTAGAAAAAATAAAGAACTAATTATAATAGAACTATTAAAATTATTTTTTTTAATAGCTAGTATAATAGTTTTTCTCGAGACGACAGCTAAAGCTCAAGCTACTCTAACACATGATATCTCAATAAGACCTCTAGCATCATTCACAACTGACTCAGAAGGAGATCGAATTGCAAACGATGCTTTTGAAGATCCAACTGGTTTAGCTTTTAGTAATGATGGTAGAAAAGTTTTTGTAACCAATAAATATGTAACCGGTATTCATAAATGTTTAAAAATGATGACTCTTTCAACTCCTTACGATTTAAGAACCGCTTCTTTGGTTGTGGACCAAGCTGATCCACTAGAAACAAAAGCACTTCTTACAGGAAACAATGATATTAAATGTACAGATATTAAATTCAGCAAAGATGGACTTAAACTGTTTTTAGGAAACACAACGGGAAAAATTCATGGATTTGAATTGGCTGAACCATTTGAGCTTAAAGGTTTAACTTATTCAAGTAATTTAACAAGTGACCTTGGTGGAGAAGCAACCTTTAGCTTTAGTAATGATGGAAAAAAACTTATTTATTTAGATGGTACTAAAGAAGGTCAACATATTGATGAATACAGTTTGTCAACCGCCTACGATCTTACATCTATAACTTTGGTCAATACCACAGACTTAAGAACAACTGCTAATTTATCGAGTGGTCAAGATCATGGAATGGCTGTAGAATTTAGCCAAGATGGAATGACAATGTTTGTTTTAATAAATGATGATACTAACAATAATAACACAAGCTTAGATTCTGTTTTTCAATTTAGTTTGACTACATCTTTTTCAACGAGCACTGCAACTATGATAGGTTCAATTACTTTACCTGGAAAATTAAGTTTAAGAACTTATGGAATAGCCTTTAGTGGTATGGGAGATAAACTATATATTATTAATGATGGTGCAGATGTTGTTACGCAAGTAAGTTTATCTTGTAACTATGGTTTAGTTGCCTGTGTATCTGACCCAAGATCAAGCTTAGGTACTCAAGTTCAATTGGCAAAAAATAATATAAGTATGAACACTTCAATAATTTTTAAAAGATTTGAATGGATAAAAAGAAATAAAAATAGTAATAACCTTAATAATCTTACTGCTTCCATCACATCAGATAACCCATTATTAAATTACTGGGTAAAAAAATTTCCAGATAAATTACTTTCAGTTAATGAAAAAGTAAAAGATGGTCATTCTATAACTATTGGTCCGAAAGATATAAATAATAACAAATTAGATAATTTTACCACTGCAATTAAATTAGATAACCCATTGTTAAATTCTTGGATGGATAAACTTCCAGAAACAATAACTGCTTATCAAGTAGCCCTTAAAGAGAAGTTCAGTAAAAATAAAAAAAGTGATTGGCTGTATTGGAGTTTTGGTGATTTAACAATTGGTTCTTATAATGGAAAATCAGGAGGACCAGGGATAAATTTGGAAAAACCCAAGGATATACGTACTAGTGGTTTAACTTTTGGAGCAGATAAAAAAAATAGTAAAAATAATTATACTGGTTATGCAATTAGATATGCAGATGGTAAATCAAAATTTGCTGCTTCTGATCCTAGCACCACGATGGCCTCATTAACTTTAAGTTATTACTTGATTACGCCTTTAAAAGATAGTGGCTACACTAATACAGTTGTTGGTTTAAGTTCACTTAAATACGATCTTAAAACTGGAGGAGTTGTAACTGGCCAAAGAAATGGTAAACAACTTTTTACATCAATTGATTTTAGAAGTGATAGTGAATATGGCAAGTTTAACCTGACACCATCTCTAAAAATAAAACATGCTTTAACTTCATTGTCTGACTTTACTGAGTTTATGACAAACACTTCCTCAGCAGCGACAAATGTAATTTATGAAAAAGAAACATTTCAAACTGGTGATTTGGCAACGGGATTTTTATTTAATTCTGATCCAGTAAAACATTCTACTGGAACTGTGTTCCATAACGGTGGCTTAGAATTTGTTTATGACTATTCACCTGACATTACTTTTGAATATTCTTATGCGGGAAGTTCTAATGCTCAACAATATACAGTTGAAAAATATTCTCAAAAAAATATTCGAGCAAATTACGGATACGAGAACGTTTATAATAACAACTTTACGCTTTCATTAAACTACGAAAGATTTCAGCATCTTGACAGTGATAAATTTTCACACACAGATAGTTTTTTAATTAAAGTTGGACATATCTCTGAGGAAGATACACAGTTTGCTTTTGATTTTGATCCTTTATCAAATAATTCTGCAAAATTAAGCTACACAAAAAACATCAATAATTTTAATCTTAAATTAAACTCTAATATGGATTTATTTACTCAAAGTTCTGACTATGGTGCAAATTTAGAAATTTCAAGTAAATTTTAATGAGTAAAATAAAAATATTTTTTTATTTAGTGTTAGCTTTTATTTTTTATAAAGGCTTTGTCGCATTCATTTATTGCAGTTTTTTTTATATCCCTTTAACTATGATGTAACTGCCTTCAGAATTTTGTAAACGTATATCTTTAACAGGTTTATATTCGTCTGAATGATGCCACTCTAAAGCTCTTTCATAACTTGGAATCTAATAATTACTAATCTTGGAAAATTATCTTCTCCTTCAACAACTTGATATTCACCATTTCTAACTAGATATTCTCCATCATATTTTTTAACAACCTCTGAAACTTTGGCTACATACTCTTTGTAGTTTTCAGGATTAGTTACTTTTAATTGTGCAATTACATAACCTGCTGGCATTATTGTCTTCTTTTTGCAAAAGTTGTAGATGAAAAGAGGCAGATAAATTTTATAAATATAATTTTTTTTATGAGTGTTTAAAATCTAGTCAAATGTTAAAGAAATTTTGCTCATTATTTTGATTTACATTTTTTGCATAAACCAAAAAATTCTAAATTATATTTGCTGTATTTAATTCCAGTCTCATCAGTAAAGTTAATTAAATATTTGGAAAGTTTAGAATTACTTATTTCAGAAACTTTTTCACAACTTTCGCAAATTGAAAATGCTGTGGCTTTTGTAATTTGACAGCTAGAATTTTGACAAGCAATAAAAGCATTACGACTCTCTATTTTGTGAATTTTTCCAATTTCAACCAATTTATCTAAGGCTCTATAAACTTGGAGAGGTGCCTTAATACCTTTCTTCTGTACATTAAAAAGGATTGAGTATGCTTTCAATGGCTCTGAAGAATTATGAATTATATCAAAAATAATTTGTTGATTTTTTGAAAGATCATTTTGTTTGTGCATTTTTAATTTTTTATAATTTTTTTAATTTTTTAACTTAATCGATTGCCTTATGTTTAACAAAGATAATATAAACAACACTAAAGCAGCAACAATTATTGATGGACCTGAAGATGTGTTAAATTCTAATGAAGAAAATAATCCTATAATTACTGATAATAATCCTCCTATAATTGAAAAAATAACCATTTTTTGAGGACTATCTGAGATATTTCTAGCCATGGCAGCTGGTATAATCAACATTCCAGTAATTAATAGTAATCCTACCATTTTAATAGATATTGCAATTACAGCAGCCATTAAAATTGTAAAAATAGCCTTTGCTCTATCAGGATTTAATCCTTCAGCCTCAGCCAATTCATAATTAACAGTAGATGCAAATAAAGGTTTCCAAATTAATTTAAGAATTATTAATATTATTGCACCACCTGTCCATATTGTAAAAATATCATTTGTAGTTACAGCTAATATATCTCCAAATAATAGCCCCATAATATCAAATCTAATAAATGTTAAAAAACCAATTACCACTAATCCAACAGCAAGTGATGAGTGTGCTAAAAGACCAAGCAAAGCATCACCTGGTAAGTTAGTTTTTTTTTGAAGTTGAATTAAGATCAGTGCAATTACTGATGAAATTATAAACACTGAAAGAGCTATATTCAAATCAAAACTATAAGCCATCGTAACCCCAAGTAATGCAGAGTGAGCAAGTGTATCACCAAAATAAGATAACCGTCTCCAAACAACAAAGCAACCAAGTGGTCCTGTAACTAATGCTATACCAATTCCTGCAATTAATGCTCTTATAAAAAAATCATCAAACATTTAATTTTTCTTTATATCTCCTTCATGAGAATGCTCATGATCATGTTTATGCTCATAAATTGAAAGTATTTGAGATGCCTGTTCACCAAATAATGTTTTGTATTCATTATTTTTTGCAACATCTATTGGTGTGCCTGAACAACAAACATGTCCATTCAAACAAACAACATAGTCTGTTGCAGTCATTACAGTGTGAAGATCATGTGAAATTAATAAAACTCCACAATTTAAAGTATCTGAAATTTTTTTAATTAATTCATATAAAGCAATCTCACCAGTATAATCAACACCTTGGACTGGTTCATCTAACACTAGTAATTCTGGTTTTTTAGAAATAGCTCTTGCAAGTAAAACTCTTTGAAATTCACCACCAGATAAATTACCTAAGTTTTTATTTTTAAGATGCATTACACCTGTTAATGATAAAGCTTCATTTATTGCATCATCATTAATGTTTTCAGTCAAAGTCATAAAATCATGAACTCTCAATGGCAAAGTCCAATCTATTGAAATTTTTTGAGGAACATAACCAACTTTATTAGTATATTTCTCAACGCTACCTTCTATATCTTTATAAATACCCAAGGCAATTTTAGCCGTAGTACTTTTGCCAGATCCATTTGGACCAATAAGTGTAACAATCTTGCCCTTCTCAACTTTTAGAGAAACTCCCTCAACTAGCCATTTATTATTTTGTTTGAAACCAGCTTTATTAAGTTCAACTAATATATTTTTATCTGACATTTATAGCTTGACTTGTTAATGTTATATTATTACATAATGTTATAATATAACAATTAATTAAATTACTTATTATGAAAAAAATCAAAAATTTACCTCTATTATTATCAATTCTATCAATTTTAACTTTCTTTACACCAGCAAAGGCTGAATTAAAAGTAGTTACGTCTATCAAACCAATACACTCTTTAGCTAGTTATTTAATGGATGGAATTGGAAAACCAGATTTAATAGTAGATGGATATGCATCTCCACACGGATTTTCAATGAAACCTTCTCATGCAAAGATGTTGCAAAATGCAGACCTTATATTTTGGGTAGGTGAAGATTTGGAAAGTTTTTTAGAAAAACCCTTAAGCTCAATAGCTAAAAAAGCAGAAAAAATTGAGTTAATAGAAATCAAAAGTTTAAACGTATTAAAGTTCAGAGAAAGAAATATTTTTGATAAACATAATCATGATGATCACGGTAAAAAAGAAGATGATCACGATGATCATGACGACCATGATGATCACGGTAAAAAAGAAGAACACGATGATCATGACGACCATGATGATCACGAAGGTCATGCACATGGTGAATTTGATCCGCACATTTGGTTGGATACAATGAACGCTAAAGCTATGTTAAATGAAATGGCTGAACATTTGATTGAAAATGATCCAAAAAATGAAGCTAAATATAAAAGTAATTTAGATAAGGCTTTAAAAGATATTGATAAACTGACTATAGAAGTAATGACTGATTTAAGTAATAGTGTCTCTTCAATTGTATTCCATGATGCTTATCAATATTTTGAGGAAAGATTTAACGTTAAAGTGTTAGGTGCATTTACTGTTAATACCGATGTAATGCCTGGAGCTGAACAACTTGCTAAAATAAGAGAAATTATCGAGCATGATAAAGTTGTTTGTGTATTCTCCGAACCTCAATTTAACCCTGATATAATCAATACAGTTGCAAAAGATATGAAGATTAAAACTGGTGTTTTAGACCCACTAGGCGCAACTTTAGATCCAGGTAAAGATCTATACTTTAAATTGATTAGAAATATGTCAGCTTCTTTTAAAGGTTGCTAATTTCACGAATGCCAACATCACCAGTGCTAACTTTGAAGGTGCGAATTTAAGTGGTGCGAAATGGACGAATGGTAAAACTTATGGAGCTGAGTCCATTGGAGTTTGCAAACAATGAACTAATCTTATTCTTCAGTTTTGAACTTAGTTTTTTGAATAATAAAAACAGTCATAATAGGAATAAGCAACGTTATGAGTGTGACGACAATCAGTAATTCACCTAATTCAGCATAGTTGGCTAAGGATTGAATTGTGCCAGTAACTTTATCTTTAACCTCCCGTGTCACTGTAAATATTTCATTTAAGTATTTCGTTCCAAGAGCACTCGCTGATAAAGCAAGATTAGTAAACGAGGCAAAGACAGCAAAAAAAGTTGCTTTTAAATGAGCAGGTGCATTCCTTGCGATCCAAGCAAGTAGTGGAATCATTGAAACTTGTCCAAGCGGAGATTCAAGGGCAGTATTAATGATGGCAATAAACCTTGCATCTACAATATTATTGGTAACGGATGCCGTCCATTGATGCAGGCCATAATACATGCCCACACTTGGTAAAAATAAAATCGATCCTGCAATCGATAGAACAACAACAATTCTAGCAATGGAATTATTAGCCATGAAGGATCTAAAGATTAAAATTCCAAAAAGCGTTAATACAGATGCAATGAATGATAATTTTGATAAGAACTGCTCATCAAATTTTAACTCATCAATCTCAAACCAAGTAAGACCAGGGCCTGGATTAGGCATTGCTCGAAAAACAAATATGATAATTGCTGTGCCTACGATGATAAATCGCAAATGAGGTGGAAGTTCTTTAACAAGTCTAGCCATTAAGAATACGACGATGCTCATCGAACCTACAAAAACAATTTCTTGCGCGAAAGGAACTCTTAACGTTCCAATGCTCACTGTAAAAATAACAAAAATAAAAGAGCCCCCTAAAATCCACCAATTCACTTTGGTTTTTTCAGTTCTAACTTCGATTTGATGTCTTAAATAAAAAGAAAGAAACACTCCTAAAATTGAAACCAACGGAATGACAAGAGCCCATAAATAAACAGATCCATATAACTGAATTTTTTCAGCTTCTGTAATTCCTTCTGTGTTGCTAAAGATGATAATATTAGCAAGTGCTACTAATACGGTACCACTAATGATCGCAAAACGACCTAGGGTTTGCATCGTTATGTGCATCGATTTGATGTTTTCTTTTGAATAAGATTGTCCGTGTTCATCCATGGTTGGGACTGCTTCAACGGTCATGGCATCTGCCACAACATCTTGGATGACGTAACCCACAGGAGATAAAATCACGCTAATCACAAACCACGTTTCAACGGGAAGTATGCTTGCCATGAACGATGTATGAATAATTAATGCATACATGATGTAAACGCTTAGCCCAATTAAACCTGCGCCTAAAAAAACTAAATAATTTTTATCTTTCCATATTAAGTCCACTAAATGACCAAGAGGCATTTTTAAGACCCAGGGAATGCCTGCCCAAAAACCAAGACCTGCTAAGAAAGCAGCAGATAAATTTAAATAATCTTTAATAAAAAAAGTTCCAACAATTCCTGTTAAGCCTGAAACGCCTGCAGCAACATAAATCATAAGAGGCGGCAAATAACTTATGTGAAACTGTTTGCCTAAATCCAAAAAGGTATGTTTAAAAAAAAGGATAAGACTCTTAATCATTAAACATATGCTACTTTATTCTCTGGAATTATGGGAGCCTCTTTATCATATTACGACAACTGAGGAATAAGTTGAAAAATTCATAATATAATTAAATCTTCTTCTTGCTTAAATAAGCTTCAACGGCTTTTGTTTATTTTTTATTCCTTTAGAATAATCAAATTCCATTAATATTGGATTGTATTCTCAAAACATATATAAGTGAATAATGGATAGATTAAAAAATTGGATGATAGAAGCTGCTAACATCATGTTTGATGATAGTAAGAATGACTTAAGAGCTTTACCAAAAACGGTCAGATTACAAATCTTAATCGTTTTATCCTTCGTTTGGTCTACCGTTTTTAGCTTATACGTTTTTAATATTACGAGTTTTATTCTTGGTTGGGCCGGCGTTGTCGTAGCTCATATAGGCTTAGTTTTTGCAGTGTATCTAACCTTCAAGTTCTTCCACAAAAAACAACAGCAATCTGTTAGTGTCTTTGAGTCTGGTAATTATAATCCCGCAAAGATATTTTCGGTAGCTTTTATCATCTTCTTCATTTTTATTTTCACAAAGGGAGTTGATGTTCTTATTAATAGAGATAGTTACTCTATACCTTACTCTGGTCCTGATACGACAACGGAAGAACGAATTGAAAAATTCGTAAAGTAATAATTTATAACAATTAAATTTTTCTAATATTAATTTTACTAAACTCTTTAGAAGATAAACCAGTGTTTGTTATGTTAAAAATCATATCTTCATAATTCATACCTAGATTTAATACACACGACCTGTAAAAATATCCCTTTCGAAGTCCAGGCATAAAGTTAGCTTCCATAAAATGAGGAACGCCAAGATCGTTCATTTTAATATCAATTCTACCTAAAGATTTTCCACCAAGTGCCTTGAAGGCTTTTTTTGCTAATATTGAAAGTTTTTTAAATAATTGCTTATCCTTTACTGCAATCACTTTTTCTTCATCATTTTTTTTAGCATCAAAATCAAGAATACGATGACCATTGATATTTTTCTTTACAATGATTTCTATTGGCATCGCTTGTAATGTACCTTTGATGCTATCTTCAAAAATGCCAACACTATATTCTTTGCCAGGTAAATAAGTTTCCACTAAAGAGGCTAGATTGTGCTGAGTTTTAATTTCTAAAACCTTCTTCTTAAAACTTAAAAAATCAAAAACAATAGAACTAGAATCAATTCCTCTGCTATCACCCCCTGTAATGGGTTTGACAAATAAGGGAAATGAAATGGGCATAGAGCTCTCGTTTTGATGATCTTCAGGATTTGTTATAAAAAAGTCTGCTGATTTAATTTTTGCTTTTAATACAAGCTTTTTAGCTAAATTTTTATCACTCTCGTTAAATAGTGCTGCTCTACTAGATGCAATATATGGAATACCATGAGTGTCTAAACAATCATTCAGCCAAACTTTTTTATTATTAAAGTTAAAGTACTTCACGCCAGAAAAAACCAAATCAGGCTTTCGTATCAATAATTTGTCTAAATCAAATTTATTATTAATTTTTGTGATGGAAACATTGGCGTATCGTTTAGATAAAATTGCTAAAATATCTTTTTCATTAATTACAATGCCTACATTTTCTTGATGAGACCCCCTTGCACACGGGTTATGAACGACAACTATTTCAATTGATTTATTGATTTTAATTTGAAAGATGTTTTTTTTTAATGGTAAAACTAACCCAGTTTTTTTTATATCCTGACTTGTTTCTTTTATAATCATAATATCCTCGCAAGTTTATTCATGCTGAGAGCATGAATGTTTATTCGTTGTAATGTTCCTTAGATGAATATTTTTCGAAAAATACTAGCTTAGATGCTTGATGTAGCTCTATTAGCGATACCTAAAGGAGTACTTATAACATCTTTAATTGATGATAGATACAAGTATAACCAAGGGTTTAACGGCTTTTATAAGGCTAATACTTAAAACAACATGTAAAGGATGAATGGAATGAAACTGAAGCATCGTTGGCAATTGAAACATTTGTTAAATAATTAAATTTTCTTCTTACTTAAATAAGCTTCAGCAGAAGAGATGAGACGTTCAACATCAGGTGGGACATCGCTAGATTGGGCTGTGACGATTTTATTTGCTTGCTCCTTTGGTTTTGGTGTTTCCTTTAATAAGGAGTCTACCGCATCAAGGATGGATCGTATTGAAAAGCTTTCTTCCATTTGTTAGGTATGAATAATATATTTTTTAAAAGATTTAAATGACTAGCTTCACCTTATCAACGAATAATATGAAATGCATCAAACTTATGTTTTTAGCTTGCTTGATTTCAGTTTACAGTCAGCTTGCTAAGGCTAATGAAGTTAGGGTTTTTGATTTCACACCTACTGAACTTGAAAGTTTGGATAAAAGAAAGCTTAAGGGAGAGACGATTTATACCTTGGGATCGGATGAAGATGGAAACTTTCTCAAAGCTGAGACCAATGCCACGGGTTCAGGATTAGGCAAGGAAATCAAGATTAATTTAAATGAAACTCCTTTCATCAACATCACCTGGAAGGTTGAACAGGGCCTAGGCGACATTGATCCTAAACAAAAGAATATGCACGATTTTGCGGCTCGAGTTTTTGTTGCCAAACAAATGGGTATGACGCCTTTATCCAATAAAGCCATTAACTTTGCTTACAGTAATAAATATCAGCCTGCTGAATATTGGGTTTCACCTTGGACGAAGTCTTCCGTGGATTATGTCTTATCTTCCTCAGAGCAAGTGATGAACGAATGGATAACGGTTAAGGCTAATGTTAAGGAATTATATAAACAATTATATGATCTTGATCTTGATGACATTGATGGTGTGGCGATCTTTGCAGATACCGATAATACGAAATTGTCTTCCGTTAGTTACTTTAGGGACATTTACTTTTCCTCGCAGTGAAACTGAAACATCGTTGGCAAAGGATCATCCGGAATGTATTGATGATCATCATTCTGCTCATCACTTTGCTTTTTGCAAAATACCTCGGTCAGTTTATGATGTACTAAAATGAAATTTAACAACTTAACCTTAACGGCTAATGGTAAAGCTAGAGCCTTCATTGAAGCGAAGCAACTAAAGACCTTATGGTTTAACACGGGAACTTTATGTAATTTAACTTGTAAGAATTGTTACATCGAAAGTAGCCCGACTAATGACCGTTTATCTTATTTAAGTTTTGATGAATATTTAAGCTTCATCGATGAAGCAAAGGAACAAAATTTTAATCTAACGGAGATAGGCTTTACAGGTGGAGAGCCTTTTTTAAATAAAGATTTTCCAAGGATGTTAAATCACGCAGCCCAACAAAATGTTGACGTTCTCGTATTAACCAATGCAATGAAGCCTATGTTGAATAAGAAATCTGAATTATTAAACATCCCTAAAGAACGATTAACTTTTAGAGTGTCCATCGATCACGTTGATCCAAAAAAACACGAAGCCATCAGAGGTCAAAACAGTTACGAACCCATGATCGAGGGGTTAGAATGGTTAAGGGATAATCATTTCAAGATGAGCCTTGCAACACGTTTGATGTGGGATGAAAGTGAAGCACAAACGAGAACAAATTTTAAAGCATTCATCTTAAAACATGACTTACCCATAGATGCTGATTCAACGAAAGATCTTGTTACCTTTACGGAAATGGACGTTAAGCAAGACACACCAGAGATTACGACCGAATGTTGGACGATTTTAAATAAAAATCCTGAGAGTATCATGTGTTCTTCTTCTAGGATGATCGTTAAGAAAAAGGGAAATGCAAAGCCATCAGTGATTGCCTGCACCCTTTTACCTTATGATGAAGCCTTTGATCTTGGATCTAACTTTAAAACAATCAATGCAGAAGATTTATCTCAATCATCCTCATTGTTCTAAGTTTTGCGTGCTTGGAGGATCAAGTTGCAGTTAAATAAAAAGATCATCGTTTTTATTTTTTTATTCACTCATCGTTCTGATTGCGATTTTTGCTACTGATGACGTCTTAAGCCTTGAAATGATCAAGCAAAGGTATGAGGATTTACAACTACTCATCGATGCAAGACCTTTATTTTACTACCTACTTTTTTTCATCGCTTACATCATCGTCACGGCACTTGCTCTACCCATTTCATTATTAAAAACTCTACTGGCTGGGGCTCTTTTCGGCTTATTGCCTGGTGTGATCTTAACTTCATTTGCAAGCACCATCGGTTCAACGTTATGTTTTTTATTATCTAGGTATTTATTCAGAGATTTCGTACAGGGAAAATATGAAAAATATTTAAGTAAAGTTAATCGGGGCATCAAGGAAGAAGGATTACTTTATTTATTATTCCTAAGATTAAGTCCGATCTTTCCCTTCTTTGTCATCAACTTAACCTTTGGTTTAACGCACATGAAATGGAGTAATTTTTATTGGATTTCTCAAATTGGCATGTTGCCTGCTACGATCTTGTTCGTGAATGCAGGAAATCAATTAGCCCAAATCAATAACGTGCAAGACATCTTAACGCTCAAGGTCATTATTTCATTATCAGCGCTGGGACTTTTGCCTATAATAACGAAAAGGATTTATGAAAGATTCAAAACCAAACATTAACAACTTCATCAAGACTAAGTGTGGCCTTGATAAGTATTACCTACTTCGTCAGAAGAAAGGTTTTTGGAACAAGCTAAGACTTTATTGGTTCGTTGCCATTGGTACATTAAGAGATTTCTTCGTAAGTAAATGATGGATCTAAGTATCATCATTCCCGTTGGAAAACGTGAAGATGATTTTAAACTCATCAAGCAAATCAAAGAAAAGTTTAAAGGTTGTGAGATCATCTTAGTCATTGATGAGGACAATCAATTTTTCAAACAAGCAAAAATGGAAGTGGATCAATTAAGCTTCTTAAGCCATTCCTCAAGGGCAAAGGCCTTGAATGCAGGAGTTAGACTATCAACGAGAAACCATCTTTGGTTCTTGCACTTAGATTCTAATATAGAAAACATTTCCTCGGCAGACTTAACGGAGTTAAGTGAATTTGAGCTAGCTACTTTTTTGCTTCAATTTGATCAGGCTAATTGTTGGTGGATTGCAGCTGGGGCAAATTTTAGGACTAAGGCTTTTGGCATTCCCTTTGGTGATCAATCTTTCTTGATGAGTAAAAAATTATTCAACTTCATTGGCCCTTTCAATGAACGGTTATTAGAGGGAGAAGATCATGAGTTTATATGGCGAACGAAGTCGTTAAATATCAAGCTCAACGTCATCAATAAAAATATAATCACTTCTGCTAAGAAATATTTAAATCAGAAAATAGTTCAAACGCTAAAAACTTTATCAAAAACCCTTGTGCAAGCCATTAAGTTTCGTAAGAAAAAAAAGAGCATTGTGGTTGCAACTTTTCTAAAAGATCCAAGTTCAAAAGAAAGTAAATCAAGATTAAGAAATGAATTCAGATGATGAATTCGTTAACCATTTAAATGAAAAATTCTTAAATATTACCAATCAAAATTTAAATCAATTAAACCTTAAAGAGGATATTCATTTTGTTAAAGTTTGTAAGCACAATGATGAAGCTAGCTTGAATTCGTTAAGTCCCATTCATCAAGGTAAACTCTTAAATCAAGATCAAGCCTTAAGCTTAATGATGAGTGAGGTTAGTCAATTAGCTCTTAAGACGATTGGTAAAGTAGCTTTGCTTGGCTCTGATATCCCTACTCTAAATGCAGATGATTTAAATCAAGCTTTGTCTAATAAGTTAGCTAATAAAAGTCTTTTCTTTGCAACGGCAGATGGAGGATTTTGCTTCATGTTAAGCAAGGATCAAGATGTAGTTCAGTGCTTGAGTAAAATTAATTCCTCAACCTCTTCAGTGATGCAAACGCTTAAAAGTTGCCTTGGTTCAGTTGATGTTGTTGAGAAAATATATACTGACGTTGATGTTAGCTTAGATCTTAAAAAAGCTTATGAGCAATTACAATTAAATGAAACGCATTTAACTGATGCACAAAAGGATTTGCTTATTTTCTTAAGGGCTAATGAGAAGAGTTTTATTTAGATTTAGGAATATCGCAAAAACCATTAGGCTTGATATCAAGAGCACTATTAAACTTACTCGATAAATTTTGATAAGCAATAATGGCGGTAAGTTCGATGATTTCCTCTTTTTTAAAATGTTGTAGTAATTTTGTTTGTAACTCTGGCGTAACAGTCCTACCCGTAATCGTAACGGTCTCTGCGTATTCAAGCGCAACCTGTTCCCTTTGCAGAATAAATATTATTAGCTTGCCAAGATTTTAACTGACTTATCTTCTCAGTTTCTCCCTTGCTTTCAAAAAATAAATGACTGTTCATATCAACGCAAAATTCACAATTGTTGATTTGTGAGATCCTAACCGAAATCAATGTTCTAAGACTTGCATCAATTCCTGATCTCTTACTGGATATTAATTTAAAGAAGAAATTCATTCCAAGCATCAATCTTGGAACCATGCCCCAAGCTTTCGTGGGATTAAGATCAAAGCCAAATTTCTTTCTTTGCAAGAATAAAATTAGCCGGGTGAGCAGCGGTAATTGGTCGTTTTCAAATTTAAGCCACATAAGTTACATTAACATTAGGAATGAAAAAAAGAAAATTCATAAAGCTTCTAACTATGGGACTATTGTCGCCCTTCGTTACACTTCAAGCCTTTGCTCAAGACATCAAGAAGGTCATTAAATCGAATAAGGAGTGGAAGGAACTTTTAACGAATGATCAATATTACATCCTAAGACAAGAAGGAACGGAACCTCCTTTTACTAGTGCATTGAATGATGAAAAAAGAGAAGGTGAATATCTTTGTGCTGGATGTAAAACACCATTATTCAGCAGTAAAATGAAATACGACAGCGGTACGGGTTGGCCTTCTTTCTTCGAGCATTATCCAAATGTCATTGGCACCAAATTAGATTTTAAATTATTAATGCCAAGGACTGAATATCACTGTGCTGTTTGTGAAGGACATCACGGACATGTGTTTGATGATGGTCCTCAACCTACGGGTAAGAGATATTGTAACAATGGCTTGAGCCTTACATTCGCTCCAAAAGCATAACTATGGTAATTCTTTAATATGATTAAATTCAAAAAGTTTAATGAAAAAAATCTTCATGCCATTCTAAAAAGATTAATTTTAATTGATATTGGTTTATTTGTTTTATCCATTCTCTTCATTGCTTTTACGAATGGATATCTTTTAGTACCTAAACCAATCAGGGACTTTGTCATTGCCTATGAAAATGGCATTCAAGATCAATATACAGAAAATGTCTTCTTGTTCTTCATATTTTATAGCGTTGTCTTGATTGCTTATCTCTTTTCACTTTATAAGTTATGGCAGCTTAAAAAGATTGGACGTAATTTATTCTTAATCACCAACGTCATTATGGTGTTCATTTTTCCCTTCATCAATCAATATGGCCTCTACGGTCCCATTGATGAAATAATGAATTTTATTTCCGTATTCATTTTTTCAGCCATCTTGATCATCGTCTTTTATTCTTCTCTAGCTAAGAAATTCAAAAAATAAATAATGAAAAGTAATTTAAGCTTTAACTTAAGCAAAGTTAATTAAGCTAAAGTTATCTCGAAAGAAAATTCCTAATTTAGGCAAAAGCGCAAGTTGCGTTTTGCCTTTTAGGAACAAGAAGCTTTGGTAATTAAATTCCATTGCTTCAGCAAAAGTTAAAGACTTAATGCAACATGTAAAGCATAAATGGAGTTGACAGAACGCCCATCATGATTAACGTGAAGAATAAGGCACCAACTAATTGTCTTGATGTTTTTTTTATTAATGTTTTCATGATTACTCATATAGGTAGCCATTGTGACTAATTCGAAATGCTTTTATGACTAAATTGTGTAATGAGAGTTATTTTGAATCTGCGACAAAAGATTCTTTCCCTTGTCATAAATTAGAAACATTTGAACGTTAAGTTTGGTTAATTGCGCTAGCCTGATCTCCCTCTCTCTTTTAGTCATGGCTAGTGCAAGCCTTATTACTTCGTTTGACCTATTACCCACTTAGCAAAATCTTTATCTACGTGTGAGGCTGCAAAAGCTGAGATCGCTGGTTGCTCATAGGGATGATTGGATTTAATGAATTGAATTGCTTGTTTAACTTTTGCACTTGTGGTTTTGACAATCATTGCGCATTCTTTATCGACTACGATTTTACCCTTCCAAGCATAAGTTGAATGAATGTTTGGAATGACATTCGTACAAGCAGCAAGTCTTAACTTAACTAACTTTGCTCCTAGTGCATTTGCGTTCTTAAGTTTGTTAAAAGTAACGTAGATAAAGTGAATTTTCATAAATTACTTAGGTTATATCAGGTTATTTACACTGCGACACTATTGAGAATGATTATCAATTGCAATATACTTTAATTGAGAATGATTATCAATTACTAGAATGAAATTTATCGTAGCGAGCTTATTATTTCTCTCAGCAATGCTGGGCAATGTTTTTGCTAATGAAGTAAATGTTTTTACTTCAAGACATTATGAGTCTGATATTGAATTGTATAAAAAATTTACAGAACAAACTGGCATCAAAGTAAACGTCATCTCTGGCGAAGATGGTGCGCTTCAAAAAAGAATTAAGGAAGAAGATAAAGACAGTAAAGCAGATCTTTACATCACTGCTGATGCTGGAAAGCTTGGTACATTTGAAGCTGAAGGATTATTTCAAACGGGCGCAAATTCTAATTTAATAAAATCAGTGGTGCCTGAACAATTAAGAACAGAGTATTGGGTTGGGATTGCAAAACGAGCACGGGTGATTTTTTATGATCCCTCAAGGACTACGCCAGATCCAAACTTAAGTTATGAAGATCTGTCTTATCCTGAATTCAAAGGTAAGATCGTCATTAGACAATCCAATAGTGTTTACAATCAATCCTTGGTCGCTTCACTGATTGAGAATGATGGTTTGGAAGAAACAAAGATTTGGGTTAAAGAATTTGTCAAAAACTTTGCTAGGCCTGCAAAAGGTAATGACCGATCACAAATCTTAGCTGTGGCAGCTGGTGAAGCTGATTATGCCATTGCTAATACGTATTACATTGCCTTGATGCTATCAGGTGAAAAAGGTTCTGAACAAGAAGTTGCAGCAAGGAAAGTTAAAATATTATTTCCTAATCAAAAAGGTCGAGGCACTCATATGAACATTAGTGGAGCTGGCATATTAAAGCATGCACCTAATAAGGATAACGCGGTTAAATTATTAGAATTCCTTGTTACTCCTGAAGCTCAAAAGCATATCGTCAACAATACCTTTGAATACCCCATCATCGATGGTGTTGAACCTAGTCCCTTAATTTCGCAATTTGGCTTGGACTTTAAACAAGACCTTGAAACAAATGTTTCAACCTTTGCTAAGAGGCAAGCGGAAGCCTTAAGGATCATGACTGAAGCGGGTTGGAATTAATCAATAAGTTATGAGTTTGATTAGAAACATAAATCCTTGGTTCATTGCATCACTTTTCATTTCTTTGATCGTCGCCATTCCCTTGATCACGGTGTTTGGTAGTTTCTTTAATTCGACAAGTGAATACTATCAATTGCTGAGGGAAACTTACTTAATGACTTATGTTTCAAATTCTCTTCTGATTTTAATTGGTGTGATGAGTTTGACTTTTTGTCTTGGCGTATTTGCAGCTTACTTCGTTTCCTTTTATGAATTTCCTGGAGTGAATTTCTTCAAGTGGGCATTGATCTTATCATTTGCCGTACCAGCTTACATTTATGCTTATTCGCTAACCGCTTTCTTTGAAAATTATGGCTCATTACATAGCTTATTGAGCTTCTTGTTTGGGGAGCAAAATTACAATCCTTACATTCCAAAGTTTGATGGTCTAATAGGAGCCATTCTTTCCATGTCATTTTCATTGTTTGGTTATGTTTATGTTTTAACGAGAGCCTCTTTTTATCATCAATCTCACAACTTAATTGAGGTGAGTAAGAACCTTGGCTATAGCGCACGAGAAAGTTTTTTAAAAATTATCTTACCATCAGCTCGACCTGCAATCGTTGCAGGCTTAGCCTTAGTTGCCATGGAGTGCTTGGCTGATTTTGGGACCGTTTCTTTCTTTGGCATCTCAACCTTAACAACGGGTATTTATAATTCTTGGATATCCTTTGATGACTTAAATACGGCCAATCAATTATCTTTCATATTACTAATCTTCATCTTCGTGCTTTTCTTTGTTGAAAATCATTCAAGAGGTGATGCCAAGTATCATCAGCCTTCACAGGGTTTTAGACAAATTCCAAGGATTGAACTCACCAAGAACAAGGGACGTTTAGTTTCACTTTTTTTATCGATCTTATTTTTCTTGAGTTTTCTTTTTCCCTTCTTGCAAATGAGTTATTGGACGATCAAGTTTCCAAAATACTTTGAACAAATTGATATCCTTGCCTTAAACCTAAATACGCTAACCTTAGTCATCTTAGCCAGCATAGCGCTAATTGGATTTTCATTTCTGATTAATTTTGGCAATAGAATTTCAAAAAGTAAATTATTAGATCAACTTAGCCTTTTTTCCATTTCAGGTTATGCGATGCCAGGGATTATCCTTGCCATTGCCTTCATAACTTTTGTCTCTTGGACGAGTGAAGCCCTAGAGACATTTGGAATTTTCGGCATCAAGAGTGTATTCATTGGTTCTGTTCTTGGACTGATCTTTGCTTACTTCATTCGTTTTTATTCTTTGGCATTTAATGGAATCAAATCAAGTTATTTAAAGATTAATCAATCCATTGATGAAAGTTCCTACCTACTGGGTTACACTAAATTTAGAACCTTTAGAAAAATTCATATTCCTCAACTCAAAGATAGTATCGTCTTGATAGGGATCTTAATTGCAATTGAAATCATTAAGGAATTACCTATGACTTTGATCTTAAGGCCTTTTAACTTTGACACCTTTGCAACTAAAGCTCACGCTTATGCTTCACAAGATTTATTGGAGGGTGCAGCTCTTCCTTCGCTGTTCCTTATTTTGTGGGGAGGATTACTTGTTTTTTTAACTTCTAAACATATACTTTCGGAGAGATAATATTATATATCCTTATGCCTTTTCAAAATGTCTTACAAATAACTAATGTAACCTTCGTAGCGAGCAAGAATAACAAGGTTTTGGATTTTAACCTTACTATTAAAAATGAGGGCGATATTATTTGCTTACTTGGTCCATCAGGCATTGGGAAAACTACGATCTTAAGATCCATCGCAGGTTTACAAAAAATCGTAAAAGGAAAAATTATTTTAAAAGGGGTAACGCTTTCATCTGAAAAAAGGCACATCGAGCCTGAGAGAAGAAACATTGCTCTGTCATTCCAAGACAATAGTTTATTTCCTCACTTTACCGTTTTGGAAAACATTAACTTTGGCGCAAAACGAAATCGAAAAGCAAATTATGAAATGAATGCAAAGGAATTAATCGAGATCTTGCACTTAGAGGGTCTTGAGGGAAAATATCCTCATCAAATTAGTGCTGGAGAAGCTCAAAGGGTTTCACTTGCTCGATCACTTAATGTCAAAGCCAGACTTATTGTTGCTGGATGAGCCTTTTTCCAACATTGATCAAAGTTTAAAAGTTGAAGTGCAAAAGAACATCAAGAAAATCTTAAAAGAAAAAAAAATCACGACGATTATGGTGACACATGATTCTTATGAAGCTTATGATATGGCAGATTATTGTGGCATCATCTTAAGTCAAACAATGAAGCAGTATGATACGCCATACAACGTGCACCATACTCCAAATTCAATTGAGGTTGCTAACTTCCTAAACAAAGGAATACTTGTTGATGCCAAAGTCATTGACGATGAAACCGTTGAACATGTTTGCTTAGGCCAGATCAAGGGACACTTAGTCAATAAATACCCAAAAGATACTCTTGTTAAATTATTAATCCAGCCTGAGGATTTGGAACACGATGATAAGAGTAAGCTTCAACTTAAGATCGTGGATAGAAAATTTAGAGGAACGAATTTCATTTATACGTTAAAAACTAAGAACGAGGACTTGATTCCAGTATTTGTTCACTCACACCACATTCATCAACATGAGGTTGAAGAAAACTTTGGCATCAAAACGCCCATTTATATTGATCACTTA
>CBDDYU010000004.1:0-45317 GCA_965235655.1 Candidatus Pelagibacterales bacterium | reverse complement strand
GCAAATAACATTATAATTACAAAAGGAACAACCCCTTTTGCTATTTCTATCATTTTAGCTTTTCCAATAGCCTGCAAAACATAAATATTTAGATCCAACTGGAGGCGTAATTAATGCACACTCAATCATTAAGCGTAAAAATAATTCCAAACCAAATTAGATCAATATTCATGGCAGCAATCGATACTGCAAAAATAGGCATCATAATTAAAATTAAGGACAATGTTTCCATGATTAGTCCGAGCACAAGTAATGTTATACAAACTACAAAAACAAAAAGACTTTGTTCATTAATGTTGCTTACAATCAAAGTAGATAAATCTTGAGGTATTCTATAAAGAGAAATAGCTTTTCCAAAAATTTTGGCACCAGCTATAATTAAAAAAATAGTAACGGTTGTTTTCATAGTTTCTAATCCAGCTTCTATGAAACCAATAAAATCAATTCTTTTTTTAGCAACAACATAAATAAGCGAAACTAAAAAACCTATTCCTCCAGCTTCGGTAGGAGTATAAATACCTGCATAAATTCCTCCCAGCATCACGAAAGCCATTAATAAAATAGGTAGTCCTTTTTTTGTATGATGAATTTTTTCTTCCCATGTAGATTTTACTCCAGTGACTTCTCTATTAAAAAACATCACATAAAAAATGGAAAAAATAATAAAAAGTAAAGCAAGCATAATTCCTGGACCAATACCTGCAAGAAACATCGTCAACACTGATTCTTCCACTACAAAGGCATAAACAATCATAGGAATAGATGGTGGTATTAATATTCCTAAAGTTCCACCGGCAGCTAAAATTCCTAATGTAAAATTTCGGTGATAACCTCGTTTAATCATAGCAGGAAAGGCAACGGTTGAAATAGTTGCTGCGGTTGCTACCGATGAACCTGACATCGCAGCAAAAATACTGCATGAAATAATAGTTGCTATCGCAAGACCACCTGGAAAATTTCCTACCCACGATTGAGCGAAATTAAATAAATCTTCTCCTACCCCAGCTTTTAATAAAATATTAGACATCATTAAAAACATCGGTACTGATAATAAAATAAAATTGTCAGCAACACTGTAAAAAGTTTGTGGTACCATCATAGGAGAAATGTCTCCTGCCAACATAAGACCAAGTCCTAAAACACCAAGACCAAATGAGATTGGAATTCCTAAAAATAGAATTAAAAAAAGTAAGGAAAGTATAATAACAATGGTCATGATTTAAAAAAATCCTTTATAAATGCGATGATTTCAGCAAAAACTCTAATCACTAAAAATAAGAAACAAAGCGGGATTGCAAGCTCAGTATAAAAAGAAGGAACATCTAAAATAGTAGCACTGGTTCTTCCCGTTTCTAATGAATCGTAAGCTATTAACCACCCATAATAAACAACAATTAAACTAAATGAGATGATGAATAAAAAAGAAATGAAATCTAAAATTTTTTTTCCTTTATCATTTAAGTCGGTCATAAAAAAAAGTTATGCGAATGAAATCTTTTTTGTGAAACGTATATGTTAGCGCCAAGTAGGTTGCCCAAATTTGTAAAAATCGAGAAGCTTCATTTACCCATATAGTTGGTGCATTAAAAATATATCGAGCAATAACTTCGAATGAAACAATAAATCCAATTAATATAAATAAACCAGATGAGCAGTAACCTGAATACTTTATAATTTTTTCAGAAAGATTCATAAAAACATAAACCCTGCGTCTTATTTAAACGCAGGGTTTATAAATTATTTTACAGTTTTTTTGCAGCCTTAACTAATTTGTCACCAACTCCACCTGCTCCACCGGTTCTTTTGATATAATCATCAATAACAGATGAAGAAGCTTTTTTAAGAGCCTCAAGTTCAGAACTTGTAAGTTTGACAATTTTCATTCCATTAGCTGCTGCTTCTTTATAAGCTGCTGCTTCAATGTTAGACATGTCATCTCTCACCGCTTTTTCAGCAATTTTAGATGCTTCTGCAATAGCTGTTCTTTGTTTTGCAGTAAGTGAATTTAACCATTTTTGGTTAGCTACCAATAAGAACTCAATATCTCCATGGTTAGTAACTGTTAATGTATCCATCACTTGATAAAGTTTTCTAGACTTCACTCCAGAAACTCCTGTCATACCTGCATCCACTGTACCACGCTGATAAGCAAGATACTGTTCAGATCCTGATACCATTGTTGGTTTTCCACCTAAAGAAGTCACAAAGGATCCAAGTGTTTTACCAAAAACTCTGATTTTTTTATTTTCATAATCAGATGGTTTTGTCATTGGCTTTCCTTTTGAAAGCATCACCGCCATACCATATGCTTGGTAATAAAGAGGCACCGCTCCTGTTTTTGAAATCGCAGGATCTAAAATAGATCTAATTTCTGAACCTTGTTTAGTTGCATTAATAACTTTTTTTTCTGTATCAAATAAAAAAGGTAAATAAAAAATATCTACTTCTGGATTTGTTCCAGCAAATCTAGTCAAAGAAGCTACTCCAGCTTCAATGGCTCCAGACCCTACTGCTTGCGGAACTTCACTGTCTTTATATAGTTGTGCTGAGTCATAAATCTCAACTTTTATATCTGATCTCTTTTCTAATTCCTTTTTAAACACCAACAAATTTTGTCCAAGGTGTGCTTTCAAAGGTAATTGAAGAGTAATTCTCATTTTAGTCTCTGCAAAAACTGCAGTGGTAAATAAAACTAAAATGAAAGTTAATACTAATTGTTTAATAGTTTTCATTACGTGTCTCCCCTTAAATTTTTTTTTGGATTTAACCGTACTTTGCAAACAAAGACAATAGGATTTATTTACTCCAAGGATGCTCTGAATTACTGTTAATATTGTATTTTTTTAAAGTAGCTTGAAGGACTGATTTTGCTAATTATGCCTTGATCACATAAAGCATCTAAAGTGGCTATAACAAGATGATATTTATCAATTTCAAAAAAATTTCTTAAATTTTCTCTTGTATCACTTCTGCCAAAACCATCTGTTCCAAGGGCAATAAATAAATTGGGAAGATATGAACTTATTAACTGAGGATAGGCTCTTGTATAATCGCTAGTTGCTACAATGGGGTTGTCATTATTAATTAATTCTTGAATAAAACTTTTTTCTTTTTTTTCTCTTCCCGTCAGCCGGTTCGATCTTTCTATTTCTCTTGCTTGTTTTGATAATTCGGTAAAACTGGTAATGCTGTAAACATTACTTCCAATATTAAATTCTTCTTTTAATATTTTGGCAGCTTCAATACATTCTCTTAAGATTGGACCCGATCCTAAAAGATTGATTTTAATCTCTCCATCTGTTGTAGAAAATAAATATCCACCTTTTATGATTTGTTGTTCAACATTCTTGCTAGCTTCTGGATTAATATATTTTTCATTACCTACAGTAATATAATAAAATTCATTTTTACATTCTTGCATCATTCTTCTTGCTCCATAATCAAATATGGTTGCAACCTCATGAGCAAAACAAGGGTCGTATGATTTTAAATTAGGAATAGTGGATGCAATAATTTGACTAGAACCATCTTGATGCTGCAAACCTTCTCCGGACAAAGTTGTTCTTCCTGCTGTAGCACCGATTAAAAAACCTCTTGGCATTTGATCTGCTGCTGCCCAAATTAAATCTCCCACTCGTTGAAAACCAAACATGGAATAAAAAATATAAAATGGAAGCATAGGAAAACTATGATTAGAATAAGAAGTTGCAGCAGCCACCCAAGATGAAAGTGCGCCTGCTTCATTAATTCCCTCTTCTAATAGTTGGCCATCTTTTGCTTCTTTATATGATAAAATTGTACTTGCATCTTCTGGCTCATAAAGTTGACCTTGAGGAGAATAAATTCCAACTTGCTGGAATAAATTTGCCATTCCAAATGTTCTCGCTTCATCTGCAACAATTGGAACGAGTCTTGGTCCAATGGTTTTATCTCTCAACAAACCACTTAATAACCTAGTAATAGTCATGGTTGTGGAAACAGGTCTGTCACTTCCTTCAAAAGCAAACTTTGCATATTTTTCTAACGAAGGAATATCAATAGACACTTCTTTGAAGCTTCGTTTTGGAATAAAGCCACCTAATTTATTTCTTCTACTCTTTAAATATTGAATTTCTTCTGAAGCTTCATCTGGCTTATAAAATTTGAGATTTTCAATATCCTCATCATTCATTGGCAATGAAAATTTATTACGAAAACCTTTTAATGCATCTAGATCCAATTTTTTAGCTTGGTGTGCTGTCATTTTAGACTCACCAGCTTGACCCATTCCATAGCCTTTTTTAGTTTTAGCTAAAATTACCGTTGGTTTACCCTTGTTATTAATAGCTTGATTAAATGCAGCATATAATTTTTTAAAATCATGACCTCCTCTTTTTAATGAATCAATTTCTTGGTCCGACATGGTTGAAACTAGTTTCATAACTTCTGGATCTTCACCAAAAAAATTTTTTAAATTATAAGCACCATCTCTTGCTCCCAACGTTTGATATTTTCCATCTACCGTTTGAGCAAAACGCTTGAGGAGTAAATGATTTTTATCCATCGCAAATAATTTATCCCACTCAGAACCCCATAATACTTTGATTACGTTCCAGCCTGCAGCTTTAAAAAGAGATTCAAGCTCTTGTATGATTTGACCATTTCCTCGAACTGGTCCATCTAATCTTTGTAAATTACAATTAACGATGAAAGTTAAGTTATCTAATTTTTCTCGAACTGCAAAAGATAAGGCTCCTTGACTTTCTGGTTCATCCATTTCTCCATCACCAAATACTCCCCAAACATGTTTGTTTGTTTTAAGTAAATTTCTATTTTCTAAATATTTTAAAAACCTAGCTTGATAAATTGAACTCATAGGACCAATACCCATAGAACCTGTTGGAAAACTCCAAAAGTCTGGCATCAAATAAGGATGACAATATGAAGAAAGACCCCCACCGTTAGCTTCATGTCTATAATTTTCTAATTGCTCTTGTGACAATCTTCCTTCAAGAAATGCTCTCGCATATACCCCGGTTGAAGAATGAGGTTGATAGAAAACTAAATCTGCATTGTCTCCGCCTTTAAAAAAATGATTAAATCCAACTTCAAAAATTTCTGCACAGGATGCGTAACTAGCAATGTGTCCACCAACTTCATTATACTTTTCGTTAGCGCGCATTACCATGACAAGTGCATTCCATCTTAAAATAGCTATTATTTTTTCCTCTATTGCTAAATTTCCTGGATAAATTCCTTGTTCTTCTAGTGAGATCGTATTTCTATAAGGTGAGTAAGGCAAAGGCTCGTAGAGAACACGCAATTCTTTAGCTCTTTGCTCTATTGCTTCTAAAATTTCTTTAGCGCCTTCTTTTCCACTGCGCTGGACAACACCATCTAAAGACTGGATCCAATCATGAATTTCATCTGGATCCATTTTGGGCTTTGTTTCCAAAATTTTTTTTATATTCTCACTCATTTTTTAAATAATATATTTTACAAGCTTTAAGCTCACAAGTAATAGTAGTTGAAAACACTTTTTATATGAATTGGATAATAGTTACCGTATTTGCTGCTTTTTTTCAGAATTTAAGGTCAGGAATTCAAAAAAATCTTAACAAAGAAATATCCCTAGTTGCATCAACCTATGTTCGTTTTATTTTTTGTTTACCCTTCGCTTTCATTTTATACATTTTATACTTTCAAGGCTTTGATGTTTTTCATGAAACACTTCAACAAAAAAACTTTTTACTTTTTATTTTATTAGCTTCCATTGCTCAAATTTTTTTTACTTTTTTACTATTATATTCATTTCAATTTTCTAATTTTATTGTTGGAACAACTTTAAGCAAAACGGAAGTTGTACAAATAGCTATTTTAGAAACATTGATACTTCATGATACATTTAATTTCTGGACTATCATTGGAATTATTATTTCTACAATTGGCGTTCTTGTTTTTTCAACCAAAAATAAAGATATGATAATAAAAAACTTATCATCCAAATCAACTATGGTGGGACTGGCTTGTGGTTTCTTGCTAGCCTCTAGTGTAACCTTTTATAGAGCGGCAACATTAAGTTTGGTGAATTTTGATTCTAAATTTGAAATGGCCTTAAGCACACTTTTTGTTGGAGTATTAATTCAATCTATTATTTTAACAATTTATCTTCTTTATTTTGAAAAATCTGAATTTAGGAAAATGTATCAAAACAAATTTCAATGTATTGCAGCAGGATTTTGTGGTTTTGTTACAACTTTATCTTGGTTTTATGCTTTTACATTAGTGCAAGCTGCTATTGTAAGAGCCGTTGGCCAAATTGAGCTACTGTTTAGTTACATTGCATCACGATATTATTTTAAGGAAAAAATAAAATTCATTGAAGTGATAGGAATTCTTATATTTGCTATTGGAGTAATGATAATCTTATTTGCAAAAAAATAGGCCCGCAGTTTTTTTGCGGGCCTATTCATAATTAATTTTTGAAATAGTTAGTCTCTGATTGCGTAAGCAACAACTCCTATTTCAGATACATCTGTACCTTTTTTCTGAGCTTCGTCACTAATTCTGATGCCCATAGTTAATTTCATTATGTTCCAGATAACTAATGAAGATAAGAACATAAATCCAACTACAGAAATCACTCCTAAAAATTGAGTTGAAAAAGATGTTTCTGCATTTGTAATTGGAACAGCTAATGTACCCCAAATTCCAGCAAATAAATGTACAGGGATTGCACCTACAACATCATCTATCTTGAATTTTTCAAGTAAATTTGAAGCTATAACTACAATTGCTCCTCCAATACCGCCAATACAAATAGCTGCAAAAGGAGATGGAGCTAACGGTTCAGCAGTAATTGCAACCAAACCACCTAAGGCACCGTTTAACATCATCACCACATCAGTTTTTCCACCAATGGATCTTGTGATAATTGCATTCACCATGACACCAGCACAAGCTGCAAGGTTAGTATTGATAAATATTTTTGAAATTGATGTTGCATCGTCAAATGTACCTAGAGCAAGTTGCGATCCACCATTAAAACCAAACCAGCCAAACCATAATACAAAAGTTCCAAGAGTAGCTAGAGGAATAGAAGAAGCAGCAAAAGGTGTTAAGTGAGCACCCTTTACAAATCTTCCTAATCTAGGTCCTAACACAATTGCACCTGCTAATGCTGCTGCACCACCAGCTGCGTGAACTAAAGTTGATCCTGCAAAATCAGAAAATCCTTTTACAGATAACCAGCCACCGCCCCACTGCCATCCCATTTGAATTGGATATAAAATTCCAGTTAAGATTGCAGTAAATAAAAAGAAAGGCCAAATTTTAATTCGCTCAGCTAAAGTTCCAGACACAATGGATGCTGTTGTTGCACAAAATACCATCTGGAAGTACCAGTCAGATCCTGCAGCATAACTATCCTTTTTAAAGTCAGTTCCATCGGACCACGGTAAGAAAGATCCTATGTATCCTCCTTCAGGGATTCCATACGCTAAATTATAACCGCATAACCAAAACATTAAACCAGCTATAGAATAGAGTGCAATATTTTTTGCAGCAATCGATGAAACGCTTTTCGATGTAACTAGTCCACATTCTAGCATTGCGAAACCTGGAGCCATAAACATTACTAAGAAGCCACAAACTAAAAACAATAAAGTATTAAAAACAAATTGTGTTTCAGCATTCACTGTTGATTCGGCAGCAAAAGATGGGCTTGCAAAAAGTAATGAAAAAATAGCTATTATAAATAAACTTGTTTTTTTCATTATTGATATCTCCTATTAAATTAAATTATGAAAGGAATGTAACTTGTTAAAAAATAAAGTAGGACAGTTAAGAAATCTTAACAGCTATGCCAGATGTAGATATCTAATTATCGTATAGCTGATATGAAATTTTTAAAAGCTTTCGGTGTGCCTTAATTTAACTAACAGGGGACACTGGTGAGAAAACTAAAGCACACAGTTAAATCGGTACAAGCTATTCGCAGGTTTTGAAAACCAACTGATAGGGGAATCGCGTAAAACGATTCTTTTATTTTAACGTCTTTAATGCTTGTTTTATATAAGCTTTTCTCAATTCTTGAGTAAAAACTCCTGGTTTTCCATCTTTAATTCGATGATTGTTTATTTTTACAACTGCAGTGACAAAAGTAGTTGCAGAAGTAACGAAAGCTTCATCTGCCGATTCTGCTTCCTGGGTAGTAAATTGTTTAAATATGACTTTATAACCTAACTCCTCAGCAACGGATAAAATTAGCTGCTCTGGTAACACCACTTAAAATTAAATTATCTGTTTGCCTTGTATAAATAGTTTTTCCTCTGATAATCCATGCATTATTTGAAGAGCCTTCCATCACATAATTATTTTGAGTCATCCACGCATCATCAGCTCCTTGCCGCAAAGCTTCTGATTTAGCCATAGATGGGTACAAGAGTTGGATAGTTTTAATATCGCATCGTTTCCATCTCAAGTCTTCGATTGTAATAACAGAAATACCTTTTTGCGCACTTTTGTTTTCAACTAAATCTTTTTTTTGGGTAAAGGCCGAAACTGTTAGTTCCGTTTCTTTTGGAAAAGCAAAATCTCTTTCTGCCACTCCTCTGCTAACTTGAAGATAGATTACACCTTCCTCCAAGTTATTTAATTTAATTAACTCTCTATGAAATTTTAAAATATTTTTTTCATTTAACGTGGGTTCAAAGTGTAATTCTTTCATGGATCTTTTTAATCGCTTCATATGATTATCAAAATCAACAAGCTTTCCTTTAAGAACAGTGGTTACCTCATACACAGCATCTGCAAACAAAAAAGCTCTATCAAAAATAGAAACTTTTGCATCTTTTTCTAATACATATTCTCCATTTAAATATACAGTTCTCATAGGATATAATTTCTTAAGCTATTTTATCTAAATATTGTTTTTTGTAATTAGCAACAAATAAGTTCATTTCATTTGCCGTAAATACTTTTCTTTTATTTAAATTTGGATTCATTTTTATAAAGTCACTACGATAATGCGTTCCCCTACTTTCTTCTCGTTGCATAGCTGCATAAGTTATCAATCTTGAAATAAGAAGCATATCTTTTAATTTTGCTGACAAATGCTTGGATTCTCTTTCAATTCTATCAAATTCAATTAGCGCTTGCTCCAAACTATGTTTGCTTCTTTCTAAACCAACATATCGCATCATTGTTGATCTTAATTGCCAAATATATTTTTTAGCTCTAATTTTGCTCAATGTTTTTTCTTTGGGAAAATAATTTTCAATATTTATTCTTTTAAGTTCTAATGGACTTAATGGTTCATGATTAATTGCTTTGGCTATTTGTTTGGCAAAAACAAAAGCTTCTAATAATGAGTTACTCGCCAATCGATTGGCCCCGTGCGCTCCTGTAGAACTTGTTTCGCCACAAGCCCACAAACCTAATACAGATGTTCTACCATCCAAATCTACCTTTACCCCTCCCATATGATAATGTGCAGCTGGCGTGATAGGAATAAGATCCGTTTCAGAGTTAATATTTGCTTTTTGTAAAAACTCCCAAGCTGTTGGAAACATTTTTTTAAAAGATCCTTTTTTGAAATGTCTACAATCAAGATAGGTAGATCTTCCTTGTGCCTTATGATTGAATATAGCTCTAGCTACAATATCTCTTGGAGCAAGTTCACCTTTTTCATGAACAGATTTCATAAATCTATTATCTAAGTCATCAACCAATAGGGCGCCCTCGCCCCTGATTGCTTCTGTTAATAAAGGAGCTGGGTCCAATCCAATATCTAGTGCAGTTGGATGAAATTGAACAAACTCCATATCGCACAATTCAGCACCCGCTCTAGCTGCCATTGCAATACCTTCTCCATATATATCTCTAGGATTTGTAGTGTGCGCAAAAATACTTCCTATACCGCCTGTTGCCAAAACGACATTAGGAGCTTGTAAAAAAATAAAATTATCTACAATGTCGGTCTTATTAATGTGACCAACTACACCCTCACACTTATTTTCATTTTGTACGATATGGTCAATTGAAACATTTTCTAAAAAAGTAATATGTTCTTGTAATTTTGCATAGGCAATCAATTTCTGAACAATAAATTTTCCTGACTGATCTCCATTGATTTTCAAAACTCTTCTTTTTGAATGGGCAGCCTCAATGGAAAGAAGAAATTCTTTATCCTCATTTCGGTCAAATTGAATATTGATTTTTTCTAAGAATTTTACAATTTCTGGAGCTTCTTTAGTGATGAGTCTAACTGCTTCTTCATTATTTAATCCAGAACTAGCCTCGATTGTATCCTTAAAATGAATATTTGGATCATCATCCTTACCAACAGCTGCTGCAATTCCACCCTGAGCCCATGCACTAGATGACATTTCTCCTAAGTTTTTTTTAGTTACAAGAGTTACTTTTCTTGGATAAAGAGAAATAGCTAGCATTAATCCAGCAATACCAGAACCAACAATAATAACGTCTGATTTGTAAATACTTTCCATAATTGAATTACTGTTATAATTATGGATCTGAATTAAGTAAAACTACATTTTATTAAAATGAAAAAAATTATCTTTGTAATTCTTGGTCTTTTCATGCTCTCCACATCTGTGGCCATATCTGCTGGTAGTGATTCATCCGACCAAGTAGTAAAACCCTCAAGTTACAACAAGGCTGTAAAACTAATTAAAAAAGAAAAATTTAATGAAGCAATTGAAATATTAGAAAGCATTTTAAAAAAAAATAAATACCAAAAAGATCCTGATATTTTAAACTACTACGCCTTTAGTCTGAGAAAAACAAAACAACTAGAAAAGGCAGAAACATATTATAAAAAAGCTCTCGAAATTGATCCTGAGCATCGCGGTGCTTTAGAATATATTGGTGAGTTGTATGTAGATACCAACCGCATAGATTTGGCTAAAAAAGTTTTACAAAAATTAGAAAAATGCAGATGTCCTGAATTTGCAGAACTACAGAACTATATACCAAAATAAAAGTTAATAAGGCTTGGCTGGCAATTTAGGATCGGCAACAATGACATCAATGGATGAATACCATGTGGCAACATTCTCTATATCTTTTTCTGTAATCATTTTTACAATCATACTCATCTGTTCATGTTTTAACTTTCCTGATTTGTAATCTTTTAGTTTAGCGATCAGATATTGTTTATTTTGAGCAATTAAATTAGGAACAATTGCTGAATTTCCCGCTCCTGTAGATACACCATCAACCCCATGACATCCTGCACATACTGTAGATGCGATTCTTTTACCTTCTGTTAATTCTGGTGAAAGTTTTACACTAACAGTTCTGTCCTTTTTATCTTTTTGTAACCAGTAAGTTTCTTCAGAATTTTGAATAATAGATTTATATTGATCTAGCCAATGAGCACTTTTTTGCTCACTGTGTAGATTCTGTGAAAATAATAAAAAGAAAATAATATAAAAAAACTGAAAAAATTTCATCAATTCATTCTTGTCCAACTAATAATAGTGATAGCTTCTTTTAACTTGGCTTCTCCTTCTTTTAATTTACCAGCATCACACAAAGCTTTTCCTTCTTCTTTTAATTGTTTAATTTTAGCTAACTTTGCTTCAGTGTATTGATACTGTTTTTTTCCATAAGGACGCTCTGACTCTTTCCAAATAGACTGTAAATAATATTTACATTGATAATCTGGTGCACTTAAATAAGCTTGATACTCTTTTTCAGTCATGCATTTACTTGGGCGAACAACTTCTAATTCACCATCTTTAGTCCATTTTGTAAAACCGCCACTGCAAACTTTAGTTTGATTGCTATGATTTGCTGATTGTCCGTTAATTGATGAACACAATAGAATTACAACAAATAAAAAAAATATCTTTTTCATAAAAATTAATTAGAGTTTTCTTTAAGATTTTTATGAGCCGGTTTAGACCGGCTCATAAATAAATATTAGTTTATTTTTTTCCGTCGTAACTAATTCTATAAATAACTCCTGCTTTATCATCAGAAACTAATATAGAACCATCTACGTACTGCTGAACATCCACAGGTCTTCCAAGATAAGTTCCCATTTCAGTTAACCAACCTTCAGCAAAAGGTTCAGTTTTTTTTGCATTACCTTTGCTGTCTAGATAAGTAACCATTACTCTAGCACCACGTGGCTTCACAGCATTCCATGAACCATGTTGAGCACTAAAAATTGCGTTATGATATTTTTTTGGAAACATTTTTCCTGTATAAAACATCATACCCAAGTCTGCAGCGTGAGCTATCATTTCAACTTGTGGCTTTACATAATTTTTAGCATAGGCAGCTGGTATTTCTTTTCCTTTGTATTCGTCGGTTCTAACGTCTCCACCACCATAATACGGATGTCCATACCAAACATCGCTAGCAAGTCTAGGAGCTCTATTTAATTCTCCTGGAGGAGTTTCATCTCCCATTCCATCAACTTGATTATCTGTAAACCATAAAGATCCATCTTTTGGATTAAAAGCATGACCTACTGAATTTCTAATTCCAATAGCAACTACTTCTCTATCCAAATTTCCTGGGAAACGATTAAATCTTATCATTCCACCAATTCCAACTTGATCGTATAATGGATATTTCTCTGGACCAGCTACGTTAAATGGTTGTCCCATACTAACATAAAGCTTATTGTCTTTTTTACTAATCGCACAAACTCTTGCAGTGTGATTGTAAGACTCTTCTGCTGGTGGAATTAATTTTCCTTGATCAATAATTGGAATTGCAACAGTGTCTGGGCTTTCCATAAAATACTCTGCAGCTGGGAACCATAATACTCGGTTTCTTTCTGCAATGTACAAATGTCCATCATCACTATAGCAAGGGCCGTTTGGTATATCGAATTTTACAGTAGGTGCAAATTGATCAACTGTATCAGCTACATTATCCATGTCTCTGTCAGTCGCCTGCCATACTTTTGTTTTTCTTGTTCCAATCCAAACTGTTCCTTTGTTTCTACCAACAGCCATATGCCTAGCGTCAGGCGCCACTGCAAACAACTCGATTTTAAATCCTTGTGGTAGTTTAATGTTTGGCAAAATATTTTTTTTAATATTTGCCGCATATTTTGTGTCTTGCGGAATAACTTCTCCCTTAACATCCAAGCCTGTTTTTTTAAAACTACTTAAAGCTTTAATTTGCTCAGCATCCCCAGCTGAGTAAGCGTTAGATATTAATAAAGAAAGAATGCACGCAATACCACTAATTAGCTTAAATGAATGTTTCATTTAATTTCCCCCCTATTAATTGATAATAAGTAAATTTCTCACTTTTTAAATATAGAGTCTACTAAAAACAGGTTAAGAATTATTAGCAATTTCAGCTAATTTAAGAACACAGTCACCAAATTTTTCTGTTTTAGGAGTAAAACCTAGATCTTCACACTGTTTTTTAAAATCATCTAAATTATTTTTTTTAGATTTTTCTTTTTTGTCTTCTTTGCCAGAGCTACTTCCAACTTCTTTTAATACTTTTGCAAATTCATATTTTTTAAAATTGATAAATTTAATATTACAACTTTTTTCATCTGTAACTTTAATTGCCTTCCCATCTTTAGTCTTTAAATTTTTTACTTTTGTTTCATTGCAATGATCAAGGGTCATCTTTGCAAAATTTTCAACTGAAATGAAAGAATCGTCAATCACCGGCATTTTTAAAACTTTACATTTTTTTAAAAAACTCAAAGTTTTAGATCCATCTTTGTCACACTTTTCTTTTCTTGAAGCAAAAAAATGATGTTTGCTATTATAAACATGACGGTTAACTTGTTCTTTACCATCTACTTTCATGGGCTGAGTTAACAAAGCTAGAAATTTTGGTTTTAAGCTTAAATGCTCTTCCAACGAATACCAATATGCTTCGCTATCAGAATAATCATCTGCATAAGCATCTAATTTATTAAATCCAAGATCAACCAATTTTTGATAATCTTTGCTAGACAATCTTTCAGCCGCATATGTGTTTTGCGTTATGTAAAAACAAAAAATGAATAAAAGTAATTTATATAATTTCATTGTAATAAATTAATATTGACAGTTATATTAATAAAAAACTAAGATTAATACATGTTTAAATTAATAAATGTAAAGCCTTGTAAGAATGATGTTGGTGCTTTTATCGACGCTGACATTTTATCTTCTAGCCCTGCAGGCTATTGAGGAAATGAAAATAGCTCTTGATGAGTATGGAGTAATATTTTTTCGTAAACAAAATTTAGATTCCTCCTCATATGTAAAATTTGCAAAACAGTTTGGAACTTGTGCAGATTATCCAATGTTAAAAGGCCTAGATGGCTTTCCAGAAATTACCGTGGTTGAAAAAAAACCTGATGAACAAATTATGTTTGGGGAGGGTTGGCACACCGATTCCACTTATACTAAAGAACCTCCACGATTTACTATGCTATATTCCATCAAATCTCCACCGAAAGGAAAGGGAAATACTTTGTTTGCATCTCAATACAAAAGTTACGAAAGCTTACCAGAAGAATATAAGAAGAAAATTCAAAATTTAAAAGCAACCTTTAGTGCAGATGGTCCAATTTCTAAAACAAGAAATAATAGAATTGCAGAAAAGGGGACAGGCATCGATCCAAAATCAATGTCTGCAGTTCATGCAATTGTTAAAGAGAATGAAAGAAACAAAAAAAAGTCTATTTATCTTTCACCTGGTCACGTAATTAAAATTGAAGATATCAGTGCAGAAGAAAGCAAAACATTACTAAGTTATCTATTCGAACATCAAACAAAGCCTGAATTTGTGTATGGATTTGAATGGGAGCCTAACTGTTTAGCAATTTGGTCTAATCACGTAGTTCTACATAATCCAGTGAATGACTTTACGGGCGTACACCGTGTGATGCATAGAATTACCATTCAGTAATTCTTTTTAATTTTTTCTTTAATTTCAATTGCTTTAGATTTTGCAGATTGTCCTACTTCCGATGATTTTGTTTGAACCGATTTACTAATCTCTGAAGTTTTGTTTTTTACTGAATCTATAAATGCTCCAGTCTTTTCTGGGCCAGCCCCAGCTGCTAAACCAATAATAAATACTGCAACAAAAAACATAATAATTAATTATATTACTTTTTTTTTATTTTACCAAGGAATTGTACTCCCGTCCCAATTGTAAAAACCTCCTGTATTTTGAACATTCAGATTTAATATAACTTTTAAAATATTTTTTGCAGATTCTTGTGGTGATTGAATTTTTAAATCAGTTTTTTGAAAAGGCTTTGAAAGATTACTTGTAACAGTGCCAGGATGAACAGCTACACAAATAGCTTTTTTATTTTTCATTGCTAATTCGATTGAAGCTGTTTTGATAAACTGATTTAAAGCAGCTTTTGAAGCTCGGTATGAATACCATCCTCCATATTTATTATCTTCAATAGATCCAACTTTTGCGGACAAAGATGCAAAAACAGATTTTGTTTCACTATCTAATAGCGGTAAAAAATATTTCATTAATAAAGCAGGTCCAAACGTATTAATTTCAAAATTTTTTTTCATGAAGTTTATATCAATATTTTTGTATGTCTTTTCTGGCATCTGATTTGTTTCTGCAGAATGCAAAATTCCTGTTGCATCAAATATTAAACATAATGGTGTAGCCTTGTTTTTAATAAACAATGAAGCATCGCGAATAGTATTTTCATCGGTTAATTCTATATTTGGATGCGATGATCTGCTTAACTGAACAATATTAAGAAAGCCATTTTGTTTTAATTCCTCTGCTATGGCATTACCAATAGCTCCTGTTCCACCAATAATAAGTGCTATATTGCTTTTATTCATTCGTATTTATGTAACACAAAAAAAAATGAGCCACAATAATTAATTGTGACTCATTTTTAGTATTTTTAAATTTATGCGTTTAATGCTTGATCAATATCAGCAATGATATCATCGGCATGTTCGATACCAATAGATAGACGAACGTATCCTGGTGTTACACCTGCTGCAAGCATATCCTTTTCATTAAGTTGCGAGTGAGTTGTACTAGCAGGATGAATAGCTAACGACCTGGCATCACCAATATTAGCAACATGATATAAAAGTTTTAAATTATCGATAAACTTTTTACCCGCTTCTAATCCGCCTTTAACTTCCATTCCCATCAAAGCTCCATTGCCACCCTTGAAATATTTCTTAGCTCTTTCGCCAATCTCGCCTTCATGCAAAGTAGAATAGATAACTTTTTCAACTTTAGGATGTTTTAATAAAAAGTTTTTAACTTTTTCTGCATTCTCACAGTGTTGCTTCATTCGTAAAGCTACAGTTTCAAGTCCTTGAATAATTTGAAATGCATTAAAAGGACTAATGGCAGAACCAAGATCTCGCAACAAAACTACCCTTGCTCTTATAATAAATGGAATATTTGCTCCAGTAAGCTGGGGAACGGCATCTCCCCAAACAGCTCCATGATAAGACATATCTGGCTTCCATATATTTGGTTGTCTTTCTTTATCGCCTGCCCAATTAAAATTACCTGAGTCTACAACAACACCTCCAATACTAGTTCCATGACCACCAATAAATTTAGTCAAAGAATGCATTACGATTGCTGCGCCATGTTCAAAAGGTTTACAAATAACTGGACACGCCGTGTTATCCATTACTAAGGGTACATTTAATTTTTTTCCAACTTCCGCAACTTCTTGAATAGGAAAAACTCTCAAAGATGGATTAGGTAAAGTTTCTGCGTAATACAAACGTGTTTTGCTATCCGTTAACTTAGCAAAATTTTCAGGATCTTTTGGATCTGCATATCTTACCTCGATACCCATAGCCTTCAGAGTGTTATTAAATAAATTTACAGTACCACCATATAAATCAGTGGAAGCAACAAAATTATCTCCAGCATTACATAAATTTTGTACTACGAATGCAGAAGCAGCTTGTCCTGAACTCACACAGACTGCAGCAAGTCCACCTTCCAATGCCGCTACTCTTTCCTCCAGAACATTGGTTGTTGGGTTCATTATTCTTGTATAAATATTTCCAAATTCCTTTAATCCAAATAAATTTGCTGCATGATCTGCAGAGTTAAATTGGTAGGAAGTAGTTTGATGAATTGGCACAGCCACAGATGTTGAGCTTTCATCTTTTCTCCATGATCCCCCGTGCAATGCAATTGTTTCCGGGTGTTTACTACTAGTAGTCATAATTTTTCTCCTTAGTTATTCATTAAAACCGAAATGAAAATAATCTAAGCTTTTGGGAAGTCTTCGCTTTAGCTGTTACTTAAGTCCGCAAGCTGTATCAAATCGACAAGAGATTATAGACTATAAATAGGATATTGCACAAGACTTATAAACTTCAGAAGTTTATTTTTAAATTTGAGTAACTGTGATTTGATAAAATTTTCACCTCGCAATTAAAAAGCTTCTTTTTACTTTGCAGCAATTGCTTAGTAATTCTCTCATAAAAACTTATAAAAGTTTTAAGCTGGGTATTGCTCATTTGTTTTTTCTTTGGAATTTGCATTTCCTGTTTTTTTCTCCATTTAAATACATGGCTAAAACTAGGAATTTTTAAAAAAATAGAAAAGTCTGACTTTTTATAAATTGATTTAAAATATATTTTACTCTGATTGTTTACATAATTTCTCCATTTAAGAGATATGTCTTGATTTTTTTCTAGTTTATTTATTGGCTTACAAAGCGTCTGTTTTGCTTCGCCAGGGTAATTTACACACCATCCTTCGAGAATAAAAACATCATAAGGAAAATTCAAAATATTAAACTTTGATTTTAAATGGTCATCTTCTGCTTTTGAAAATTTAGGGAATATATATTTTTTCTTTTTATTGCTTAAAAAAATTTTTACAACATTTTTTAGATGTTTTAAATTATGCGTACCAGGAACACCGCGCGTTAGTAGAAGAGGAGAAATTTTAAGAGATAACTTTTTTCTTTCATCTTTTGATAAATAAAAATCATCAATGGAAAGTACCAAAACTTTTAATTTTTGTTTTTCTAATTGATTTTTGACAAATCCTGTAAAGGTTGTTTTCCCTGAGCCCTGAGGGCCCGAAACTAAACAAAATAAATTTTTTTTATTTTTTTTATTTTTAAGTAATTGACTGGTAACCTTGTGAAGTATTTTTTTATATTTTGAATTAAACACTTATTTAATACAGTTCTTGCTAGTAAATTTTTCTACAAGATCTGTCTTTGGATTAATGTAAAATTCCCTGGTACACTTAACTAATAAATTTTTTTTATTATAAACATATATTTTATAAGGCACGTCTAAATTAATAATATTAGGCTCTCCAAAGCTAGATTTCAAATCCTTGCTTTTTTTTCCTAAAAATTCAGATAGCATTTTATTTTCTTTATCTGTTGTCTCATTAATTTTTTTATCAATCGTTTGGCAATTAGTTAAACTAATTAAAATACAAAGAAAAAAAAATTTTTTATAATAAATCATTTACAAGGTAGTCCTATTTTTTTCCAACCTGGTTCATTAATCACAGAAGATCCTTCAAAACCATCCGAAATATTAATTGCTGTATATCCGTGATTACTAAATATCTCTGCTGCATGTAAAGATCTTGCTCCGCTTCTGCATATACATAAAATTTTTTTACTTTTATCAATTTGCAAATCTAAAAACTCTTGTTCAAAATTTTCATTTAATATTCTATGCTCTCCTAGCTGGTAGGATAAAAAATAAGTCGGCACATTTAATGCTTCTCCATCCGGCATGCCTATATTATTCCACTCCTCTTCTGTTCGGACATCGATTAAAACAACTTGTTTTTCTAATTGTAAAAAATTTTTTATATTTTTTGATGCCAATTCTTCTACTTCACTCATGATAGAAAAGAGTATAACAGATTATAATTAGACATATGAAGTATGATTTTATTATCATAGGTAGTGGTATTGTAGGATTGACACTAGCCTTTAAACTTAAAAAAAGGCTTAAACAAAGCAAAATTTTAATATTAGAAAAAGAAAAAGACTCCGTACAACACGGCTCTGGTAGAAATAGCGGTGTTATTCATAGTGGAATTTACTATGAGCCTAATTCGTTAAGAGCAACGCTCGGTGTTCAGGGCGGAATTGAACTTAAAGAATATATTAAATCTAAAAATTTATGGATAGATGAGTGTGGAAAATTACTTATTCCAACTTCACAAAATTCTTATGAAAATACGGAAAACTTATTTAAACGAGGAATTGAAAATGGAGTAACAATCCAAAAATTAACAGCAAGAGAAATTAATAATTTAGAACCAAGGGTAAATACTCATTATGGTGTCGGATTAAAAATACCCTTTACATCTATTGCTGATCCCAAAGAAGTTTCCATGTGTTTGATAGAAGATCTAAAATCGATGGGTATAGAAATAAAATATAATGAAGTTGTTTTAGAAGTAATAAATGAGGGAATAAAAATAAAAACAAGTAAAGATACCTATGAATGTGACTATTCATTTAATTGCAGCGGTTTGCAATCAGATGATATTGCTACAAAATCTGGTTTAAGTTTTAGATATAGCTTTCTTCCTTTCAAGGGAAAATATTGGAAAATTATAGATCCAAATTTCACATTAAATCACTTAGTCTATCCTGTCCCTGATTTACAATATCCTTTTCTTGGATTGCACACATCTCATAAAAAAAATGGTAGTTTTTTTATTGGACCAAGCTCAACGCCAGTTTTGGGAAGAGAAAGCTACAGTTGGAATGAAGATTTAAATATGAAACAAGCATTTAAGCTCGGCACAAGCTTTATACAAAAAATTATTAAAAATGAAAATCAACTTAGAAGTTTAGCTTTACAAGAATCTAAATTACTTATTATGAGCAAGTTCATTAAAGAAATAAATAAACTAATCACTGGAATTAATAAAAATCATATTATTTCAACAAATGAAAAGGTGGGGATTCGATCTCAAATTTTTGATCCTAAAAGCAAAACTCTTGTAAATGATTTTGTTCTATTAAATCAAAAAAATTGCACTCATGTATTAAATGCAATTAGCCCCGCTTGGACTGCATCTTTTGCATTTGCTGAACATTTAATTAAATTTGCAAAAATTTAAAAATTTTGAGTAAAACTCAATCAATAATTTTGTTTTGTAAGTTGTGCGATCAAAGTCTTGACCATCATCCCTTTTTCCTCGATTGCTTATTCCCAAATGATCAATCACTTGCATTTTTAAAGTAGAACCAGGAATAATTTTCCAATCTACAGCAATACCGCCGCTCATAATATCGTAAACAGGTATTAAACTACTGTATCCAAAGGGAGTCCATGCTCCTCCATTAGTTGCTGCTTCAAGATCCTTGTGTGTCCATATTTTTCCATAATCAAATAAAAGCGAAACCATTAAATTTTTTTGTATACTTCTTTGTAGCTCCAATGTTGTTATGTAGCCCGTGTCGCCTGATCCTTCATTATTAGGATAACCTCTTACATTATATGTGCCACCCAAAGAAAATTCTTCTGTTCCATCTAAATTGTCAAAAGCATATTGCCCTTTAAATTTTAATAATAAATTAGTCTTATCATTAATTTTTTCTATTCGTGAAAAAGCAGGATTTATTTTTGAAAATTTTCCATTGCTTCCTTCTTGATCGTTGGCTGGTGAATATTCAACTCCACTATCAGAATAAATATTTTTTCCGTGACTAAAAATAATTCGAGCATTAGTTGCTGATTGCTTAAATAAATTATCTCTAAAACTTAAATCCAAAGACAGATCTCCTCTTTGAATTCGTGCATCTTTTTCTGTCTGTGCTCCCATATTTTTATATTCTTGAAAAGATCCTCTGAACAAACCCAGTCCTAAATTTAAATTTAAATTATCTCCATAGATTAAAGGCTTATCAAAATTCACATCTATAAAACTAGATCCTCCCTCAAGTCCTCGTTGCACTGGATGAGTTGCATATGCTCCAAGGTCATAACGCATTTTTGCCACCCTAAAAGCCAAACTTGATCCCTCAATGCCAACTGGCATTTTATTATTTATTTCATAATAATTAGTTCCATTTGCTGCAGTATGAACTTGTTTTAAACCAAAACTTTCTCCCATATTAAAAAAATTATCATAAGACAAAGTAGATGTTGACTTAACAAAACCGCTAGTCCTAGATCCAGAATTATCTACTCTCACTCTAGCTTTGCTTGGATCAGTTTTATTTAAATTAATAATTAGATCTACGATATTGTTTTTATTTTTTTTTAAAACTGCGGAAGCTCTAATTCCATTAATACTATTTAAATTCTTAACATTCTGTTCTAATTCAACTAAATTAATTCCTTTTCCCTGCTCAGCTTTTCTCCAAACAATATTCTTGATTAATTGTTGTGAAATTTGAATATCTTTCTGATTAATAATAATCGTTCCCAAAATTGATTTTTCTATATTGATATCTGAGGGCACTTTGATAAATTTTTTTTTCGCTAACTTTGGTCCATATAATGGCTGAACATTTCGATCATTTACTGTAGGTCCGCCATAAGAAAAAGCGGACGTGCTAATAAAAGTGTAAAGTAGCGCAACAAATAATGCTGTTATTTTATTCATATAATTTAAAGACTTTTAAAACAAATCTGATAATAGAAGTCAAAATATAACTTTTATGCATTCATTATCTTTAATTTATTCTGCAATATGCCTAATTTTATATCTTGCCCTTTCAGTAAATGCTGCAATGACAAGAAGGAAGTCTGGCATTGCTATTGGGGAAAGTAATAATGAAAAATTAGCCCGAGCAGTAAGAGCACATTCAAATTTTGCAGAATATACACCTTTATTTTTAATTGCTTTCATATTGTTAGAATCCGCAGGTGTATCTTCACAATTTTTAACCTCCGTTGGAGTAGCTTTTCTGTTAGGAAGAATATTTCATGCTTATAGTATGTTTGCCCAAAAAGGATTATTTAGAGTATTAGGAATGATGCTTACCTTTATTCCTTACATAATAATCATTATTCGTTTACTCGTTGTCTATTTCAAATAACTCTTTAAAATCAACAATAATGACCATTGTATCAAAGAATTTTTATGATTTTTCTTATGCAGACTTATCTAAGTTTATTTTAGATCATTTTTCTTTAGAGCCAAAACAAGTTGGAATGCGTACAAACCAAATTTGGAAATTTGTTTATAAAAAAGGTTTCTCTGAAGTTTCCCAATTTTCAAATCTTCCCATTGAAACAAAAGAAAATTTGCAAAAATTATTTAATTTCAAAAGAATAACTATCAAAGAGAAAAAAATCTCAAAAGACGGAACTATTAAATGGCTATTACAACTTGAGGATCAAAATCTTGTTGAAACAGTCTTTATACCAAGTGAAAACCGGGGTACCTTATGCATTTCATCCCAAGTTGGATGTACACTTAATTGTAAGTTTTGTCATACTGGAACTCAAAGAATGGTCAAAAATTTATCAACCAGTGAAATTGTTAATCAAATTCTAGTTGCAAAGGATGAGTTGGGTGATTGGGGAACTCAAAAAAAAATTACTAATATTGTTTACATGGGTATGGGTGAACCTTTTTATAATTTTGATAATGTCAAAAAATCAATTTCTATTTTAAAAGAAATTCATGGATTAGATTATTCTTCTAAAAAAATAACAGTCTCTACTGCAGGCGTAGTTCCAGAAATCATAAAAGCCGCAAATGAAATAGGAACGTATTTGGCTCTGTCGCTACATGCGCCCAATGATATTTTGAGAGAAAAAATCATGCCCATAAATAAAAAATACAAAATAAAAGATTTAATAGAAAGTTGTTCAGCTTATACAAAAATAAATAAAGAAAAGATTTTTTTAGAATACGTTTTATTAAAAGATGTTAACGACAGTGAAGAATGTGCAAAACAACTTATAAAATTAATGTCTTCTTTTCCAAGTAAACTAAACCTCATTGAATTTAATGCTTGGCCAGGTGTTAGTTACCAACCTTCCTCAACCGATGCCGTGCAAAAATTTTATCAAACTATTAAAAAATCAGGACACATAGTTACTCTCCGAAAATCTAGGGGGGAAGATATCTTGGGTGCCTGCGGTCAGCTCAAGACTGAAAGTGAAAAATTAAGAAAAACTATTTAAAATCAAATTAGTTGAAAAAACACTAGTTTATACGATCAGACTTTAGCCACAAAAAATAACTAGTCTGATTGTAAAAAAGTAGTATAACCCTGGCTCCTTAAAATAAGACTTATAACCATGACAAAAAAAGAAGAAAAAATTAAAAAAGAAAAAATTATTAAAATAAAAAAACGCATCTTAAAAGAGTCTGCTAATACGAAGGAAAATTATAAGACTACTTTTAAAGATATTAAAAAATATTTTAAAATTTTTAATAAAGCTTTATTCAAAGACTCCCTTAATCCATTTAACGATATTAAAATCAGAAAAATGAATGGTTGTTGGGGTCAATGTGTAGAAGATTATTCCTTAAGAAAAGGAACGAAATTTTTCTGTCTAGAAATGCAACCAAGCTATCACAATAAAAAAGAATTTTTGCAAACTTTAGCGCATGAAATGATACATTTGTGGCAACAGACAATCAAAAAAGATTCGGGAAATCATAACTCATTATTCTATAGTTTTAGACCGAAATTTAAAAAATACGGTTTACACTTATAAAATTACACTAAAGTTACCAATTCTTCAGCAGAAGTAGGGTGCACAGGAATTGTATTGCGCAAATCATTTAAGGTAAAATTTTTGGCAAATGAAATTGCAATAGACTGAATAATTTCCGCAGCACTATCTCCTATATAAATAATTCCAAAGATTTTTTCTGTTTTAGGTTGGTATAAAACTTTTATAAACACTTTATTTATTTTTTTAGAAAAAGCATATTTCAAAGGTTTAAATTCTGTTTGCAAAACTTTGTAAGGAATATTTCTTTTTTTTAAATCATTTTCACCTAAACCAATTGATCCTACTTCTGGTTGAGTAAAAATTGCAGAAGCAATTTTATCATAATCTAAACTTTTTTTATTTCGATATAAAAAATAATTCACTAAATGTACCGCTTCACGAATAGCAACAGGTGTTAAATTTTTTCTATTCGTTACATCCCCCAAAGCAAAAATATTTTTAATATTTGTTTGAGATAATTTGTTAACTTTAATTGCACCTTGAGAAGTAAGTTTAATTTTAGCATTATCCAGATTTAATGAAGAAATATTTGGAATTCTTCCGATAGCAAAAATTACAAGATCCGTAACTATCGTTGCTTTACTAGTTGAGACTAACAAGCTCTTGTTATATTTTTTAATAGATTGGACAGTGCTTTCATCATAAATTTTTATTTTTTTATTTTTAGCTGAATTTAATATTCTTTGTCCAATGTCAGGATCAAATTCATTTAATACTGTTTTCTTTCTTATGATTAAGTTAACGTCGTAATTTAAGTTTTTAAGTAAAAAAGCAAACTCCAGGGCAATATAACCGCTACCAACTATACTAATTTTTTTGGGAATTTGTTTCATTTCAAAAAATTGATCTGAATTAATAGCAAGATGTTTGCCATCTATATCTGGCATACTTGGTGTCGAGCCAGTAGCTATGATAATATTTTTTCCTTGAATATTTTTTTTTGATTTTTTTAAATGTATTGTGTTTGCATTTACAAATGAGGCATGATCTTGAAAAATGACTACTCCGGCTTTTGTTAAATTTTTAATATAGATTTTATTTAATCGGTTAATTTCTTTATTTTTTTTTACAACTAACTTTGTCCAATTATGAGTTGGTGTTTTATATATTTTCCAGCCAAAATTAATAGCGTCAGAAACATAATCTGAAAAATTTGATGCATACACATAAAGTTTTTTAGGAATACAACCTCTTATGACACAGGTGCCTCCCACTTTATTTTTTTCTATAATACAAACTTTTTTTCCTTTAGATGCCATTAATCTAGCAAATCGTACTCCGCCTGAACCTGCGCCAATTACAATAAAGTCAAATTTATCTTGCATAACTTTGTTTTACCAAAAGATGGTTGATAAGAAATATTTTATTTTTTTTATTTACTGATATTGTGTCGGCATGCCAAGTTTTGATGTTGTTAGTAAAATTAGTTATCAAGAATTAAACAATGCCCTTGCTAACTGCCTAAGAGAAATAAATACAAGATATGATTTTAAAGGCTTAAATATAGTTATTGAATTTAAAGAAAAAGAAAAACAAATCATAACTTTAGCTCCAGATCCAATGAAGCTTAAGCAAATAAATGAGCTATTTACTGGTCATTTAGTCAGAAGAAAAATCGATCCAAGAATTGTCAAGGTTAAAACAGTGGAAGACGCAACGGGAAACTCCAAAAGACAAACGAGTGATCTACAAGAGGGAATTGATCAAGAAAGTGCAAAAAAAATTATTAAACAAGTGAAAGATTCAAAAATTAAAGTTCAGGTAAAAATTCAAGGAGATGAATTGAGAGTTGATGGAAAAAAACGAGATGATTTACAAGAAACAATGGGCATCATAAGAACCATAGATATTGGAAGACCAGTAGAGTTTACTAATTTTAGAGACTAAATGAGTAAAAGATATTCTGGTAAATCAAATAAAGATAGAAGTTTGAAAAAAAAACCAAAATTTTCTAAAAAAATTAAAAAGAAAATTCGATAAAATAATACCAAACGTATGCTACGAGCACTGCAGGTATGGCACTATATAAAGTTGCCAAGATTGCAGCTTTAGGTGAAATAGCAATCGCAGGAAACAAGGCATCTCCATCATTTGATATGGAGTTACCAATCTGAGCTGCCAAAGGAATGTGACCAGCAATATACATACTTGTAATCATAATCTGAGGTCCACATCCTGGAATAAATCCAACCAAAATTGCAGCCAAAGGTAAAAACGGTCCGAGATAAATTAAATTATCAAACATTTTTCCACCAGTGGCAAAATCAATCATTTCATAACAAACAAATGCTACAATAACCCAAGCAGTTACAAAACAAGTTAGATCTGCAACAGATCTAAAATTTTTATGTCTGCATTCTGCAATCTGAATATCTGATGAAGGATTAAATAACCAAATACCTAATGATAATAGGCCACCCAAAAAACCAATTGTTAATCCTAAATTTATGTTTGAAAATATTAAATTAATGTCTTTACCAAAGGCATTAATAATTCCTAGGACAATTCCTGGAATTAAAAAAAATATCCAGAATTTATAAAAAATATTTGGAGCTAAATTTGGCGCATCCTCTTCTACATAAATTGCTTTGCGGTCAAATTGTGGGGCTATTTTATTTTCAAACATTTTAACAATGTAACCAGTTACAATTGCAATAGTAAAAGTTAGTGAAATAACAATCATTGCAACGAAAGGCTTTGCGGCAATTAATAAAAAGGCAGCGTCACCCATGGTAGCAACCAATGTAGCTATAACAGCACTGAAGCTAATGGCATTTCTTACATAAAGAGTCATGACCATGATTGCTCCTCCACACCCAGGTATTGCTCCTAAAAAAGTAGCAATAAAAACATCAAACTGTTCATGCTTTTTAATAAATGATTGAATATCAAAATCTTTTTTATGTAAATACGCAAAAACAAATACGGTAGCCGCAACAAAAGATGTCACGGAAATAAACGCATCGCTCACACTTTGAATTGCAATCTCTCTAGTTTCACTTACAAAAAATAATGAAAACAAAATAAAAAAAACAATAATCTTAGCCAATCTTAAGCTAGGAAATCTATTTGCAATTTTTAAAACTATATCTACCATTTAAATTACTATGAATAATGTAGGTCTTTATTGATTTTTTTACAAGGGGGCTCATAAATTTATCAGGATGATTTAAAGTTTTTTTGGAGTATTTGCTTTAAGAAAATTGATATTTATGCTTAATAGTCTTTTTTATTAAAATGCAAAATTTAGAATTCAAACGTACAGCAAAAAAATTAGCTCAAGCTTTTAATAGCGGAAAAGTCATTAATCCTATTTCAACAAAATTTACTAAAAACTCTAAAATTGCAAATGCATTCAGAGTTGAATGCGAAAGCTTAATCAAATCGCCAGTAATCGGATTTAAAGCAGGTGGAACAGGTATTGCTATGCTAAAAAAACTGGGTGAAAAAGAACCATTTTATGCATCCATTTTTAAAAAAAATTTATTACAAAGTGGTGGCTCGGTAAAAATAAATAAATACACGCTAGGAATTGAACTAGAAGTTTTTTTTCAAATAAAAAAATCACTATTTAAAAGTAAGGCTAAAGTAACCGAAAAAAATATATCTAAATTTGCTAGCCACATGGGCCCATGTATTGAAGTAGTTGGATACCGACAAAAAAAGAAAGGGCTAAAATACCTTGGAGATTTATCTAGTGACTTTGGAGCAAATGTGAAATTTCTCATAGGAAAAAAACAAAAATTTAAAAAAATTCAATTTAGTAATTTAGCCACAACAATTTATAATAAAAAAAGTGGTCAAATAGCTAACGGAAATACAAAAGCAGTTTATGACAGTCCAATCAAATCTTTGGTATGGTTGTTAAATAAAATCAAAAAAGATGGTGTTATTTTATCAAAAGACTTTCTTGTATTCACAGGATCGACCGTTGGTGTTGTTCCCATTCAAAAAATTGGATTGTTTAAAGGTGAAATTAAATCTTTAGGATCAGTACAAGCTGTTATTAAAAACTAGCTAGCTTTTTTTAGTTGTCTTTCTTTTTCAAACATTCTTGCCAATCTATCAATCATATAATCAGAAGCTTCAAATACATTCTTAGGCTTAAAGATTTTCGTTTCAGCAAGATCCGTTCTATCTTCTAAAGTTATTTTTTTTCTTAATCTTTCTTTGGCAGTTTCACCCTCAATAAATAATAAGATTAAATAATCTTCTTCGCTTACTGCATCTTCATTTTTAATAAAACATTCTCCATTTTCAGCAATATGGTCAACAAATCTTAATGGTGCTCTGCGTAATGCCAAATATCTTTTGTTAATTTGAAATACGATAGATTTCATATTTCTTGAATATCTCTCTAAACGTTCTACTACTTTTTGCTTTAAGAGATTTTCAGCCTTTTGAGCTTCGAAAATTTTTCTTGCTTCTTCTTTTGTTTGTCTTCGAATTTCAAGTTCAGCTAATTTCTGTTCTCTTCTTTTTTGCTTGATGAGCTGATATTTTTCTCTAATTTTTACAAGTCTATCATCTACAGCTCTTAGCTGTTCCCGCAACAATCTTATTTTGTCTTTTTCAACACGCTTATATTCTTTTAATTTTTCTTTGCGTAAACGTTCTTGTAATCTTTCCTCTTTGATTTTATTGCGAAGAGCAATTTTTTCTTCAAGAATTCTCTTTCTCTCTTTGGCTTTGGCCTCTTTAATTTTTAATTTTTCTTTAGCTATTCTTATTTTTTCCTTTTCTTTTTGTGCTTTAATTCTTGCTAATTCTTTAATTTTTCTCTCTTTAGCTTTAATACGTAGCTGTTCTTTTCTTTCTTTGGCTTTTATTCTTTTTTGTTCTTTTGCAATTTTTTGTGCTATTTTTTTCTCTAATAGCGCTTTTCTTTTTCTTTCTAGTAATTCTTTTTTCTTAAGAATTTTTAATCTTATTTTTTCCTTCTCAGCTTCTTTTTTCTTTCTTATTCTTTCTCTTTCTCTTTCTTTTGCAGTTTCAATTCTTAATTTTTCAAGCTTTTGTTTTTTAAGTAATTTTTGCTTTTCAATATAGTCCTTCCATAGTTCGATCTTAGAACGTACAAAACTTCTTAAACCAAACCAGTCGCTTAATTGATTTTTTAACTTTTCTAAAAATTGTTGTATTGCGTTTTGACGTACAATCTTTTTTTTAGGTAATAATTTTTTTTTAGGAGTGTTTTTTCTTTTTTGTTTTTTTTTAATTATTAATTTTTTTTTATTATTTTTTTTATTTATTTTTTTAATTTTTAAAACTTTCTTTTTCTTGATAACTGCTTTCTTTACCTTGGGAATTTTTTTCTTTTTATTAATTTTTTTAGTTTTTGTATTTTTTTTTATTTTTTTTAAATTAATTTTTTTTACTAATAATTTTTTCTTTTTTAAAACTTTTTTTTTATTTTTCTTGCTTTTATTTTTTTGAATTTTTTTTTTCATTTAGCTTTATTAATAGCGTCTATAATTACCTCAACTGGTTGGGCGCCTGATAACATCACCTTATTATTAAATACAAAAAAAGGTACTCCCGTTATGCCCATCTCTCTTCCAGCAACATCCATTTGATATATTTTTGTTATATTATCTTTTAACTTAAATTGATTATTTAACTCTTCACTTTTGATACCATGATTTGCAGCTATTTTAATAAGATTTGTAGTATCGCCAATATCAATACCATCGATAAAATAATTATGAAAAATATCAAATAATACTTTCTCCTGTAAATTGTATTTTTTCATATAGGCGACTAAAATATGTGACGGAACAGTACTTGGGGTTTTTTTTATTAACTCTAAGTTAAAATTTAAATTTTCTTTTTTTGCCTCTTGTACCATATGGTCATACATTGGCTTGGCATTAGCTTTGCTGCCAAATTTTTTTTCAATATATTCATCCCTATCCATTCCATTTAGAGGCATTGTAGGATTTAACTGAAATGGAATGTGAACTATTTCACAATTAACTTTAATTTTTTCAATTGCTTTTTTTAATCTCTGATGTCCAATAAAACACCATCCGCAAACGGTATCGCTATAAACTTCTATTTTCATTTGTTGAAATGATTAAAAAACTACTTAAATTCTTTAAGCAAAGCTTCTGCACTTCTTGCAATTAAATTTGTATCACTATTGACAGCTACAAAAGTAAATCCGTCAGCTACATATTTTTTGGCAAAGTCTTTTTTAGCTGTCAAAATTCCAATTGGAATATTGTGTTTCGCACAAACATCTTTTGCCTGAAGAATTAACGATTGAACTTCTGAGTCTTCAAATTGACCTAGCTTTCCAATCGATGCAGATAAATCACTTGGGCCAACAAAAATTCCATCTACGCCATCCACTGCTGCAATTTTAGGAATATTTTCTATTGCATTTTTAGTTTCACATTGGACTATCACGCAAATTTCTTTTTCAGCTTTATGATAATAGTCAGTTACAGTGCCATATTTATTCATTCTTGCCGCTGACATCACACCTCTTATTCCTTTTGGAGGGTATCTAGTTGAGCTTACTGCATCTGCTGCTTCTTTTTCATTCTCCACAAATGGAAATAAAATTGTTTGTGCCCCCATATCTAAAACTCTCTTTACAGTAACAGGCTCGTTCCAGGGAACTCTAACCATGGGCTCAGATTTAAATCCTTGAATAATTTGTAATTGAGTTAAAACTTCTTGAATGTCATTTGGAGAATGCTCCATATCGATTACGATCCAATCAAAACCAACCACTGATAAAATTTCAGCTACAGTATTATTTGTTAAACAACTCCAAATACCAATTTGTTTTTCAAACTTTTTAATTTTTTCTTTAAATATATTTTTTCTAATTTCCATAAAAAAGGAAATTACTAGTCCGATATACAAATAGCAAATAATAAATACTAAATTTAAAATAAATTAATTTATTTAATTGATGCATAAGTTATATTTCTAACGAATGAAATTACTAATTATACAGGCTAGGCCAGGTATTGGTGACATGTGCGTTTTCTCTCCAGCTATACATGAAATAGCAAAACATAACAAAAATTATAAAGTAGATATCATTACAAAAAAAAGAACGTGCTCCAGAGAAATATTTTTAGAAGATAATCAAATAAATCAAATTTTTTTTTTAGAGGACTTGAACAACTCCAATAAACAATTAATGGAACTAATAAAAAAAAATCAATATTCAAAAGTCTTTATATTTCATTATGGGGCAAGATATCCGATCATTTGTAAATTGGCTGGAGTAAAAAAAATATTTTTTTATGGAATAGTAAAAAAAAATGAAAATATTGTAGAAAAATATAAGCAACAAACAAGATTGTGGCTACAAAACCAAGATTTAAAATTTTTTTATAAAATCAAAAGAAATAGAAAAATAAAAAAAAATAATAATATAGTACTTGGCATAGGAGGAAGTGGTCCTACAAAAAAATGGGGCTTGGATAACTATATCAATTTAATAAAAAAAATATCATCAAAAAAAAAATACAATTATATTTTGGCTGGGGGTTTATTTGAAAAAAGTTTTGCTAAAAAAATAATAAAGCAATTTCCTAAAATTAAAATAAAATCACTTTGTGATTTTAATATAAAAAAATCAATTAACATTGTTGATGGATCAAAAATTTATATTGGAAATGATACGGGCTTTATGCATATTTGTGCTGGACTAGATATTCAGAGCTTTGGTCTATTTGGAGATACGCCAGCAAATTACGCAAGTTACACCAAAAGGATCAAACCTATTACACCTCGTCGGTATCAAAAGAGTTAGCCATGGTTCATTAGCAATAAACAAGATAACACCAGATCAAGTTTTTAATACAATTAAAAAATTTATTTAAATAATTTGTTTAATTTATTAAATATTTTTTCTTTTTTTTCAGGATCTTTTAAAATATTTTCAAGTTTGTTTTTCAATTGATCTTTTTCTAATATTTTTTGAATTTTACTATTAAATTTTTCTTTTAAATTACTAATAATAGTTTCATTATTTAATTTTATTGCGATATTTGTAGCTATCATTGCAAATACATCTTTGATAATGATTTGCATTTTTTGTATTACCAACATTTTGAAAATTCCATACTGTCAATTTTTAGTTGCTTTGTAAAATTTAAGATCTTTTGCTTCAGCATTGAATGATAATCTCATGGTATATTTAAGTTTCTGAATAATAAAATTTTTATCTTCTTGTATTATCTAAGTTATTTGATTTTAAAATTTCATTTTTATCTTCTGATTGTTTTTATCTTCTATTATCTTGTAATTATTTATTTATTGAACTGTCATTTTTTATTCTTCTTATCTAAAAATTGATTTATTAGATCCAAAATTATCTACTATTTTTCCATCTAACAATAGATGCTTTGTAGTTCATATTAGAACACCATCTAAATTTACTTTATTGTAAAGATACTAGTTTCTCGATAAAAGAGTTAAAACATTTATATCAATAATTGATGTTTTGTATTTCTATTAAATATTTTTTATTATTTTGAGAATTTTTGTCTGCAACAGATAAATTTTTAACTTTAGCTATAGTTCCTTTGAAAAGATTTGTTTTTATTTGATCAAGAGAAATTTTTTTTTCAATTTTTTTACTTACAGAATGTTATTACATAATTTTTTAAAATCGTATCAAAAGTAAAATAGCTAATTACACTGATTGATCAGAACATTAGAATTATTATAAAAATGAAAAATTTTCTCATAAGATAATATAATTAAAAGTAATGGGTAATAATAATAAAAAAGCCAATTATTTTATTTTTAACAAAAAAATAACTTATTATACCTTTAAAAAATTCTAAATTCATTTATGAAATTTTAACAAAACATCTCTGGCTTGATTAATCTTGCCTGCTAGATAGTTATTGCCACTTTTGTCTGGATGTAAAGATAATATAAGTTTTTTATGAGCTTGCAGAATGTCCTTTCTTGAACAATTTCGAGAAAGTCCTAATACCTCATATGCCTCGGCAGGGGTCCATGGAGGAAACGCTAGATTGTTCTGAATTGACTGAATGAAGTTTGAATTTCCACGATGAGCTAAATAATCTAATATAAATAAAAAATATTAAAAATATTAAAAACTCTTCTTCTTTAGATGCACTTATAATCAAGAGCAAAAAAAGGTAGGGATAATAAATACCTACCAACAAAAAATAAAAAAATGATAGCAATAATTGAAACAATAATTGTTGAAAATCTAAAAAATGATGAAAATGTTTTTGATTGCACATTGGCCATTAACCATAAAAAACCGTATACAGTTAAAAAAACAATAATACCTAATAATATAAAATTCATAAATGAAGCTATATAATACCGAAGCTAAGAAAAGAAACCAATGTAACAAAATTACATGGAGAAGAGCTGATTGATAACTATGCTTGGATTAAACAAAAGAATTGGCAAGAAGTATTAAAAAAACCAAAAAATTTAAATTCTGAAATTCAAAGTTATCTTGAAGCAGAAAATCAATTATACTCAAAGATAATTTACAAGAGTTTCAGATTCACTTAAAAGAAGACAATATTTCAAGAACTTAAAGGACAGAATAAAAGACAAAGATTCTTCCGTTCCAATAAAAGATGGTGAATTTTTTTATTATACAGAATATGAAGAGGGTACAGAATATCCCTTGCTACAAAAGAATAAATAAAGAAAAAAAAATCGAAACAATTTTTGACACTCCTAAAAGAGCTAAAAATCAAAAATTCTTTAATTTGGCATCACTAGCTCACAGTCATAATCATCAGTACATTGCTTATAATATTGATAAGAATGGAAGTGAAAATTATTTTTTATCAGTTGAAAATTTACAAGATCAAAAAATCATAACTTCTGAAATTCCAAATACAACAGGTGAAATTATTTGGGATCCCAATAATACTACAATTTATTATATAGGATTAGATCATAATCAAAGGCCAAATAAAATTTACCAGCATCATATCGGTGATGATTTTACTAAAGATAAAATTATTTTCGAAGAAAAGAATCCTGCTTTTTTTTGTTCAGTAAGCTTATCGCAAAGTAAAAAATTTTTATTAATTCGAACAGCAGACCATCAAACAAGTGAATATTATTTAAAAGATTTATCTAATCTAAATAGCTCCTTAATATTATTTTCACCGCGTATCGAAAAAGAGGAATATGAAATAGACCATAGTGAAAATTATTTTTATATTTTAACAAACCAAAGCAAGGCTAAAAATTTCAAAATAATGATCTGCGATGAAAAAAATTTCTCTAAAGAAAATTGGAAAGATTTTATACCTTATCAAAATAACATTTTTATTATCGACTTCTTGCTATTAAAAAACTGGATTGTGTATTTACAAAGACTAGATGGATTAAATCAAATTATCATTCATAATCTCAAAACCAATGATCATCACAGTATCGAATTCGAAGAAAAAGCCTATGATTTAAGCCTATTTAATCAATATGAGTACGATACAGACTGGATAAGATTTAGTTTTTCTTCACCCATAACTCCAAGATCTATTTTTGATTATAATTGCAAAACACAAGAAAAAATTCTTAAAAAAGTTCAAGAAATTCCTTCAGGGTTCGATCCTAATTCATATGCTTGCGATAGATTTTTTTGTCGTTCACATGATGGAGCGGAAGTTCCAGTAACTGTTTTTTATAAAAAAGAGACAAAGTTAGATGGTTCAAGCCCTTTATTATTATACGGTTACGGAAGTTATGGAATTACAATACCAGACTCTTTTTCTTCCAATCGATTTTCTCTCATTGATAGGGGTTTTGTATATGCCATAGCTCACATCAGAGGAGGAAGAGAAAAGGGTCAAGAATGGTACGAGCAGGGTAAACTATTCAATAAAAAAAATACTTTTTTAGATTTTATAGCTTGTGCTGAAACGTTGTGTGAAAAAAAATATACTTCCAAGAAAAAAATTATTGCTCAGGGTGGTTCTGCAGGTGGCTTGTTAATGGGCTACATTGCCAATGAAAGACCAGATCTTTTTTTAGGAATTATTGCTCAAGTTCCTTTTGTAGATATTTGCAACACTATGCTGGATGAAGATTTGCCGCTTACAGTAACGGAAATACCTGAGTGGGGTGATTTAAAAAATAGCAAAGAAGCATTTCAATATATCAAAAGTTATTCACCTTATGACAATGTAAAAAAACAAGAATATCCTCACATGTTAATTACGGGAGGAGTGACGGACCCTAGAGTGACTTATTGGGAAATGACAAAATGGACTGCAAAAATAAGAGATTATAAAACTGACAATAACTTACTACTTCTTAAGATGAATATGGATGCTGGACATAGTGGTGCCAGTGGGCGCTATGACTATTTAAAAGAAATTGCACTCGACTATATTTTCTGCTTAAAAATAATTAATTTTAAATAATTTTTTATCCCTTGAAAAAATAAATATCGATACCTACATCCGTACTGTAGGTCGCCTAATGGGACTTACATAAACACTTGCTTAAAAAAGGAGGAAAAAATGAGTAAGAATGCTTTATCTATATTTAACCAACTACGACCTGTATCAGTAGGTTTTGATAATATCTTTGATCATTTTGAGAGAATGTTTGAAGGTGATTTTTTTGAAACCCCAACGGTAAATTATCCGCCATACAATATCGTTAAAACAGGAAACAATAAGTACGATATTGAGCTTGCATTAGCAGGCTTTAATAAAAAAGATGTGAGTATTGAGTATGCTGATAATCTTTTAACTATTAAATCTGTTAAAAAAGAACAAGCGGAACAGAAAGACTCGGAAGGAAATGTTTTGCATAAAGGAATATCCCAAAGATATTTTAGCAAATCATTTACGATTTCTGAGGATACAGAAGTAAAAGGAGCTGAATTGAAGGATGGTCTATTAAAGATTTCTCTTGAAAGAATTATTCCAGAATCAAAAAAAGCTCGTACAATTGAAATCAACTAAAATTTCATTATAGATAGAGGCGGAGTCATTCCGCCTCTTTTATTTTTGTTTATAATCAATTAAGATTAAATATTGCAAAATGTTCACGAGAAGAAATTTTTTAATCTTTAGTTTTATCAGTTATTTAAGTAATTTTTTTTCTCTTCCATCCTTTGCACAAAATAATCAGTTACAAAAAATTAACAAAATTATACCAAAAACAGGGGAGCCTCTTGCTTCCATTGGAATGGGAACCTGGTTAACATTTGATATAGGTCACAATACAGAGGACGTAAAGACCAGAACAAAGATAGTTGAACAATTTTTTCAAGATGGTGGATCCTTAATTGACTCCTCTCCCATGTATGGAAGTGCTGAAAAGATAATTGGAATATGTTTAAAAAATATTAATCAAAACAATAAACTATTTTCTGCCACTAAGGTTTGGACACCGGTAACTAAGCATGGGGAACAGCAAATAAAAAACTCATTCGATCTTTGGGGTCAAGATCAATTCTCCTTAATTCAAGTACATAATCTAGTTAACTACAAAGATCATCTTGAAAAACTATCTAACTTAAAGCAACAAAAGAAAATAAAATATATTGGCGTTACAACTTCACATGGCAATAAACACAAGTTGTTGATCGATATTATGAATAAAGAAGATATTGATTTTGTTCAATTTACTTACAATATTTTAGATGATGAAGCTGAACAAAAGCTACTACCATTAGCGAAAGAAAAAAAAATAGCCGTTATTGTTAATCGACCTTTTCAAGGAGGTTCCTTATTTGATTATACGAAAAATAAACAAATTCCAAAATGGGTAAAAGAATACGGTATTAGAAGTTGGTCAGAATTTTTTTTAAAATTTACCACCTCTCATCCTGCTGTTACATGCTCTATACCTGCTACATCCAGGCTAGATCATATGAAAGAGAATATGCAATCTTTATATGGAGACCTTCCAGATGAAAAAGCTAGAATGAAAATGAAACAGTTTTTTAAATCTTTAGTATAAAATTACTTAATTTTTTTTCTAACCTTATCCCAAAAAATTTTTTCAATATTTACTTTATTTAATCGATTAATTTCCTGAATTCCTGTTGGCGACGTAACGTTAATTTCAGTAAGATAATTTCCAATAATATCAATTCCAGCAAAGAATAAGCCATGTTTTTTCAAAAAAGGTTTTAACATTTTGCAAATTTTTTTATCACGAAAAACAAGATCTGTTTGTTTTGCAGTACCACCAGCATGAAAATTAGCTTTAATACTATTTTTTGCAGGAATTCTCGCTACGGAACCTACGTATTCTCCATCAATTAATATAATTCTTCTATCACCCAAATTTATCTCTTTGATATATTTTTGAATAATAATTGGAAGTTGGTATTTATTTAATAGTTTTTGAACAATAACTTTATTTTTAGCTTGGTTAGATTCTAATTTTTCAATCCCTTCTCCTCCATTTCCATACAATGGTTTTACAATTGAAATTTTATTTTTTTGATGAGCATGCAAAATTTCATCTATGTTGCTAGAAACCAAAGTTTTAGGAATAATATTTTTAAATTCAAACATGGAAAGTTTTTCTGGGTAATTTCTTATATGTGTTGGATTGTTAATGACTAAGATTTTTTTTGGTAAATTTTCTAAAATATATGTTGCAGTTATATAATTCATATTAAATGGTGGATCTTGTCTTACAAGAACAACTTGCATAGAATTTAAATGAACTACTTTAGTTTTTTGTAATTGAAAAAATTTTTTTTTATCTGGATGCAGTGAAAAGTAATTTCCTTTCGCTTTTACTATTCCATTATCTAATGATAGATCTTTTGGCGAATAATAAAATAACTTGTAACCTCTTTGTTGAGCCTCTAATGCAAGCATATAAGTGCTGTCTGCCTTGGGATTAATTATGTTCCAAGGATCCATCTGAAAAGCTACGTTAAAATGCTTCTTCATCAAATAAATTATTTATATTCTCTTTCCAGCTATGATTAAATTTATCTACCAATATAGAAGCTGGAGTTTTTTGTAATTTAATCATTTCTTCAATTTCATTTAAAAATATAGATTCATCTTTATTAGATTTATTCTTAATATTTCTTCTCACAAGTCCCTGTTTTGATAAATGAATAAAATGTAATGCATGCTTAAAAATGGGTTCGTTTCGCAGATTGGTATTTAAACCAGACTTTGCTGCCTCCAAATATGCATTATTTACCTCATTAAATTGCCAGTTCTTGGTTATTTCATAAGCTTCTTGTAGCGATTGGTCATCATATAACAGCCCCGTCCAAAAAGCTGGTATAGAGCACAAGCCAGACCAAGAACAGGAATCTGCAGATCTAATTTCCATATAAGTTTTAAGTCTAATTTCATGAAAAATTGTAGAAATATGAGCCTCCCAATCTTTTAATGTTGGTTGAATGTTTGGTATTTTTTTTAGTTTACCTTGTAAAAAATGTTTAAAGTCCTCTCCACTTGCATCCAGTGTTTTATCATTCCGGGCCACGTAGTACATTGGCACATCAAGAGCAAAATCTACATATCTTTCAAAACTATTTTCATCTTCATTCATAAAAAAATTAATAAGACCCGATCTATCTGGATCAGTATGCTGCCAAATAAAAGATCGATAAGATAAATAATGATTTAATTTGGATTCTTTAAAAGGTGAGTTTGAAAAAATAGAAAGAGCAATTGGTATTAAGCATGTTGCTACTCTGGTTTTTATTTTGAAATCATCCTCACTTTTGTAATCTAAGTTAATCTGTGTACCAGATGTCCTGTGCATCATATCAAGACCATGTGATCCCTTGGTTGGCATATAAGCCCTCATAATATGATAACGCTTCTTTGGTAATCTTCCTATTTCTTCCAATGTTGCATTTGGATTAAAACCATTTCCAATTAAACCTATGTTTAATTTTTTACAAACTTCTACTATTTCATCCAGATATTCATTTACCTCTTTGCAAGTTTCGTGAACACTATTTAGTGGTTCACCTGATAATTCAATTTGCAACCCCGGTTCCAAGGTAATGCTTTTATTATTTTTTTTTAACCCAATAACATTTCCTTCATCATAAATAGGAATCCATCCATTTTGTTCCAATAGATGAAAGATAGTTTCAATGCTGTTATTTCCTTGATAACTAATTGGTTTTTTTGTTTTCACATGAAATAAAAATTTTTCATGCTCTGTACCAATTTTAAGATTTTGTTTTTTGCTACCCGAATGAAAATAATCGATTAGTTGCTGTTTACTTGTAATAGCAGGAGTTAAATCTTCAGACATAAATAATTTCTATTGAAAAACTATACTCTTTTTTTTTCTTTTTTCACCAAAGAAGGATTTATCCTTTGCCGCGCCAAGGAATTGTTTTATTGATTATTTTTCTCATTCCAATATCGAATAACAAGCCTAAGAGACCCATAACGAAAATGGTTATCCAAATAACCTCGTATTGCATGTATTTTCTTGCTACATTTTCAACGAAACCAATTCCTGTTGTACCTGCTAAAAATTCAGCGGCAACTAACGTTCCCCAGCACACTCCTATTGCAACTCGTATTCCAGTTAATATTTCTGGTAATGAATTTGGAAAGATTACTTCTTTTAATATCTGCCAGTGTGAAGCTCCTAATGAATGAGCAGCATGAATTTTAGATAGCTGTGTGCCAGAAGCACCTGCTCTGGCTGAAATTACCATAATTGCAAAAGAAACAATAAAAAGTAAAAATATTTTTCCAGAATTATCAATTCCGAACACAGTAATAATTAGCGGAGCCCAAGCAAGTGGAGGAACTGGTCTATATAATTCAATCAATGGATCGAAGTAACCAGCTGCAAATCTTGATAATCCCATAAATAAACCAAGAGGAACCCCGCAGAGAATTCCGAGGGTAAGTCCAAGGAAAACCCTTAAGAAAGAATCCCAAATATGTCCTGAGGGAACCGGTATACTAAATAATTCAAAATTTCCTGTTACAATATCAAGTACATTGCTTTTAAAATTACTAATTACTTTTCCTTCGTTATTGTGAACTGGATATTTTCCTGGAACCAAATCAGCAATCCAATCTGGCAAAATAAAATCTACAACTTTATTTATACCCATCATTTCATACCAAAATAATGGTACATTTTTATATCCTTGATTAGGATCTAATAAATGCAAAAATTCTTTTAAGGTGTCTGTTGGTTTTGGTAACCACCTTCCAGATCCTTGTTCGCTACATGTTTGACCACTTGCTACAACTGTACCTCCTGGAAATAACAATGTATCAATAATTTTTAAACTTCCCTGCTCTTTTTTTTGTACCTCTTCAAATCGTACGACAGATTGCTCCACTGGATCTAAAACATTGGCAGGAAAAATGTTACTTCTTGTTACTCTACCATAAATTTTAGATACTTCTCTTGCAAATTGCGTCTCCACTTCTTGGCTTTCTGCAAGAGTGTCTCTATAATTTTCTATAACACTATCTAATTCCTTAGATTTTTTTTCAAAAACTTCACTATTGTTTTTAATTAAAAAAAACTGCTCTACTATTTTATTAAGCTCCTTGCTTGCAGCATCAAATTTTAAACCAAATTTTGTATTAGGGTAAAATGGAACTTCAGCACCTGTTTCGCCCCAAAAACCTTGTTTTTTAATGGCTATTTTTTCCTCTGAGCTTAAACTATCAAACTCAGGATAATTTTTATTTTGAATATTCTTGCTTAGAGCTATCAATTTGATTAGCAACACCTAACACTTTATTCTTAATTTCAGGATTTAAATATTTTTCATCTGATAAAATTTTAATTAATGACTGTGTCTCAACTAATAGGAAAATAAGTTTATCTTTATCTTTGTTAGCAATAGAAGATTGTTTAATTTGATTATTTAGTAATTCAATATTTCTATTTTCTCTTTTAATAAAATCACTACTTTTTAGTGTTTTTTGCTCAATGGGGAAAACATATTTAATAGAAACTAAAGAATCTCTAACTTTGGCAACTTGACATAGTTCGTTGGCTGAGTTTGGAAAAAAAGATCTTGCAACATCCCAAGAAAAATAAAACCAAAGTAACAAAATGGAACAAGACCCTGCAATAATCCAATGGTAACCTCCCTTTGACCTTTCCGGGTTTCCAAAAACTGCATCTATTTTTTCTATTTTGATTAATCTTTTTCCATAAACAATAGTAGCGATTAAAATAATGATAAGTAAAATTATAAATAAACCTGTAAGCATAAAGCTAAATATCTTTTCCCATAATTTCTTCTTCCATGTTCCAAATCATGGTCAAAATTTCTTCTCTTTTTTTAACAAATTCTTTTTCATTTTTAATTTGTCTTAAATCCGTGCTTAAACCCATCTTTGCAAATGGAAGTTGATATTCCTTGTGCAATCTTCCTGGTCTTGGTGCCATCACATATAGTTTCTGACCAAGCAATAAAGCTTCTTCGACTGAGTGAGTAATGAGAACAATTGTTTTTCCAGTTTCTTTCCAAATTTTCAAAACTAAGGATTGCATTTTTTCACGTGTCAACGCATCTAGTGCACCTAAAGGCTCATCCATTAAAATTAGATCAGGATCATTGATCAAACATCTTGCTAGTGCAATTCGTTGCTGCATACCTCCTGACAGCTGATAAGTAGGTGTATTGCCAAACCCTTGCAGTCCAACGATCTCTAACCACTCTTCTACTTTTTCTGCTATTTTCTTAGGATCCTCTTTTTTCATCCTAAGACCAAAATTTACATTGTCAGCAACTGTCAACCATTCAAACAGAGCTCCTTGCTGAAATACCATCCCGCGCTCTAAACCAGGACCATTAATTTCTTTTCCACCTAGTGTAATTTTTCCTGATGTTGGTCGTAAAAAACCTGCAGTAATATTTAATAAAGTAGTTTTGCCACAGCCCGAGGGGCCCAAAACCGTTAATAATTCACCTTTTTTTAAAACAAAATTTAGATTCTGGATAGCATGAACAGTTTCTCCTTTTGGAGAGGTAAAAACCATATTCAAATTTTCAGAAACTAAATCACTCATAGCTTTAACTGCAATGTAAAAATAGGCACCAATTCAATTGGTGCCTATTTTTTTTACTTATTTTTTACTTAGGTAAAAAAGAAGTGTTAATTGTTGTTGAGTAATCTTTTAATGCTGGATTAGCTGCTGTCCCAAACATATTACCCATGAAGGTTAAAACCTCTACAGCTTTTCCAGATTTTCCATTATTTTTAAAATATACTTTTCTCTGCTCAGCAGGAGTTGGAAATTTGAAACCAGCCATTTGGTTTTTTGTCTTAGCAAGATCCATTCCAGCATCTTTTGCAATTATATTTAGATCTGATTTTCCATCTCTAAATCTTTTATTGTATTCTGCTGTAACTTGTAAAAATGTTCTTAGCATTTCAGGATTTTCTTTGATAAATTTATCAGTAGCTGAAGTAATATCAAAGCTAGTAATTCCAGCTTTTGTAGCTTCTTCAGTTGTCATGATCATCTTACCTTTGGTAAGAGCTTTATCGATAGAATTTTTACCAAACATACATGCCATGGTTACGTTTCCATCTACTAAAGCAACAGCACCATCCGCAGGAGCCATATCTACTACTTGAATTTTAGATACATTCACTTTGTATTCTTTCATGATCATTTTAAAAGCATAGTCCGCCATTGTGTTTAGTGGCACCGCAACTTTCTTGCCTTCAAGCTCTCTTGCATTTTTTTTAGAAATTCCAGATGCATTACTTACAACACAGCCTGTTCCGCTCATTCCATACTCAACTGCAATGTCTACCATTTTAATTGGTGCTTTTGCATTCACGGCATTTACAAACGGAGTCATTCCTTGACTGTAAGAAATATCAATTGCTCCTGACAACATTGCTTCAGTCATTTCTACTCCAGTATTGAAGTTAGTCCACTTCACTGGTACGCCTAAAGCTTTGTCAAAAGCTTTTTTCACTTTAGCTTCTTGATTTGGTGTAGCCCACTCTAAAAAGAATGCAGCTCGAACTTCTTTAGCAGCTGAAAAAGCTGAAGAAGAAAAAACTAATAGAGAAGATATCAACCCTAAAGTTTTAATAATTGTTTTTTTCATTGTTTCCCCTTTTTAAATTTAAAATCATATTCAAATTGAAATTGGGTCCATTGTAAACAAATAAAATAAATTGCATAAAAGGTGATAAACTAGATAAGTCATTGAATATGCTAGGAATTATTTTATTGTTTAGTGAAATTAAAAATTCTACAAATCAATTCAATAAACCAATAACCTTAATAACATGAGCACTGAAAATATAAGCAAAATTCCAAATTCACTTGAATGAGCATTGGATGCCATTTACATCTAACAGAGAGTTTAAACAAAATCCAAGATTAATAACTGATGCTAAAGGAGTTTATTTAAAAGATCATTTAGGAAGAACACAAATTGATGCTAGCTCTGGTTTATTTTGTAATCCGCTAGGTCATGGAAGAAAAGAAATTATAGAAGCCATCACAAAGCAACTAGAAAAACTTGATTATTGTCAACCGTTCAATCAAGGTTTTGGTGGATCTTTTGAATTAGCAACAAGAATTTCTAAACATACTCCAGAAGATTTAAATAAAATTTTTTATACTATATGTGGATCGACTGCAGTTGAAACTGCATTAAAAATTGCAATTGCCTATCATAAAGCAAAGGGACATGGACACAAATATAGATTTGTTGGTAGAGAAAAAGGATATCATGGAATGAATCTTGGAGGTATGTCAGTTGGTGGAATGATTAATAATGTAAAAACTTTTGCAAGTGTTTTGATGCCAGGAGTTTTACATATGAGACACACCATGCTACCTGAACATAAATTTGTAAAAGGTCAGCCTGATACCGGAGCTGAGCTTGCTGATGATCTTGAAAGATTTTGTGCAAACTTTGGTGGAGAAAATATTGCAGCTTGTATCGTTGAACCAATTTCAGGTTCGGTTGGAACTATTATTCCTCCAAAAGGATATTTGCAAAGGTTAAGAAAGATTTGTGACAATCATGGAATACTTTTAATATTTGATGAAGTAATCACTGGATGGGGCAGAACAGGTTCAGCATTTGCTGCTCAAGAGTTTGGTGTAACTCCAGATATTATGACCATGGCAAAAGCTACTACGAATGGAATTGTACCCATGGGTGTCGTTGCAGTCAAAGATGAAATTTATGATACTGTTATGAATGCAGCACCAGAAGGTGTGATTGAAATGTTTCATGGCTATACCTATTCTGGTATTCCAGTTGCAGTTGCAGCAGCTTTGGCGGTTCAAGATATTTTTGAAAAAGAAGATATTTTTACTAAAGCAAAAGAATTGTCTCCATATTTTTTAGACGGTCTATTTTCTTTAAAAGATTTAGATGCAATTGCTAATATTAGAGGCTACGGAATGATGGGCGGTATCGACATTAAGCCAAAAGACAAACCTGGAAAAGCTGGATTTCAGTGCTTTAAAGCTTGTTATGATGCAGGAGTAAATTTTAAAGCTACAGGAGATACTTTAATTATCGCTCCTCAATTTGTTTGTGAAAAAAAACACATTGATGAAATTATTGAAAAGCTACGTGTAGGAATTAGTAACTACGCAAAAGCTGCATGATCATTGGGGTTCCTAGAGAAATTAAACTTCAAGAGCACAGAATAGGTCTTACACCGGGTAGTGTAAAAATTCTTGTACAAGATGGCCACGAAGTTCTAATTGAAAACAATGGTGGATTTGAAGCTGGCTTTTTTAATGAGGATTATCAATCTGCTGGTGCAAAAATATTAAATAGCGCTGAAGAAATTTTTAATCAAGCTGAGTTAATTGTTAAAGTTAAAGAGCCACAATTAAATGAAGTTAAAATGATTAAAGAAAATCAAATTATCTATACTTATTTTCATTTAGCAGCAGCAAAAGAATTAACCGAAGCACTTATCAAATCAAAATCTATTTGTATTGCTTATGAGACAATTACTAATGATCAGGGGGGGCTACCGTTACTTGCGCCAATGAGTGCAGTTGCAGGAAGAATGTCTGTTCAAGCAGGAGCTCACTGTTTAGAAAAAAATCAAAAAGGCAGAGGTTTGCTACTTGGGGGAGCACCAGGCGTTGGTCCAGCAAGTGTATTAATTCTTGGTGGTGGAGTTGTTGGAGAAAATGCAGCAATTATTGCAACTGGAATGGGGGCAAAAGTTTTTATTTTAGATAAATCGAAAGAAAGATTATCGCAATTACAAAATAAGTTTGGAGATAAAATTATTCCAGTAGAAAGCACTACAGAAAATTTAACTAAATTAGTTACAGAATGTGATTTACTTATTGGAGGTGTTTTAATACCAGGTGCAGAAGCTCCAAAATTAATTACAAAAAAAATGATTCAATCTATGAAAAAAGGATCCGTAATAGTGGATGTGGCAATTGATCAGGGAGGCTGCACAGAAAATAGTAGACCAACTACCCATGCAGAACCAACCTACATCATTGATGATGTTGTTCATTATTGTGTTGCGAACATGCCAGGTGGTGTTCCAAGAACATCTACTCTAGCTTTAAATAATGCAACTCTTCCCTTCTTGAGAAAAATAGCAAATGATGGATATAAACAAGCAATGGCAAATGATAAAAATTTACTAGCTGGTTTAAATGTTTGCCAAGGATCTGTGACCTACGAAGCCGTAGCCAATAGTTTTAAATTACCTTTTGTTT
>CBDDYU010000003.1:0-151229 GCA_965235655.1 Candidatus Pelagibacterales bacterium | reverse complement strand
TTATGAAACAACCATGAAAATTTTTTAATTCATTGGGGGAAATTTTCCTTTCATGAACTTTGATTTTTTTTGATTTTGCTATTTCTAAAACTGTTTTTCTAGTTATCCCATTTAAAAATGAGTCTGGAATAGGTGTGTGTAATTCATTTTTTTTATCTTTAAAAAATATATTTGCACTTGTTGCCTCAGCAACATTTCCTTGATGATCTAACATTAAAGAGTCCGTATAACCCTCTTTCTCTGCCTGATGTTTGGATAAAGTACAAATCATATAAAGACCTGCTGCTTTACTTTCCCATGGTGCTGAAAATTGAGGTGGTCTTTGCCATTTTGAAATATTAAGTTTTATTCCGTTTCTTTTTAAATCAGGATCAAAGTATGCTGGCCAATCCCAAATAGCTATGGCTACATTAATTTTTGTTTTTTGTGCAGACACTCCCATCATTTCACTACCTCTCCAAACAAAAGGCCTTATGTATCCATTTAGTATTTTTTGTTTTGAGACTAGCTGCTTAGTAGCAGATAAAATCTTATTTTTAGAATAAGGAATTTTCATGTCTAGTATTTCTGCAGATTTGAAAAGTCTTTCAATATGTTCTTCAAGCTTAAAAATTTTTTTATTATAAATTCTTAAACCTTCAAAAACCAAACTAGCATAGTGCATTCCATGACTGATTATATGTACTTTTGCATCTTGCCATTCAACAAGTTGGTTATTGAACCATATTTTGCCAGATCTTTTATCAAAAGGTATTTGTTCCATAAAAATTTATTCTAGTGACTCTAGAATAGTCGCAATACCCATTCCTAGTCCAATACATTGTGTGGCGATTGCAAACTTTTTATTTTCACGTTTTAATAATTGAGCAGCTTTTCCAGTAATTCTTGCACCAGTTGCTCCTAATGGATGGCCTAAAGCTAAAGCTCCGCCATCAATATTAACTTTACTTTGATCAATTCCTAAATCTTTTATACAAGCCAGTGATTGCGAGGAAAATGCCTCATTTATTTCAAATATATCTATATCTTTTATAGACAGGTTTGCTCTTGTTAATGCTTTTTTAGTTGCTCCTATTGGACCTAAGCCCATTAGATCTGCCTCACATCCTTCAACAGCAGTTGTAACTACTCTTGCTAAAATATTTAAATTTTTTTCTTTTGCATATTGCTCTTCACAAATTAATGTGGCTGCAGCACCGTCTGTTAATGGAGACGATGTGGCAGCTGTAACAGTCCCATTAGGATCAAAAGCAAGTTTAAGTCCATCTAAAACTTCATGACTGCTATTTGGTCTTATATTTCCATCCTTGTCACAATTATTTATTTTTACAATTTCCTGATTAAATCTACCTTCGGTTTGAGCATTAAATGCTTTCTTATGACTTGATATTGCAAATTCCTGCTGTTCTTTTCTTGTAATTGAATATTTTTTTGCAACATTTTCTGCAGTTAAACCCATAGAAAAATAGACATTAGGATTTTGTTTATCATTGTAAGGATAAGGAATAGGATCAAATCCAGTTGTAACTCTTGTCATGCTTTCTACACCACCACAAATAAAAACTTTTCCTGAACCCATAGCAATTTTACCTGCTGCAATATGGATAGCTTCCATTGATGAACCACACCATCTATCTACAGTCATGCCTGAAGTTTTAATGTCTAGTCCAGATAAAAAAGTTGATAATTTTCCTATATTGAAACATTGTTCACCAACTTGAAAAGCACATCCAACAATCACATCTTCAATATCTTTGGTTTCAATTTTTGATTTTTTAATTAAATCTTTGATTACTTCAGCTAATAAATTGACAGGTTTAATGTCAATTAATTCGCCTTTTCGAGCCATAGTAAAAGGTGACCTAGAATATTCAGCTATTACAGATTTATACATGATAATTAATTATCATATTCTACATTATTAATTTGAAAAGGGTAAAGCAGAAATAGTTCCATTTCTCATTATGTTATCTGTTGTGAGAACTTTTACCTGTTCACCTATATTCCAGTAATCTTTTAAAATCATAGATAATCCAACATTTTTTTCAAACCTTGGCGAGTAGATTCCAGAAGTGATTTGCCCAATTAGAGTTTTGTTTTTAGAATATATTGGAAAAGGTATTGAGCAAGTAGGACAAGGACCGCCATCAAATAAAATTCCTCTTATTTTTTGTTTCACACCATTAATTCTTATTTGATCTAAAGCTTTTTTTCCAATGTAATCATGAGTATTTTCTATAGAGCAAAAATTATCTAGATTACATTCTAAGGGGTTGTTTTCTCTAGTAAAATCATTTCCGTAAGACATTAACCCACCTTCAATCCTCTCAATTAAATTGGGACATCCTGGGGTAATATTAAATTTTTTTCCAGCTTTCCAAATTGTATCCCATAAATCTCCACCTAGTTCATAACCATTAAAAAAAATCTCAAATCCACCTTGCTTGCTGTATCCAGCTCTAGCAATTAATTGTTTAGTTCCTCTAAATTCAAAAAAATCAAAATTAAAAAATTTAATGTCTCTTATTTTATTACCAAAAACCGAAACCATTAAATCTTCAGCTTTAGGGCCTTGAATAGCTAAAGGGTAAACATTGGGCTCATCGATTTTGACATTTAAATTTAACGCAACAGCCAATGCTTTTGCCCATAGTAAAATATCTGAGTCAGCAATAGATAGCCAAAATTTATTTTCAGTGATTTTTAAAAGTACAGGATCATTTAACATACCTGCATTTTCATCAATGATAGGTACATATAAACATTTTCCTATCTTCATATTCTTTATAAATCTTGGTGTCATTTTTTGCACAAGCATTTCTGCATCAGGACCTTCAATTTGAACTTGTCTTTGGCAAGATACATCCCATATCTGAACATTTGATTTTAAGTGCCAATAATCTTCTTCAACTGTTTTTTGAAATGCTTTTGGTAGAAGCATATGATTAACAACTGTAAAGCCACTGACACCGAACTCTTCTACTTTATTTGTAAATGGCGTTCTTCTTATTCGCCTAGACATATTCAGGCCAGAATTTTTCATATTTCTACTTTGACCACCAGGTTGAATAACCATTTGGTGATATTATGATTGGTAAATGATATTTTTTTTTAGGATTAATCATTTTAAATTTAATAATAATTTCTGAAACTATATTTTTTTTAGAGAAAAACTTTCCAGTTTTACAAACAAATTCATAGTCACATTTGCAGTCATTTTTATTAAGAATAAATTCTTTTAAAATTCTTCCACCTTTATCAGTTTTAGTTTTTAAGAATATTTTCCTTTTACCATTTTTGTCAATTTGGTTAATAATCACCTCAACATTTTTAGCATGAGAACCATCTGTTGAATTTAATAAATGAGAGGAAAAAATAGCCATAGATTATTCAATTGAAGCTTTATCTCTTTTGTCGCTAACGGCTGCAACAATTGGACTTATCACTCCTTTTGCTTTGACATTGATACAAGAAGTTTTACCGCTCTCTATTGCCCTTTTTAGTGCAGGAATTAATTCTTCTCTATTATTTACAAGTTCACCATGTCCACCAAATCCTTTAAAAATATTGTGAAATGGAATGTCTCTAAAATCTGTAGCAAAATGTTTACCACTTTCAAATAATCGCTCCTGTTGTTGGGATATACAATCTAGGCCTCCATTATTATCAATAATTACAATTATTGGTTTATCCTCCTGGAAACAGCTTTCAATTGAAAGTCCACCTGAAAGAAAAGCTCCATCTCCACTAATTAAAAAAACTTTGGAGTTAGGATGTGTATTTTTTGCTGAAATTGCAAATGGAACACCTACTCCAAGCATACTAAACGTTCCTGGATGCATTATTCCTTTAATTTTTTTACCTTTGTGCCCTGAAATATTTATTGCTATCTCTGACCAGAAATGAGTATTACCTCCATCAATAACAAGCCAGTCATTTTCGCCAATAACTTCATGAACATCTAATGCTAATTGCAAAGGATGAATTTTTTCTCCATTTAATTTAGCTTGATTAGTTTCTTTTTCTAAATCGAATAGTGTCTTATCTACCCATTCTTTTTTTTTAATTTTATTATTCTGAAACCAATGATCTTTTGAAATCCAGTTATTATTATCTTTTAATTTAATCAAATGTTCAAAAAATATTCCAGGATCACACAAAAGATTTATGTCTGCAGCTCTGTTAAGCTCAATTTCTTCATGAGAACCGTTTACACAAATTAGCTTTGATGTTTTTGGAAATAGAGGTGGATTACCAAAATTCATTTGATTATCTAATCTTCCTCCAACCATGATCACCACATCTGACTCATGTAAAGCAAATTTTGAAGGTGGAAATTGATGGATGTCCGCTAAGCCCATATAAGACTCTGCTTCTTCACCTAATAGCTTTTGATGATAAGGAATATTAAAGATAGGAATATTAAGATTATTGCCTGCTTCTTCTAATTTTTTTTCAGAACTGGACCACCATATTCCATGCCCACCTATAATTATGGGTTTTTTAGAATTGCTTATTAAATTTAAAACTTCATTTAATTGATTGGGGTCTGGCCAAGCTTTTATAGCAGGTTTTTTTTTATGAGAAAAAGGTCTTTCTTCCAGTCCAGCATTTTCATCGAATGATGAAAACATAATATCAACCGGTAAACTTAAATGAACCGCTCCTGGGTAACCATTGGTTGCAATTTTATATGCTTTATCAACAAATTCTCTAATTCTCAGTCCATCTGTAATACTTGCACTATATTTTGTTAATGGCGCAGCTATTGCAACATCATCAATTTCTTTGAATCCACCTGAACCTTGCCTTTTTAAACTGCTTGACCCTGTAATAAAAATTACTGGAGATCTTTCACCCCAAGCTTCCATCATCGCTGGAACAGCATTTGCAAATCCTTCAGGCCCAACTATACAAACTGCAGGCTCTCTTGTAATTCTAGTATGACCATCTGCCAAATGACCCGCTATTTGTTCATGAGGACAATTAATTACTTCCATTTGACATTCCATAAAACCTTCTAGTGCAGGATTACAAAAACCTCCTGAAAGAGTAAATATATGTTTAATTCCTTTTTCTTTTAGAGCTCTTGCAATAATCGCTCCACCTCTTATTTTTTTTTCTGGCATATCTATTAGTACTTTATATTAGGGTTGTATTTTTCAGCAATTATTTCTGAACTTATTTCATTTACATCTGTTAAACCGACCAGTCCAAGTGCCGTACTAAGTTCTTCTTTAATAATATTTAATATTTTTTTTAATCCTCTAGAACCATCTGCGCCAATGCCATACATTAAGGGTCTGCCCAACATTACAAAATTAGCACCCAAAGCTAATGCTCTTATAATATCACTGCCACCTCTTATTCCACTATCAAAGATTAAAGGAAATTCCTTACCTACAATATTCCTAATTAAGGGCAGAGCTTCAATTGCAGGTAAAGCACTATCTAATTGTCTGCCCCCATGGTTTGAAACTTGGATAGCATCTGCACCAGCTTCTTTTACTTTAACAGCATCTTTTGGAGACATTACTCCTTTAACAATTAATTTTCCTTTCCAGGCATCCCGCACTCTTTTAAGGGTGTCCCAATCAGTTGCACCACGACTTTGGGATCTAACAAATTTATTACCACTTTTTGAAGTTTCATAATTCATAGGTTTTGGGATCCCAGATAACAAGGTGCTTAAAGACCAAAGTGGGTGTGTAGCAAAATCTAAAATTTGTTTTGGTCCAATATTGAAGGGTACTGTAAAACCATTTTTATCATCTTTAGCTCTTCTAAATTGGATTGGTACATCGACTGTTAGAATTGCAACTTTATATCCAGTTTGGTGAGCCCTTTCTAATATTTCCATTACAAAATTTTCATCAAAATTATATAATTGAATCCATGATTTTCCATTTGATAATTCAAACATACGTTCAAGAGATGTTGAAGAGGCCATCGAAACACAATTTGGAATATTATTAATTAAACTTTCGTTTGCTAACATTTCATCAGCTTTAGGCCATGTTAAATTACACATTCCCATAGGAGAAAACCCTAATGGTAGATCACATTCAATATCTAATATTGTTTTCTTTAAATTTCTTTTTTCTACATTTCTTAAAACTCTAGGTTCTAATCTAATTTGATTTAGAGCAGAACTATTTATTTCACACAATGTTTCATCTCCAGAAGCACCATCAACAAAATCAAACATTAGTTTTGGCAATCTTTTTTTTGCTAAAATTCTGGCATCTTCAACTGAAAATATTTTATTACTAGGCGATATTGTTTCCATTATTTTTTAATATAATTTTTCAAATCTATTTTTTTATTATTATCAACAAGATAAGCTGTATGATTTTTTCTTGAACAATAAAGATCAATAGGGATCCCGTCAACAAAAAGTACAGCAACTCCATCATCTATTGATATACCAGGAGGCAATTTTTTTTTAAAAATTTGTTTTTTAAATTCTAACATTCTTCTCTTTATAGAAGCATGAGGTGATATGCTTCCCTTAATAAAACCTATTCCTTTTAGAGGTTTTAGCCCTTTACCAAAAGAGTCAGATAATGCCCAATCAAACCAACAGGAAGCGCCAGCACTGACTCCTGATAAAATTACACCTTGCGTATAAGCTTTCTTTAAATCTTTTATTAAATTATTTTTTTTTAAATAATCTATTAAGAACGCTGTATTTCCGCCACCAACATATATTACGTGGTTATTTAAAGCCCATTTTCCAAAACTAGCTTTGGGGTCTGAAATACTAAAATGTGAAAGTTTAAAATTATTTTTTGAAAATCTTTTATAAAACAACGCAATCTTTTTGGGATCATCTTTGCTAGCAGTTGGTAGAAAACCAATCTTTATCTTTTTTTTATTACATTGATTAATTACAAACTGATCTAAATCTCTGTCTGTTTGATTGGTAAAGCCACCTCCACCTATAGCAATAATTTTTTTCATCAAATAAAATTTAATTAGCGATAATTTAATATATATTATTAATATAAAAACTTATCGATTATGTATCAGTCTATTTCTAAAAAATTAGCACCAACAGGCATTTTAAGAATTGCCATAAATACTAGTAATTTTTTACTAGTAAGTGGAAAAAACGAACAAGGAATACCAACAGGCATTTCTCCAGATCTGGGAAGAAAAATTGCTGAAGAATTAAATTTAAAATTCAAATATATTAAATTTAAAAAACCCTCCGAAATTGCTGATAGTGTTGATCAAGATCTTTGGGACGTTGGAAATATTGCTTTTGATCCAAAAAGAGCAGCAAAAATAGATTTCACAAAACCTTATATAAATATTGATGCAAATTTTTTAGTTAAAAAAAAGGATAAAATTAAAACTAATTCCCAAGTTGATGAGTTGAATAATAAGATTTCTGTTTTTGAAGGCAGTGCCTACGATTTATGGTTAAGTAAAAATTTTAAAAATGCCAAAATTATAAGAGCAGCTTCAGTCGATGAGTCCCATGATTTATTTTATAAAAATGAAGCAAACATTATAGCAGGATTAAGGTCTAAACTAATAGAAGATGCAAAAAAAAATGATGATTTTGAGTTAATTGAAAAACCCTTTACTTTTATCGGTCAGGCTATTGCCATAAAAAAAGGAAATCCCGATGTTATTAAATATCTAAATGATCTAATTTTAGAATTAATTAAAAATAAATATATTCTTGAATTATTAAAAAAATATAATTTAGAAGATCAGTTAACTATTCCTAATTTATAAATTTTCAATTCCTAGCCAGGGTTTTGGTTTTTCAGGTATATCTTTTTTTAATCCTCTAACTATTTCTCCCTTAGGATCATACATTGGTAATTCGCAAAGTTTTGCTTTATGAGATTTACCATCCACACAATCAACATCTACAACTAACCCAGGTTTATATTCGCTATCTTGCATATGTACAATTCCAACTCCACAAACTTGATATGGTGACCATGTGCTAGAAGTTACTTTTCCAATAATCTTATTATTAAGACTAATTGTTTCACCTTTTTTTGCAACACCTTCAACTACTCGGATACCCCAAGTCTTACATTTTTTATCTGAATTAATTAATGCAGATTTACCAATGAAGTCTTTTTTTTCTAAATCAACAAATCTTCCTAATCCAACTGAGAAAGGATTGGTGTCTTTGGTAAAATCTTGGCCAGCAGATAGAAGACCAGCTTCAATTCTTCTTCCTCTAAAAGAAGGAGTTGCGGTAATTATCATGCCCATTTTTTTTCCTTCTTCTAAAATTAAATCACCTACAGCTTCAGTATTATTTTCTGGTCTAAAATAAATTTCCCAACCAAGTTCATTGGTAAAACCAGTTCTACTTATAATTACTTTTTCATTAGCTATAATTACCTCTTCCCAGTCAAAATACTTCCATCGATTGGATATTTTTTCTTTAACTAAATGATCTAATAATTCCATTGAAAGAGGACCTTGTATTTGGCTCACCCAAACATTAGGTTCTGAAATTTTTACATCTAGATTTTGAGCGTTGGCTTTGTACCAAGTAAACATTTCCCCATCTGCTTGAGCAAACCAAAACTTATCTTCTTCAATTCTTAATAATAATCCATCAGTAATCATTCCACCATCATGATAACAAGCAAACTGATAAGAACATCTTCCTTTTCTAACTTTAGAGATATCTCTTGGAAAAATTTTTTGTAACAAATTTAAAGCATCAGGCCCCGAGATCTCATAAGGATGCTCTCCAGTATGTCGTAGGATAATTTCTTTTCTAGTTTTCCAATACTGCTCATCAGGAGTTGCATTATTTAGTTTTTCAGTTGTAAGTCTTCCTGCGTATTGAGAATATTCTGGATCATAAGGTAACTCTTGGTAGGTTAATGGATGAATAGCTAGAGTTCTTGCAAGCTCTACTGGCTTGTTTTGATCCTGAATAAAAGGCTTTATTGTAAATCGTAAATTTTTTAAAGATTTATGCATTTATAATTCTATTAATTTAAAATGTTATTTTTATCCATGAATTTTAAGCAAATTTAAAAAAGGTTTGCCTCTTTATATGTAATATATATTGTTAATTTTAAATATTTAGCTTAACTTGTTAATAATATTAGCTAATTTTAAAAAAATAAAGAAGGGAAATAACAATGAGATACTTTTTTAAATTATTATCAGTTATTTGGATATCTTTGCTAGTATCATTTTCAACGGCTTATGCTTCAAGTGGCATACTTAAAGAGTCGCATGATCTAGGCTTTGGAAAAGATACAAATTTAGATGCTATTTCTAAAGGAAGGTTGTTCCAAGTAGTTATAAAAACTCAAAACCGTTTAGTGCGAAATGATCTTAAAGGTGTACCATCACCTGAGTTAGCAACTAAGTGGTCTTCAAATAAAGATGCTACTGAATGGACTTTTAATCTTCGTAAAGGAGTTAAATTTCATGATGGTTCAGATTTTGATGCAGAAGATGTAAAATATTCATTAGAACGTGTTAAAAATCCTGAATTAGGATCACCAGCAAGAAATGGTGTTAGTATGATTGAGACTATTGAAATCATAGATTCTCATACAGTTAAGATGAAGTTGAATACATCTTTTGCTGATTTGCCACTTCAGTTAACTGATTACAGATTAAGAATGATTCCATCAGGATCAGGAGACACAATCGGTCAAACAGGAATTGGCACTGGACCTTTTATGGTTGATAAGTTTGATCCAGAAGGAACTACAATTCTTAAAGCTAACCCAAATTATTGGGAAGGTGCACCGGGTGTTGCAGAAATACAGGTAATTGCTATTCCAGATGGACAAGCTAGAGTTCAAGCACTTTTGTCTGGGCAGATTGATATGTATCGATATGTACCTTTCAATCAGTTAAAAATTTTTGAAAATAATCCAAAATTTAATCACACTATAATCTCGACAGGTAACTGGAGAGGTATGGTCATGAGAACGGATACAGCACCATTCGACAATCCAAAAGTCAGAAAAGCAGTTCGAATGGCTGTGGATAGACAAGCTTTGGTTGATATAGTAATGGGTGGAGCAGCAACTGTGTCTTGTGATACCCCAGTTATGGCAACAGATCAATATCGTCATGATATGAAATGTCCTCAAGATATTGCTGGAGCTAAAAAATTACTTGCTGAAGCAGGATATCCTAATGGTATTGAAATGACAATTCATGCAGCAGACTTAGAGTCGACTTGGCCAACAATTGCTGAAGTAATTCAACAACAAGTTGCTCCTGCGGGAATTAAAGTTAAAGTTGAGATGGTACCATCAAAAGGTTATTGGAATGATGTTTGGATGAAACAACCCGTAACAATGACTCGTTGGAATGAAAGACCTGCAGACGCAGTGCTTCATGAAGTTTATCACAGTAGTGCTAAATGGAATGAGTCTTATTTCAAAAATTCAGATTTTGATGCAAAACTAGCTGAAGCAAGACAAGAACTTAACTTTGGAAAAAGAGAGAAAGTATACCAAGATGCACAACATATGCTTTGGGAAGATGGAGGAACAATGATTCCTTACCATGTTTCAAGATTAATTGTGACATCATCTAGAGTTAAAAACCTTGATCCAGTTGAGGTTTTTTCTATCCAATGGCACAAAGTTAAAGTTGAAGACTAAAATTTAAATTTTACAGGCCTTGATATTTTATTAAGGCCTGTAAAATAATCTCAAAATAAATAAACTGTAAAATTTTCAACTAAATTAATTTATGTTTTTTTTGATTTCCAAAAGAGTTGCACTGGGTTTAATTACTTTATTTATTGTATCATTAATTACATTTATTGGGGTTGAGGTATTACCAGGAGATGCATGCACTGTATATTTAGAGAGAGAAGCTTATGGTGATGCTTTAGCGGCATGTTATAAAAGACTTGGATTAGATATATCTGCATTTGATAGATATCTTATTTGGGCGACTAATACTCTTCAATTAGACTTTGGATTTTCTTTAAGTGGACAAATGCCCATTAATGAAATTTTAGGACCAAGAATAAAAAATTCTATGGTTCTAGCAACTACGGCAATATTAATTGGAATTCCTTTTGCATTAATACTAGGGATTATTACTGCTTTGTGGAGGGATAAAATGCCAGATATTATAATTTCTTCATTAGCAATTTTTTCAATGACAATACCAGAATTTATCAGTTCAACATTATTAATTTTAATTGTAGCAATTTGGTTAGGATGGCTTCCAGGAATTGTTATCGTGCCATCTGATGTGACTGTTATGGAGTTACTTTCAAATATTATTTTACCGGTCATTGCAATTTCTATGATCATGACAGCACATATGCTAAGAATGGTTCGTTCTAGTGTTATACAGGTCATGGCAAGTGACTATGTTCAAATGAGCATATTAAAAGGTGTTCCTTATTGGAGAATGGTATTTAAACATGTGTTACCCAATGCTCTTTTGCCGGCGATAAATGTAGTAGCTTTAACTATTGCTTGGTTACTTGGGGGAGTAGTTGTTACAGAAGTTGTTTTTAATTATCCTGGATTAGGAAGATTGGTTATTGAATCTATTTCAAATAGAGATTTACCTGTTGTGCAAGCGTTGGCACTTATTTTAGCATCAATATATGTTGGTATAAATTTAATAGCTGATTTATTAACTTTAGTTCTTAACCCTCGATTGAAAACTTTGCAAACTAGAAAATAATATGAATGATCAAGTTTCTACAAATAACAATATAAAAAAAAATCCTTCAAAGTTTTTTGAAGTAATAAAAACAATGGTTTCAAAACCATCGGGATTGATTGGATTGAGCATTGTCTGCTTTCATGTTTTGCTTGCAATAATCAGTCCATTAATTACCCCTCATGATTTTAAAGCAATCAACCCATCTTTAATGTTATTACCTCCAAGTTCAGAGTATTGGTTTGGTACTGATCATTTAGGTAGAGATGTTTTTACAAGAACAATATTAGGAGGCAGAGTAGCTATACTAGTTACGTTTTTTGGATCCTTAATTGCTCTAACCTGGGGTGGTTTACTTGGCATTTTTTGTGGATTAGTAGGAGGAAAAATTGACGATATTGTAATGAGAATTGTAGATGCTTTTCTAGCAATTCCTTGGATACTTGCAATGTTATTGATTGTATCAATTTTAGGAACATCAATAACTGTCTTAATTCCGGCACTTGGATTATTCTATGGAAAAGGAATAGTTCGTGTAGCAAGAGCAGCTACTCATGATGTTATAGCTAAAGATTTTATTGTTTCAGCAAGAGCAAGAGGTCATAGTAATTTTTCAATTATATGGAATGAGATTTTGCCAAATGTTAGAGATGCTATTTTAGTAGAAGGAGCTATGCGATGGTCTTGGATGTTGCTAGGTTTTAGTTCTTTATCTTTTTTAGGCTTTGGCGTTAGTCCACCTACACCAGATTGGGGTTTAATGATTTCAAATGGAAGAGGATTAATGTCGTTTGCACATTGGGCTGTTTTAGCTCCAATAACTTGTTTAAGTTCTTTAATTATAGGAATTAATTTAAGTGCAGATGCTTTTGCAAAAGCACTTGGCATTGACAGAACTACAAAAGCACCAGTCTAATTTATGAATGATATAATTCAACAAATTAGCAATTTATCAATTGGTTTTAAAAGTAAAAAAGGAAAAGAAATTTCTATTTTAAGAAAAATAAATCTTAATATAAAAAAAGGTGAAACGGTTGGAATAGTAGGTGAGTCAGGATCTGGTAAAAGTACTTTAGCATTAGCAATGATGGGTTTTGTAAAACAAGGACTTTTTACAATTGATGGGGAGTGTAAATTTGAAAATTTAAATTTACTTAAAATGAGTAATAAAGATCTTGAAGAAATTAGAGGTAGAAAAATTGCAATGATACCTCAGAACGCAGGTCAATCACTAACTCCAAATTTAAAAATAGGCTATCAAATTGAAGAAGCTTTAAAATTACATACCAAGCTAAATGTAAGTGAGAGACAAAAAAAAATATCTGAATTATTAAATAAAGTTAGATTACCATCACCCGAGACTATAGCCTTAAGATACCCTCATGAATTATCAGGAGGTCAACAACAAAGGGTGGCAATAGCCATGGCTCTTGCGGGAAATCCAAATTTATTATTGCTAGATGAGCCAACAACAGGATTAGATGTTACTACCCAAGCACATGTTTTAGAAGTTTTGAAAGATATTGCTAAAGACACTGGAACCTCAATGGTTTATGTGAGTCATGATCTAGGAGCAATTGCACAAGTAAGTGATAGAGTTGTTGTCATGTATGCAGGAGAAATTGTTTTAGAAGGACCTGTCAGAAAAATATTAAAGGATCCAATTCATCCCTATGCAAATGGTTTGTTAAAATCTATTCCAAAATTATCATTAAAAGGTCTTCCAAATTCAATGCCTGGAAGTCAGCCTCAATCTGATAAATTAGGAATTGGATGTAGTTTTTATGAAAGATGCAATATTTCTTCAGAAAAATGCAAAAAAAATTCTCCAGAACTCGATTATTTAAAAGAAATAGATGTAAATGTGAGATGTTTTAATTTTAAGGATTTGAAGGATTTTAATAAAACAACAGAGTTTAAAAATAATGAATTTAATGAAAAAAATACTACAGAAAATATCTTAAAACTTAACAATCTTTCAATATCTTATGCAAAACAAAACTTTATAGATCAATTCCTTGGAAGGATTAAAGACTCTAATCCAACGGTAAAAGATATTAATATTGAAATTAAAAAGGGAGAAACCTTATCTTTAGTGGGTGAGTCTGGTAGTGGCAAATCTACAATTTTGAAATCAATAGCTGGATTATTAAAAATTCAAGATGGAAAAATTATGTTTAATGAAAAAGATTTCTTGTCTGACGATTTAAAAGCCCGGTCCTCTAATAATCTTCGTGCTATACAACTTATTTTTCAAAACCCTGACGAGTCGTTAAATCCTAGTCATACGGTTGAAGAAATATTATCTCAGCCACTTAAATTATATTTTAATTTACAAGGTCAGGAATTAAAAAAAAATATTTCAGATTTGCTTCAAAAAGTTAGACTAGGAGATTTTTATATGCAAAGATACCCTAGACAATTGTCTGGAGGTGAAAAACAAAGAGTTGCAGTTGCAAGAGCTTTTGCTGCTAATCCAGATATAATATTGTGTGATGAAGTTACATCTGCTTTAGATGTCTCAGTTCAAGCTGCTGTTTTAGATTTATTAAAACAATTAAAAAAAGATTTCAACACAACTTATATTTTTGTCTCCCATGATTTAGCTGTAGTTAAAGCTATAAGTGATCGAGTTGCAGTTTTATACCAAGGAAGACTTTGTGAAATTGGATTATCAGAAAGTGTTTATAAGTTTCCTTCACATCCTTATACCGAGGTACTGCTTGGTGCTGTCCTTGAACCAGATCCTGATATAAAACCAAGATTGATAGCAGAAGATATAGTTGAAGAAAGACCACCTGAAAAAGGTTGCACATTCCAAGGTAGATGTCCAAGAATTCTAGGAGATAAATGTAAAAATGAAACCCCACCTTGGCAAATTGGTTTAAATGGCCATGCAATTCGTTGCCATATTGAAATTAATGAACTTGATAGAATTCAAAAAAAAGAATTATTAAATGGCCAACAAAAGTAAACTAATTCTTTCAGAATCTAGAGTGTGTGTAGCATTAGACGATATAAGAGAAAAATCATTAAGAATTTTAATGAAAGCAGGTTGCGCTAAAGAATATGCAAATCAAATTATTGATCATTTAATAGATTCTGATTTAAGTGGTGTGGAGTCTCATGGGGTTGTTAGAACTTTACAATATCTTGATGAATATCAGCAAGGTTATTTATTACCCAATGTTGTTCCGAAAGTAACTAAGGATAGTCTAACTAAAATCAATATTGATGGTCAAGGAGGACTTGGAATTCCAGCTCTTAATGTAGCAACTGATGAGGGTATTGCAGCTGCAAAATTAAATGGAATATGTGCAATAGCAATTAGAAATACTGGTCACACAGGAAGACTAGGTGCTTTTGCAGAAAAAGCAGCAAATCAAGGTTGTTTATTTATTTTATGTGGTGGAGGAGCTAGAGATAAATGGAGAATGGTAGCACCTTACGGAGGCACAAAAGCTTTATTGCCTACCAACCCTTGGTGCTTAGGAATACCAGGAGGATTAAAAGGACCTGTGATACTCGATTGTGCTACTAGTAAAATTGCAGGAGGATGGATTAAAGCTGCAAGACTTGCAAATGCAGAACTGCCCAAGGATATGATAATAGATAAAAATGGATTACCAACCCAGAATCCAAATGATTTTTTTTCTGGTGGTGCAATCTTGCCAAAAGGAGAAGCTTTGGGATATGGCTTAGCAACTATAGGAGAGCTAATTTGTGATGCAATGTTAGGGCCTGCCAAAGTTGAAAGCAATACCTTAATTTTAATGATTGATACGACATCTTATCGTAATCCAGATATATTTAAAAAAGCTGCAGAAGAAATTTTATCTGAACTACGCGATTGCCCTCCAGCAAAAGGTTTTGATAATGTAGAAATTCCTGGAGAACGAGAAAAGAAAAATAGAGAAATTTCTAAAACAATTTTACTTCCTGAAAAAATTTGGGCTGCAATACAAAAAAGCTCTACTTAGAAATAGTTTTATATAATTCCGATTTTTTTTTCTCTATAAAATACAAATAAACCACTCGAAATAATTATGAATAATCCAATTAAAGTCCAATTATCAGGAAAATTTTTAAAAAGAAGATAACCAACTATTGTGTTTGAAACTATTTCAAAATAACTTAATGGTGCAAGTTTAGAAGCCTCTGAAAATTTAAAAGATAAAATTAGAAGTAAGTGACCAATCATTGTAACCACCCCTATTAAAAATAATAAGAACCATTGTTCTTTTGAAGGAGTAACCCAAACAAAAGCTAGAGTTGGAGTCATAACAATTGTTCCAATAACCCCAGTCATTATTAGTGTTAATAAAGAACTATCAGAATTGCTTAGTTTACGAGTTATGATGATATAGAATCCGTAAGCAAAACCACAAAATAGTGCAACTAAACTACCTAGTTCAAATGGAACGTAACCAGGTCTAATTACAACAATAGCTCCGGAAAAACCAATTATTACTGCGGTCCATCTCTGTAACCCCACTTTTTCAGATAAAAAAAATGATGAAAAAATTGTAACCACAAATGGAGATATAAAAGTCAAAGTTAAAGCTTTAGCTAGAGGCAAAACTGTTACTGAGTATAAAAAAGAAATATTAACTGCAAGCAATACTAACCCTCTTAATAATTGAAGTTTTGGATTTTCACTTCGTATAATTTCTTTTTTAAAGAAAAAAAACATAATTGGAAAAATACAAATAACTGTAAAAAAATGTCTAGCCCATATAATTTGCAAAATTGGAATTTGATCAGCTAAAAATTTTGCAATACCATAATTTATTGGCACAATTGTATGGGCGGATAAGTTTAAAAATATTGCTCTCATTAAGTTAATTGACTATAAACTTTCCATATATTATGGAAATTAAAAAAGTAGTTGTCATTGGCTCAGGCACCATGGGTAGTGGAATTGCAGCTCAGGTCTGTAATGCAAATATACCAGTAATACTATTAGATTTAACAACAGAAATTTCTCAACAAGCTAAAGACAAAATTTATAAATCAAAGCCACCTTTATTAATTGATAAAAGTAAAATTGATAATATTGCAGTAGGGAATATTAAAGACAATTTAAACATATTGAAAGAAGCTGATTGGATAGTTGAAGCGGTAGTTGAAAGAATAGATATCAAACATCAGATTTATGAAAAAATATTTAGTTATAGAAAAGCTGGAGCAATTGTTTCTTCTAACACTTCCTCTATTCCAATAAAAATTTTATCAGAAAAACTAAATCAAGAACAAAAAAAAGATTTTTGTATTACTCATTTTTTTAATCCTGTACGTTACATGGGTTTATTGGAAATAGTGAAAAATGAAAACAATGATTTAAATAAAATTAATTCCCTTAAAAAATTTTGTGAACAAGAGTTAGGTAAAGGTGCCATAGTTTGTAATGATACCCCAGGTTTTTTAGGAAATCGAATAGGTGTGTATGCTATGCAAGTGGCTATGGATGAAGCTTTTAAAATGAAATTATCTATTGAAGAAGCAGACGCAGTTTTTGGAAGACCTATGGGTATACCAAAAACAGGAGTTTTTGGATTATATGATTTAATTGGTATAGATTTGATGTCTGATGTTTTAAAAAGTTTTATTAAAGAACTTCCAAGTCATGATCCTTTTCAAGAAGTGGCAATTGAAAATCCTTTGATTACTAATTTAATAGCTTCAGGCTATACTGGCAGAAAAGGTAAGGGTGGTTTCTATAGAATTAATAAAGAAAATAATCAAAAAATTTTAGAGGCAATTAATCTTGAAACTGGTGAATATTTTCCCTCAAAAAAAATAAATCTTGGCATTGAAACTACTGACCTTTTATCTTTAATAAATAGAAAAGATAAATATGGCGAATATGCTTGGGCTGTTATTTCAAAAATAATTAAATATGCCTCTTCCTTAGTTCCGGGAATTACTGATAAGTTTAATGACATAGATGAAGCGATGCGACTAGGCTTTAACTGGTCGATGGGTCCTTTTGAAATGTTAAAATCCATAGGAGTTAAAAACTTTTTTGAAAGAGTGGATGGTTTTGAAAAAAATATTTTTTTAGAAAAGTTGTCAAAAAATAAAAATGAAGATTTTTATGGTTCAAGACAAATTTATACAGATATTGAAACCTTAGGAAAAATTAAGCCAAAAGCTCTCAAACTAGATAAAAATAATTCTGCAGAAATTTATCGGTTTAAAGATTTTAATATTGTTGAATTTACTACTAAAGCTTGTGCATTGGATTATGATTCCATGGATGCTTTAAAAAATGCAACAGATAAACCTTTAATAATAATGAATGAAAGCATGCAGTTTTCTGCTGGAGTAAATTTATCTTACACAATGAATTTTGCTGATAAAGGCGATTTTAAATCGATTGAAAAATTTGTTAAATATTTTCAAGATACCTGTAAACACTTAAAGTATTCAAAATATCCAGTGGTTTCAGCTCCCTCAGGATTAACTTTAGGAGGAGGATTTGAAGTTCTGGTTCAAAGTAATTTTGTAGCAAGTCATACTAATATTGTTATTGGGTTAGTGGAAACGATAGTTGGCTTAGTACCAGCAGGGGGAGGCTGCAAAGAAATGTTATGGCGATGGTCTCAAACTGATGAAGCTAAAAAAGATCCTGATTTTGCACCATTGAAAGTATTTGATATTATTGGTTACGCAAAAACAGCTACATCACCAGTGGAAGCGGAACCTTTAAAATATTTATTGCCAAATGATAAAAAAATCATGAATAGAAATAGCTTACTTGAAGTTTCAAAAAAAATAATTGCTGACAATCTAAATTTTAAGATACCAGAAGAGTGTAAATTTAATCTAGCAGGCAAACCTCTAAAAGAGAAAATGATTAAAATTTTAGAAAAGTTATATAATGAAAAAGTTATAATGGATCATGGAATGGTAGTAGGAACAGAACTTGCTAATGTATTAAGTGGTGGAGATACTCAATTAGATAAAAGTTTATCTGAAGATGATTTATTTAAACTAGAACTGGATTCTTTTATGAGATTAATCGAAAGCAAAAATACACAAAATAGAATTAAACATACCTTAAAAACTGGTAAACCACTGATTAATTAAGCATTCTAAAAGTATTAATAAAATCAGGTCTTAAGATATTTTCGTAATTTCTAATAAATTTTATTTTTTCCAAAACTTCAATTCCATATATTACTTTGCCTACGGGGGTATATTCACCTTCAAACAAAGGTTCATCTTTTAGAATTATAAAAAATTGACTGTCTTCGGTGTCCATTTTAAAAGTTCTGGCAAGCCCAACGCTGCCTCTAGTATATTCAAAATCACCGTCGACTTCTGAAGAGATAGTTCCAAGCCCAGATTTTCCTGTTCCAATTTTTCCGTAATCTAAATTACCCTTTTTTCCAAACTCAAGATCCCCTCCTTGAACTAATTTATCTTTTATAACTCTATGAAGTGCTACATTATCATATGCTTTTGCATTGATTAAAGTCTTAAATCTTTCAACAGCTTTTGGTGAAATTTCTGGATACAATTCTATTATAACATTTCCACAAGGAGCATTTAGGATTGCAATATTCTCTGGCCTCTCAAAATTAATCGTATTTGGATCGTAGTCTTTTATAAAAAGACATTTATTTTTAAAAATAAAAAAAAAAGAAAAGGCAAATATTCCAAGAAGTATTAGAAATATTAAAATTATTTTTTCAAATAGTGTTGCTTTAATAGCTTTAATCATATTTAAAATTTAAACTCTTTATCAATCAATTTCATTTTTTCTTTGATAAAATTAACCTTATTAACAAGTATTTGATCTTCATTATTAATATCAGCATTAATAGCAAGATGTGAATATACTTCTGCCATATCTTCGGAAGCTGTTGACATAGAATATTCAGTAAAAAATCCTTTTGAATTGTTATAAGTATCTAAGTCTTGTTTTTCAGTACAAGTAGAGCATTCTGAGTATTCAAAATCTTTTTTATTAAATTTTTTCCATTCATGTTCATCAAAGATATTTTTAAAATTATCATTTATAATATGAAAAAGTTCGTGGTGAATTACTCTTTCAAAATATTTTTCATCAAATTTAATATCAAGTATTAATGTTTTCATCACATTATCAGGAAGACCAGCGGTATTAATTCCTGAAATAGATAAATTTTCACACATTACTATATATTTTAAATTAATTTTTTTTATAAAACTTGTTGAGTAATTATTTAAATTTTTACTTATGATTTTATACTTTTCATCTAAAGTTTTTTGATCAGGATTTAAACAGATAATATTTTTTTCTACTCCAAGCCTAAAAGATTTTTCTGCATACAAATATTTGAGTTTATTGGGTGTTTTTAGTTCATAAACCTCAAGATTGGGTATTCTAATTAAGTTATAAATTGTATTTGCTTTTACAGGCAAAACTAAAATGAAAAAAAGTATAAAAATCCTGACAATCTGCATAATTTTAATTTGATGATATTTCATTTAAAAAGAATATGTTACATTTTTAATTATAAATGAAAAAAGAACGAAATAAAAATCCAATTCAGCCAGTGAGTGGAACTAAAGTTCCTAGATTTGCGGGCCCTTCTACTTTTGCAAGACTACCCGAATTAAGAGATGTGGAGAGTTGTGATGTAGCAATTGTTGGAATTCCGTTTGATGCAGGCACAAGTTATAGACCAGGAGCTCGATTTGGTCCTCAAAGTATAAGACAAGCCTCAAGACATTTAAGAACTAATTATCATCCAAATTATGATGTCGAGCCATTTAAAGTTCAGCAAGTAGCAGATGCAGGAGACATAACTTGTAATCCATTTAATATTGATGAAGCAATTAAACAAATAGAAGATGGTGCTACAGAGTTATTAAATAAAGTTGGTGGCATAATTAGTTTAGGTGGTGATCACACTATCGCTTTTCCTTTATTAAGGGCAATTAACAAGATTAACAATGGACCAGTTGCATTAGTTCATTTTGATGCGCATTTAGATACTTGGGATACTTATTTTGGTGCACCTTATACGCACGGCACTCCATTTAGACGTGCAAGAGAGGAAAATTTATTTTTAGATGATGCCTCAATGCATGTTGGTATCAGAGGACCACTGTATAGTAGAGATGATATTAAAAATGATGAAAGTTTTGGATTTAAAATTATTCATTGTGATGATTTCCAAAGTCAAGGAACAGATAAAATTGCAGAAAGAATAAGACAAAGAGTAGGAGATAATCCATTGTATCTATCAATTGATATAGATGTTTTAGACCCAGCTTTTGCACCTGGAACAGGAACTCCAGAAATTGCTGGTATGACCACTAGAGAGATGGTGCAAGTTTTAAGAGGCTTGTCAGGATTAAATTTAATTTCCGCAGATGTTGTTGAAGTCTCACCAGCCTACGATCATGCAGAAGTAACTTCACTTGCAGCAGCAACAATTGTTTATGAATTAACTAATCTATTTGCAAAAAAATAACGAAAGGTTTAGGTATCAGTCATGTTAGATAAAAAAAATTTTTATATTGATGGTCAGTGGGTCAATTCTAAAAGTTCTCAAGAGATTAAAGTAATTAATCCAGCAAACGAACAAGAGTGCGCAGTTATTTCTTTAGGAAATAAAGACGATGTAAACTCAGCAGTGGCGGCAGCAAAAAAAGCATATTCCAGCTGGTCTTTTTCTACAAAAGAACAAAGATTAGAGTTATTAGAAAAATTATATGAAAATTATAAAAAAAGATGGAATGATATTGCTGAAGCAATCACTCTAGAAATGGGTGCACCGAAAGATTTTGCTACCCAACTTCAAGCAGGTACTGGTGCAAGTCATATCAAATCTTTTATTAGATATTTAAAGAATTTTGAATTTGAAAAACCATTAGGGGACCATGCGCCTAATCAAAGATTAATTTATGAACCTAAAGGTGTTTGTGCCTTAATTACTCCCTGGAATTGGCCAATGAACCAGGTTTGTCTAAAAGTAATTCCAGCACTAGCCTCTGGATGTACAATGATTTTAAAACCCTCTGAACTAGCGCCATTATCATCAATGATACTTGCGGAAATTATAGATGAAGTAAAATTTCCTGCTGGAGTTTTTAATTTAGTAAATGGGGATGGTGCTACAACGGGTGATGCTTTAACTAGTCATCCTGATGTCAATATGATTTCATTTACAGGCTCTACTAGAGCTGGTGCTTTGATTTCTCAAAATGCAGCTAAAGATTTTAAAAGGGTTAGTTTGGAATTAGGTGGCAAAGGTGCAAATATAATTTTTAAAGATGCTGATCCAGAAGCGATCGAAAGAGGAGCTTTAAGATGTTTTAGAAATTCAGGTCAGTCTTGTAATGCACCCACTAGAATGTTAGTTGAAAAATCTATTTACAATGAAGCTATTGAGAGGTTAAAAAAATATACTGAGGAATTTAAAGTTGATGATCCTACAAAAGAAGGGGATCACATAGGTCCAGTAATTTCTGAGGTTCAATATAATAAAATTCAAACTTTAATCCAAAAAGGAATTGATGAAGGTGCAAAATTAGTTGCTGGTGGAGTAGGAAAACCTAGTGGATTAGATAAAGGTTATTATGTTAAACCAACAGTATTTGCAGATGTAAATAATAATATGGAAATAGCAAAAACAGAAATCTTTGGCCCAGTATTATCTGTTATTCCTTTTGAAACAGAAGAGGAGGCAATACAAATTGCTAATGATACTCCTTATGGATTAACTAATTACATTCAAACCCAAGATCCTGAAAAAGTAAAAAGAGTTGCAAGAAAATTAAGATCTGGAATGGTTGATGTTAATGGAGCTGGAATTGCTGTAGACGCACCCTTTGGAGGATTTAAACATTCAGGTATTGGCCGTGAAGCTGGTGAACATGGTCTTGAGGAATTCTTAGAAGTAAAAGCAGTAGGTGGCTGGAGTTAATTTAATTAATTTTAGATTTATTATTTATACCTTCAAGAAACTTAAGACATTTTTTTAATTCATTAAGTTCTATAAACTCATCAACTTTATGAGCTTGTTCTATTGAACCAGGTCCACAGACAACAGTACTTATTCCAATTTCTTGAAACAAACCTGCCTCTGTACCAAATGACACGACTTCTCTTGAGTTGTCTCCAGTTAAGCTTGATACAAGTTCACATGCTTCAGATTTATTAACTCGGTCAAAACCGATAACTTCACCAATAATCTCTTTTCTAATATTAGATTTTGGAAAAACTTTTTGCATTTTAGGTAGCAAAACTTCGTTTGCAAATTTATCAATTTGTTCATTTAAAAAAACTCCATCTTCTTTGATAACTGGTCTTGTTTCCCAGTTAACGTGGCATTTATCTGCTATGACATTGTGAGCAATTCCTCCAAAAATTCCTCCTACCTGCAGAGTAGAGTATGGCGGATCAAAGATAGAGTCTTTGGGAGTTCTTTTTTTTAATTCTTCTCTTAATTCAATTAATTTATTTACATAGCGTGCAGCATATTCAACGGCACTGACACCTTTATGCGGTGCAGAACTATGTCCTGCCAAACCTTCAAAGTGAGTTGTGTATTCATAGCAACCTTTATGAGCATCAATAATCTTCATTTTGGTAGGTTCACCAATGATACAAATTCCATCTTTAATTCCTCTATTTTTCAATTCTTCAATTAGAATTGGAGCACCCAAACAAGCCGTTTCTTCATCAAATGTATAAGAGAAGTGAATATCTCTATCTAAATCTGTTTTTGAATAAATAGGTGCATAAGCTAATGTACAAGCAATAAAGCCTTTCATATCACAAGCTCCTCGACCATACAATTTATCTCCTTTTATAGTTGCTGTAAAAGGATCTGTACTCCAACTTTTAGAAACAGGTACGGTATCAGTGTGTCCTGATAAAATTATTGGTTTTTTTCCATTAGATTTTTTTGCTTTAATAGTAGCAAAAAGATTAACTCTTTTTTTTTCAGAGTCGTAGGTTTTAAATGATGTTGCTCCTAAATTACTTAAAAATTTTTCACAATAATTAATTAAGCTACTATTATCCTCTCCAGAAATAGTTCTAAAACCAATTAAGTCAGTAAGAATTTTTACTGAATTTTCAAACAAATGATCAATATTATTTTCTGTACTCATTTTTAACTTCTATTATATATCATTTATATGAAAGAACAAATTACCTATAATGATTTTGATAAAGTTGACATTAGAGTTGGTACAGTTTTATCTGTAAAAAAAAATGAAAAGGCTAGAAAACCATCATTAGTGGTTAAAGTAGATTTTGGAGAAGAGATTGGTATTAAACAATCTTCAGCTCAAATTACACACTATTACAATGAACAAAATCTTGTAGGAAAACAAGTGATTGGTGTTTGTAATTTTCCAGAAAAAAATATAGCGGGAATTGTTTCTCAGGTATTAATTTTAGGCTCAATAGATAAAGAGGGTAAAGTTATCTTAGTTCATCCATCTCAACTATCTGAGAATGGATTGCCTATAGCTTAAAACAATGCATCCAGACTTATTATTATTAATTGGAATTTCTTTTTCTATGGGCTTTACACCAGGACCCAATAATGCTGTAGCCTCTTATTCAGGTTTTAATTTTGGAATAAAAAAAACAATCCCTCTTATATTTGGAGTTGGACTTGGTTATACTTTATTAGTTATTCTGGTTAATTACGTCTTAATTTCTACTTTTCAAAAATTTCCAATAATACAAGAAATAATTAGAACACTAGGAACTATTTTTTTATTCTATCTAGCTTATAAAATTGCATTTTCATCAGTTTCCACTGAGTCAAAAAAAGAAAATCCTGTAAAATTTTTAGATACTTTTTTATTTCAATTTGTAAATCCAAAAGGTGTTATGGCGGCAATGACTTTGATATCAAAATTTGTATTACAAGAAGATTATTTCAGGACATCTATTACAGTAATTTTAGTTTGTGCAGCGACTGCTTTTTTAAGCATCACAGCTTGGACTTTTTTAGGTAAATTTTTAAGAAAATTTGCGACAAATAATAGTTTTATAAAACGATTTAATTATGCTATGTCCTTGCTCATCGTAGTCTGTATAGTAGGCTTTTATATCTAACAATTATGAAACCAGGAAATAAAAATTCTTATAATTCACTTAAATCAATCAATATTGATAACAAAGATTATCAATATTATTCACTAAGTGAAGCTGAAAAAAATGGTCTAACAGGAATTGCTAAATTACCAAAATCATTGAAAGTGCTGCTAGAAAATCTTTTAAGATATGAAGATGATTTATCAGTTACTAAAAATCAAATTGATGCAATCAAAGACTGGTTAAAAACAAAAAAATCTAATACTGAAATTGCTTATCGTCCAGCACGAGTTTTACTTCAAGATTATACCGGGATACCTGCAGTAGCTGATCTTGCCGCAATGAGAGAAGCGGTTAAGGAAAAAAACAAAGATCCCAATACAATTAATCCTCTTTCAGCTGTGGATTTAGTGATTGATCACTCTGTTCAAGTAGACCAGTCAGCAAAAGCAGACTCTTTTGAAAAAAATGTTGATATTGAATTTCAAAGAAATGGTGAACGTTACTCGTTCTTAAAATGGGGACAAAATGCTTTTAATAATTTTAGAATAGTTCCTCCAGGGACAGGCATTTGCCATCAAGTAAATTTAGAATATTTGTCAAAAGTGGTTTGGTCAGAGAAATATCAAGGTAAAGACTATCTTTTTCCAGATACCTTAGTTGGCACAGATAGCCATACAACAATGGTTAATGGATTATCCGTTCTTGGTTGGGGAGTTGGTGGAATAGAGGCTGAAGCAGGTATGTTAGGTCAGCCAATTTCAATGTTGATACCTGAAGTAATTGGATTTGAAATGAAAAGTAAAATGCCCGAAGGAACAACCGCAACAGATTTAGTTTTAACAGTGGTTAAGATGTTAAGAGACAAAGGGGTTGTAGGTAAATTTGTTGAATTTTATGGAGAAGGATTAAAAAATTTAACACTTGCAGACAGAGCTACCATTGCCAATATGGCTCCAGAGTATGGTGCGACTTGTGGTTTTTTTCCGGTCGATGACGAAACATTAAAATATTTAAAATTTTCTGGAAGAGCCCAGCAAACAGTAAATATTGTAGAGCAATATGCTAAAGACCAAGGTTTATGGGCAAGTAATGAAATTGAATTTACTGATAAACTCAGTTTAGATATGTCAACAGTTGTGCCAACAATATCTGGACCCAAGCGCCCTCAAGATAAAGTTTTACTCACTGATGCTTCTGCAAATTTTAAAAAAGTATTTGAGCAAGCAACTAATAAAAAAGAACAAACATTATCAAAAGTAAATGGTACAGATTTTGAAATAAAAGATGGTTCAATATTAATTGCTGCAATTACATCATGTACCAATACATCTAATCCAAATGTTTTAATTGGAGCTGGATTATTGGCAAAAAAAGCAGTTGAGTTAGGACTTGAAGTTAAACCTTGGGTTAAAACCTCTCTAGCTCCAGGTTCACAAGTAGTAACTGATTATTTAGAAAAAGCTGGGTTAAACATTTATTTAGATAAGTTAGGTTTTAATTTAGTGGGTTATGGATGCACAACTTGTATTGGTAACTCAGGTCCATTAGCTGAAAATATTGTTGATGCTATCCAAAAAGAAAGCCTTTATGCAGTATCAGTTTTATCCGGTAATCGAAACTTTGAAGGTAGAATTTCACCACATATCAAAGCTAATTATTTAGCATCACCTCCATTAGTTGTTGCATATGCATTAGCCGGACATATGGAGTTTGATATGTACAATGATGCTTTTGGTAAAGATAAAGATGGTAAAGATATTTATTTAAAAGATATTTGGCCATCTAACAAAGAAATTGAAGATACATTAAAAGTATCTTTGAATACTGAAATGTTTGTTAAGAGATATTCCAATGTATCTGAAGGCCCAAAACAATGGCAACAAATTAAAACTGAAAAGAGTAGCATTTATAATTGGGACGAAAACTCAACTTATGTAAAGAAGCCACCATTTTTTGACTCATTATCAGAAGAGCCAGAGGGTTTTAAACCTATAAAAGACGCAAGACCATTATTAATTTTAGGAGATATGGTAACTACTGATCATATTTCACCTGCTGGCAACATTCAAAAAGAAAGTCCTACCGGTGAATACTTTATGAAACATCAAATTTTACCAAAAGATTATAATTCTTATGGTTCTCGAAGAGGCAATCATGAGGTTATGATGCGAGGAACATTTGCAAATATTAGAATAAGAAATGAAATGGCTCCAGGAACAGAGGGTGGGTTTACAAAATTGTATCCTGAAGAAAAAGTAATGCCAGTTTATGATGCTGTTGTTGAATATAAAAAAAGAGGAACAGACCTAGTGGTTATTGGTGGTAAAGAATATGGAACTGGATCTTCTAGGGATTGGGCTGCAAAAGGAACTAAATTATTAGGTGTAAAAGCAGTAATAGCAGAGAGCTTTGAAAGAATTCATCGTTCAAATCTAATCGGCATGGGTATTCTTCCATTACAATTTGTTGAAGGAATGAATAGAACAAACCTACAATTACTAGGTTCTGAACTGATAAGTGTTTTAAATCTAGAAGCAGGCATAAATCCATCAGATAAAGTTACTTTAGAGATTAAATATAGTTCTGGAGATATAAAAAAAGTACAAACTCTTTGTCGTATCGATACTAAAAATGAATTAGAGTACTATAAAAACGGTGGAATATTACAATACGTATTAAGGAATATGATTTAATTATGGATGAAGATATCTCAATAATAAATTCTAATACAAGAAATGAAAAAATTAAAAATTTTTTTATTCAAAATAAAAAAAATTTAATCTCAGCTGTAGTCATAATTGTATTAATGTTAATAGGCTATTTTGGATATGATGAATACAAAAGCAGTAAAAAAATTAAAGTTTCAGAGAGTTATAATGCAACCATAATCGATTTTGATGAAAACAATAAATCTCAAACAACTGATAAGTTAATTAAAATTATTAACCAAGAAGATGCAACGTATTCACCATTAGCTTTATATTTTATCATTGATAATAATTTATTAAACGATGCCAATGTGATTAATAGTTTATTTGATATTTTAATTAACAAAACACCCGTAGAAAAAGAAATTAAAAATCTAATTATTTACAAAAAAGCATTATTTAATGCTGATGAAAGTGATGAGAATAATTTACTTAATATATTAAATCCCATCATTAATTCAGACAGTGTTTGGAAGTCCCATGCGTTATATTTAATGGCAGAATTTTTTTATGATAAGAATGAAAAGCAAAAATCAAAAGAATTTTTCAATCAAATTTTAACTTTAGAAAATGCCAATGTCGATTTGCGACAAGAGGCTCAAAAAAGATTAAATAGAGATTTGAGTGAATAGATTATTATTAATATTTATAGCTATTTTTCTACTTAATAACTGCTCTTTTAATGAAAATTCAAGATTATGGAAAGATAAAGAACAACCACTCGAAAACCAAGAAAATGTTACCCAAATATTTGCCGAGGAACAAAGTGTTTCATTAGAATTAAATCCAGACATTAGTTTAGATTTATCCAATATTAAATCATCTAACAAAATAGTTGATAATCAGAATAATTTTGGACCCTTAAGTTATAATGGTACTTTACAAAAAAATGGTAATTTTAAGTTTTCAAAATTAGAGAATTTAGATCAGTTCAATTTAAAACCTGCTTTTTTAAATGAGGGTATTATTTTTTTTGACAACAAAGGTTCGGTTCTAAGATTTAATGACGAACAAAAAATTATTTGGAAAAACAATTTTTATTCAAAATCAGAAAAAAAACTTAAACCAAAATTAAATTTTGCTATAAATAATGAAGACTTAATTGTAGTTGACAATATCGCAAAATATTTTTCAATTAATTTAAATTCCGGGGAACTTAATTGGATAAAAAATAATAGTTATCCATTTAACTCAGATATAAAAATATTCGAAGATAAATTTTTTGCTATTGATTATAAAAATACTTTAAGGTGCTTTAAAATAATGGATGGTTCTGAATGTTGGAATCTACAGACTGAAGACTCTTTTACAATTTCTAATTCAAAATTTTCATTAATTATTTTAGATGGTAAAGTAATATTTAATAATTCAATTGGTGATATTACTGCTGTTGATATTGAAACAGGCTTGATTGCATGGCAACTACCAACACAAAGCAGCTCTATAATTAATGAAACATATAATTTTAAGATATCTAAATTAGTTTCTGATGGAGATGCTATATTTTTTTCAAATAACAAAAATGAATTTTATTCAATTGATGTAAAGACGGGTACTACAAATTGGATAAATAAAATTAATTCAAACTTAACACCAATTTTAACAAAAGATTTGATATTCACAGTTTCTAATGAAGGTTTTTTATTTACTATCCAAAAAAGTACTGGGAATATAATAAGAATTAATTATTTATATAAAGACTATAAAGAAAAAAAAGAAAAGAACTTAAACCTATAGGTTTTGTTATCGGTAATACAAATATCTATATTTCAAATAATGATGGAAAATTAATAGTTGCAGATTTAAGTAACGGCAAAGTTAATTTTATTGAAAAAATTGGCGGAGATACAATATCTGAACCATTTATAGTTAATCAAAATCTTTATCTAATTAAAAGTGGGTCTATTGTACGATATAACTAATTATGATCTTAAAATTATTAGATAAGATCGGAAGAAAGAAAGTTGTATTAGACCGAGGTCCATCACATCCACAATATGATTTAGCAAAACCTTGGATGAATAGATATTACGTTTTGTTTAGACATCGTCCTAAATGGTTTCCATTTAATATATTAATTCATGAAATGCTTGCCGATGATCATGGAGAAGGTGTTCATAACCATATGTGCCCTTATATAACTATCATATTAAGAGGTGGGTACTGGGAAACTACGAAAAATGGTAAGTTTTGGAGACCTCCAGGCTATATTGGATTTAGATCTGCAAATGCATATCACAGAGTAGATCTAAAAGAAGGTACAAAACCAATGACTATTTTTATACCTGGTCCCTTTGGCTTTAGAAAAGGTCCAAGATCTGAGTATGGAATTAAATTTAAAGATCAATGAAATTAAATAAGCTTTTTTTAGAACACTGCAAAATAAATAAATTTGAAATTAATAAAAATCAATTAGAAATTATTGATAATTTAGAAAAATTTTATAATGAAAATTATTCTTCTAAATTTTTCAGCAAATTATTCAACAATACAAAAAAAATTGGTTTTTATCTAGTTGGGGATGTGGGTGTAGGTAAAACAATGTTACTAAACTTTTTTTTTAATCAAATTGAAGAAAAAAAATTAAGACTACATTTCAATGAATTTATGATTGGTTTTCATGATTTTATTTTTCAAATAAAAGATAAAGAAAATGGCATTGAAAAATTTGTTAAAGATTTAACTAAAAAAACTAAAATTTTATATTTTGATGAATTTCAGGTTACCAACATAGTAGATGCGATGATTCTTGGAAAATTGTTTAAAAAAATATTCGAAGAAAAGATTTTAGTTTTATTTTCATCAAATATAAGAATAAAAGATCTTTACAAAGATGGGCTGCAAAGAGAACAATTTTTACCTTTTATAAAAATTTTACAAGACTACAGTTATGAAAAAGAATTGCTAATAGATGAAGATTATCGAACAAATGCAAATAATGGTTTGGAAAGATTTCTAGCTCCAATAAATGAAAAAACTAATTTTATATTTAATAAATTTTTTAGAACGCTTACAAAAAATATAAATAAAGAAAATAAGATATTAGAAATTAAAGGTCGAAATTTAGTCATTGATAATTTTTTTAATGGCATAGCGAAATTTAATTTTGATGAACTTTGCAATCGCAATATAGGCTCCGAAGATTATATAAAGATTGCAAATAATTGTTCTTTTATATTCTTAGAAAATTTACCTAATTTTAATTATACAAATTCAAATCAACAACAAAGATTTATTACTTTAATTGATATTTTGTATGAAAAAAAAATTCCACTTATGATTACTTCAGAAAAATCTTTAGATAAACTTGGTTCTTCACTGGATATTTCTAATACATTCAAAAGAACAATTAGTCGATTACATGAACTAACATCTTTAAGCTTTCAATCAAAATGAAACAAGAATTTTTTAATTTAATTATTAATACTAATGGACAGCAATTATATGAATTTACTGATCAAACCATAGAGTGGATTAATAAGAATCAATTTAATAATGGAATTTTAAATTTAAGTATCCAGCACACTAGTGCATCATTAATCATTCAAGAAAATGCTGATCCAGATGTAAAAACTGATCTAATAAATTATTTTGATAAGCTGGTTCCAATGGATAATAATTTGTACATTCATACTACTGAAGGTAAAGATGATATGCCTGCTCATATCAAGTCAGCTCTTACAAATAATCAAATAACATTAAGTGTTAAAAATAGTGAGCTTTTATTGGGTACTTGGCAGGGTATTTATTTATTTGAGCACAGATTAGAAAATCAAAACAGAAAAATTATTCATCACTTTATAGGAGAATAATTTATTTTTTTTTGAGAGTTTTAAAAGCCTCAAGAGCAGCAACTCTAGCTTGTTCGTGAACAACGATTGGGGCTGGATAGTCTTTTCCAATTATGGTTTTTATTGCTTGCTGGTATTTTAATTCCATTTCCCATGGTTTATGAATAAATTTATTTGGCACTTTACTTAATTCAGGAACCCATTTTTTTACATATAAACCTTCTTTATCAAATTTTTCTCCCTGAAGAATAGGATTAAATATTCTAAAATAGGGTGCCGCATCTGCTCCACATCCTGCTACCCATTGCCATTGCGCAACATTATTTGCTTCATTAAAATCAAGCAGACAATTTCTAAAATATTTTTCTCCTTCTTGCCAATTTATTCGTAAATGTTTAACTAAAAAAGATCCAACAACCATTCGAACTCTATTATGCATCCAGCCAGTTTCAAAAAGTTCTCTCATTCCAGCATCGACAATAGGATATCCAGTCATTCCTGTTTTCCAGGCTTTTAAAAATTTATCATTTTTAACCCAAGGAAATCGATCAAACTCTTTTCTTAGATTTCCTTTTAAGATTTCAGGAAAATAATTTATTAAACTATGTGAAAATTCTCGCCATCCCAGTTCATTAATATATTTTCTTGTTCCAATATTGATAGGTTTTATCTCTCGACATTTGTTCCATATAGTTTCGACATGAATTTGACCATGTTTGATATAAGGTGAAAGTTTTGAAGTTCCTTGTACCGAAGGAATATCTCGATTTGTTCCATAATCTTTGATTTTTTCATTAATTAAATTTTTTAAATAATTATGAGAAATAGACTCAGATACTTCCCAATATTTTTCAAATTTTTTATACCATTTTTTTTTAGGCAATATGTCTGTTGGACTTATATTCTTTTTAAAGTATGTAAATTTTTTATCTTTTTTTTGAATTTTAGAAATTTTGGTTGGGACTGAGTTTAAATAGATTTGTTCTGCCGTTCTCCAGAAAGGTGTAAATACTTTAAAAGGAGTTCCATCATTTTTTTTAACATCCTGAAATTCATTTAAAGTATTACCTTTAAAATATTTGAAATTTATTTCGTTTTTGATGAAATTATCCCTAATTTTTTTGCCCATGGCGATAACATCAGGCTCATAAACCTTATTCCAATAAATGGTAAGATCATCTGATTTCTTAATATTTGATAAAACATCAATTTCATTACCACTTTGAATTTCCAAATTAATATTAAGTTTAGACAGATCATCATCAAAACTCTGAAGTGATTTTGATAGCCACCATTGTTGAGCTTCTCTTTTACCTATAAAGTTTTTTGGGTTATATATATAAAGTGCTGTAACTTGATCATGATTTTGTGCTGCATAAGACAGCGCTTGATTGTGATGAATTCTAAAATCTTCTCTGATCCAGACTATGGCTTTAGATGACATTATTGGATTTGTTCTAACCCTTCATTCAGTAACTTGTTATATAATATTTGGTCAGTTAAACCCTCACAACCAATTAAAAGTACATTTGATTTTGAATTTAAATCCAATGCTTCCTTAAAATTTTGGTTTTGACAGACACCAATTAAAGAAATAACTCCTGGCACACCACATTCCCCAGAGATTATTTTTTCATTGGATAGCTTCTTTTCAGATAATAAAGCAACAGTCGACGGAATAGCTCTATCAGATATGGTCAAACAATAATTAGAGGCATTTTTTAATATTTCCCAAGCAACTGTTGAAACATCTCCACATGACATGCCTCCCATAATTGACTCTTTTACTATATCTACACTAGTAGGCTGACCTTGTTTAATACTTTTTAAAACACAATTTGCATCTTCAGGTTCAACAATAATAAATTTAGGAGTGGTTTCATAAAATTTTGCAAATCCAGCAATAGCCGCAGCAGCCATGCCACCAACACCAGCTTGTAAAAATACATGCGTGATAGAATTATTTTTTAAATCATCAATTATTTCTTTAATCATAATTGAATAACCAGCCATAATATATTTAGGTACTTCTTTATATCCATCCCAAGAAACATCTTGAACAATTTCCCAATTATTTTCTGTAGATTGTTTGATGCATTCTTTTAAAGAGGAATCATAGTTTCCTTTAACACGAATGACGTCAGCATCTAGCTTTCGCATAGCATCAGCTCTAGACTCGGATACAAATTCACTAATAAATATTTTACAATTTACACCTAATCTTTTTGCTCCCCAGGCTACGGATCTTCCATGATTGCCTGCTGTTGCTGTTGCTACAGTTTTAGCTTTTTTATCTTTGACAACTTTGTTTACAGCAAAAGCACCACCCAGAGCTTTAAAGGATTTTAAATCAAATCGATAACCCTCATCTTTATAAAAAATATTATTTAATTTTAGAACTTCATTTAACTTATTAAGATTATGTAGAGGGGTCGGTTTATAAGTTTCCCAGGACTCAATCGAGTCAATAGCTTCCTCAATATATTTTTCTGGTAAGTGATTTAAAATTTGCGCTTTATTAAAATTAAAGTTTTGATTTTTAACTAATTCCGAAATTTTAAATATTTCGTTCTCTAAAACTGTTGTCATTAATTAACAATCTAGAGTATTAATTTGTTCCCAAGCAGTAATTGGTTTTTTCTTATTAAAGTTATTTTTTCTTTTAAATTCTCTAAGTTCAGAGGTTTTAAGCTTGATGTAGCTATTTATTACAGATTTTCCGAAAGCATCACTTAAAGATTTATTTTTTTGTAATAAGCTTAATGCTTGAGGTAAATCATTAGGCAATTTAGGTAGATTTTTATATTTCTTATAATCCGTATACATATTGCAGTGTAAAGGTTTTCCAGGATTTATTTTTTTATCCATTCCCTCTAATCCTGCTGCGAGAACACCAGCTTGCAATAAATATGGATTTGCTGCGCCATCCATTAATCTTAATTCAAATCTACCTTGATCGGGCACTCTTATCATATGAGTTCTATTATTTCCCGTATAGGAAACACTACTTGGAGACCAAGTAGCACCTGATTTAGTTGGTGGAGCATTGATTCTTCTATAACTATTAACTGTAGGATTAAAAAAAGCCGATAAGGCTTGTGCATTTTTCATTATTCCACCTAAAAAATTATAAGCAGTTTTACTTAGCCCTAAGTTATCTTTTTTATCTAAAAATACGTTCGTTTTGCCTTTCCAAACCGAAATATGTGAATGGCAACCATTTCCAGTTAAATTAGTAAATGGCTTTGGCATGAAGGTTGCTCTTAAGCCATATTTTTCAGCCAAATTTTTAACCATAAATTTAAAAAATACATGCCTATCTGCTGTAATTAAGGAGTCTGTGTAATCCCAATTCATTTCAAATTGTCCATTCGCATCTTCATGATCATTTTGGTATGGTTTCCAACCTAGTTCAATCATGCTATCACAAATTTCTTTAATCAGATCGTATCGTCTCATCAAAGCTGATTGATCATAGCAAGGTTTTGGCTGGATATCTTTTTTATCAGCTATTGAATTACCATCCTCAGATATTAAAAAATATTCACACTCCACACCAGATTTCATTTGTAAATTTTTTTTTGCTAATTTTTTTATTTGAGCTTTAAGCATAACTCTTGGTGAAGCATCTACAGGTTTACCATCCATATATAAATCAGATGCAAGCCAACCAATTTCTTTATTCCATGGTAGTTGAATTAAACTATCGGGATCAGGAATTGCAAACATATCACTATCTGCAGGTGTCATATCTAACCATGTTGCAAACCCAGCAAAGCCAGCACCATTTTTTTGCATTTCTCCAATGGCTTGAGCTGGAACAAGTTTAGATCTTAGGATACCAAATAAATCGACAAAACTAATTAAAAAATATTTTATTTTTTTTTGTTTGGCTATTTGAGATAGGTTTTTTGGCATAATTTATCCTACTTGTTATAATATTAATTATCAATTATTTTTTTAGTCCAGGGATCCAATCAGTTCCTGCCAAAGGCACTCTAGCCATAGCTGCCGCTTCAACAGTTAATGCTGCCAAATCTTCTGGTTCTAAATTTCTAACATCTGATTTTCCATTTGCTCTAGCCAATGTTTGTAACTCTAAGGTTAAAGTTGTCAGATAATTTTTAATTCTTTTTCCTGCTTCAATTGGATTTAGTCTTTCCTCAAGTTTTGGATCTTGTGTTGCTACTCCAACAGGACATTTTCCAGTATGACAATGATGACAATATCCAGGTTCAGTTCCCAGTTTTTTATAGTCATCTATATAAAGTTCTGCATTACAATTTAAAGCCATCATCGCTGCTGATCCTATGGATACCGCATCTGCACCCATTGCTATTGCTTTTGCAACATCTGCACCACTTCTAATACCTCCAGAAATTATTAATTGAACTTTTCTATGCATATTTAATTCTTTTAAAGCATCCACAGCTTCTCTGAGTGCACCTAAAGTTGGAATACCCACATGTTCAATAAAAACATCTTGGGTTGCAGCTGTTCCACCTTGCATTCCATCTAAAACAACCACATCTGCTCCAGCTTTAACTGCTAACGTTGTATCGTAATAAGGTCTTGCAGCACCAACTTTAACATAAATTGGTTTTTCCCAATTAGTAATTTCTCTTAGTTCTTGTATTTTTATTTCTAAATCATCTGGACCAGTCCAATCAGGATGTCTACAAGCACTTCTTTGGTCAATTCCTTCAGGTAATGTTCGCATAGCTGCAACTCTTTTATTTATTTTTTGACCAAGCAACATTCCACCACCACCTGGTTTAGCACCTTGACCAACAACAACTTCAATTGCATCTGCTTTTCTTAAATCATCAGGATTCATTCCATATCTTGATGGCAAAAGTTGATAAACTAAATATTTGGAAGATCCTCTTTCTTCTTTGGTCATACCACCATCACCTGTAGTGGTCGAAGTTCCCATTGCTGAAGCTCCTCTTCCCAATGCTTCTTTAGCATTTGCACCTAAAGCACCAAAACTCATTCCAGCAATTGTTATTGGTATATCTAAGTGTAAAGGTTTTTTGGCAAATCGATCTCCCAAGATCACAGATGTGTTACATTTTTCTCTATAACCTTCTAAAGGGTATCTTGACATTGAAGCTCCTAAAAAAACAAGATCATCAAAATCTGGAACTTTTCTTTTAGCTCCCAAACCTCTTATTTGATAAATACCTTCTCGAGCAGCTCTTTGAATTTCTTTAATGGTTGCTGATGGAAAAGTTTTAAATTCTTTTAGATCTTTTTTCATATTTAATACGAGCTTACATTATCAATTTTAAAATTATATAAATTTCTAGCTGAACCATATCTTTTAAAATTTTTAGCATCCTCAGATATATTTAACACTTTAAAAATTTTATTTAATTCATCTATATTTTTTTTATCCATTTTTTTTTCAACACAATCAGCACCTAAACTTTTTACTTTACCTTTAACAAAAATCTTAGCTTCATAAATAGAGTCACCAAGATCAGATTCTGCATCACCCAATACAATTAGGTTACCTTTTTGAGCCATAAATGCTGACATATGACCAACCGAACCCTTAACAACAATGTTAATGCCTTTCATAGAAATGCCACATCTTGAGCTGGCATCACCCTCAATTATTAAAGTTCCTCCATGTCCTGTTGCACCTGCTGATTGAGAGGCATTCCCTTTTACTATTACTTTTCCGGACATCATATTTTCTGCTACACCAGTTCCTACATTTCCATGAACAGTAATGTTTGCTTTTTGGTTCATCCCAGCACAATAATATCCAGTATGACCTTTAATAGTCACATCAATATCATCTTTTAATCCTGCACAAATAGCATGTTGTCCTTGAGGATTTAAAATTTCAAATTTTCTTTTATTATCTTTTCTATCAATATTCTGAAGATAATTATTTACTTCTCTCAGTTTTTTTTTATTTAAATCAAAATTCATGGATTACCAGTGGTAGACAATACCAGGTTTAGGCTCAAAGATTTTGGCACTATTTACATTTGGTAAATGTGCCATCGCTTGAAACTCAGAAGCAACTGCAACATAATCTTTTGTTTCAGCAACTACTGCAGGTTTACATGCAATTTCATCTCGTAAAAGAGCAAAGCCATTTTTTGTGCCAGCAATAAAGGTATAAAAACCATCTAAATCTTTTAAACTTTGTTTTAAAGTTTTTTCTAAGTTTTTACCTTTAGATATTTCATTTGAGATATATCCTGCAGCAACTTCAGTATCATTTTCCGAATTAAATTTTTGACCATCTTTGATTAGAGATCGTCTCACATTGTTATGATTAGATAATGACCCATTGTGGACTAAACATTCATCTTCAGCAGTTGAGTAGGGGTGTGAGCCTTGTGTTGTAATCGCACTTTCGGTAGCCATTCTAGTATGTCCAATGCCGTGTGTACCTGAGAAAGATGCTAGTTTAAATTTTTTAACCACATCTTTTGGATTACCAGTTTGCTTAAAAATATTAATACTTTTTCCATAGCCTACTAATGAAACTTCTTTAATTTCATTTTCTAGAACACTAATTACCATCTTTGGTTTTTCTTTTACCTCAAGAACAACATGATCTGAGTAATCTTTTAGTTTTGACTTTTTAAATAGTTTTGAAATTTTTTTTTTAAAATCGCTTAAAGACATTTTATTTAAACAGATAGAATATTTATAAAAATTTTTATTTTCTTTTGAATAGATTGCAAATCCCGCACTATCTGGTCCACGGGTTGCCATCCCGTCAAGCATACCTGATAAAAATTTACCTAACTGTTTTTCGTATTTTTTTGTCTTAAGATAAATCCCAACAATTCCGCACATAAGTTTATTTAATTAGAGTTAATAGTGCATCCTTATAATAAAGAATATTAACAATTACAATAATGATGATAGCAGCTATCACTCCATATTTAGCTTTTGGAAATGCTACTCCTCTCATTTTAGAGGGTCTTAAATTTTCGTTATCGTTCTCTGACATTTGTATGAATTTTATATAAAAAAAGGGCGCCACTTTAAGTTGTGGCGCCCAAATTTTAATTTTAATTACCAATCTGTAAGATTGTTTTTATAATCATTAGCGCCACGTTTCTTTCTAGCCATGCTTTCCAGTTTTTCACTTTCTTGCTTGTTAGTTAGAATGTGCCATCCGATCCATAAAACTATACCTACTATAACCAGTAAAGTTTCACTCGAACCAGCTCCCGGATAAATTGCTCCGACAACCTCTTCTGCACTTAAATGATCTATCCAGTTTGTTACTGTAGCCATATATCTCCTTTACCTAGTTGCTGTGGAAACTGCTTTTTCTGCTTCTTTGTCAGCCTCCATCATTTCATAGTCTAATCCAGCTAACTCTACTTCACGTGGGATTCTTAATTTACCCATACCGTGAAGCACTTTAGCTATGATATAGCCTGGTAGCATTCCAAGAACACCAAACATTATGATTGCTCCTAAGAATTGCCCTAACGGATTGATAGATGCATATGTTGATCCATCCCACATAGCGCCCACACTGTAACCAGATGAAGGATAACCATTTAGAACAAATCCACAAATTATTAGTCCAACAACCCCAGCATAACCATGTACCGCTACTGCACCAACCGCATCATCAATTTTGAACTTACGTTCAACCCAGTAATGTAGTTTGTATGAAATAACAACACCGATCATACCAATGATCATTGCTTGAATTGGATGATATAAATCATTTCCAGCTGAAGCACATATGATACCTGCTAGTCCACTTGAGTAAGTCCAGAATGGATCACCTTTAGCAATCCAGTATCCGGCTAATAAGCCTCCTGATAATGACATCAAGAAGTTAAAAGTAATACCACTAAGTGTAGTAGGGGTTAAATAAATGTTTGTAGCCGTCCAATAAGTTACACCTTCCATTCCATATTCAGGTCCAAGATCAAATATTGGAACATTACATGCCGCATAAAATCCCCAGAAACCAGTATAGATTAAAAATAATCCAACAGTTACTAGCCAAGGATTTCTTGGTCCAATATTTCTTGGTTCACCACTAGATGAAAACTTACCAATTCTAGGTCCTAAAACTACTAGAACACCTAAAGCAAATCCACCCGCAATTGCGTGAATTACTCCTGATGCATAAGCGTCATGATATCCTAAAATTTTAAGCATCCATCCATCAAAGTGCCATCCCCAAGCAGCATCAATTGTCCAAAATACAGATCCAATTGCAATTGCTAAAATTCCAAATGCAAAAGTTGTAATTCTTTCAATGATTGCACCCGAGACGATTGAAGCAGCTGTCCATGAAAACAATAAGAAAGCAGCCCAAAAAACACCAGATATTCTGTCACCTAAGTTCACAGCCATAAATTCTGTGTTAGCGACATACCATCTAGCACTAAAGGTACTTTCATCTGTAATAAGTGCCGAACTTTCATTCATTATTGAAGGAGCTATTCCAGGTCCTGTTGGGAATGCCCAATAAATCCACCAACCAAAGAAAAACCAAGTAACCGTTACTAACGGGACTACCATGGTATTTTTCATAAGTGTATGCTGATGGTGTTTGTATCTTGAAGCTCCAACTTCATATACACAGAATCCGACGTGGATTAAAAACATCATTACCACTGTTACCCAGTAGTAGAATTCTGTAAATATGGTGGTCAAAGCTGTTAGTTGATCAGTCATATTTTTTTTACTCCCTTATATAAGTTGTTAAGATTCTATAAAAAAATTAAGTGACATACAAATACAAAGGCATAAAAAAACCCATTGATTTACAATGGGTTTTTTTAAAGTAGCAACTAAAGCTTGTATTGTTAGAATTTTAAATAAGCTTTTTTCAATTCAACAAGAGGATGTTTTTTAGACATTTGAAATTTAACTAAAAGTTCTCTTGCAATCATGTCTCTGTCTTGTTGATTGTTTGGAAGTTTAATAGATTTTGGAATTGTAACCCAACCATTTGCATTTCTACAAAATACCGCTGGTCTGCCTTCTTCATAACCCATGTGAATGTCTTCTAACCAATTAAGATCGTCCCAACCCATAGCTTCAATATATTTTTTTAAGAAATGGAGTAACTTTTTTATAGTCAGGTAATAGGTTCACATCATATCGATAACCAATATGCTGGCCGATCATTTTTTCTCTAGCCGTCTCTTTAAATGTGCCTAATTTTAATTTTTTTTCTTTTTTAGCTTTTACTTTTTTCATCTCTCTTCCCTTATATTTTGTGATAGTTGTCAACACCTACTGTATAATTGGTTCCAGCTAATGGCACTTTAGCTAAAGCGGAAGCTTCAGTGGTTAATGCTGCTAAATCTTCAGGCTCTAAAGAGTGAATATTAGTTTTACCACACGCTCTTGCTAAAAGTTGAGCTTCTAGGGTCATTGCATGTAAGTAATTGTAAACTCTTAATGCTGCATCATCAGGATTTAATCTTGCTCTTAATTTTGGATCTTGTGTTGCAACACCTACAGGACATCGTCCTGTGTGACAGTGATAACACTCACCTGCTTTAACGCCCATTTCTTTTTCAAAGTTAGCTTCCGGTATCGCTTTATTACAGTTTAACGCAATTAGCGCCCCTGTTCCAATTGCAATCGCATCAGCACCCAAAGCTAACGCTTTTGCCATATCAGCACCATCTCTAATACCGCCCGCATAAATTAATGTGACTTTTCCAGTTTTGCCGACATCATCTAAGGCTCTTCTTGCTTCTCTAATTGCCGCAATTCCTGGAATACCAGTATTTGCTGCTGCGATGTGTGGCCCTGCACCTGTTGAACCTTCCATACCATCTAAGAAAATAGAGTCAGGATCACATTTTGCTGCCATACGAACATCGTCATAAACTTTTGAAGCACCTAATTTTAATTGTATTGGCACTTTATTTTTTGTTAATTGTCTTAACTCTTCAACCTTTAGAGCTAAATCATCTGGTCCTAACCAATCTGGATGTCTAGCTGGTGATCTTTGATCAATTCCAGCTGGCAATGATCTCATTTCTGCAACTTGATCAGTAACTTTTTGCCCCATTAGATGTCCGCCCATTCCAACTTTTTGACCTTGACCAATAAATATTTCAATTGCATCAGCCAGTTGAGCGTGATGTGGATTAAAACCATATCTTGATTGAATACATTGATAATACCATTTTTCAGAATATCTTCTTTCATCAGGTATCATTCCACCTTCACCAGAGCATGTGGCACTCCCAGCCATTGTTGCTCCTCTTGCTAAAGCAGTTTTTGCCTCATAAGAAAGTGAACCAAAGCTCATTCCAGTAATATAAACAGGAATATCTAATACAATTGGGTTTTCACAACGAGGTCCGATGATAGTTTTTGTTTCACACTTTTCTCTATAACCTTCAATAACAAATCTTGTTAATGTTCCTGGTAAAAAAACTAAATCATCAAATCTTGGAATTTTTTTCATCAATGCCATTCCACGCATTCTATATCGACCCAACTGAGCCTTGATGTGAATATCGTCTATAACATCAGGTGTAAAAATTGCATTAGTACCAAGTAAGCTTTTATTTCTTGTGCCTTCTTCATTTAAATACACATCAGCTTTTCCACCTACATTTTGAGCAATTTTTGAACTTCCATTTTTACCGTTTTTGCCATTTTTACCATTTTTTTTATTAGCCATTATATTGCTCCTTTTTTTTCTGCGGGTTCTAAATTATCATAATTCCAAAGTTTTTTACCAGCTACTATTTTTGTCATTTTACTAACATTAAAATTTTCACCAATCTCTGCAACTTTTAATTTTCTTTTTAACCAGTCCTGATCGCTAGAAGTTAAATCAGCTTCAATAGCATCACTACCAAATGAGCCAATTTTGCCACCAATGAATATTGTCCCATCGTACATTGAGTCACCTAAGTTTATTCCAACATCGCCTAGAATAATAATTCTTCCTCTTTGCATCATAAAACCTGTAAATGCACCAGCGTCACCACCAACGATTATAGTGCCACCTTTCATATCAATACCAGTTCTTGCACCAACACTTCCTTTGCAGATTAAATCTCCACCTCTAATTGCGGCACCAAAACATGATCCAGCATTTTTTTCAATAACGACTTTTCCAGCCATTAAGTTTTCAGCACATGACCAGCCAACTCTTCCATTAATCCTAACTGTCGGTCCATCGCAAGACCCCATACCAAAATATCCTAAACTTCCTTCGAAAATTAAATTTAATTTATTTAATATTCCAACACCTAAACTATGTTTTCCTTGAGGATTTTTAATTACTATAGTGCCGTAACCTTGGCTCATTAACTTATCAATATGCTTATTAGCTTCTGTAGCTGTCATGTCCTTAACATCAAGCTCTGTTCTTTTATTAAAATCTACATCGTAAGTGCCAAAGTAAAAAAAATTTTCTGCTTCATCAGGGTTAAAAAATTTTTGTTGAGTTCTACCTGTTAAAACTTCGGCATGCAAACCCATTGATTGGGCTTTTGTTTTTGTTTCAGTATTTTTTAGATTTGCCATACTTTAACCTCCCCATCATATGGATCATATGTATCAATTTCTTGAGGCAGAACTGATCTAATTGCTATTTCTTCTGACCCCATTGCAACCAAATCATCTGACTCGTAAAGAACCAAAGGTTTTGCGGCCATAGTGTCTTTTGCCATTCCCAAAGAATCTTTTGTTGCAACAAAATATGTAAATACTCCATCAAGACCTTTCAAAGAATCTCTCATCCCTTCTTCAAGTGAAGCTCCTTCTCTCATTTTTTGAGCTATATATACCGCAATTAATTCAGAATCACACTCTGACATAAATCTCATTCCTTGGTTTTCTAATGCTCTTCTATTATTCCAATAATTTGTCAATTGTCCATTATGAACTACTGAAACGTCGCTAAATGGATAACCCCAAAAAGGATGAGCAGATTTAATATCAACTCCCGATTCAGTTGCCATCCTAGCGTGACCTATCCCATGAGTTCCAACGACTTTATCTAAGTTGTATCTATCGCAAACAGCTTTTGCATTACCTAGATCTTTAATAACTTCTAAAGATTTTCCCATCGATAGAATCTCAACCCCTGGAACGCTCTCAATTTTTCTTGAAAATTCTCTTAAATCATTTTCTTTATAACTAACTTCATATCTTAAAGAATAAGGAAGAATTCTTTCTTCCTTAATAATTCTTGCTCCCATACTTAATATATGTGCATTAACTATTTTAACTCTTTCATCGTAAACCGATGTTTCTTCCATTATCGATGAACTTCCTTCACCAACGTTTTCTCCAACTTTAAAACGCATAATAAAATTTTTACCGTCTGTATCTCCATAAAGAGCATAACCTGTTGAGTCTTCACCTCTATGTTTTAAAGCTTGAAGCATCCCTTGAAGCTCTTTTCCGACATTTGAGGATTTACCTCGATGTATTAATCCAGCAATTCCACACATTTTTTTTCCCTCTGTTTATTTTGTTTAAGATTATGGCAAGCAATCTAGATAAGTATCTAGATCCCACTGCGTTGTTGCTCCTAAAAATCTTTCCCATTCGTCATTTTTATACCAATGAAAAACTTTATACATTTCATCAGGCATCGCTGATTTTATAACTTCATCTTCAGCTAATGCATTCAATGCTTCTCCCAAACTTAATGGTAGTTTTTTAACATCTTTACCTGCTTTTTTAGCTTCATACATACTTCTCGACTCAGGAGTACCTGGGTCAATTTTTTTAGATATTCCATGATCCATAGCTTTTAATAATGCTGCTCCCATTAAGTATGGATTGTGCATTGAGTCTACAGATCTATATTCAAATCTTCCTGGTGCAGAAACTCTTAAACCGCAAGTTCTATTTTGATATCCCCAGTCCGCATAAACTGGAGCCCAAAAACCTTGATCCCATAATCTTCTGTACGAGTTAACAGTTGAAGATCCGATAGCGGTTAAAGCTGGCAAGTGCTTCATTATACCACCAATTGAAGCTAACCCTATTTTGCCAGGCAACTGAACATCTTTAGTGTCAGGCATAAAAGTATTGGTTCCACCTTCAACATAACTAAAAACTTCCTCCATGCCTGGTAAAGATTTAAAACCCAGTTTATTAATTTTGTCTTTACCACCCGTCCATAAAGACATGTTGGTATGACATCCACTTGCAGAAACTCCCATAAATGGTTTGGTCATGAAACAAGCGATCAAATTAAATTCTCTAGCAACTTGTGCACAAATTTGTCTGTATGTTGAAAGTCTATCAGCGTTTCTTAAAACATCGTCATACATCCAGTTTAATTCTAATTGTCCAGGAGCATCTTCATGATCTCCTTGAATCATATCAAACCCCATAGCTCGAGCATACTCCATGACTTTCATAAACACAGGTCTTAAAGATTCAAATTGATCTATGTGATAACAATAAGGTTTTGAAAATCCACCACCAGTAGGAGTGCCATCTGAATTTTTTGTTAACCACATCATTTCAGGTTCAGTACCAACTCTTAACTGATAGCCATATTTCTTTTTAAATTCTGCTGCAATTATTCTTAAATTTCCTCTACAGTCTGAAGTTAAATGGCCACCTGGGTTATCTCTTTCTTCTCTGTTTCTAAAACAAGTACAATACACTCTTGCAATTTTTTTATCCCAAGGTAATTGAACAAATGTTTCAGGATCAGGAATACCAACAAGTTCTTTTGCTTCAGGACCATAACCAATATAATTTTTATTACGATCTACAAATAAATTTGCCGTAGCGCCATAAACTAATTGAAAACCTTTTTCACAAGATCTTTCCCAATGATCGGCAGGAATACCTTTTCCAACTACTCTTCCAGTAACTGATATAAATTGAAAAAAAATATATTGTATTCCAAGTTCATTAATTTTTGCTCTGACTTTTTTAACTAATTTATCTCGGCCAGGCTGGTTTATGTGTTTTTCTAGATCAGTCATTGATTTTATCCTTAATAATTTAAAATAAAAACTTAACTGAAAAAAAAACTTATGTCTAGTTAGAAAAGACTAGCTCTTAAAAAAAACTAACTCCAAGGAAATGGACTATTTGAAGTTGGATGCAATTCACCTTTTGCATACCGATCAAATCTAAAAGGTTTTAATAATTTACTTTCTTGTCCTAAAATTTCTTGAGCCACAAGATGACCTACGCCGACCATTTTGTATCCATGATTTGAATCTGCAATCATATAAACGTTTTCAAAAAATCTATCGAAGATTGGAAATGCATCTGGTGTCATACATCCAAGTCCGCCTGATGGACCTTTACGATATAAATTAGATTTACCTTCAAATCTTTTTTGACAATGTGCTAAAGCTGAAGACCACATGTCTGCAAATTCTACAGTTGTTTGATATTCCGGTGACTCTAATCCATATGGATCCACAGCAACTTGATCAAAATGCTTTTTAACTATGTAAGGTGAAGTTCCACCTTGAACACCTAAACCTTCAATATCTGGTTTATAATAAATTCCCCATAACTTATCTGTGATTAATTTTTTATCTATATCAGAATATAATGGTGCATCTGTATCAACGTGAATTACTGGGGGTTGCTTACCTTCATTTGTTTTTAAATAATCTGCTGGAACTCCAAGAACACCTTCTTGCAAAAACCAATATTTCCACATTTCAACTTCATGCATTTTTCCATCTTTACCTTTTATTTCAGTAGTTTTTGGTAACTCTAGCATGTTCCAAAAATCTCTTACCCAAGGTCCTGCACCAATAACAACCTGATCACAATCAATTGTTCCTTGATCAGTAACAACTCCAGTGATTGCATTACTATTACTACCTCTTTTAAATCCTGTTACCTTCACTCCTTTGTGAACATTAACACCGTTTGCATTTGCTTTATTTTCTATTGCTTTAATAGAGTCTTTATTAAATGCATAACCACCTTTTTTTTCATGAAGAACTGATGTGATACCTTTAGCTTGCCAATCATCAAAAATTCCTTTCATGTAATTCATGCAATCTTTTTCACCTTCAATAAAAGTTGATTCATAACCAATTGCTTTTTGCTGTTGGTAAATGCTAGCTACATCTTTATGCATAACTTCTGGAGAAATTTGCATATAGCCAACTGAATTATATTTGAATGCTTTAGGATCACTCTCCCAAACTGAAACTGAGTGAGCCATCAATTCTCTCATTGCTGGTTGAAAATAATTATTTCTTACAACACCACATGCAATTCCACTTGCACCTGCAGCAGTATCTTTTTTTTCTAAAACAATAATGTCATTTGGATTTTTATAAGTTTCAGATAATTTCCAAGCAGTACTTAACCCGTGAATTCCTCCACCGATGATAACTACTTTTGCTTTTGTTGGTAATGACATATCTAAGTATTATTTTTTGCAATAGGAATTAATATGATTTCTTATATAAATAATAATTATATATAAAAAATATAAATTAATAAGTTTAATAGCTAATATTTTTAAGAGTATCTAAATACAGCTCAAACTCTTTAATAAAGGTTTCACTTGGAGTGATGTTTTTTATTCGCTGATCAGTTGAAGTTTTTTCAAGCTTAAAAAAGCCTTTTTCACATGCTTCGTTAATTATTAAAGCTGATTTAGGTCTAGATGTTTTAAAAAGTTTAGTTTTTAATTGCTCAACAGATAGTTTTTCTTTTAACTTATGTGCAGACATTACAAGCAACATCATGTGATAGTGAGAAGGGGATTTTCTAAAAAAGTAATTACTAGAAGTATGAGAGTGCTTCATTTGCTCTTCCCAAAACTCTAACAAAGTTTTTTTATTGGACATCTATGCTTTTACTCTAGACTTGGTAGGATCATAGAAAGGAAACGAAACAACTTTTGCTGCAATTCTTTTTTGATGACCATCTATTTTACCAATTTCTACTTCTGTGTTCAATTCTGAATATGTAGTATCAATTCTACAAAGTGCAATGTTTTTTCCTAACCTAGGAGAAAGCATGCCACTCGTAATTACGCCAATTTGCGCCTTTCCTACATGAACACTGTCCCCATGTCTGGCTGGTTCATGTCCAACCAATTCTAAACCAACTAATTTTTTTTGAGGGTTGGCTTTTCTTTTAATTAATTCTTCTTTTCCAACAAAGTCATCCTCTTTGGTTTTAAGGGGAACTGTAAAACCAATTCCTGCTTCAAATGGATCTGTTTGATCATTAAACTCATAACCATAAAAAATTAAACCTGCTTCAATCCGAACCATATCTAATGCTTCAAGACCTAAAGGAGTTATGTTGAATTCTTTTCCAGCTTCCCAAACTTTACCCCATACTTCTGAAGCATCTTTAGGATGACACCAAATTTCAAAACCAAGTTCTCCAGTATAACCTGTTCTAGAAATTATAATTGGTGTACCGGTTTCTTTTTCAATTCTTGCTATAGAAAATTTAAACCATTGTAGCTCTTGCATTGAAGCTTGTTTTGGACCTGTCCAAACAAATTTTTCTAAAATTTTTCTACTATTAGGTCCTTGGACTGCAATATTGTGAATTTGATCTGTTGCAGATTTAATCCATACTTTATAATTTTTTTTTTTTGCCTGTTCTTTAAGCCACTCACCACTGTATTCATCTCCACCAATCCATCTAAAATTATCTTGTCCCAATCTAAAGATTGTTCCATCATCAAGCATACACCCGTTTTCATAACACATTGCTGTATATGCAACATCTCCATCAGATAATTTTTTTACATTTCGAGTTAAAGTATATTGCATCAAATTTTCAGCATCAGGCCCCAAGATTTCAAACTTTCTTAGAGGCGATAAATCAGTAATAATCGCACTTTCTCTACAAGCATTGTATTCCTTAATAGTTCCTGAATTTGTAAAGTTATTTGCTAACCAGTAACCTTTGTACTCAACAAAATTTCTTGTTAGCTCAGATGTTTTGTTATGAAAGCCAGTTTCTTGGGTAAGTTTTGGTTCTGAGTCTGTTTTCATTCTAAATGCAATTGCTTTTGAATATTTTTGTTCTTTTGGATAAGTTCTAACAAATATATCTGTCGGATTCCATCCATTTGCGGCATCAATATCACACGGACAAGCTGAAGATAAACAGGTTAAATCTTTTAAAGCTCTAAAAAGAACATAGTCACCTGGTCTTGACCAAGGTTCATCAAAGGAAGCTACATTATTTTCATCAATTGCAGTATTAAAAAAAAGATTAATAGCAGACCAACCTTTTCTTGACGGCACATTATATTTAATTAATTCCTTATTAAAATTTTCCGTACAATTAATATGCCCCATATAACCCATATCTTCATAATATTTTGCGGTGCAAGCTAAATTGAATGTGTCATGCCTTCCAACTGTGTCTCTAACTACTTCAATCATTGGCTCATGATCATTGTCGTAAAATTTTGAAAACAAACCTGGACCAGGATAGGCACTACCCATAAAAGTTCTAGTAGTCTTATCATCAATAATATTAACAATCCCTTCATTTAATTTTCTAGTGTCAAATGCTAGAAAATCTGAACATTGCCGTCCACCAGTATCGATGATCTGTATAAATTCTCCTGCTTTAACTACATAACTTTCTGCCGTGCTTCTTTTTATAAATTTTTCGTTATTAGGATCACCCAATGGGTCAGGTAAAAAATATTGTTCTTCTTTTTCTTGAAAGTTAGCTCTATTTAAAAAAATAGTTAAATCAGAAGGTGGATTTTGGTTGTGAACATTCATATCATTGCCTGGAGCTGCAATCATAACAATACATTTATCTTTTGATTTTAAAGAAATTTTTTCTCCCATTGGACAATCAGGACTAAAAACAATTGCAGATTTAGCTTTATTTAAATCTAAATTCTTTTTTTTAAATAATTTTGAAATTTTTTCATCATGAGATATTCTTTGTTTACAAAATTCGGCATTTGAGTTTTCTTTTAACTCTAAAATTGATAATTCACTTTTTCCCTTGGAATTAAAAACAACTATTTCAGAAATTTGCTTTCCTTCATTATTTATCAAATCAATTTTATCTTCTGGAAATACTTCAATGACCGAAATACCTCCACCCTTAACAAAATATCTTTCAACTCCTGGTGGTAGGGTTCTTAATCCTGGATTTTTAATATCTTTACTTGTTCCAATCATAAATAACAAAAAAGCATGTAATTAAAAAAATTGTTATATTTATTATACATTAAATTCTATTGACTATAACTTTAATTAATAACATACTTTTAATATTAATATTAATAGAGAGGAGAACAAATGAAAAAAATAATATCATTGTTGTCTGCTTTAATAATTTCAGCAGTAAGTTTTGCTGGAATATCAAATGCTGCCGACAGTAAAAAGCCCATCGTAATCCCAACACATAACTGGTCAAGTCAAGTTGTAATGGCTTATGTTGTTGGTGGAATTTTTGAAAGCATGGGTAACAACGTTAAATATGTACCTGCTGACTCACAGGCAGTTTATGAGTCAATCCGAATTGGTGATGTAACAATATCTCACGAAGTTTGGGAATCTGCTTTTGGTAAATCATTTACTACAGCTCTAGAAAAAGGTGGAATTCTAGATTGGGGTGATCATGAAGCTAGAACTCTTGAAGATATGGGATATCCAAATTGGGTTGCCGACAAAGGATTATGCCCTGGTCTACCAGACTGGACAGCTTTAAAAAATCCTGATTGTGCTAAAAACTTTGTAACACCAGACTCTGGTGGAAAAGGTCGAATGTTAGAAGGACCTCAAACTTGGCACGGTGATTTAATACCTCAAAGAGTTGAAGCTTTAGGTCTTGCTGATCTATGGACTGTTAAATTTGCTGGAAGTGCGGACGCACTTTGGGCAGAGTTATCAGCAGCTGAAAAAGAAGGAAGAGGCACAATAATTTTTAACTGGACGCCTAACTTTACAGATGGTGCTGGTTTTACATTTATTGATTTTCCTCCATATACTGCTGGCTGTAGACCAGAAGACGGTGGAGATGGAAAATGTGGTTCACCAGATGGCTATTTGAAAAAAGCCGTGAACGTTGATTTTCCAAAAACTCATCCAATGGCAGCAGAAACTTTCAAAAAAATGTCATTTTCTACAAGTCAAATTGGAGCAATGGCAGCTTTAGTTGATGTTGACAAACTAACTCACGAAGATGCAGCTAAAAAATGGTTAGCTGACAATAAGAGTGTTTGGCAAAGTTGGACTAAATAATAGCGAAAGCTAAAATTTTAAATCCCTCCCAATTTATTTTGGGGGGGATTTTTTTTTAAATGAATTTGTGTAAAATATATTTATGAAAAAATATTTCATTATACTGATAGTATTTATTCTAATCCCATCATTGGCATCAGCTAGAAGTACGGGTTGTAAAGAGGGCAACTGTGACAATGGATACGGTAAATGGGTTTACACTGACAAAACAACCTATGAAGGTGAATGGGTTAAAACACAAAAACATGGACAAGGTTTAGAGACATGGCCCAATGGATATATCTATAAAGGGGAGTTTAAAAATAGTGAGTGGAATGGAAAAGGTATTTTAACTTTCCCAGACGGTTCCAGTTATGATGGAGAGTGGGTTAATGGTTTCATGAATGGAGAAGGTACTTTTACTTGGACAGATGGTAAAACAAAAACTGGAATTTGGGAAAATGGAAAATTAAGAGAATAATTTATTAAATTTAAATGGATATAAAAAAAACAGATAATTCAATAAAAGAACTAACAGGTCTTGCATTAATTGTTTTAATAACCGTTGCTTTTTTTGCAATTTTAAATGGTATTTTTGGTCAAGGTGATGAATTAGTGGCTAAAATGAAAATAGAAGAGGAAAGAATAGCAAAACAACAAAAACTAAGTAAATTAATTTCAACATTACCATCTGGAGTTTTGGTTACTTTTGATGGAACAAAAAATTACAAATTAACTGATGAATTGTACGAGGCTGTTTGTGAGGCAACAAAATTAATTCCACAAAGAGCTATAATGGGTGCAAATTTTTTAAATTATGAGGCTTATCAAGTCTACACTAATAACGGAAATTTAATTGAAGACACTTTTGTTAAATGGGAAAACAATACATGTATAGCGGGTTATACCGTTGTTGGACCACTTAATGATGGTACAGAAAAAAAAATAACAGTCAGTGGAGAGGCTCTTAGTTTTTTAAGCACAGGAATTGATACTAGAGTTTATTTTATAAAAAATTTTTAGGAGGAAAGCTAATTATAAAGATTTTAAATTAAATTAATATCGTATAACTTGTAATATATTTATGTCTGATGCAGTAATTAAATGTGAGTCCGTATACAAAATTTTTGGTGAGAATGCCAAAAAAATGCTTCAAGAAGCTAATGGAAAAGTTGACGCTAAAACATTTCAAGATAATGGGTGCATAGTGGGAGTGAACAATGCGTCCTTTGAAGTTTTAAAGGGAGAAATGTTGGTGGTTATGGGGCTTTCAGGGTCAGGAAAATCTACTTTATTAAGATGTATTTCAAGATTAACAGATGCCACATCTGGAAAAATTTTTATTGAAGGGCAAGATTTATTAACTTTGAACAATAAAGAACTTATAGAACTTAGAAGAAGTAAAATGGGAATGGTTTTTCAGAGTTTTGCACTACTACCTCATAAAACTGTTTTGGAGAATATTGCTTTTCCACTCCAAATAAAAGGAGTTAAAGCTGAAGAATGTATTTCTAAAGCAATTGAAATGGTAAAATTAGTTGGGCTAGAAGGTAGAGAAAATTATTTCCCAAGAGAATTGTCGGGTGGACAACAACAGAGAGTAGGAATAGCAAGATCTTTAGCTGTAGAACCAGATATTTGGTTTTTAGATGAACCTTTTTCAGCATTAGACCCTCTAATAAGAAAAGAAATGCAAGATGAATTTTTAAGGCTTCAAGAAAAATTACAAAAGACGATCATGTTTATTACACATGATTTTGATGAAGCTTTAAAGTTAGCTGATCGAATTGCAATTATGAAAGATGGAATAATTGAGCAGCTAGATACTCCCGCAAATATTGTTTTAAATCCAGCAACTGACTATGTGAAAAAATTTACAGAGGAAGTTCCTAGGGAGAAAGTTTTAACAATAGAAGATGTTATGGATGAAATGATAGAAGATAATATTGGTGATTTAAAGATATTAAAAGATGAAATTATTGAGAGAGTAGCTGAAAAAATTTTAACTCAAGATAAATCGATTTCAGTCATTGATAAAAATAACAAAATAGTAGGATCCATAGATCCTAATAAAATTATACGAACTGTATTTGGATCTAGAAAAACTGAATAAACGATGGAATTATTAAAAAAATATCCAAAATTATTCCAATGGTTATTTTTATTAATAGTTTTTTTTGCATTATGTTTTGCTATTGAAGTTCCTGAAACTTATAAATTTATAAGAGGTCAGGCTGAATTTATTAAGGATCCAAATCAAAGCACTTACGTCTTTCTTGGTAAAGAAGTTAGATATTATGCATTTGATAATTTTTGGAGACTACCACCTTTAATGGGTTGGTTACCAATATGGATTAACGACGGATTATTTTATTTATTAAATGAATGGATGCCAATGGAATTTTGGGATGCAGATGTTCAAGAATTTAAAACACAGCCTTTATTATTAAAAATTACTCGAGACATAACTGCAATTATGACCTTTTTAATAGAATTGTTTAGAGAGGTACTTTTAGGTGGTGTAGAAACCATCGTGGCATTTACAAGTTGGGACTGGATTGATGCAAATCCTTGGGCAGAATTACCTGGACTACCATGGACAATTGTAACTGCAGCTGCAGCTTTATTGAGTTATAAATTAAGTGGTAAAGGTTTGGCACTATTTGCAGCTTTTACCATGACTTATATTTCAATATTTGGTCAATGGTCTCCTTCCATGCAAACTCTTTCATTTATTATGGTAGCTGCTCCTCTATCTTTTGTTTTTGGTCTTGGCTTAGGAATTTTAGCCTTTAAAAGTAAAACTGCCGAAAAAATACTTTATCCTATTCTTCTAGTGATGCAGACTATGCCACAATATGCTGTATTAGTTCCGGCAATGGTTTTGTTTGGAATTGGAGATCATGCAGCGGTAATAATTACTATGGTAGTTGCGATACCACCAATGATTTTATTAACCTTGTTAGGACTAAGAGCTGTTCCTCCAGAAGTTATAGAAGCTGGAAAAATGAGCGGATGTAATAATTGGCAACTAATGTTTAAAGTTTTAATTCCAACTGCAAGAAGAGATATTTTAATCGGTGTCAACCAAGTCATTATGGTTTGTTTTTCTATGGCGGTCATAGCAGCATTTATTGGTGCTAAAGGATTAGGTTGGAATTTGTTATTAGCTCTTAACCAACTAAATATTGGATTAGCACTAGAGGCAGGTTTGTGTATTAGTCTTATTGCAATTTTGCTAGATAAAATGTCTTTAGCATGGGCAAATAAACAGACAGATTATTTTGGAAATTTAACTTTTTTTCAAAGATATAAAAATACAATATTTTTTTTATTTTCAGCAGTCATAGGTTTAATACTAGCTTATATCGGTTCAATATATTTTAAAGAAGGTTTTAACTATTTATTTGAAGTTCCACATAACAAAGGAATTTCTACAGCAGGTTTTTGGAACAAAGGAGTTGATTGGATTTTTGATACTTTTTTCCAAACGTTAAAGATTTTTAATACTTGGTTAATAACAGAAGTCTTACAACCGATGAGAGCACTTTATTTAAGAATGCCTGCAGTAGCTACTTTAGTTTTGGTTGTAGGTGCTGGTTATATTGTTGGGGGTGTTCGTTCTGCATTAGTTGTTGGATCTTTAACATTATTTATTGCCTTAAGCCCATGGTGGGATAGAGCGTTGGTTACAACATATATGGCAACTTTTGGAGTTATTATATCATGTATATTAGGTTTAATTGTTGGAACTATTTGTGTTCAAAATAAAGTTGCAACAAATTTTATGCTTGGAGTTTGTGATATCTTTCAAACATTTCCATCATTTGTCTATTTAATTCCTGTTATGATGTTATTTGGAATAACTGATACATCAGTATTAATTGCAGTGATTGTTTATGCAACTATTCCAGCTACACGTTATACAATTGAAGGACTAAGAAGTGTTCCACCTGCTTTACATGATGCAGCTACAATGTCTGGGGTAACTAAATTTCAAAGATTAAAGAATGTAGAATTTCCAATTGCTTTCCCACATATGATGTTGGGCTTAAATCAAACAATAGTTTTTGCTTTATTTATGGTGATTATAGGAGCTTTTATTGGCACAGAGGATTTAGGACAATATATACTTAAAGCATTATCAGACAAAAATGGTGGAGGAAAAGGATTAATTTTAGGATTATGCGTTGCGTTTATTGGATTGATATTTGATAATTTAATTAGAACTTGGGTAGAAAAAAGAAAAAAACATTTAGGTCTAAATTAATTTTTTTGTGAAAAAATTTATTGTTGCCATTGATCAAGGCACCACCTCTTCAAGGGTAATACTTTTTGATACACTAGGAAATATTAAATTTAAATCTCAATTAGAAATAAAACAATTTTTTCCTAAAAATGGTTGGGTAGAACAAGATCCAAATGAAATTTGGCAGACAACTTGTAAATTACTAAAAGAAGTAATTATAAAATCTAAAAAGTTAAAAGGAAAAATTTTAAGTATTGGTATTACCAATCAAAGAGAAACTACAGTTCTTTGGGATAAAAAAAATGGTAAACCTATATATAATGCAATTGTGTGGCAAGATAGAAGAACAGAAAAGTATTGCCAATTATTAAAAAAAAATAATTATGAAAAAATAATTAGAAAAAAAACAGGTTTATTCATTGATCCATATTTTTCAGCAACTAAAATAAAATGGATTATCAATAATGTTAAGCAAGCAAAAAATTTAATAAAAACTAATGATTTATTGTTTGGCACAATAGATACTTATTTAATCTGGAAACTTACAAATGGAAAAAAACATTTAACTGATGCAACTAATGCTTCAAGAACTATGTTGTTTAATATAACCACGAATAAATGGGATAAAGAAATTTTAAATAAATTGAAATTACCAATTAAAATTTTTCCAGAAGTTAAAAACTCTGCGGATAACTTTGGAGTATTAGATAAAAAAATTTTCAATAATGAAATTCCAATTTCAGCTGTGCTTGGTGATCAACAGGCAGCTGCAGTTGGACAAGCTTGTTTTGAAAAAGGTACAATAAAAACTACTTATGGTACAGGGGCATTTGTAATAATGAATACTGGATTGAAAAAAATTTATTCAAAAAATAAATTATTAACTACTATATGTTATCGTTTAAATGAGAAAAATACTTATGCTCTAGAAGGATCTATTTTTATAGCTGGAGCGGGTATTCAATGGCTAAGAGATAAGATTAAACTTATTAATAATGCTTTTGATACTGAAAAAATTGCTTCTTCAAGAAAGGATAATGAAGGGGTTTATATTGTTCCAGCATTTAGTGGACTTGGCGCTCCTTACTGGAGACCTGAAGCTAGAGGATTGATTACAGGACTTACAAGAAATAGTGATTGGAAGGTGTTAGTTAGAGCTGTAGTAGAGTCTGTTGCTTATCAAAGTTATGATCTATTTAGCTCAATGAAAAAAGATGGGTTAAAACCAAAAATAATAAAAATTGATGGAGGAATGGTTGCCAATAATTGGTTTGCACAATTTCTCTCAAATATAATTAATTTAAATGTAATTAGGCCAAAAATATTAGAAACAACAGCTTTAGGAGCTGCTTTTTTATCAGGATATCAAATTGGGGAGTTTAAATCCTTAAATCAAATAAAAAAGAAATGGAAAAAAGATAGAGTTTTTTATCCAAAAATTGATAAATCTTTTAGAAACAATCTTTTAAAAGGGTGGAAATTAGCAATTCGTAAAACTTTAACATAATTTAAACTATGAAAAAAATTTTGATTATAGGTGCAGGTGCAATGGGCGCAGCTTTTTCAATTCCATGCTTAGATAATAAAAATAATGTTACTTTATGTGAGCCTTATAATAATCAATTAGTTAAAAAATTAATTGAAAATAAAAATTTTCATCCAGCATTAAAGATAAGACTTCCAAAAAAATTAAATATAAAAAAATTTACAAGTGAAATTTTAAGTCAAAAATGGGATTTAGTTACTATAGCTGTAGGTTCAATGGGAATTGAATGGGTCAGAAAAAATATAAAACAATTAAAATACAATACAAATATTTTGATTTTAACCAAAGGTCTTAAATTTGATAAAAATACAAAAAAAATTATCACAATGTCTGAAGTTTTAAATCAAGGAAATAAAAAATTGAATATTTCAGTTCTGAAGGGCCCATGTTTAGCTGGTGAGTTAGTAAGAAAAATAAAATCAAGCACTGTTATAGCAAATAAAAATATTAAAATTGCAAAATCTATTGGAAAATTAATCTCAACAAAATATTATAAAACTGAATATTCTACAGATGTTAGGGGTGTAGAAATATGTTCGGCAATTAAAAATATTTATTCTATGTTGATAGGTGCTGGGGAAGGTGCAAATACTGCTTCAACTATTTTTAATAAATCAATTTCTGAAATGGTTTATTTGACTAAATTTTTTAAAGGACGGGAAGAGACAGTTTATGGACTTGCTGGAATAGGAGATCTTTATGTGAGTGCTGTAGGTGGACGAAATAGTAAGATGGGTTATTTTTTAGGAAAAGGTTTTACATTTAAAAACGCTAAAAAAAAATTTATGCTAAATGATACTATTGAGGGAGCAGAATTAGCTTTTGAAATTGGTCACTATATCTTAAAAAAAATTGATAATAAAAAAATTCCATTGATGGTAGATTTGTTGAAGGCAATTTTAAATAATGCAAAACTTAATATAAGATGGTAAATAAAATTTGTAATATAGTTGGGTGGGTACTATTTATTATTTCAGCAATCGGTTTTATTATCTCTAGTATTGGAAGTTTTTGGGCAATGTTTGGCAGTATTTTTTTCTTAATAGCCTGTTTTGTATTTTTAATACCTTACTTTATAAAAGAAAACTAATCAGTATTTTTGGCTGCTCCCATCAATTGAAAGCAGCCAAACAACTTTATTTATTTAAAAAAGTTTTTAAAGAGTCATCCATTGCCTCAGACCATGGTGTATGATGAATAGGCCCAACAGATCCGGTAACTGGAGAAGAAAAAGATTTATTCCTATATGTTAGAATATTTTCAACCTTATGATGTTCCCATTCTTTGAAATGTTTTCTTATCAATTCAAAATCAATTTTTGGATAATCAGACGTTTCATGAAGCTCTTTGGTATATTCAGTTTGGAAATCAATCATTTGATCAGGATTTTCAAGCTTTTCTTCCATTGCCACCCATTTGTTAATATCTTTGCTAATTTCATCACTATTTGGAAGTTTAATTTTCCCCATGATGACATCTCTTGCAAACCAAGCTTGGCAATCAAACATATTAAAAGTATGAAACTGATCTTGCATACCAAGATAAATAAGTTTTTGATTGTCTTGCCAGACTACACCTTTATATAATTTTGGTGGGTATAATCTATTTCTAGTCTTTAACCTCAAATTTTCATCTATAAATGGAAAGTGGTGCAAATAACCAGTGCAAAGAATTATTGCATCAGCATCTTGTTCAGTACCATCTTTAAAGATTGCTTTCTTACCATCCAATCTATCAAGATAATGAACTTCTTTCATTCCTTTTGGCCATTTGAATCCCATTGGGTTATGTCGATAACCAATTGTTACACTGTTAGCTCCATATTTATGACACTGTAGAGCAATATCTTCTGCAGAATAACTGCTTCCTAAAACAATAACATTTTTTCCTCTAAACTCTTCAGCATCTCTAAAGTCATGGGAGTGTAAAATTCTGCCTGGAAAAGAGCTCATTCCCTCATACTCTGGTATAAAAGGTACTGAAAAATGACCTGAAGCAACAACTATATAGTCAAAGTTATCTTTTGAAGTAGCATCACTAGTTTTATCTAAGTAACTAATTTCAAACTTATCATTTTTAAAAACAACACTAGTTACTTTTGTATTAAATTTAATTTTATTTTTAATATTCCCTTTACTAACTCTTCCAAGAATATAATCATACAACACTGCACGAGGTGGAAATGATGGAATTGGTTTTCCAAAATGTTCATCAAATGAATAGTCTGCAAACTCAAGGCATTCTTTTGGCCCATTCGACCAAAGATATCTATACATACTATTAGGAACAGGGTCTCCATACTGATCCGATCCAGTTCTCCAACTATAGTTCCACAATCCACCCCAATCTGCTTGTTTTTCAAAACAAACTACTTCAGGAATTTTTTCACCTTTTTTTTCAGCTTGATCAAAAGCTCTAAGCATTGAAAGTCCGCATGGACCGGCACCTATAATTGCAATTTTTGTCATTAGATAATCTCCATTTTAATTATTTATAAATAGATATTACTAATAAAAAACTCTTATTTAAAAGAAAAAAATTTATAATTTAAAGGTTGTATTGTTATAATAGTTTAGAACAATCCCTCTATTTCACCTTTGTCATTTAATTTTATAGAGTCGGCTGCCGGTACTCGAGGTAAGCCTGGCATAGTCATTATCTCTCCACAGATTACAACAATAAATTCAGCACCAGATGACAATCTAACTTCTCTTATTGGCAAAACGTGTCCTGTGGGTGCACCTTTTAAACTAGGATCTGTTGAAAAACTATACTGTGTTTTAGCAATGCATATAGGTAGATTTCCATAACCTTGATCTTCAAATCCCTTTAATTGAGCTCTTACTTTAGAATCTGCAATTACTTCGCTTGCTCTATAAATTTCTTTAGCTACGGTTTCAACTTTTTCAAATAATTTAGTTTTATCTTCGTACAAGAATTTAAAATTAGCTTTTTCTTTATCAATTAATTCAACAACATGTGAAGCTAAATCTTTTGTTCCTTCTCCACCATTTGCCCAATGCATACACAAAGTAGCTTTTACACCTAATTTATTACATGAATTTATTAACTCATTAACTTCTTTATCTGTATCTGCAATAAAATGGTTTACAGCTACTGCAACTGGCAGACCAAATTTTTTAATATTCTCAATATGTCTCTCTAAATTTACTAACCCTTTTTTAAGAGCCTCTAAATTCTCATTTTTTAACTCATCTTTAGCTAAACCTCCGTGCATTTTTAAAGCACGAATTGTTGCAACTATCACTACACAACTTGGTTTAAGATTTGATTTTCTACATTTTATATCTAAAAATTTTTCAGCACCAAGATCAGCTCCAAATCCTGCCTCAGTGACAACGTAATCAGCTAATTTTAAACCAGCTTTTGTGGCAATTACAGAATTACATCCATGAGCGATATTTGCAAAAGGACCTCCATGAATAATGGCAGGATTATTTTCTAAAGTTTGGGTTATATTAGGTCTTAACGCATCTTTTAATAAAACAGTCATAGGACCATGAGCATTTAGATCTTTTGCAAAAATTGGTTGTTTATCTCTTGTGTAAGCTACTGTTATATTTCCAATTCTTTTTTCTAAATCTTCAATACTATTTGCTAAGCAAAAAATCGCCATGATTTCTGAAGCTACAGTTATATCAAAGCCATCCTCTCTAGGAAAACCATTGGCTACGCCACCTAAATTTACATTAATTGATCTTAGAGCTCTGTCATTCATATCCATTACTCTTCTCCAAACAATTCTTCTAACATCGATGTTTAACTTGTTGCCCCAATAAATATGATTATCGATTAAAGCCGACAATAAGTTGTGAGCAGAGGTTATTGCATGAAAGTCTCCAGTGAAATGTAAATTAATTTGTTCCATAGGAACAACTTGTGCATAACCACCTCCAGCAGCTCCACCTTTCATACCAAAAGAAGGACCTAAACTTGGTTCTCTTAAACATACTATAGATTTTTTTCCAATTTTATTTAAACCATCATTTAAACCTACAGATGTCGTGGTTTTGCCTTCTCCAGCAGGAGTTGGAGTTATTGCTGTAACTAATATTAGCTTACCATCAGGTTTATCTTTTAAAGTATCTAGGTATTCTAAATTAATCTTAGCTATATGTCTGCCCATAGGACTAAAAGCAGAGCTTTCATCAGGCACGTTAACTTTAGCCAATATGTCTTTTATTGGTTGCATTTGTGCTTCTCTAGCTATCTGAATATCTGATTTAACTTCGCTCATAATGTCCTTTGTTAGTTTATTAAATTTGAACGATTAATATCTCTTTTTTTAAATTTTTGAAACTTCTAAAAATTATATATAAAAAAAATAAGAACTATTTACATAGTTTATTATAAAATTATTCCATGCAAAAGTATTCAATTCTCAGTCTAATAAAAAATGCTTTCTCCAATCATCAAAATTGGGATTTAGCATGGAAAGATCCAGTTCCAAAAAAAGAATACGATGTAGTTATTATAGGAGGTGGTGGCCATGGTCTTGCTACTGCTTATTATTTGGCAAAAGAACATAAAATTACCAATGTAGCTATTATTGAAAAAGGTTGGATTGGTGGGGGAAATATTGGAAGGAATACTACAATTATTAGATCTAATTTTATGTATGATGAGAATGCAAGATTCAATGAGTTTGGAATGAATTTATGGAGAAACATGAGTCAGGAATTAAATTTTAATGTCATGTTTTCACCAAGAGGAATAATAAATTTAGCTCATTCAGATGCTCAAATGAATGCATACGCACGTAGAGGAAACTCTATGAGATTGAATGGAATTGATGCTGTACTTTTAAATAGAGAAGAAATTAAAAAAATTATTCCGATGGCAGATTTTTCTGATGATGTACGATACCCAATCTTTGGTGGACTAGCTCAACCAAGTGCAGGTACTGCTCGACATGATGCAGTGGCTTGGGGTTACGCACGTCAAGCGGACTCAATGGGAGTTGATATAATACAAAATTGTGAAGTTACAGGATTCGATGTGACAGCTGGAAAAATTACAGGTGTAAGAACATCAAGAGGAGATATTAAAACAAAAAAAATTGGCCTCTGTGTAGCTGGTAGCACAAATGTTTTAGCTGAAAAATTAAATATGACTCTTCCGATTGAAGCCCATGTTCTTCAAGCTTGCGTTTCTGAACCTGTTAAACCGGTTTTAGATGGAGTGGTAACTTTTGGTGCTGGACATTTTTATATTAGTCAGTCTGATAAAGGTGAAATGGTTATGGGCGGTGATCTTGATGGGTATAATAGTTATGCTCAAAAAGGAAACTTACCTACCATACAACATGTGTTAACAGGTGGTGTTGCTTTATTTCCATTCTTAAGTCGTCTAAAAATGCTAAGAACTTGGGGAGGTATAATGGATATGTCTATGGATGGATCACCAATAATAGATAAAACCCATATTGAAGGATTGTATTTAAATTGTGGTTGGTGTTACGGAGGATTTAAATCTGTCCCATCTTCTGGATGGACATTTGCTCATACAATTGCCCAGGATAGAGTTCATGAATTAAATGCTGGTTTTAGTTTGAGTAGGTTTTCGACAGGATACTTGCTGGATGAAAAAGGTCTTGGGACCAAAACTTGGATATCATAAATGCTGAATATAAAATGCCCATACTGTGGAGACAGAGCTCAAAAAGAATTTGCTTATGGTGGAGATGGTACTGTTAAGAGACCTGAGCTAAACAAAGAAGTTTCTGACCAGGAATGGGATAATTTTGTTTATTTAAGAAAAAGTCCTAGAGGTAAGCACATAGAGCTTTGGCATCATGTTTCAGGATGTAGACAATGGTTTAGAGCGCAACGAGATACCGTTACTCACGAAATTTTTAAAACGGCAAAATTAAACGAAGAGATTTAATGACTCAATTATTTAGATTAGCAAATGAAGGTTTATTAAATAGAAACAAAGAGATTGAATTTTATTTTAATGGTAAAAAATATACAGGTTACGAGGGAGACACATTAGCCTCGGCATTATTAGCAAATGGCATTCATTTAGTTGGTAGAAGTTTTAAATATCACCGACCCAGAGGTTTTTTTGGCGCTGGTGTAGATGAGCCTAATGCAAAATTACAAGTTACAATTAACGGTTATTCAGAACCTAATGTTAATGCTACAGAAATTGAACTAGTAGAGGGTTTGTCGGCAACTAGTCAGAATTGTTGGCCTTCAGTTGAATTTGATATTGGAGCAATCAACAATGTACTTAATAGATTTTTTCCTGCTGGATTTTATTACAAAACTTTTATGTGGCCAAAAAGCTTTTGGTATAAAGTCTATGAACCTTTTATTAGAAAAGCAGCTGGTCTAGGAGTGGCATCAACTGAAAAAGATAATGAAAGATATGAGCATAAGTATGAATACTGTGATTTGTTAGTAACCGGATCTGGTCCTGCAGGTCTAGCAAGCGCCTATGCAGCAGCAAAAAATGGTGCAAGAGTAATTTTAGCTGAAGATAAACCAAGATTTGGTGGTTCACTTTTAACTGACAATGTTACTATTGATAATTTATCAGGCAAAGCTTGGACAGAAAAAATAATTTCTGAATTAAAAGAAATGCCTAATGTAATTGTTAAAAATAGATCTCAAGTTTTTGGATATTATGATCACAACATGATGGTAATGTTTGAAAGAATTGGTGATCATCTAAAAACAAAATCCAAATTTACTCCAAGACAAAGACTTTGGTACATAAGAGCAAAAGAAGTTTTATTATCAACAGGATCAATTGAAAGACCAATAGTATTTGGAAACAATGATACTCCAGGAGTATTTTTATCAGCGGCAGCAAAAGAATATATTAAAGTGTATGGAGTGCTGATTGGTAAAAAACCTTTAATTTTTACAAATAATGATAGCGCTTACGAAACTGCAATTGAATTTAAAAAACATGGAGTAGATCCCATTATTTTAGATACTAGAGAAGATCAAAATTCGGATTTAATAAATGAAGCTAAAAATTTAAATATTTCAATAAAATTTTCCTATGCAGTAATTGCTGCAAACGGATATAAAAAAGTAAAATCAGCCTTAGTGGGAAAATTAAATAATGATAAATCTGATTTTGAGAATACGGAAACTATAGAATGTGATTGTATTTGTGTATCTGGTTTTTGGACACCTACAGTCCATTTAGCCTCTCAATCGGGGAATAAATTAAAATTTAATGAAAAAATAGATGCATTTGTTCCTGATCAAGCAAAACAAAATGAACACTCAATTGGAGCGGCAAATGGAACTTTCAATTTAAAAGAAACTCTAGAAAATGGTTTTAAAATTGGGGCAGAAACTTCAAAAAAAATTACTAATCAAGAAATAAATATTCAAATACCTAACACTAATGAGGCCAAACAAAGTTCGCACGATAAGTTTTGGTGCTCTCCATTACCAAAAGGTAAGAGTTATAAAAGATTTGTAGATTTCCAAAATGATGTGGCAGTATCTGATATCGAGATAGCTTTAAGAGAAGGATATAGATCAATAGAACATGTTAAGCGTTATACTACTCTTGGAATGGCAACTGACCAGGGCAGAACTAGTAATTTAAATGGTTTACAATTAGTAGCAAATGTTGAAAAAAAAATTGTTCCTCAAGTAGGTCACACTACATTCAGACCTCCATTTACACCTATTACTATTGGAACTATTGTTGGAAGAGAAATTGGCATGGAGTTTATGCCTACCAGAAAAACACCAATGCACAGTTGGCATGAAAAAAATAATGCTGTCTTTACTGATGCTGGCGCATGGAAACGACCTAGATATTATAAACAAGGTAATGAAACTTTATTTGAAGCATCTAAAAGAGAAGCGAAAAACGTAAGAGATCATGTCGGAATTTGTGATGTTACTACTCTTGGTAAAATTGACATCAAAGGGCCAGATGCTGCTGAGTTTTTAAATCGAATTTACACTAACGCATGGTTAAAACTTCCAATAGGTAAAGCAAGATATGGAGTAATGTTGAGAGAAGATGGAATAGTTATGGATGATGGAACAACAACAAGAATTACGGAAAATCATTATCATATGACCACAACAACAGCACAAGCTGCCAATGTGTTATCTCATTTAGAATATTACCTACAAGTAGTTTGGCCAGAATTAAATGTAAATGTAGTATCTACTACAGAGCAATGGGCTGGAGCTGCATTAGCTGGACCAAAGTCTAGAGATGTTTTAGCAAAACTTTTTCCAAATTTAGATGTAAGCAATGAAGCACTCCCTTTTATGGGTTACGTTGTGGGAGATTTATTTGGAGTTGAAGCAAAAATATTTAGAATTTCTTTTTCAGGAGAGCTAGCGTACGAGATTAATGTTCAGTCAGATCATGGATTATTCATGTGGGAAAAAATAATGGAAGTTGGAAAAGAATTTAATATCCAGCCTTATGGAACAGAGGCTTTATCAACATTAAGAATTGAAATGGGCCATGTGGCAGGACCAGAATTAGATGGTAGAACCATACCTTACGATGTTTCTTTAGAAGGTCTTATTTCTAATAAAAAAGATTTTATTGGAAAAAGATCACTTTCGAGAGCTGCTTTCAATAATAAAGAGAGACAAAAAATAGTTGGTCTTGTACCTGTTGATAGAAAATCCAGTATACCAGAAGGTTCTCATCTAGTTAAAGATAAAGATGCTCAACTTCCAAATCCTAAACTAGGACATGTATCTTCTTCTTGTTGGAGTGTGGAAAATAATAATCCATTTTCTTTAGCGATTATTAAAGATGGAAAAAATATGATCGGTCAAAAACTTTACGCTTTATCACCATTAAAGAATACTGCAATTGAAGTAGAGGTTATCTCATCTCATTATGTAGACCATGAAGGAACAAGGGTAAGATCATGACAAATATATCATCATTAAATCAAATTCATAAATTAGGAAAGTTTGGAGACCATGAAAACAAAAGTGAAGAAAATTTATTAAGAATATCTGAAGTTTCAAATATTTGTATTTTTCAAATTGTAAAATTTAAAAATTCAAATTTTGATATTAGTAAAATTAAGATTGATGGTTTAGATTTACCACAATCATTAAAAACAAATTTTAATGAAATGACTAGAATTTTGTGGGTTGGGCCTAATAATTGGTATGTTTTTTCAAATAAATTAGACCTATATCAAACTGAAATTAATAAATTTGATGATCTAAATTTTGCAATTACCAATATTTCTCATTCAAGAGCAATCATTGAAATTGAAGGTGATTTAGCTGATGAAGTTTTAAAAAAAGGATGTCCACTCAATATAAATCATTTGGGAGTGGGCGATTGTGCAAATTCAGTTTATAATGGTATCTCTGTTACAATAGATTTTATCTCTAATAAACCTAAAAAGATAAGAGTATCTGGATTAAGAAGTTTTGGTGAGTCTTTGTACCATTCAATTACAGACGGATCTTTAGAGTATGGTTATATAGCAGTTTAAATATATTAATCTCTTGTAGCAATAAAAACTCCAATAGAAGTAATTATAAATCCTACTAGATCCCAAGCAGTAAAAATCTCTCCTAAAAAAAACCAAGCCATAAATGCTGATGTTGGTGGAATTAAAAAAAAGATAGAAACAGTTTTACTAGCTGAATTATGTTTTATTAAGAACATTAAAATTGTGAATGCTCCAAATGAAACTAAAAATATTTGATGACTCATTGCAATAATGAAAGTTTTGGTAAAATTAATTTCTAAATTAGTAAAAAAAATAACAATGAGTAAATGAAAGATAAAACCACCAGTGGCTTGATAAGTATTGCTAACAGATAATGGTAAATTATTACTTAATTTTTTTTGCCAAATTGTTGATATTGTGATTGCAAGCAACGCAATTAACGTTGCTACCAATCCAAGGATTGGGATATCTGAACCAACATCAATACCGAGCACAAGAGTAGCGCCAATAAAACCTAGAATTACGCCTAACCACTGCTTATAAGTAACTTTTTCACCTAAAATTGGACCGCTTAAAGCATTAGTTAAAATTGGTTGAAGGGTTACTATTAAAGCAGCGATTGCAGTTGGCATACCTCTTGAAATAGCAAAAAAAACTCCACCCAAATAAAATCCATGAAACAAAACACCACTAAAAAAAGATTCAATAAAGTTTCTTTTGCTTATTAAAATTTTTTTATTCGTAAATATCGAGAATAAAAAAAACCCAATTGCTACTATTAAAAATCTAAATGCTAATGCAGAGAAGGGGTCGCTATTATCAATAATTGGTTTAGTAGTAATAAATGCTGACGACCAGAGTAATATAAAGATAAATGGAAAAACTTTGATCATTTATTTTTATTTAAGATTTAATTTGAAATATTTAAAATTATTAAATTATCTTGATTGCTTTCTTTGCACCAAAGTTCATAACTCTCACACATACGCCATAAAAAATTAGAAGCTTTTTTTGATAATTCAATTAATTGGCTACTTTTAGAGTCATATAATTTTGGGATTTTAATTAATTCTTTAATCATCATATCTCTTTGTATCTCTAAAAGTCTGATTGTTTCATTAGGAATTTTTTGATTAGTTTCATTGTCAATATAGTTATTTTTTTTTAGTTCTATGAGCCACTGGTTATGAAATTCACCACTACTTAATTTTTCATAATCATCAGTCTCTATAAATTTTTGGATTGCATCATCTAGAGAAATATTAGGATTTATTTTTTTAAATTCACTAATTTTAAAATATATTATCTCAGCAGCTTTTAATACGTAAGGCTTATTAATTGTCTCTGACATTCTTACTTTTATATTTGTTCATGGAAGAAATAGCTAAAATTAAATTTGGATCTAAAAATATTTTTGATGATTTAACTTTTTTAAATGATTTATATGCAAAAATAGCAATGGGTAATTCTGTACATCCTAAAATTATTTTTTTACATTTTTTACCTATTAAATATTTAATGGCAGGTTGAATTACTTTTTCAGCAGCTTTGACGTTACCCATTTTTACCAATTTTATTGCTTTATTTACACATTCAGTTTGCAAGTCTTGATTAGGGAAAACAAGATTATAATTTCTATCAAAAATTTTATTATAAACTCCTGTTTTAAGAGTCCCTTCTGTTGCCAACAAACCTATTTTAGAATTTTTTTTACACATTTTTTTTGTTTGTTTAAAAACTTCCTTTGGCATATTTATTATTGGAATATTAATTTTTTTTCTTAAATCATCGTACCAATAATGAGCTGTGTTGCAGGGAATAACTATGAATTTACATTTATTTTTTTGGAGGAGTCTACACCCTCTCAATAAGCTTCTTAATACTGTTAAATATTTCTTTTTACTTTTTTTATTGATTAATCGGTTAGATAAATTTCCAGTCTGTACCCCAATAGACTCAGGTCGACCTGGTATATTTGATTTATTATAAAGTAAAAATAGTGGATATTCTTGATCAATTTTACCTCTATTCAAAATAGCAAGCTTGTTACAGAAGTCTAAACCAGCTTGAGTTCCCATTCCTCCAAGAATACCTATCATAAAGAAAATAATTTTTTATTTGATTGATTTGTTGATACCTCTCATAAAAACAAGAACCAAACAACCTTTTTTTGTATAAGACGAATGTTTTGTTCCTGGTTTAAATGATACAAAATCACCTTTTTTGAAAACTTTACCATCAGGATCTTTAAGCTCACCTTTTAGCATAAAGAACTCTTCATAACCTGTATGCATATGTGGTAAACTCTTTGAGCCTGCATCCATTTTAAGAACATATGTTCCAAAACCACCATTCTTTTTGGAATAACTAATTTTATGCCAACTCATGCCTGGAATTTTTTTGCCATAATTATCAAATGGTTTAAATTTAACTTTATTAATATTTGTAATTTGTCTATTTGGCATATTTAATTATAACATATACTTAAAACTTATCATGCAAGAAATTTATATTGATAGATCTGGAAGTGGTTTTCCTTTAGTTTTAGTTCATGGATTTTTAGGCTCATCCGACATGTGGAGATACCAGAAAGATTTTCTTAAAAAAAATTTTACAATAATAGCGCCTGCTTTACCTGGCTTTGGTGAAAGCTCAAAAATTAATTCTGTAAGTAGTATTGAAGAAATGGCTAGTATAATTATTAATTCTATAAAAAAATTAGGAATTGATAAATTTCATTTAATGGGTCATTCAATGGGAGGGATGATTGTACAAGAGATGGTTAAACAATCTCCATTAAGTATACATAAATTAATTTGTTATGGAACGGGACCAATAGGCGATATTCCCGGAAGATTTGAGTCAATTGATGTTTCAAGAAAAAGATTAGCAGATGATGGTTTAAAAGCTACTGCTTATAGAATTGCTAAAACTTGGTTTGTAAAAGAGGATAGGGCAAAAAATTTTTTTTTATGTAAAGAGGCTTATGAAAATGTGATAAAAAAATCAGCAGATGACGCTTTAGTTGCAATGAAAAATTGGTCAGGAATTAATAATTTAAAAAATATTAAGAATGAAACTCTAATTATTTGGGGAGAATTTGATAAAGCTTACAATTACAAACAAGTAGAAACTTTAAATGAAAATATTCCTGAAAGTCGTTTACAAATAATTAAAGGATGCTCACACAATGTTCATCTTGAAAAAGAAGATGAATTTAACAGTTATATTTTAGATTTTTTAAAAGACTAGTTTGTTGGCTATAAATACTAAAATTCAATTAAGAATTAGATTACAGCCAACAATTATTTTAATGAAAATTATGCAGTTTTTAAGTTAACTGCTGAAGGACCTTTAGGACCATCTTCAACATCGAAAGTCAAAGCTTGACCCTCATCTAAACCGTTCATACCAGCATCTCTTACTGCTGAAACATGTACAAACACATCTTTTTCTTTATCTTCTCTTTCAATAAAACCAAAACCTTTGGTTGGATTGAACCATTTTACTTTTCCTTGTAGACTCATATTTATCTTCTTACTTTTTGTTATTAATTTATTACTTATAATTAAGTAATTTGAGCTTTGTTTAGATTTTTATTAGTTTTGTCAACAAAATATCAATATTTTTCTAATTATTAATATCAGTAGTGACTATTAATTTACTTAAATAAACAGAATTAATATCCTCTTTATAGTGCGCAAAAGGTTTGCATGGTTCAAAACCACATTGTTTAAACAGTTTTCTCGCTGGTTTAAAAAAATCACTAGCACCAGTTTCAATACTGAGTTTTTTAATGTTAAGTTTTTTTGCTTCTACAATAAGATGGTTAATAATTTTAATACCATTACCTTTTTTTCTAAAATTATCATGCAATCTTATTGATTTAAATTCGCCATGTCCTTCCTCTAGAAATTTTAATGCGCCACAGCCCATTAAAGTATCGTCTTCCCACAAACTCCAAAATTTTATCGAAGGCACTTTAAGTCCAGGTATATCAAGAACATGAGCACTACCTTCTGGAGAGGCTGCTCTTAATTCTATAAAATGTTTTTTGAGAAGTTGATTGACTTCAGGGTGGTCAAAATTTCCCTCTATAGATGTTAACATTCAAATTAATGTCGTTAGGTGACCCATTTTTCTTTTTTGTTTAATTTCTTTTTTTAGATAATCATAAAAAAATTGATTATCTTTTAATTTTGGACTTTCTCTAAATGGGATAATTTGATCACCAATAATATTAATCATTTCTGCGTTAGATAATTTTTTTAATGGTATTTGTTCTAATTTGCATACAGCTCTAATATGATTTTCAAATTGGCTGACGTTATATGCGTTAATTGTCAAATGTCCAGAATTATGTACTCTTGGTGCAATTTCATTGACGTATAAATTATCATTTCTGTCTATAAAAAATTCAACACATAGAGTACCAATATATTTTAATGCCTCAGATATTAATGTGGCCCATTCTTTAGATTGCTCTAATAATTTTGAGCTAATATCAGCAGGAATTTTTGAATGTTTTAGAATTTGATCTTCATGTCTGTTTTCAATTGGCTCATAAACCTCGTACTTACCTTTATCAAATCTTGTAATGATTACAGAAATTTCTTTCTTAAGTTTAACTAATTTTTCTAAAATATATTCTTTTGAAAAATCAATATTAAGTGATTCAAAGTCTTCTAAATTTTTTATAGGATATTGACCTTTACCATCATATCCCATTGTTGTTGTTTTTAATATCCCAGGAAGCAAATCCTCTAAGGGCATGATATCATCTTTATTCTCAATAGAAGCATATCTGGTTGTTCTGATATTTAGTTTATTTACAAAATCTTTTTCTGCTAATCTATGTTGAATAATCCTATTAACAGAAGGCTTTGGTGATACAGGTTTGAATCTATTTAATTCATGAAGTGTTTCGTAAGGAATGTTTTCAAATTCATAAGTAATTACGTCAACTTTATTAACAAACTCATTAATTTTTTCTTTATCATCGTAAGAACCATGAATAAATTCGTTACAAAAATTTTGCGCAGGTGCATCTGCATCGTCACAGAAAATATAAGTTTTTATACCTAGTTTTTTTGCAGCAACAGTCAACATACTACCTAGTTGACCTCCGCCAATAATACCAAGATTTATTTCAGACATTTATTTAGGTATCTTTTTTACAGATTTTGTCTGTAACTTTCTCCAATTTAATAATTTTTTTCTAACAGTTGAATTATTATTTGCTATAATAGATGCAGCCAGTAAAGCGGCATTAATTGCACCATCCTCACCGATTGCTAATGTGCCAACGGGTATACCTTTAGGCATTTGTGCTATTGATAGCAAACTATCTAAACCTTTTAGTTTTTTACTTTCAATTGGTACACCTAAAACTGGCAATGGCGTTAAGGCAGCAATCATCCCTGGTAAATGGGCAGATCCACCTGCACCCGCTATGATTACACCAATATTATTTTTTACTGATGATTTAGCATATTCATACATTCTATCAGGAGTTCTATGCGCAGAAATTATTTTAGTTTCATAAGAAACACCTATATTTTTTAAAACTTTTTCAGCTAATTTCAAAGTTTTATAGTCAGATTGACTTCCCATAACGATTGAAACTTTTAATTTATTATTTTTTTTCATGAAAATAAGTATTCAAACTTTATTTCAAAATTAGGTTCAAATTTCAATAAAATTAATAGAATTTGAACAACTTATTGATATTGTGAAACTATATGAAATTTAAAATAGACAATCTTCAATACTGCAATTGGTCTAGAGAAATTTTTGAGATTAATAGGATGGCTGGACTAGATGCGGTGCATGTTACTCTAGTTTATCATGAAGACTATGATGAATTTCTTTTAGAAACAAAGAAATGGCAAAAATTATTCAAAGAAAATTCAGATTTAATTTTTTTAGGAAGAGATTTCAAAGATATTGACAAAGCAAAATCAGAAAAAAAAACAGCTATATTTTTTGGGTTTCAAAATTGTTCACCAATTGAGGATGATATTAAGTTGGTTGAAAAAATTCATGATTTAGGATGTCGCTTTATGCAACTAACCTATAATAACCAATCTTTATTAGCGACTGGTTGTTATGAAAAAAATGATAGTGGCGTCACTAATTTTGGTAGAGAAGTCATAAAAGAAATGAATCGTGTGGGTATTGTTGTTGATATGTCTCACTCAGCAGAGAAAAGTACATTCGATGCAATTGATATAAGTGAAAAACCAATAGCAATAACTCATGCTAATCCATTGTTTTGGCATCCTGCAAAAAGAAATAAATCTAATGATTTATTAAAAGCTCTAAGTGAAAATGATGGAATGTTGGGATTATCACTTTATCCGCATCATTTAAAAAATAACACAGATTGTACATTAGAAAGTTTTTGCGAGATGGTAGCTAAAACAGCAGAAATAATGAATGTAAAAAATATTGGTATTGGATCTGATTTGTGTCTAAGACAACCTGACTCTATAGTCGAATGGATGAGAAATGGAACATGGTCAAAAAGTAGAAATTATGGAGAAGGTTCAAAAAATAAACCAGGTTTTCCAAAGCAGCCAAACTGGTTTGAAGATGCTAGAGGTTTTTCAAATATTGAAAATGGGTTAAAAAAAATAGGTTTTTCCGAAATAGAGATTGACGGAATACTAGGAAATAACTGGTATAATTTTTACAAAAATATTTAAATGAAAATAGAATTAAGAAATCCCAATGTAGTAATGAAGCTTTCAAGGCTGGGCTCTTTTCATCAATCAAAACTTTCTTTTTTGAGAAGTTTTTTAAATGAATTTAAAGATTGGGAGTATAAAAGAGATCTTTTTGATCTCGATGATGAGGGATTTGGTAGCGCAGTTTATTCATTTAAAAAAAAAGATAGAATTTACTCTCTTGTATGTTTTGCAAATAAAATAAGTGATGACGAAAGATCTGATAGAGTAATTGCAACAAAGTGGGATGCAGCCTTTACCTTGTATGATGGATCTCCTGCTAGAGAGGATATTGAAAGATTAAAGAATGAAGTTCCCAAACAAGAAGTTGGAAGATTGTCTTACAAAGAATTAACTCTTTCTAGAGCCAACAAATCAGTACGAGTTTTTGATCATGTAGTGAACAATCTAAGTGAAGGAAAACAACCCGATTTAGATTTATTGTCATCAGTAGGTTATTTATATAGGACCACCGCCGTTTACGGCTCTGGTAAATTTGGGTTAGCTGATCGTTTTAGAATAAAAAATAGGGAAGAGATTAATGGACCATTTAGATTGGAGATGATGTTAGTTTATTTAGTTAGACAATTTACTTTTGATCAAGTTAATCATGTAGCTAAGTGCAAAAATCCCACTAAAGCAGTATCCCTAGATAAAAGAATTTGTAAAAATTTAGGTATAGGGAATTCCACTGGATTAGGAATGGCACCTTTTATAGTAAATCATCCCACATTATTGAATAACTGGATTTTAGCTAGGGAAATAGCATTAAAAAAAATTAGAGAAATAAAACAAGTTAAGTCTCAAGACAGTCTATTATTTAAAAATAGTTTAAAAAAGTCATTAGTAAATATTACATCCTGGAATACTGAGAGCACCTATCAACAAAAAAAAATTAAAGATTTATTAAAGGATGTTCAAAAGGTAATTAAATTCACTGAAAATGATTTTAATTTTAATGAGGAATATCCATTTAATAAAATTTATTTGTGGTTAGAACAAAATTCTTGTGAAGAATGTACTGAGTATGTTGTTTCAATTATGATGGAACCTTTCGATGATATTATAAAACCATTAATTCATCAAATGAGCTCTGATGAGGATCGTTATTTTAACATTCCAACCTCAAGAAAGGTAAATGAATTAAAAAATATTTTAGAAGATAAATATTCAGAAGTTTTAAATATTGATTTTGATAAAAAAGAAAATAATCAAAAATTCTGGTTCATTTCAAAAAATAAAGAGGAGCCTAGATTAGCAGATAGATATATTGAGCAAGGTTCAGAATTAGAACAACCGCTTGCAATTGCAAGAGATATAAAAAGACTTTATGAAAGAATTAAATCTTTAAATAAGGATGTTTCCATAGCAGAATTTTTAATCAATAATTCAGATTTAAGACATGTTGTAAGAAGAGCATTTATTATAGAAAAATTTCCATACTCTGAAATTCAAGACAATACGATAAGTGAAAAAATAATTCCTATAGACATGTTAAGATTAAAACTTTCTTTTTTTGGAGCGCTTAAATTTGATCCAAGATCTGATAAATGGTTAAGAATATGTATGTTTCAAGGAGCGCCTTTGCCAACTGATTTAAAAAATTATGATGATCAGTGGGTCTATAATTTAGATCAATAACATGAAATCACTCAGTGAAATAGACACAACCTCTAAACGTGCAAGCCGTGCATCAGGATTTTCCTGGGGTATTGCTGAAGAGGTTGGTAAAAATATTAGATTATTAGAATTATTTGGATTACCTGGTATTAAAAATTTAACCCAATATTATTTAGATCGAAAATCAAAAAAATATGAAGATTTAAAAATTATAAATCAAAAAAACATTTCTAACACTTTAGCATTTTGTCCAATTATTGCAGGTGTAAGTTTTTTAGATCATTCAAAAAAAATTGAAAATTATACTAAATTAATTTTTGAAAATTTAGCTTACCCTATACTTTTCTTGCCATTTTTAAGTAGAAGCTCAGAAATAATCGGCAAGAAGATATCCTTATCATTTGATGAAAATGAATTTTTATTAAATTTAAATGTGAATATTCTTGTTAATAAAAATGATAACCAGATTTTGCCCTTAGCAAAAAAACTTGAGGTTAAAATTCTTGAAAATGAAGATAGTTTTAACGATGAAGAATGGAAAAACCTTTACGCTTTGTCAGAGGAAACTTTTGTTGAGGAGACAGACAGTTTAAAACAAAGTGGTGCAGGAGCAGGTTTGACCGATAATGACTGATGATCTTGATGATAAATTGATAAATGAAGAAGATTTAGAAGATTTTAATAATCTTTGTGATGAATGTAAATCTGAAGATGAAAGCGTTTCTCAAAATTTAATTTTAACAGGATTTAAATTATGTAAATCTTGTAGGTTATCAAAAACCATCTTTCCAATTTAGCTAATTTGACTAACAGGTAAGAAATCCATTCTACTCATTACGAATGAGATGGATAAGAAAGCTATGATAAGGAATGATAAGAAAACAACCCCAAAAGCTTTTAGATTTGATTTCAAATTAAGAACCTGTTTGGTTGCAATAATCAAACCGGCAAAAATCCAAAATTGAGTTAAAAAAATTATTGGTATCATTAAGTTAGGTGTTACAGCAAAAAATCTTAGCAACCCAGGAGCATGTGCAAAACCAACGGCAGTTAAAACTTTTTTAAAAGGGATTTTTGAATCTTTATCTGGAAACAACTTAACCCCAATTACAAATATAAAAATAGCCCAAACTAACCAAGTTAAAATTGCTGTTAATCCTGACATTGCTACAGCAGTTTTAATAACTGTATTTGCTGCAACTGCACCAGCTAAACCATCTAAGATCATAATTAATCCAGCGAAATATATTGAAGCTTCACCAAAATTTTTATTATCTTTGTAAAGAGATTTATCTAGTTTTATAGATTTGAAAATAATACTTAGAAATTCACCAAACATTTAATCTTTATTTTTTTTATTTTTTTGTTCTTTGTAAGAAACAACTAATGGAAATATTATTAAAGCAATAGTGATAATAATGCAAACCGCAATTAAAAAGAATTTAGTCATGAATTATTGGGGGAGTTAAAACTCCCCCAAAAAAAAGATTTAGCCTTTTACAACTTCTCTGGTATTCGCGTTGTAAGACTCTTTGAAAGGGATATCTACTACTACTGCATCAACAGGTGTTCCTGGAGTGTCAGAGTATTTTTCTGGTAAATGAACTTTATATTTAGTTCCAATTTTACCTTTTGGAAATCCATTTGAGTTTAAAGTTCCATCAAATGGCACATATCCCATAGCAATGTTTTGTTTTTTCTCAGGGTGATACCAAGGAGAAGTAATAAATCCAACAGGATCTCCACCACCTTCATTTGATACTAACCAAAAGTCAGGAGCGTATTCTTCAATTGGTTTTCCACCTAATTCAAGACCAACTAATTGTAGCTTGTAAGGTTTCTTACCAGCTCTTAGTTCATCTCTCATCTTTTCAAGAGCAGCTTTTCCAACATAATCAGCTTTTTTATTCCATTCACCTTTTCCAGATAATGAAACTTGGTATCCTAAATTACATTGAAAAGGATTGTGTTGATTGTCCATGTCTTGTCCCCAAGAAAGAATTCCAGCTTGGATTCTTCTATGGTGAGCAGGTGCAATAACCATTAAGCTATGTTTTTTACCTGCTTCAAGCACAGCATTCCACATATCTTCAGCATACAACATAGAGTCTCTTAAATAGATCTCATATCCAGCCTCGCCTGAAAATCCTGATTGAGAAATAATAACATCTCTTCCACCTACTTTAGCAGACGCTAAACCATAGAAAGGCATGTTATCAAAATCAACTTGATCGCCACATAAGTCTTTCATTAATGCTTTTGATTTTGGTCCTTGAATTTGTACAGGACTGACATCGATTTCATCAATATGCACATCAAATCTACCATCAGCATTAACACCTTGTAAGTAAAGTCCAATATCACTATCAGATAAACTGAACCAAAACTCATCTTTAGAAATTCTTAAAAGAATTGGATCATTTAAAACGCCACCATAAGCATTACACAAAATAACGTATCTCGCTCTCATTGGAGAAATTTTAGTTGCATCTCTTGTAATTACATAATCAACAAATTTTTCTGCATCCGGACCTTTGACTTGTATTTGTCTTTCAACAGCAACGTTCCACATAGTTACATGATTAACAATTGCATCATACTCAACCATTGCTCCACCATCTTCAGGTTTTATATAGCCTCTTGGATGATAAATACGATTGTAAACAGTTGCTCTCCAACAACCTGCTTTCATTGATAAATGCCAATATGGAGATTTTCTAACCCTTGTTGATATTAGCAATTCTACTTTAGTCGGTCCACTTTGTCTTAAATTATAAGGAACCTTTCTGTCAGACTGATCTACTGACGTCACATGTCTTACTTTATCGTAATTAAACTCACTAGACATATTTGTTCTCCTTCAACCACTTGTTAGTTTCCTTCAAGCCGCCGAATGTATAAATGTGGAAGTTATCAGTATGCGATTTAACTTTCCCAATTAAATCATTAGGGTCTTTAGGTTTCAATAAATCTAGTGCCTTACTGAAATTAGATTTAAGAAAATTTAAGGAATTTTTTGCTCCAACAATATTAGCAAATTTAATTAAGCTAGATATTTTCATGGGCCCAGTAATTCCAACATGCACTGGTACGCTTTGTTTAGAAATAAAATCAACAATAGGCTGACTATCAAGTAACCATTGAGTTACAATATAATCAGCGTAAGGCTTCTTATCTATCATTGCTTTTTCTAAATCTGTATCAGGAATATCAGGACTGCCTTCAGGATGACCGGCAATACCAATTTTTATTCCATTAAAAAAACCTGTTTCTAAAATTTGAAAAGAACTATCAAACTTTGCCAATTGGATCTCTACCTACCACCAATGACTAATGCTTGTTTGACACCCACATCTTTACATCTGGTAACGTAATCTTTTAATTCATTTTCATCTTTAATAGATCTAGCTGGAAAATGTGGTACAGGATTAAATCCCTTTTTTACTAAATCTGCAGATTTTTGGGCGGTCTCTCTATAGTCCTCTCCCGGAAGCATAGTCACATAAATATCGTTAACTTCTGGTAGGGTTTCAAGGTCAGTGTGTGGACTAATCTCCAAAGAGAAATTCATTTTTCCGAGATGATTATCTTATTTAAAATAAGTGTCAAAGAAATTCATTTCTCCAGTCTAACAAGTCGAGATTGAATTTTATTTTGATTTTAGTCCAATTATGGTAGCGTACAGGATGTTGAAAATAGACCTAGAATTTAAAAATGGTTTTAACTTCAGTCTGAATTGTCAGACAGTATTTCAACAAGTCATAATTAGAGAATCGTAGAAATTCTTCTTTTTTTTCAACCTAAAAGGAGGATTATGAATAATAAAAGAATAAAAGAATTATCAGACATATTAAATTTAGATCAAATAGAAGTAGTTAAAAAGCCAATACTAGAAGCTCATGGCCTGCCCAATCAATGCTACACCAATCAAGATTATCTAACTTTTGAAAAAGAAAAAATTTTTAACAACAATTGGGTAGTAATAGGTACCGCAAGCTCAGTACCAGAAATTGGAGATGCCAAACCTTACAACTTGTTAGGAACACCACTTATAATCATTAGAGATAAATCGGACACAATCAGAGTATTTCATAATGTTTGTAGTCACAGAGGATTAAAATTAATTAAAGAGCCTTGTTCAATAAAAAATGTAATTAGGTGCCCTTATCATTCATGGTCTTATAACTTTGAAGGTGAACTAGTTGCCACCCCTCATATTGGCGGAATGAACAAACATGAAGCTCGAAGGTTTTGATAAATCCAATAGCAACCTCAAAGAAGTTCGTTCAAGCGTTTGGATGGATTTAATTTTTATAAATATAAATGAAAATGCAAAAAATTTTTCTGATGCAATTAAACCATTAGAAGATAGATGGTCAAAATTTATCCCAAAAAAAGATCAAGATTTAATAAAACACTCTAAAGATTTTGGATATTTTAACATGGAAGTTAACAGTAATTGGAAATTAGCTATAGAAAATTATTGTGAGAGCTATCATTTGCCTTGGGTACATCCCGAACTCAATAGAGTTTCAAATATAAAAGATCACTATCATATTGAAGACCCACAAGATACTTTTTCTGGTCAAGGTAGCAATAAATATAGTCAACAGTTTGATGGTAATAAAAAATTTGAATGTTTTCCTAATTGGCCTAGTGATTTACATCATAACTCTGAATATGTTTCATTATTTCCAAATGTGATGCTTGGCATACATGTAGATCATTATTACGCATTTTGGTTAGAACCTTTAGCTAATAATAAAACTAGAGAACATTTTGAGATGTATTATGTTGGTGATAAAAGTGCTTCAAGTGAAGACTTAAAAGAAATGCGAGAAAAAAACTTTAAATTTTGGCAAGAAGTAATGAACGAAGATGTGAATGCAATTGAGGGTATGCAAGAAGGAAGAAATTCGCCAGCATATAATGGTGGAAATTTTTCTCCAGTAATGGATACTCCAACATTAATGTTTCATAAATGGGTAGCAAATAATTTAAGTAAATAGAGGTAAATTTTATGAAAAAAAACTTAATAGATCGTTTAAATAATGGCCCGATCATGTGTGCTGAAGGATATCTTTTTGCTATGGAGCGAAGAGGGTATCTGTCAGCAGGTGCTTTTGTTCCAGAAGTAGTATTAGAACATCCAGAAGTAGTCACCCAATTACATCGAGAATTTATTCGAGCAGGTACAGATATTGTTCAAGCTTTTACTTATTATGGTCATAGAGAAAAATTAAGAATTATAGGAAAAGAGGAATTACTGGAACCTCTTCAAAAAAATGCTTTAAAAATTGCAAGGGACGCAGCAAATGAATTTAAAGATTTAGATCTCCTAGTTTGTGGTGATGTAGCTAATACAAATATTTTTGATCCAGGAGATAAGAATAGTTCACTAGCATGTCAAAAAATGTTTGAAGAACAAGTAGGTTGGGCAAAAGAAGCAGGCGTTGATTTCGTGATAGCTGAGACAATTAATTGGACTGAAGAAATGAAGATTGCACTTAAGGCTATAAAGGATGCAGGATTAATTGCAGTTTGTAATTTTGCAATTCCAAGAGGAGATAAGACAAGAGAGGGTCATAGTGCAGAAGATGCTTGTAAAATGATGGAAGACCTTGGCGCAGATGTTGTGGGTTTAAATTGTTATCGAGGGCCCAAGATGACAATGAAATTATTAAAAAAAGTTAGAAAAAAAGTTTCTTGTCATGTTTCTGGTTTACCTGTTCCTTATAGAACAACAGAGGAGGAACCAGGTTTTTTAAATATTACTGATCATGGCTGTGATTGTATTCCAGGTGGGAATGCTTTTCCTGTCGCTTTGGACAATTTACTTTGTAATAGATATGAAATGGCTGAATTTGCAAAAGATTGTGTAGCAAATAAAATTAATTTTATTGGTATATGTTGTGGTGCAGAGGCTCATCATGTCAGAGAAATGTCCGTTGCAATTGGTAAAAAACCAATTTCAATGAAATATATGCCAGATATGAGCAAACATTTTCATCATGGTACAGATAGTTCTTTAAAAACTATCAATAAAAAAATAAAATATTGATAATGCAGTTTAATGGTATTTATACAGCCTTAATCACACCATTTAATCAAGACTTTTCTATTAATGAAAAAGCATACGCAATTCTTATTGATAAAATAATTGCTGAGGGAGTTCATGGAATAGTGTTAGCTGGCTCTACAGGAGAAAATTACTCTCAAACGCTAGAGGAAAGAATTCATCTAATTAATGTGACTGCAGAGTTAATTAATAAAAAAGTAAAATTAATAGTAGGCACTGGTGGAATTTTAAGAATTGAAGACTCAATTATTTTAGGTAAGAAAGCAAAAGAAGTTGGAGCTGATGCTATTATGATTTCTTCACCACCTTATTCTGTGCCCACAAGTAAAGAAAATGCTTTAAGTTCACTTGCAATTGATAGAGCAACAAATTTACCAATCTTACTTTATAATTACCCTGGAAGAACCTCGGTCAATATGGATAAAGAATATTTAGATATAATTAGTGAGTCTAAAAATTTTTGTGCAATAAAAGAGAGCTCAGGAGAAATTCAAAGAATAGATTTTTTAATGAATAATTATCCAAATATAGATCTTTGTTGTGGAATGGATGACCAAGCTTTTGATTTTTTTAAAGCAGGTTCTAAAAGTTGGGTCTGTGCTGGTAGTAATTTTGCTGCTAAAGCACATATAAAATTATGGAACACATGTGTAATTGAAAAAAATATTGAAAAAGGAAAAAAAATTTGGGATGCAATGAAACCATTAATGACAAACTTAGAGCAAGGTGGAAAATTTATACAATCCATAAAATATGGTGTTGATTTAAAAGGTATTGAAGCTGGACCTCCTCGATCTCCTTTACTGTCTTTGGATGATAAAGAAAAAAATGATTTAGCAAATGTAATTAATAAGATGAATAAAGAAATTAATCTGATTGATTAATGAATAAAGTTATAAAAGCTAAAAGATTACCTATAGATCCAGGCCCAGCCGCATGGAGAGAAATTTTACCAAAACAAAAAAGATATCTAGATCTTGAAAATACTATTTCAGCAGATTGGCTAATTATTGGAGGTGGGTTTACAGGTTTATCGGCAGCTAAAAGATTATGTGAGTTAGCCAACAATGATAAAATCATTTTAATTGAGGCAAGTGAAATTGCAGCTGGACCAGCAGGTAGAAATTCGGGGTTTATGATTGATCTGCCACATGAATTAGGTTCTGGAAGTTATCAAGATACGATCGAAAGAGATAAATTACATGTAAAATTAAATAGATATGCGCTTAATTTTGCAAAAAATTCGTCTAAAGAATACGACATGCCAAAAGAAGCTGCTGATCCTGTTGGGCGAATTAATAGTTATGTGAATATAAGTGGTGAGAAACATAATCATGAATATTCAAAACATTTAGATCAATTAGGTGAAACATATGAAAATCTTTCAGCAAAAGATATGAAAGATATCACAGGATCTGATTTTTATAGTGGGGGACTATTTATGCCAGGATGTTTAATGTTACAGCCGGCTTTATATATTAGTAAACTTGCCGAGGGGATTTCAAATCAATACCAAAAAAATTTTAAATTATATGAACACACACCAGCTTTAGAATTAAAAAATAACATCGATGAATGGATAGTTAAAACTCCAAAAGGATCAATTAAAACTAAAAAAATAATAATGGCTGTAAATGGACATGTAGAGTCATTTGGTTTTTTTGAAAAGCGGTTAATGCATGTATTTACTTATGCCTCTATGACAAGAAAATTAACTGAGACAGAGCAAAAAACTTTAGGTGGAAAATCTAGCTGGGGTATCACCCCATCTGACCCAATGGGATCTACTTTGCGAAGAATAACTGGCATTAGTGGAGATAGAATTCTTATTAGAAATAGATGGACTTTTAATCCAACATTAGAGGTTTCAGAAAATAATGTCCAAAAATTTGGTAAAGATCAAGATGAGAGCTTTAAAAAAAGATTTCCAATGATTCCTGATGTTACCATGGAATATAGATGGGGTGGGAGATTGTGTTTATCGCTTAATTCTGTCCCAGCATTTGGAGAAGTGGATAAAAATGTTTTTTCTGCATGTTGTCAAAATGGAATTGGTACAGCAAAAGGTACTTTAGCAGGTATTGGTGCTGCAGAACTTGCTTTAGGTTTAAATTCTGAAATCGTAAAAGATATGAGTTCTTATGATAAGCCAAAAAAATTACCTCCATCACCAATTTCAACCATTGGAGCTAGAACAGTTATAAAATGGAGAGAATTTAAAGCAAAAGCTGAGCTTTAAAGTCTAGTAATTTTTTAAATAAAAGTTAAATAAATATTATGAAAATTATTTTAATTATGGGATTACCAGGGTCTGGTAAAACAACTTTAGCAAATGAGCTTGCGCCACTATTAAATGCTAAAAGATTAAATGCAGATGAAGTAAGAAAAGAAGCGAATGATTGGGATTTTTCAGAAGACGGACGTAAGCGACAATCTAAGCGAATGGCTGAATTTGCTATTAAATTAAAAGATGAAGGAAATTTTGTTGTAGCAGATTTTATTTGCCCCACACCTGAAGCAAGAAGGTTATTTCCTGCAGATTATATTATTTGGGTTGATACTATTAAAGAAGGAAGGTTTGACGATACAAATAAAATGTTTGTTAAACCGGATAAGTTTGACTTTCAGGTGACCACACAAGATGCTAAAAATTGGGCATCAAAAATTATAAAGGAGATCAAATAATGGCTTATCAATGGGACAATAAAAAACCAACAGCTCAAATGCTAGGAAGATGGCAACCTTTTCATGATGGTCATTATACTTTGTTTAAAGAAATTATTAAAAAAACTGGACAAGTTTGCATACAAATACGTGATGTTCAGGGTGTAGATGACAACCCTTTTGATTTCGATACGGTGAAGAAAAATATTGAAGAAAGATTAAACCCTGAATTTGAAGGTCAGTTTAAAGTTATATTGGTACCAAATATTACTAACATTTGTTATGGTAGAGGTGTTGGTTATAAAATAGAGGAAATTGTGCTAACTGAAGAAATTCAAAAAATTTCTGCAACTAAAATTAGGGCCAAGATGCGTGAAGAAGGAAAGTTAAAATAAATTAAAAGTTTTAAATCAATTTAACTGATTAATATGATTAGCAATATTAAATTAAAAAAATTAAATAATGGTATTGCACTAATCATCATAGATGAGCCTCAAACTTATAATGCTTTATCATTTAAAAATTTAAATGATTTAATAATAACTTTTAAAAAATTAGATAAAGATAAAAACATAAAGGTAATCATTGTAGAAGGCGCAGGAAAAGGTTTTAGTGCCGGTCACAATTTAAAAGAAGTAAAAAGTTTAAAGAAAAAAAATAAATATCAAAAACTTTTTAATCTATGTTCTAAATTAATGTTGCAAATTGTAGAAGGAAAAAAACCAGTAATTGCTAAAGTTCATGGCGCAGCATTTGCGGCAGGATGTCAGTTGGTTGCGAGTTGTGATCTAGCGTATAGCGCTAATGATGCGGTATTTGCAACACCAGGTGTCAATATAGGACTTTTTTGTAGTACCCCAATGGTTGCTGTTAGCCGAAAAATTAATCGAAAAACTATGATGCAAATGCTGTTAACTGGTGAACCAATTAAAGCAGATTATGCGAAACAAATTGGATTAATCAATAATTGTTATCCAAAAAAGAAATTAGACAAAGAGGTTTTAAAAATTGCAAAATTAATAGCTTCAAAATCTAACTTAACTATTAAAATCGGTAAAGAGGCATTTTATAAACAATTAGAATTACCGTTAAGAAAAGCTTATAGCTACACTAGCAAAATGATGACCATGAATATGATGGCGATGGATGCTAAAGAAGGTATCTCAGCTTTTTTGGAAAAAAGAAAACCTGTTTGGAAAAATAAATGATTTTAAAAAGTAAAAAAAACTTATTCATAATTATTTTTATAATTTTAGGTATGTTATTAGTTTTAAAATTTAGAGATCACAATTTTCAAAGAGCAGTAGAAGCTTGCGTCGCTGGCAGCAAACAGTTAGCAACAATTACAGATTTAGATGCTGCAAAAAAGTTTTGTGAAGAGCAAATCTCAAAAAAAGATTAGTAAATGGATAATTTAAAAATAATTTTAGAAAAGTATAAATCAATCGCCATGATAGGTGTCAGTAAAGATCCAAAAAAACCGTCAACTATTGTTATGAAATATATGCAAGAATACGGCTTTAAAGTTTATCCTGTTAATCCTTCAGTTAAAGGACAAAAAATTTTAGGTGAAGATGTTTATGAAAAGTTAACTGATATAAAGGCAGACGTGGGGATAGTAAATGTATTTAGACCCTCAGTAGAAGCAGAAAAAATCGCTGAAGACACTGTAAAAATTGGTGCTAAGGTTTTATGGCTACAACTTGGTATAAAAAATGATAAAGCAAAAGAAATTGTTGAATTAAATAATATTGAGTATGTACAAGACAGATGTACAAAGATGGAATATCAAAAAAATTTTTTAAAAATGAGACAAGCATTTCCAGTATTACAAAGTTAAATGAATATAATTAATTTTACACCAGTATCAGCTTTTACCGGAGGAGTGATAATAGGTTTAGCAGTGGTGGTATTTTTTTTATTAAATGGTCGGTTAGTAGGGATCAGTGGTATCGCAAGTAATGCACTTACTGAAAAAAATAATAGATTTGATAATTTTTTATTTTTAGTAGGTCTTATAATTGGTCCTATCTTATATACTTTGTTTACTAGCAAGCAAATCAGTGTCACTATTTCTAGTTCATATACACTATTAATTATTGCTGGTTTATTAGTCGGATTAGGAACTAGAATAAGTGGTGGATGTACAAGTGGCCATGGAATTTCTGGTATTGGTAGATTTTCTCTAAGATCAATTATTGCAACTATAACTTTTATGATCGTTGGAATAATAACTGTTTTTGTAAAAAATTTAATATGAATAAATTAGTATCTTTAGTTTCTGGTATAATTTTTGGAATTGGGTTGGTAATTTCTGAAATGATTAATCCTGCAAAAGTATTAGGATTTTTGGATTTATTTGGATACTGGGATCCATCATTAGCTTTTGTAATGATTGGAGCTCTTGTTGTATCATCTCCTATGTTTCATTTAATCAAAAATAACAAAAAACCTTTATTTGCAGAAAAATTTGACTATTCAAATAATAAAAATATTAACACAAAATTAATTGTTGGATCAGCACTGTTTGGTGCTGGATGGGGTCTTGGAGGCCTATGTCCAGGTCCAGCCATATCATCAATTGCTCTCTTCAATGTTTATTCTATTGCATTTGTGATATCTATGTTTATTGGTTTTTATATTGTAAAAGTCTTAAACTTCAGTGCCACTAGATAAAAAATAAAATTTATATTTTCTTCAACCGCGTATAATATTAATTCATGAACAGAATATCAAAATTTTTTGATGATACTCTTTTAGATTTAGGTCGCCAATTTAAATGGAGTTATTTACCGCCCTTAATGGTTTATGTAGCGGCAGGTATTTCAGGTTTAACTGGAATTGTTGGAACTTTTTTTGTTAAAGATTATTTAAATTTATCAGCAGCATTTCTTGCAGGCCTTGGTTTTTGGGCTGGGATACCTTGGGCTTTAAAAATGCCACTAGGACATCTGGTTGATCTTATTTGGAATAAAAAAAACTATATGGTTTATTTTGGGGCTTTTTTAATATCAATCAGTTTATTGATTATGTATGGATTAATTATTCATACAGAGGAATTAGCTCTAATATTTTCAGTCGAAAAATGGTTTGTAATTAGCGTTATACTAGCTCCTGTAGGTTATGTTATTCAAGACGTAGTTGCTGATGCAATGACTGTTGAAGCTGTACCACTTACTGATGAAAAAGGTAAAGATTATACTAAAGACCAAATCAAACTAATGCATACAACCATGCAAACTTTAGGTCGATTTGCAATAATTGGTGGGACAGTATTAGTAGCACTAGCAAATGTAATTTTATTTAGAGATGTTGACAATCTAGAACAAGCAGAAAAAATAAATCTTTATGGTTCAATTTACATTTATGCATTAATTATCCCTCTCGTATCTGTTTTGGGAGTAATTCTAGGAAGTTATTTAAAAAAAAAAAGAATTAATGATTTAAGAATTCAAGGCTTGGAATATAAAGATGAGCATAGCACTCAAAAAACTGAGATCAATTGGTGGATTTTAGGTGGTAGTCTTATCTTTGTAATCTTTACATTATCAGTTGGGTCTTTAAATCTACCTTTTGCACAAGAGATTGTGTTCATTGGATCAGTTATTATTATTCTTTTTTTAATGTTTAAGCTCATAAAGGAGCTACCCAAACATTTAAGACTAACTATTGTTGGGACAGCTGTAATTATTTTTATATTCAGGGCTATGCCTGGTCCAGGCCCAGGTTTAACTTGGTTTGAAATAGATGTTCTAGAGTTTAACGAGCAATTTTTTTCAATTTTATCGTTACTTGCTTCGATTTTAACTTTGGTTGGCATAGTTATGTTGAGACCATTTATGGCTAAAAATTCAATTGCCAAATTAATAGTTGTATTAAGTATTGCTGGAGCAATATTGTTTTTACCAAGTGTTGGAATGTATTATGGGTTTCATAATTGGACAGCCTCACTTACTGGAGGTGTGGTAGATGCAAAATTTATAGCAATTATTAATACTGCTTTAGAGTCACCATTAGGACAAGTCTCAATGATCCCATTGTTAGCATGGATTGCTAAAAATGCACCCACACATTTAAAAGCAACTTTTTTTGCTGTTTTTGCATCTTTTACAAATTTGGCTTTATCGGCAAGCTCACTGGGTACTAAATATTTAAATCAAATATATACAGTTACTCGAGAGGTTAAAGATAAGGTTACTCAAGAAATTCAAACATCAGCTGATTATTCAGAACTAGGCATTCTTTTAATAACAGTAACTTTACTAACTTTAATACTACCCATTGTATTTGTGTTTATAATTAACAATAGTAAATATAAAACATCAGAATAAAAATTATAAATTATTAATAGTTTTTTAATTTTTTTAAGATATTTAGATTGAATGAAAAAAATATTTTTAGTTTATGGTCATTATAAAGATAGTTCTTTTAATGCTGCAATTAAAAATGAATTTATAAAGCAAACTGAATTGAACGGTAATCAGGTTGACGTTGTAGATTTATATAAAGAAAAATTTAATCCTGTGTTATGCTGGTGAAGCACCTGATGCTGAAGTTTTAAATCATAGAAAAAGAATTGAAGAGTGTGATATAATAGTTTTAATCGCACCAATATGGAATTTTAGAATGCCTGCAATTGTTGAGGGTTGGATTGATAAAGTGTTGTCTCCTCCTTGGGCTTATACTTTTAAAAAATTATTTGGAAATTATGGTTATCCAATTGGGAGATTAAAACAAAAAAAAGCTATTATTTTTTGCACTTATGGATCACCTAGATTAGCGATTACCACATTTTTTTTAAATTTACCGATCAGAAGGTTAAAAAGAGGGGTATTTCACATGTGTGGTATTTATAATATTGTGTATAGAAGATATTTTGCTGTACCATTTGTAAGTGAACAAAAAAGAAAAGAATTTTTAGAAGATGTTAAAAAAACTGCCAACAATATTTAATCTTTTTTTAGTAATTTTTTTAAGTGCATCAATCTCCAAAGCTGATTTATTAGAGCCAAATAATAATATAAAGCCATACGATGTAGTTAAAATCCAACTAACTGGACTACAAAATAATGATAAAATTTCTGAGGATTTTGGAATAAAGCAAACTTGGAATTTCGCCCATCCGAATAATAAAAAATATACTGGACCTTTAGATAACTTTACTAAAATGATTAAAGGTGACTCTTATCAAATGCTAATAAGCCACCTTGAGCACACTATCAACCCTTTGGGAAACAGTGATAAATGGGCTCAGTATGAAGTTGTCATCTTAGATAAAAATAAAATCTATCATAAGTTCAATTGGCAAGTTGAAAAATATGAGGGTGAAGGCCCTTTAAAGGATTGTTGGTTGACGACAATGGTTTCTAACCCAATTCCATTAGGCAGCTCAATTTAATTATCCACAGATACATTTTTGTTTCGGATTGATTAAAAATTTAGTAGGAATTGCTTTATGAAATCTAAAGCAAAAGTTGTTGTAGTCGGCGGTGGAGTTGTTGGTGTTAGTGCGCTTTATCATTTAGCAAAAAAAGGTTGGTCAGATGTGGTTCTTGTTGAAAGAAAAGAATTAACATCAGGATCTACTTGGCATGCTGCCGGATTATTACCTTTGTTTAATATGAGTTATTCAGTAGGACAACTTCATAAATATGCAGTCAACTTGTATAAAAAATTAGAAGAAGAAACAGGAAAAAATGTTGGTTTTAGCGTTGTATCAAATATTAGATTGGCAAGTACCAAAGATAGAATGGACGAATATCATCAGTATGCGGGTGTTGCAAAAACAATCGGAGTAGATGTAAAATTTTTAACCCCACAACAAGTAAAAGAAATTTGGCCATTGTGTCATGTTGATGATTTAGTTGGAGCCATTCAGCATCCTGAAGACGGATACATTCAACCAGCTGATTTAACTCAAGCTCTTGCTACAGGCGCAAGAAACATGGGAGCTGAAATTTATAGAAATACAACTGTCTTAGCTATGAAACAAAATAAAGATGGCTGGGTAGTAGAAACTGACAAAGGATCAATTGAATGTGAACATATTATTTCTTGCTCTGGAAACTTTGCAAGACAAACTGGAAAAATGGTTGGATTAGATATTCCGGTAATTCCAGTTGAGCATCAGTACATCGTTACTGAACCACATCCAGAAATTTTAAAAAGAAAAAAAGATGGCTTACCTGAAATGGGAGTATTAAGAGATAGTGATAGTAGATGGTATATGAGAGAAGAAGCAGGTGGACTAATATTAGGTCCATATGAAGATGGAGCTCCTGCATGTTATGTTAATGGACCATCAAAAGATTCTGAATACGAATTATTCCAAGAAGATTTAGATAGATTAGCTCCACATATCGAGGGAGCAATTCATCGAGTTCCAGCATTTGGAGAAGTAGGAGTAAAAAAAGTTTACAATGGAGCAATTTGTTATACTCCAGACGGTAATCCTATTGTAGGACCTGCATGGGGATTAAAAAACTTCTGGATCAATGAAGGACATAGTTTTGGAATTACTGCAGCAGGTGGAGCAGGATGGCAGTTAGCCGAATGGATTGTTGATGGTGAGCCAACTATTGATATGTTGGGAGTAGAGCCAAGAAGATACGGAGATTATGCTACTAAATCTTATCTAAAAGCTAAAAATGAAGAGGCTTATAGCCATGTATTTATTGTTCATTACCCTGATGAAGAAAGACCTGCAGCAAGACCTTTAAGAACTTCCCCTTGCTATGAGCGAATGAAAGATTTAGGAGCTGTGTTTGGACAAAAATTTGGTTGGGAAAGACCCAACTTTTTTGCAACAGATGGGATGGAGCAAAAAGATGACTGGTCATTTAGAAGATCTAAATGGTTTGATGCAATTAAAAAAGAATGTCAAAACGTAAAAGAGAATGTTGGTTTATTAGACATGACTGCATTTGCAAAATGTAGAATAAAAGGACCCAAAGCAGAGGAATTTTTAGATTATTTAGTTGCTAATAAACTTACCAAAAAAAATTGGTAGAATAAATTTATGTCATGCACTTAATACAAAAGGTGGAGTGCATTCAGAATTTACAATTATGCGAGAAGCTGAGGATAGTTTTTATCTTGTATCAGCTGGCGCTAATTTAAGATTAGATCATGACTGGATAAAAAAATGGATGCCAACATGATGGGTCGGTAATTTTTGAAGATCTAACAAATAGCACTGGGGTATTGGTAGTAGCAGGTCCAAAAGCGAGAGAGCTAATGCAAAAAGTTTCTACAGATGATTTTTCAAATGAAAATTTCAAATGGCTTACGTCACAAAATATTAATGTAGGTTATGCACCAGTTAATGCCATGCGAGTAAATTTTGTTGGTGAACTTGGCTGGGAATTACATCATCCAATTGAATATCAAAATCATATTTTTGATAAATTGATGGAAGCTGGAAAAGATCTAGGTTTAAAACCTTTTGGAATTAGAGCAATGAATAGTTTAAGATTGGAGAAATCTTACAAATTAGTCGGAACCGAAATGTCAATTGAATATTCACCTTATGAGTCAGGTTTAGATAGATTTATTCATCCTAACAAAGGAAACTTTATAGGGTTAGAAGCTTTAAACAAATGGAGAGAAAAAGGTTTTGAAAACAAGTTAGTTACGCTTGAAGTTTATAACACTACAGATGCTGATGTACTTGGTAATAATCCAATTTATTATAATGATCAAGTTGTAGGTAGAGCAACAGGTGGAGAATATGGATTTAGACTTGATAAATCTATGGCATTAGCAATGATCAAACCTGAATTTGCGACAATTGGACAAAAATTAAAAGTAGATATTTTAGGAACTATGTACGATGCTGCGATTATGGATGAAAGTCCTTACGATCCGGAAAATAAATTATTGAGAGCTTAATGAAAATTTTAGTCGCTGTAAAAAGAGTAATCGATTACAACGTACAAATCAGAGTAAAAGAAGACGAATCTGGAGTAGTCACCGATAACGTTAAAATGTCAACTAATCCACCTGATGACAATGCAGTTGAAGAAGCGGTAAAGATTAAAGAGTCTGGAAAAGCAACCGAAATTATTGCAGTAACAATTGGTGAAGAAAAAGCTCAAGAAACTGTAAGAAAAGCATTAGCGGTAGGAGCAGATCGAGGAATTCATGTTAAAGCTGATGGTATTTTAGAGCCTCTTATGGTGTCTAAGCTTTTACAAAAAATAGTTGATAAAGAAAAACCTGATTTAGTTTTAATGGGGAAACAAGCAATTGATGATGATTGTAATCAAACCGGTCAAATGTTAAGTGCACTTTTGAATTGGCCACAAGCTACATTTGCATCAAAAATAGATGTTAAAGATAATAAATTAGAAGTAGTTAGAGAAGTTGATGAAGGGCTTGAGACAATTGAAATTAATTTACCAGCAGTAGTAACTTGTGACTTAAGACTTAATGAGCCAAGATACGCTTCATTACCAAATATAATGAAAGCAAAAAAAAAGACTATAGATCTTCTAAGCGCCTCTGACCTTGGTGTTGATATATCTCCAAGAATTCAACAAATCAAAGTGGAGGAGCCACCAAAAAGAAAAGCAGGAATTAAAGTAGCTAATGTTGCAGAACTTGTTCAAAAACTTAAAAATGAAGCAAAGGTAATTTAATGTCAGTTTTATTAATTGCAGAACACAATAATAAAGAATTAAGACCATTTACTTTGAATGCAGTTACCGCTGCCTCTCAAATTGATCAGGATGTGCATGCTTTAATTATTGGTAATAACTCCGAGGAAGCACAAAAAGCTCTTTCAGCCTTACCGCTAGTAAAAAAAGTAATTAGTGTAGAGGCCGCTCATTATGAAAATTTTACAGCTGAAAATTTTGCTCCTGTGGTTGTTAAATTATCTGCAAATTATTCTCATATTGTTTCTTCTGCTAATACTTTTGGTAAAAATTTGATGCCTAGAATTGCAGCAATTTTAGATACATCACAAATTAGTGACATTACAAAAGTGATATCATCAGATACTTTTTTACGACCTATATATGCTGGAAACGCTTTTGCTACTGTAAAAAGTAATGACTCTAAAAAATGTATTACTATTAGACCAACTTCTTTCGACGCATGTGAAAGTTCTGGAGGATCTGCGCCAATTGAAAAAGCAGAAGGTGCTGAAGAATTTATTCAAACTAAATTTATAAAAAGAGAAGAAGTTAAATCTGATAGACCAGAACTTGGAACAGCAAGAATAGTTGTTTCAGGTGGCAGAGGAATGCAAAGTGGAGATAATTTTAAATTAATTGCAGATGTCGCAGATAAATTGGGTGCAGCTATTGGAGCTTCAAGAGCTGCTGTAGATGCAGGATATATAACAAATGATCATCAAGTGGGTCAAACTGGAAAAGTAGTGGTACCAGATTTATACATTGCTGTTGGAATATCAGGAGCAATTCAACATTTAGCAGGCATGAAAGAAAGTAAGGTTATTGTTGCAATTAATAAAGATGGCGAAGCTCCAATTTTTAGCGTTGCTGATTATGGTCTTGAGGCTGATTTATTTGAGGCCCTTCCTCAGTTTTTAGAAGAGCTGAATAAATTAAACACTATACAAAAATAATCCTTAAAGATAAAAATACTTTATGTCTAGAGAGTCAATGGAGTATGATGTTGTAATTGTGGGTGGTGGGCCATCTGGATTATCTACTGCCATAAAATTAAAGCAAATTGATTCAAATTTAAATGTTTGTCTTTTAGAAAAAGCTTCAGAGATTGGAGCGCATATTTTAAGTGGGAATGTTTTTGAAACGAGAGCTTTAGATGAATTATTACCCAATTGGAGAGATTTAAATGCTCCAGTTAAAACTAAAGTTAGTAAAGAAAAATTTTTATTTTTAGGAAAAACAAAATCTTTAAGTTGGCCAACATGGTTATTACCAGCTGTTCAACAAAACCATAAGAACTATATTATAAGTCTTGCAAATTTATGTAGATGGTTAGCTGAGCAAGCAGAAGCTTTAGGAGTAGAAATATTCCCAGGATTTCCAGCAAGTGAAATTTTATATAATGAAGATGGATCTGTAAAAGGAGTTGTCACCCAAGATATGGGAATTGATAAAGATGGTAATAAGAAAGATAGTTTTGAACCAGGAATTGAGTTAATAGGTAAAGTAACAGTTTTTGCTGAAGGATGCAGAGGACATTTAGGAAAACAGCTAATCAAAAATTTTGATCTTAATAAAGATAAAGACCCACAACAATACGGAATTGGATTCAAAGAAATTTGGGAAATTAATGAAAAAAATCATGAAGAAGGTTTGGTAATGCACACAGCCGGATGGCCGTTAGATAATAATACCTATGGAGGTAGCTTTATATATCACGCAGAAAATAAACAAGTTTTTTTAGGTTATGTAATTGGTTTAGATTATAAAAATCCTCATTTGTCTCCTTTTGATGAATTTCAAAGATTTAAAACACATCCTTCAATAAAAAAAATTATTGAAGGTGGGAAAAGAATTTCATATGGCGCAAGAGCTTTAATTGAAGGAGGTATTCAAAGTTTACCTAAAATGCATATGCCAGGCGCCTTACTAATAGGATGTGATGCCGGAACTCTCAATATGCCAAAAATAAAAGGCTCTCATACAGCGATGAAAAGTGGAATGATTGCTGCAGAAACAATAGTTGATCATATAAAAGATAATAAAGATTTATCTGATTATGAGGAGAGATTTAAAACTAGTTGGGTTTATGAAGAACTATTTAGAGCAAGAAATGTTAAGCCTAGCTTTAGTTGGGGTTTAATCCTTGGGATTATATTTACTGGAATTGACCAGATATTGTTTAAAGGAAAATTACCTTTTACATTGAGACATAAACACGCTGATCACGAAACTTTAAAGGATGCTAAGGATATGCCTAAAATCGAATATCCAAAACCAGATAATATTATTACTTTTGACAAAACAAGTTCTGTTTATTTAACAGGAACTAATCACGCTGATAATCAGCCAGTTCATTTAAAACTTAAAGATCCAGAGCTACCAATAAACTATACTCTAGAAAAATTTGATGAACCTGCTCAAAGATATTGTCCAGCAGGAGTATATGAAGTTCAAAATGAAAATGGTAAAAATAAATTTGTCATAAATTCCCAAAATTGTATTCACTGTAAAACTTGTGATATCAAAGAACCTTCGCAAAATATTACTTGGGTAACCCCTGAAGGTAGTGGAGGACCAAAATATGGCAATATGTAATTTAATTTTTTAAAAAAAATCTGCCCAACAACTTTTAAGAGATATCAATAGCAAATTTTTTCAAAGTTTCGATAGGTAAAATTTTTAAAGTATTTTGATGAGTGCTCTTTAGATATATTGGACAACCTTTTCCAGCTTCAACTGCTTTTGCATACCAGCTTGCACAAACACACCACCCATCTCCATCTTTTAATCCAGGAAATCCAAATTCAGGATGTGGTGTAATTAAATCATTTCCTGCTTCTTTACACCATTCTAAAAATTCTGTTGTAACTTTAGCACAAACAGTGTGAACTCCATGATCGTTATCGTCTGTATTACAACATCCATCACGATACCAACCAGTTAAAGGATCAAAAGAACAATCTTCTAGTTTTTCACCTAGAACATTTTTTTGTTTTTCCGTCATTTAAATTTTCGTTGGATTTGGTTGGCCTTTGTAAACTTCTTCTGGATCAAATTTCTTTTCTTTTTCTAGAAATTCCATTTCAATTTTTCTTCCATTGTCAATTGGCCCTAATGGAACAGATCTATAAAAACAAGATCTATAACCTACATGACAGCTAGCACCATCACCAATATCCACAGTTAACCATATAGAGTCTTGATCGTCATCAATTCTTATTTCTGTAACTTTTTGAGTAAAACCACTAGTTTTGCCTTTATGCCAAATTGATTTTCTTGACCTGCTAAAATAATGAGCTTCTTTGGTTTCTATTGTTTTTTTTAGCGCTTCAACGTTCATATAGCCATGCATTAAAATATCTTTAGTTTTGGAGCACATGGTAATGACTGGTATTAGTCCGTCATTATCAAATTTAGGTGAAAGAAGGTTACCCTCTTCAATTTCAATAACATTTTCTCTTTTTTTGAACATTTTAGGGGATTATGTAGCACAAATCTCAGTATATTAAATATTTTAAAAACGTTAATTTATGGGTATAAAACGTTCGATGAAATTAGTTAAAGATACAGATAACCAGGAAATTAAAAAAGTAACTGATCAAGAAGCTGAAGAAGCTTTTAAAACAATCTTATCTTGGATGGGAGAAAACCCTAACAGAGAAGGTTTGTTAGAAACACCCAAGAGGGTGGTTAAGGCTTATAAAGAATATTTTGGAGGTTATGGCCTAGATGCAAATAAAATTCTAGAAAAGACTTTTGGTGATGTTGAAGGTTATGATGATATGGTAGTAGAAAAAAATATTTCTGTATCAAGTCATTGTGAACATCATATGGCTCCAATTGTTGGAACAGCTCATGTAGCATATATTCCTAAATCAAGAGTAGTTGGTCTTAGTAAGTTAGCACGTGTTGTAGAAGTTTTTTCTAAAAGACTACAAACCCAAGAAAGATTAACAATGCAAATAGCTCAATCTTTAATGTCAGCTCTGGATGCGAAGGGTGTAGCAGTTACAATAGATGCTGCACATCAATGTATGACTATGAGAGGTATCAAAAAAGAAAATGCGACTACAGTTACAAACTATTTCGTTGGACAATTCAAAGAAGATTTAAGTATTCAAAATAGGTATTTAAGATTTATAAGTAAATAAAGCTGTGTCTAATCAATTTAAAGCAATAATCCTCAATCAAGAAGGAGAGAGCTTTTCCAGAAAAGTTGAAACTGTAGATCAATCTTTTTTAAAACATGGTGATGTAACAGTTAAGATTGATTACTCATGTTTAAATTATAAAGATGCATTAATTTTAAATAATGGTGCAAAACTTGTTAAAGAATACCCTCATATACCTGGAATAGATTTTTCAGGAACAGTAGTTGAGAGTGAAAATGAAAAATTTAAAAAAGATGATCAAGTTATTTTAACTGGCTGGAGAGTGGGTGAAATTTTTTATGGCGGTTTCTCTCAATATGCAAAAGTAAATGCAGATTTTTTAGTAAAAAAACCATCGAACCTATCATCTAAAGAAGCCATGATTATGGGTACGGCTGGCTTAACCGCTTTATTGTGCGCATTCGCAATTAAAGCACGAGAAGAATTATTGCTAGGAGAAAAAGTAAAAGATGTATTGGTAACAGGAGCTTCTGGTGGCGTCGGTAGCATTGCGGTTATGATATTGTCTAAGTTTGGATACAATGTTACTGCAGTGACAGGAAAAAAATCAAACGAAGATTATTTAAAATCATTAGGTGCAAAAAGCATTATAAATAAAGACGAATTAGACAAGGATTCTAGACCATTAGATAAAGGTTTGTGGGATGGAGTTGTGGATACCGTGGGTGGTAAAATTTTAGCAAATTGTTTAGCTCAAACTAAAGATAATGGAATAGTTGCTGCCTGTGGAAATGCATCTGATTATAAATTAAATACAACAGTTATGCCATTTATTATCAGAGGTGTAAAACTTTGGGGTATTAATTCTGTTAATGCTTCTATCAAAAGAAGAGAATTTGTTTGGAACGAAGTTTCAAGTATTATTGATTTTAAAAAATTAGAACAATCTATAAAAATAATAAGTTTAGAGGATTTAATTGAAGTATATTCAAAAATGTTAAAGGGAGAAACGTCTGGAAGATATATTGTAGATGTAAATAAATAAATGGATTGGGATAAATTAAAAATATTTCATGCTGTTGCAGAAGCTGGAAGCTTTACTAACGCAACCGTAAATCTCAACCTTAGTCAATCTGCTATTAGTAGACAAATTCAGTCATTAGAACAAGATTTAAAAGTTCAATTGTTTGAAAGACATGCAAGAGGATTAACCTTAACCGAAAATGGTGAATACGTTTTTAAAACTGCTCATGAGGTAATTAGCAAATTAAAAGAAGTAGAAAGTTCATTAGGTGATCAAAAAAATAAACCCACAGGCAAATTAACAATCACAACTGTAAGAAGTTTTGGTACTCACTGGTTAACTCCAAGAATTGAAGAGTTTATGAGACTTAATCCTGAAATTGAAATTGAACTTATATTCGATGATAAAGAATTAGATTTAAGTACTCGTCAAGCAGACATTGGAATTTTTATGAGAAGACCAAAACAGCTAAATTATATTCAAAAAAAATTAGTTGATATAAAGTATTATATTTATGGTTCAAACAAGTATTTAGAAAAAAATGGAATGCCAAAAACAATACCGGATTTAAATAAGCATAAATTTATATCTTTTGGCAAAGGTGCACCTTCGCCAGTTTACAATCCAGACTGGGCATTAAAGCTTGGTATGCATGATGGGAAAAAAAGAAAATCAATAATGAAAGTAAATAGTGTTATGGGTTTATTGTTAGCGGTAGAGTCAGGTGTAGGTTTGGCTGCCTTACCAGAATATTTGGTTTCAAATTCCAACAATGTAATAAAAGTGTTACCTAAATCAGAGGGACCAATTACAGAAGCTCATTTTGTTTATCCTCAGTCACTTAAAAATACAGCTAGAGTTCAGGCTTTTAGAAATTTTCTATTTAGTAAAATTGGCGATTGGAAATAATCTTTATTTTATTGACTTTTCTTAGTCTATATGCGATTGATAATCATTCGCAATTAAAATAATCTTAATAAATTATTACATAAATAAAAAAAATGAAGTTTGTACTGGCTATAATAACAACCCTAAGTTTATTAACGGGGCATTTAAATGCAAATGAAGTTAATATTTTTAGCTCAAGACATTATGATTCTGATATTCAGCTTTATGAAAAATTTACAAATCAAACAGGTATTAAAGTAAATATAATTTCAGGAGAGGACGCAGCTTTACAAAAAAGAATTATTGAAGAAGGAGCTGACTCTAAAGCAGATATTTATATCACCTCAGATGCCGGAAGATTAGGTCTATTTGATGCAAAGGGAATGTTTCAAAATTCAATGTCATCTATAATAAAAGATAAAGTACCTGTAAATTATAGAAGTGAAAATTGGACAGGAATTTCAAAGAGAGCAAGAATTATTTTTTATTCAATTGATAGAGTAAAAAATCATGAAATTGAAAATTTAAATTATGAAGATTTATCAAATTTGAAATGGAAAAATAGAATTGCTATTAGACAATCAAACAGTATTTACAATCAATCTTTGCTAGCATCATTAATCAGCAATAATGGAATAGTTAATACTGAAAATTGGGCTAAGGAATTTGTTAAAAATTTCTCAAGATCACCCAAGGGTAATGATAGAGCGCAAATTTTAGCAGTTGCCTCTGGAGAAGCAGATATTGCAATTGCTAACACATATTATTATGCACTTATGTTATCTGGTCAAAAAGGTAAAGATCAACAAGAAGCAGCACAAAAAGTTTTACCTTTTTATCCAAATCAAGGCAATCGTGGTACCCACATGAATATTAGTGGAGCTGGTATATTAAAAACTTCCAAAAATAAACTTAATGCAATTAAATTTTTAGAATTTTTACTATCTAAAGAATCCCAAGAGCATATTGTTAAAAATACTTATGAGTATCCTATAATTAAAGATTTTGATTCTTATGAATTAATTACAAAAATGAATTTAGAAATTAATTTTAAAGAGGATTTATTTACTCCTGTAAGTGATTTTGCAAAGTATCAACCTGATGCTTTAAGGATAATGTTGCAGGCAGGTTGGAAATAAATCAATGATAATAAGATTTAATATTTGGTATTTAAGCTCATTTTTAATTTCATTAACAGTTGCTGTTCCTGTATTAATGATTTTTAGTAGCTTTTTTGAAAACACATCTGAATATAGTTTTATTCTTAAGGATACATTTCTTTTAGATTATATAATTAATTCTCTTACTCTTTTGATTGGTGTTTTAATTTTAACTTCAATAATAGGCATTGGTTGTGCTTATTTAGTTTCTTTTTATGATTTTTTCGGAGCTAAATTTTTCAAATGGGCATTAATTTTATCATTTGCAGTTCCGGCTTATATTTACTCATATTCTTTAAGTGCTTTTTTTGAAAATTATGGGACAGCTTATTCATTATTAAAAAGTATTTCAGGTGATGCTGTACTTAATTCTTCTATTCCAAAATTGGATGGCATGATTGGTGCCACAATAGCAATATCATTCTCTATTTTTGGCTATGTTTATGTTCTAACAAGAACCTCATTTCATTATCAGTCCCAAAACCTTATAGACCTTGGTAATAACCTTGGTTTTTCAAAGAAAAAAACTTTTTTAAAAATTATTTTACCATCAGCAAGACCATCAATTGTAGCTGGACTATCATTGGTGGCAATGGAAACCTTATCTGATTTTGGTTCGGTTTCATTTTTTGGTGTTTCTACTTTAACGACAGGAATTTATAATGCTTGGATTACTTTTGATGATTTAACGTTAGCTAATAGATTATCTTTTTATCTTTTAATGTTTATTTTCTTACTGTTCACGATTGAAAATTTCTCTAGAAAAAAAGCTCAATACCACACACTGTCTAAGAGTGGATTTAAAACTAAAACAAAAATAAAGTTAGTAGGTTATAAATCAAGCCTAGCATTTACTGTATGTTTTTTAGTTTTTTTTATTAGTTTTTTATTTCCAGTTATTCAAATGAGCTACTGGACATTTTTATTTCCTAAGCATTTCTTTGATTTAAATTTAATTAAACTTTTAGGTAATACTTTATTACTTGTTTTATTATCTTGCTGTTTATTGATATCCCTGGGTTTTATTTCTAATTATGGAAATAGAATTACTAAAAGTAAATTCCTTCAAGGTTTAACAACTTTTTCAATTTCAGGTTATGCAATGCCAGGTGTAATTTTAGCTGTTGCTTATATTTCATTTATATCTTTTTTAGATGAAAATATTTATATTTTTAAAAACTATAATATTAAATCATTTTTTATAGGATCTATTTTTGGTTTAGTAATAGTTTATTTTGTTAGATTTTATTCTTTAGCCAACAATGGAATTAGATCTGGCTATTTAAAGATTAATTATTCTATAGATGAAAGTGCTTATTTGCTAGGTTATTCAAAAATCAAGACATTCAAAAATATTCATTTACCATTCTTAAAAAATTCTGTCTTTTTAGTAATTATTTTACTTTTAATTGAAATTATAAAAGAACTGCCAATTACTTTGATAATGAGACCATTTAACTTTGATACTTTTGCAACAACTGCGTATACATATGCCTCTCAAGATTTATTAGAAGCTGCTGCTGCACCAGCTATCATTTTAATTTTAATTTCTAGTGCATTTATTTTAATAACCTCTAAATTTATTTTAAACGAAAAATAATGAAAAATTTTTTTGAAATTAATAATGTTACTTTTGCTGCTAGTAAAAAAAATAAAGTAAATAATGTCTCTTTAAAAATAGAAAATGAAGGGGATATTATATGTCTTCTTGGCCCCTCTGGAATTGGTAAAACTACTATTTTAAGAACTATAGCTGGTTTAGAAAAAATAAGATCAGGTAGTATCAGTTTAAATGGTAGAATAATTTCTTCTTCAAAAACTCATATTGAACCTGAAAATAGAAATATCTCTCTGTCTTTCCAAGATAACTCATTATTTCCACACTATAATGTTATTGATAATATTAAATTTGGTGCTGATAGAAATAGTAGAAAAACTAAAAAATTGAAATTGGATGATGTTATAGAATTTCTTCATCTGCAAAATATTAAATTGAAGTACCCCCATGAAATAAGCTCTGGTGAAGCACAAAGGGCAGCTTTAGCAAGATCATTATTATCTATGCCAGATTTGCTTCTTTTAGATGAACCCCTATCAAATATCGATCAAAATTTTAAAGAAGAAATTCAAGTTAAACTTAAACAAATTTTAAGGGATTATAAAATTACTACAATTATAGTTACTCATGACTCCTATGAAGCTTTTTATTTAGGAAATAAATGTGGAATAATTTTAAATGGTCAACTTAAACAATATGACGATCCTTATAATGTTCATCATTTTCCAAATTCAATTGAGGTCGTAAAATTTTTAAATAAGGGAATTTTAATACCCGCAACAGTGGTTGATGAAAAATCGTTAGAAAATAAAGATTTAGGAATAATCAAAGGAGATTTTATAAAACATTATCCCAAAGGAGCAAATGTCAAGTTATTACTACAACCTGAGGATTTAGAACATGATGACAAAAGCACTTTAAAGCTTGAAGTGGTAGACAAAAAATTTAGAGGAACTAATTTTATTTATACTCTCAAAACCGAAAGTAATTTACTAATACCTGTGTTTGTTCATTCTCACCATGTTCATCAACACGAAGTTGAAGAAAAATTCGGTGTTAAAAAACCTATTCATATTGATCATATTGTTTGTTTCGACTAATTAACAATCCGAATGAGTAAAAAAATAAAATTATTTTTTAAAGGAATTGTAGATATACTTCCCTTGTTAATTCCTGTTGTGCCTTTTGGAATTATATTGGGTGCCATTGGTATTGAATTAGGCTTTAGTTCACTTGAAATATTTGCAACATCATTCATTATTTTTGGTGGAGCTTCTCAAATTGTATTTCTTCAACTTTTTTCAAGTGGCGCATCTTCTTTAATTACAATTACTTCAACTTTTGTAGTTAATTCTAGACATCTTTTGTATGGAGTAAGTTTTAGTGAGTATCTAAAAAATTTATCTCTAGGCTGGAAGGTTTTATTATCCTATTTATTAACTGATCAAGCTTATGCAGTTTCTAATATTTATTTTGAAAAAAATAAAAATAGACGACTTAAAACATTATTATTTGCTTGGTTCAGGTTTTTTTCTTTGGTTGATTTGGCAAATATCTACATTGATTGGGGTTTTTTTAGGATCTATTGTTCCTGATAAATTAGGACTTTCTTACACTATACCGCTAACTTTTATCGCATTATTAGTGACCTATTTTAGAAAAATTGATCACATCATAATTATTTTGATTTCAGGATCACTTTCTATAATCCTATATAATGCACCATTAAAATCTTACATTATTTTATCTAGTTTTATTTCTTTATCAGTAGCTTTGATGATGATTGTTTATAAAAAAGGAAAAAATAAATGATCTGGTATGGAATTGTAATATCTGGAGTTTTAAATTTTTTGACCAAATTTTTGTCTTTATCTTATTTTGATACAAGCAAAATGAATCCTAGAGTTAAACAAATTTTAACTTATGTTCCCTCTGCAGTTTTTCCCGCAATAATCTTTCCTGGAATTTTAATAGATACAAATGGAGATTTAGATATTGTTAACAATCCAAAGATATTAGCATCTATTATAGCTTTAATTGTTGGTGTGTTTAGTAGAAATATTATAGCTACTATTTTGGCTGGTTTAGCTGCATATTGGTTTATTATTTTTATTTAAATTTATACCAAAATTGAAGAAATTATTTAAAATTAACAATGAGTTATTAGGCATCTTTTATATGATGTTGGCTCAATTATCTTTTGCTACCAATGATATGTTGGTAAAAATAATTTATCAAAACTATCAAGAAATATTTGTTTTAAATCAGATTATTTTTATAAGAGGAATATTTGCTTGTTTAGTTATAGGGTTATTTTTATTTTTAAAAAACCAACTGGATATAAAAATTATATTTTCATCTAAAAAATTGGCAATAAGAGGTATACTTGAATCTTTATGCTGTATTTGTTTTTTTATCGGTATAGCCAAATTACCATTTGCTAAAGTATATGTTTTATTATCATTAGCTCCAATTCTTTTAACTATTTATGGTGCAATTTTTTTCAAAGAAAAAGTTCGTTGGCGAAGATGGAGTGCTGTGTTTTTGGGGTTTGCTGGAGTTGTTGTCGTTGTAAATCCTACAGATTTGAAATATGGGTATTATTTTATTTTTCCACTCTTAGCGGCGATACTTTTAACATTTAGAGATATATATACGAAAAATATAAAAGAAAATTTTCATAGCTTACAAATAGCTTTTATCACTTGTTTAATAGTTACAATTTTTTTTGGAGTTTTGAGTATTTATAAATTTTATAATTTTAATTCTAAAGAGTATTCAATTATGTTTTTATCATCATTTTTTCTTTCTTTGGGCTATATATTTTCTATAGCAACAATCAAAGTTACTTTAGTTTCGGTAACTTCTACCTTTAGATATTCGGTAATCTTATGGGGTATTCTTTTTGGTTATTTTATATTTAATGAAATACCTAGAATGAATACTTATATTGGAGCTTTTTTGATTATTGTCAGTGGACTAATAATTATATCAAGACAAAAACAATTGGGTAAAATTAAATAATCTTTAATAAAAAATTGTCTTATTATACATTCATTGTTTCTTTTTTTTTGTTTTCCTCAATTAAATATTAGGAACGGCAGCATTATTGAGTATCGTGATCGGAATTCCACTTGGAATTTACTGTTCTACGAAACCAAGATTTTACTTATTTATAAGGCCAATTATGGATTTTATGCAAACTATGCCAGCCTTTGTTTTTATGATTCCAGTCATTGCTTTTTTTGGAACTGGGAAAGTTGCGGCAGTAATTATAACAATGATTTTTGGTGGTACTCCTGTGGTGCGTTTAACTGTACTTGGCTTAAAAGGAGTGCCACAAAATATAAGAGAAGCAGCTATAGCCTATGGGGCATCAAAATGGTATTTATTAACTAAAGTTGATATACCTCTTGCAACCTCAACAATTTTAGCCGGTGTAAACCAAACAGTAATGTTAAGTTTAGCCATGGTGGTAGTAGCATCTTTGATAGGGGCCAAAGGGTTAGGTCAGGATGTTTTAGAGGCATTACAGTATGCTAATGTAGGTCAAGGAATTTTAGCTGGGGTCGCCATTTTATTTGTGGCCTTATTATTGGATAGGATCGTCCAGGGTAAGAAGAGAGTTTAAATTTTATATTATTGTTTTTTTTAAAAAAAAGCTTAAGTACCCATTACCCAATAAGAGTAATTAAATTTTTATCTATAACATATGTCAACAATACGTAAAATTGAGGATGACTATATAATCAAAGTAAAAAAAAGTATTCTAAAAGAAACTAAAGATACTGAGAAAAAATACGTAACTACTTATAAAGAAATAAAAAAATATTTTAAGATTTTTAATAAATCTCTATTTAAAGAAAAATTAAACACTTTTAATGATGTAAAAATAAAGCGAATTATTCAAGGCTCTGGACAGTGTGTGGAATATTTGTCTTATCGTAAAGGAACTAGTTTTTTTGTTTTAGAAATGATGCCAAAATATAAAAATAAATTAGAATTTTTAAACACCTTAGCACATGAGATGGTTCACTTATGGCAGCAAACAGTAATGAAAGATACAGGCAATCATAATCGATTATTTTTTAGTTTTAAATCGAAGTTTAAAAAATTAAATTTACATCTTAGCTATTAAAGACTAATAAAATATTTAATGGGCATTCTATTAAATATTATATTAGCTATTAGCGTCACATTGGACTCTTTTATAGTAGGCAAGAGTGTAGATAAAAAAATTGCATTTACTCTTATATCTATTTCTCTTGCTCATGTACTTTTATTTTTAATTGGAGTGAAAATTGGAGATGAAATTGGTCCATTGATATCCAAATATGATCATTGGGTAAGCTTTACTGTATTTTTATTTTTATCTTTAAGTTGTTATAAAGATCTTTTTTCAGAAGAACCTGTATTTAAATTAGACAACGTTTTTAAAATTTTAATTACTACGTTAGCATTATCCATCGATGCTTTTGCAGTAGGTGCTTCATCTCATCATGAAATAGAATATTTGGGTTTAGTTATTATAATTATAGGAATATCAGCACCTTTTTTTTGTTATCTTGGATATAAATTGAAGAACGAAATGATTAAACATTCTCATAAACTTTTACATTTTAGTGAAGGAACATTTTTTCTTATTATCGGTAGTTTTATCCTCTATTCACATTTGTCAGGTGGGTATTAAAAAAGTATTTGAAAAATATTTTTTAAGGTCTATACAACACTCAAATTATGCCCCAACAGATTACGTGTGCTGAATTATTGGAATTATCCAAAGAACATCAAGGTGCAACATTGCTAGATGTAAGAACTCAAACAGAATGGGACCAAGATGGCAAACCGAATGGTCAAGAACTTGGATTAAATACTAGTTTTTTATCCTATTTAATCGACACAGATAATGGACGTGTTGTGAATGATAAATTTGATGAAACTTTAGAAGGTTTTAAAATTGATAAAAATAAAGTTGTTTTTGTAATGTGTAAAAGTGGAATGAGATCATCAAAAGTCGCACAAATATTAGATCAAAGAGGTTATAAAACTTATAATGTTGTTAATGGCTTTATTTGTTCTGAAGATGTAGAGCCAAGCTGTTGGAAAACATCAGGATTGCCAGTACTTTAAATTAAACAATAATTTTTGATTTAGTAGAGACGAAAATACTGGTTTAATATATTTTTAAAGTTGTAATATATAAATATGATCTTTAGACAATTATTCGATAAAATTTCTAGCACATATACATATTTGATTGCATCAGCCGCTGGAAGGGAGGCTTTAATCATTGATCCAGTTTTAGAAAATGTTGAGCAATATATTAAATTATTAAAAGAATTAGATTTAAAACTGGTTAAAGTTATCGATACTCATATACACGCAGATCATATTTCAGGTATTGCAGAATTAAGAGATAAAACAAATTGTGTTACTGTCATGGGCGACAAAACTCCTGCGGATGTGGTTGCTATGAGAGTTGCAGATGAAGAGACAATCAAAATTGATGGTATAGATTTAAAAGCTTTATACACACCTGGTCATACATCTGAGAGTTTTAGTTTTTTAATGAAAGATAGAGTTTTTACAGGTGATACTCTTTTAATTAGAGGCACAGGAAGAACTGATTTTCAAAATGGCGATCCAAGAGACTCTTATAATTCAATTTTTAATAAATTATTAAAACTTCCTGAAGCTACATTGGTTTATCCAGCTCACGATTACAAAGGTGAAATGGTCAGTACAATTGGTGAAGAAAAATATTTTAATCCAAGACTGCAAGTTAGATCAGCTGAAGAATACATAGATATAATGAATAATTTGAATTTACCCGATCCTAAAATGATGGATGTAGCAGTTCCAAGTAATTTAAATCTAGGAATTGATTTTAATCGTCAGAAAGTAAACAATGGAATTGAGCCTGAAGAGTTTAATAAGATAAAGAAAGATCCAGACTCAGTATTAATAGATTTAAGAGAAGATATTGAAATTGAAAAAGAGGGAAAATTAAAAAATAGTATTATTATACCCTTCCCAAAAATAAATGAATATATTGATAAAAATAAAGATATGTTAAAAAGTAAAAAAATTCTTTTTTATTGTGCTCATGGACATCGATCTACATTAGCAGTTCAAATTTCAAAATCTTATAATTATTCAAATTGTTATCACCTAATTGGTGGTCTTAAGAATTGGAAAAAAGAAGGTTTGGAATTATAAAATAAGATGAAAATTATATTTTTATTATTTTTATCAATTATATTTATCAAGAGTAGTTTTGCCCATAATCACTATCCTATAACTACTGAATCTAAAATTATGATTGCAAAGGGTAAAATTGCTTATGAAAATAATTGTGTCTCTTGCCATCAAATAAATTTATCAGGTGCTGAAAATTGGAAAGGGCTTGATGAAGATGGACATAGAAAAGCGCCACCGTTAAATGGTACGGGCCACACTTGGCATCATGATGACAAGACTTTACATAGCATAATTAAATATGGTTTAGTTAAACTAGTAAAAAATTACCAAGGTAAAATGGCAGGGTTTGGAGATGTTCTTAATGATGATGACATTGATAATGTTTTAGCTTATATAAAATCTTATTGGCCAAAAGATAAATATCAATATCAAATAGATTTGAATTAACAATATGAATACAACTACATTTAATTGGTCTTGCAGACATACTTGGAGAAGAAGTGCTAAAAATACTGGATGGTGTTTGCTTGGTTGTGCAATTGGTGATTTTGGAACAATTCTATATTTTCAAATAACAGGAATTCCATGGCCAGTATTAGCTATTATGATCTTAGCAATTATAAATGGATTAATTACAAGTATTATTTTAGAGACAATCATTTTAATGAAACAAAATTTTAATTTTAAAGATGCATTAAAAACTGCTTTTGGGATGAGCTTCATTTCAATGGTTAGCATGGAAGTTGCTATGAATTTAACAGATTATTTTTTGACTGGGGGAGCTATGTTGACATGGTGGGTAGTTCCAATAATGTTAACAGTTGGTTTTTTAACACCATGGCCTTATAATTATTGGAGATTAAAAAAATTTGGAATAGCATGTCATTAAATAATTTTAATGGTTAGTGAATGCAAAAAGTTTTTTCAAATAAGTATTTAGATCAAAAAGAGATAGTCGAAAAATATTTTTTTAATTTAGTTTCAAATTTTTCTAATCAAAATCAAAAAGAAATAGAGAAAACATCTTTAGAGATTGTTCAAAATGCAATTGACCATAAAATTGGAAGTCAATTTGGAAAATTAATTCATGAATTTTCTTTATCAAGCAATGAGGGAATAGTTTTGATGTGTTTAGCGGAAGCTTTGCTAAGGATACCTGATCCTAAAACAATAAATGATTTAATTGAAGATAAAATTCCTATCGGTGATTGGAAAAAGTATATTAAAAATGATAACGATTTATTTGTTAATATTTCATCTATAGCTTTTTTAATAACAGGAAAAATTGTCGAGGAAAAACCAGATGAAAATAAAAATGTTCTTAGTAAGATTGTAAAAAATTTATCTGAACCTTTGTTGAGAAATGCAATTAAACAAGCCGTAAATATTTTAGCAAAACAATTTGTTTTTGAAAAAGATATCGAAAAAGCTATTAAATTTAGTGATGAGAAAAAGCATGATAAATATACATTTTCTTTTGATATGCTTGGAGAGGCAGCAGTTACTTATGAGGACTCTGAAAAATATTACAGTCAATATGAAAATGCAATTATAGCAACAGGTAAAAGTAAAAACCCTGAAAAAAAAAGTATTTCAATCAAATTATCCTCATTACACCCAAGATATGAAAGAAATAAATTAGATTTGCTCAAAAAAGAACTTTTTCCTAAAGCATTTAAACTTACAGAATTAGGTAGAGAAAATAAAGTTGATATATGTTTCGATGCAGAGGAAGCAGATCGACTAAATTTATCTTTATTTATTTTTAAAGAGATTATCGAAAGTAAATTAATAGATGAAACTTACAGTGGATTTGGTTTTGCTGTACAAGCCTATCAAAAAAGAGCTTATTTTGTTTTAGATTGGCTTAATGAATATTTAACCACAATAAATAAGAAAATAAATATTAGATTGGTTAAAGGAGCTTATTGGGATACAGAAATTAAAATCGCTCAAGAGCAAGGATTTACAGATTATCCAGTTTTTACTAAAAAATTTGTTACAGATATTTCATATTTAGCTTGTGCTCACAAATTGTTAGAAAATAAGAATGTTTACTCTCAATTTGCAACTCATAACGCACACAGTATTGCATACATTAAAACACTATTTAAAGATAAAGATTTTGAATTTCAAAAATTGCATGGAATGGGAGACGAGATTTATTCTCATTTAGAAAAAAATAATAAGTTTAAATGTAGAGTTTATGCACCTGTAGGAGGCTATCAAGATTTACTACCTTATTTGGTGAGAAGATTGCTTGAAAATGGAGCAAACACCTCTTTTATCCATCAATTAAAATCAAAGAATTTAGATATTAAAAAATTGATCCAATCTCCTTTGGATAAAATAGAAAAATTAAATTTTGATAAAATTAAAAAACCAGTGGATATTTATGAAGACCGTAAGAATTCATTTGGTTTAGATCTAAGTGAAGAAGATACAATAAACTATCTAAATTTTGAAAATAACTTTGATGTAAAAGCTTATTCTATCATAGATGGAGAGGACATTAAAACTATAGAAGAGCATAATATTATATCTCCGCATAATTTAAATATTATAGGAAAAAAATATTATGCAGACGGGAAAACTGTAGTTAACGCAATAAATAAATTAAAAGAATACTCAAATACTTGGAAAAAAATTTCTATAGAAAAAAAATCTGAAATATTTTTGAATTTTGCAGATTTAATTGAGAAAAATATAAATCATATTATTCAAATATGCGCCAAAGAGTCTGGAAAAAGTATTAAAAACTCTATTGCTGAAATTAGAGAAGCAGTAGATTTTTGTAGGTATTACACTAAAGAGGCCAATCTAATATTTAAAGATAAAATATTAAAAGGACCAACTGGAGAGCTGAATAAATATAGACTAATTGGTAAAGGTTTATCTTTAGTTATAAGTCCTTGGAATTTTCCGATTGCAATTTTTGTAGGCCAAACTGTTGCCGCATTAATAACAGGAAATGTAGTATTAACAAAACCTGCAGAACAATCGTCGTATGCTGCCTATTATTTGATTAAACTATTATTAAAAGCAGGATTGCCAAAAGAAGTAATAGCATTAGTTCTTGGTGAGGGTGCATTAATTGCTAATAAAGTCATTGAAGATAAGAAACTTAAAAATGTAATCTTTACGGGGTCATTAGATACTGCAAAAATTATTCAATCTAATTTACAAAAAAAAGATAGCATACCTACATTTGTAGCTGAAACTGGAGGTTTAAATTGCATGGTAGTTGATAGCTCAGCTTTACCCGAACATGTTGTTAAGGATGTGGTGAGTTCTGGATTTGATAGTGCCGGCCAAAGATGTTCTGCTTGTCGTATTTTATGTGTTGAAGAAAATATTTATGAAAAAATTAAAGACATATTAATTGGTGCTATGAAAACCCAAAATATGGGTGATCCAGAAAAACTTTCAACTGATATAGGACCGGTAATTGATGCTGAGGCTTTAACTAATATTAATGAACATGTAAAAAAATTTACTAAACTTTTTCAAAATGAAAATATCCCTACCAATTGGTTATTTTGTACCGCCAACCTTAATTGAAATAGAAAAACTATCTGATCTAAAAAATGAAATTTTTGGTCCAGTAGTTCATATAACTAAATATAAGGCATCTGAATTAGAAAAACTTATAGAAGAAATTAACGACTTAGGTTTTGGTTTGACATTAGGTATTCACAGTAGAATAGATAAAACAGTTAATTTGATAGTATCAAAAGCAGAAGTAGGGAACATTTATATTAATCGAAATATGATAGGTGCAGTAGTAGGGGTACAACCCTTCGGAGGTTATGAAAAATCAGGAACTGGGCCAAAAGCTGGTGGTCCTGAATACCTAAAGAGACTGTGTCACGAACAAAGTATCTCCAATAATACTGCTGCCATGGGTGGAAACGCCTCGTTATTATCTGAAGTAGAGGATTAATGTTCAATAAAAATTTATTGATACTGACTATTTGTCAGGTTTTTTCGTTCACAGCACCTCCAATTACAGTATTCATAAGTGGTATAGTTGGCTTGAAAATATCTCCAGTTGCATCATTGGCAACATTACCAACCTCATTATCCATCGTAGGAACTGCAGTATTTTCAATGTTTGCTGCAAAAATTATGAGCAAGATTGGAAGAAAAAATGGATTTATTTTTTCTTCAACTTATTCAAGTCTTGCAGCTTTAATTGCAGCCTATGCAATTTATTCAGAAAATTTTATATTATTTTGTTTTGCCTGCTTTATAATTGGTACTGGAATTGCATTTACTCATCAATATAGATTTGCTGCAGCTGAAACGGTCCAAAAAAGTGATAGTTCAAGAGCAATCTCAATATTGTTATTAGCAACAATATTGTCAGCACTTATTGGACCTAATGTAGCAAATTTAACTAAAAATATATTTGCTGACCATCTATATGCAGGTTCGTATGTTTCACTATCTATATTAATAATCTTACCAGTATTTTTTTTAATTTTTTATAAAACAGATAAAAATCCAAAAGTAATTGATGAAAATAGTGGAATACAAAGATCCTATTTGGATTTATTAAAAAATCCAATAATTTTACAAGCAATCGTTACTGCAGCTTGTGCATATTCAATGATGTCTTTTTTAATGACTGCTACTCCTATTAGCATGTATAAAATTCATAATTTCACTTTGGGCTCTACGAGTATTGTAATCCAATTACATATTATAGGAATGTTTTTACCTTCTTTATTTACTGGAATATTGATTAAAAAATATGGACATTCTTCAATAATCTATACAGGAACTTTAATTTTTATTCTTAGCATTAGTTTAAGTTTTTATGAGCAAACTTTTATAAATTATTTAATAGCTTTAGTTTTATTAGGGGTTGGATGGAATTTTTTATTTATTGGGGGCACAAGCTTGTTAGTCTTAGGTTATCAAAATAATGAAAAATTTAAAGCTCAGGGTTTTAATGATATTTTAGTTTTTTCATTTCAATCTTTGGCAAGTTTAAGTGCGGGATATTCAATTCTTAAATTTTCATGGAATGAAATAAATTTATTTTGCATTCCATTGATTGTCTTAGTAGTTTTGGTATCTATAAGGGCTGATATTTATAGGAAAAAATTAATTTCTATTAAATCTTAAAAATATTTTATCCATATAATAAAAAAGTGACAAAGCTCTTAAAATCATAAAGATACAAAGAGAAATCCAAACTCCAGTATTAGAATAGAAGTTAGTTAAAATTATTGAAATGATTAAATAAATAGTAACTGAAAAAATCATAGCATTTCGCAATTCTTTAGTTTGAGATACTCCTATAAAGATACCATCAAACTGATAACAAAAAGATGCAATAAAAGGCATAATTATTAACCAAATTGCATATGAGGAACTTAATGATCTTATTTCTGCTATATCTGACATTAAGTTAATTACCCATTCATTTATAAATAGATAGATAATTGAAATTATGAAGCCAGTTAATGAGCTTAAAATGAAAGAGTTTTTAAGAATAGTTTTGAATAAATTTAGATCTTGTTTACCCAAAGAATATCCAACTATACCCTCAGTAGAAAAAGCGTAAGCATCTAAAATAAAAGCTGATAAAAAAACCAGGTTAATTAATATAGCATTGGCAGCAATAAAATCCTCTCCAATTTGACTTCCAAGATAAGTAAACCACAAGAAAGAGAAAGTTAGTAAAATTGTTCGTATAAAAATATTAAAATTGATATTAAAAATATTTTTAATTTTATTTAGATTAGATAATTCATGAAGATTAAAGGATAATTGTGTGTGTTTTTTTAGATAGACAAATGTGTACGCTAGAAATAACAAAGAGGTAATTAAGGCAGATATTAATGTACCATAAGCAACACCTCTTATATCTAGGTTATAAATTTTTACAAAAAAAATGCTTAAAGCAATATTTAAAATTGAAAAAAACCCAACAGCAAAACTTGATATTTTGGTTTTTTGCAAACCCACAAATAAGCCAGTAATAATATACAATGTTAATTCTCCAGGGGCTGAGTAAATTCTTATCTTGAAATATTGAGTATAAAATTCTTTGGTTAAATCAGTTAATTCGAAAATTTGTAAACTCAAATTGAGAATGAAATATTGTAGACAATATTATAAATGTCGAAATGATTAAAACAAAAAAAAGATTTCTTAAAATTATATTTAAAATTTCTTTATAATTATTTTTACCTAAAGCTTGAGACACCATACCAACTGTACCCATTCTTAAAAAACCAAAACTCCAAAAAATCATAGAAAATAAATTTGCTGCAACTGATGTAGCGGATAGATAAGATAAATTTCCTAAATTTCCCATCAAAGCTGTATCGATTATACCCACCAATGGGATTGCTAAATTTGCAAAAAAAATAGGAATTGAAAGTTTTAATATATAGGCAATGGATGATTTTTGCATCTAAGCAATATTTTTTAAAATCTGTTTTGCTGGAATAGTTTTTTTAATCCATTTAGTGGGAATATTATTTTTGCCTTTTAAGGCAGCAAAGTAGGCGCCAACAAAATTAGCACGAGAACAGTTGCATCCACCAGCTTTAATAACTTTTGTTATTGCAGATTTATAACTATTGCTATTTAAGATGGCATGAATTGATCCATTAAAAGTTCCAGGATAACTACACGCCTTTCCATATTTTTTTACTATTTCAATATGAGGTTTGTTTTTATCATTTAAAACTTTCTTAAGATTTAAAATTACATCCTTAAAATATTTATTTTGTTTATTAGTTTTATAAAAATTTTTAATTGGATCATTTATACCTAGTAGAGCATTTTTTATTATTTCAAATTTTGCAATTGCAAACTGTTCACTAGCTTTGGTATTGGCTATTGTTCTTATTATCTTTTTAACTTTAGATAAATTTTGATCATATAAAAAATAAGGTAGGGCAGCACAAAAACCATCAGACTCGTTTACTTTTTTGCCTCCTGTAAAATTTTTGTTTAGTTTTATGTTCCGAATAGTTTCTAATATATTTTGATGAATCCAGGGTCCATTAATCGGACGAGTCCATTTAATCTTTTTATATTTCTTTCTAGCTTTTAAGTTTTTCCAATAAAGAGAGCCAGGACCAAAATGTGATATTATATTCTTTTTGAAATTCTTAATAATATCATCATTTTTTTTTGAACTTATTAGAGTTTGATACATCACCTGACCTATGTCGTTATATCCGGAGACTTGTCCCGTTTTAACACTGTAAAATGGACACTTGTTTTGCGATAAGAAAGCAACTTCTTTTTTGTTCTTAATATAACTTTTTAATTTTAAAGGGTCATAAACCCAATGCAAAGGTCTTGCAGCTGCATCTGCAACAGTTGCACCTAAAAAAATATGTAAATTTGAAAACATTTATTATTAATACTTTATTTAAAATAAAGATAAAATGAATAATATAAATTATGAAAGCAATAAAAAATTGGGATAATAAAACTTGGCTCTCATCAAACAAATATATTAACTCATTTAACAATTTCTTATTAAAAAATTTTAGCTTCACTAAAAATTCAAAAATACTAGATATTGGATGCGGCAGAGGTAAGATTATTGGAACAATCTCAAATAGGTTAAAATTAACAAATAAACCTTTTGGTATAGATGTTGAAGATCATTTAGATAAAAATAAAAAAATTATGTTCAAAAAAATTGATGCTTTAAGTTTTTTAAAAAAAAACATAATTTTATTTGACGTAATTATGATTAAGCAAACCATACACTTTTTAAAATTAAGTCAAATCAGTAAATTGATAAACCTTTGTAAGAAAAATTTAAATAAGAATGGAAAAATCATTATTTCAACTTTAGATCCAAATGAAAACGAAATACCAACTTTCAAATTAATGAAAAGAAAACTAGAAAAATCATTAAAAAGAGATATCGAAATATTAAATTTTATAAAAAAAAGTAACAAACATTTAATAAAAAAATTTATTTTTACTGTTAATATTTCAAAAAAAAAATACTTAAAAATGATAAAGAATAGATATATTTCAACATTATTAACTATGTCTAAAATTGAAATTGACAATGGTATTAACGAACTAGATAAAAATTATAGTTCAAGGATTAAATTTAAAGATAAACTAATATGTCTAATATTAAAAAAATAATTTTATTATTAATCTTAATTTTAAATTTTAATAGTGCTCATGCATTTATTAATGAAAAAATAAGTTTTACTTCATTTTATTTAAATAAATATGAGGTAACAATCCTTGAGTTTAAGGAGTATGCTCTAAAAAATAATATTGTTACCGAAGCTGAAAAAACAGGTGGTGGTTACGAATGGGGAGCTGGTTGGGAAAAAAGAGCTAATTGGAATTATTTAACTCCTTATGGCAACAAACCAGATGATGAATTAGAACCAGCGGTACATATTAGCAGATTTGAAGCTGAAGATTACTGCAAATATCATAGGGGCAGGCTACCGACTTTTGAAGAATGGAAAAAAGCAGCCTATACACAGCAATTTGAGTCTGATTTATTTGAAGTTGGTAAAACTTATAAGTACCCAAGCGGTGACACAGCAATAAATATGAACTCACAAGGGATTTTAAATTACGATCGCCATGTATCTGTTATTTCATTGCCTGAAGGAATTAATGGATTAGTTGCAATGGGAGGTAATGTTTGGGAATGGATTGATGATCAAGAAAAAGGAAATTCATTAACTGCAGGCGCTTCCTGGTGGTATGGTGCTTCCAAAACTAAAAAAGAAGGTGCACAATTTAAACCTTCTAATTTTTATGCAATTTATGTAGGTTTTAGATGTGCTTTCGATAATAATTAATTGTATTTAATCATGTTTAAAAGATCTAACAGCGTAGAATTATTCACTAATAAGGTCATGGACTACATGACTGATGATTATATTTTAGTCAAAAAAAGTGAATTTATTAAATCTGCAATAGAAAAACTTAAAGAGTTAAAAAAATCTACTATCCTTGTTGAAGAAAATGGTCAGGTCTGTGGAATTATAACTGAAAAAGATATTCTTAAAAGAGTTGCCTTCAATGCTAATGAGCAAACTACTGTAAATCAAGTTATGTCTCAGCCAGTTAAATTTGTTTATGACGATGATTTGTTATTTCATGCTGTCGGTAAAATGAGAAAATTAAATTTACATCATTTACCTGTATTCGATATGAACTCAAAGGTCTTAGGAATGATTGATATGAATACAGCTTTAACAGCAGAACTTGGAGATTTGGTATTTCAAATTGACCATATGACTTATGATGAGCAAGATGTTTCAGGATTAATAAAAATTAAACAGCAACAAATAAACTTAGCTGAAAATTTACTTAATCGAAATGTTTATCCTGGTGATATTTCATATCTCTTAAGTTTTTTAAATAATGTAATTTATCGTAGAGCAATTCGGTTAGCTGAGAAGCGTGTGAAAGATAAACATATTATAAAAGAAATTCCTAATTTTTCCGTAATTGTTATGGGTTCTGGTGGTCGTATGGAAAGTTTCTTGCATCCTGATCAGGATAACGGTTTAATTTATGAAACAAATGTAAATGAGGATCCAAAAAAAATTGATCTTTATTTTGAGGAATTAGCTAAAGACTTTACCAAAACTTTAGATGATTGCGGCATACCGCTTTGTAAAGGAGATTTGATGGCATCTAATCTACTTTGGCGAAAAAGTTTACCTGAATGGAAAGCGCAGGTTGAACAATGGTTAAAAAATCATGCGCCACAAGATATGAGGCACATTGATATGCTTTATGACTTTAGATCTGTTTATGGAAAAATTGAACTAGCAGAAGAATTGAGGTCATTCATTAATGACAAGCTGCAAGAAAAAAAATTATTAAAATTTCTGTACTTTAGTGAAGAGGAAAGTGATGCTGCAATAGGGTTTTTTGGACAATTCATTGTTGAAAAAAATGATAATGAAAATAAAGGTTTTTTAAATCTAAAGCATACAGGTACATTGCCACTTGTTGAAAGTATTAGACTATATTCGATTAAAAATAAAATTACTAAAATCTCAACTTTTGAACGATTGGATGAACTTAATAATCTAAAAGTTTTATCTGAAGATGAAACAGATTTCTTTAAAAATGCTCATCGATTTATGTCAAACATTCTGTTGCGTAATCAAGTTGAACGTACCAAAAAAGGCTTATCAATTAAAAATTTTATAGACCCAAAACTATTGCTAGAGAGAGAAAAGAGAGTTTTAAAGATTTATTTAAAAAAGATTAGAGATCTAAAACAAAGAGTAAGGGTGGATATTGGTGAAGAATATTTTTAATAGAATAAAATATTATATTGAAACAAGAAAATTGTTTAACAGGGTTTCTCTAGAAGAAACTAATTTTTCAATTTTAGATACTGAAACAACTGGTCTCCATGTGGAAAAAGGTGATCAAATAATATCTGTTGCTTCATTAAGAGTTAGTAATTTAAAGATTGGTGAAGAAAAAATTTTAAATGAATTAGTTAATCCACAAATGAAAATCCCTGAAGCTTCTATTAAAATTCATAATATTACTGATGATCAAGTACAATCAAAACCAACTCTATTTGAAATAAATGAAAAAATTTTAAAATTTATTAAAAAAAGTATTTTAGTAGGTCACAATATAAATTTTGATATTAATTTCTTAAAAGAAAACTCTAAGGGGTCTGCATTAGCTCACCGCATGAAAGTCATTAAAGCTATTGATACAATTTATCTAACTGCAAGTTTATTTCCTGATTTAAAAAATTATGAATTAACAAATTTATGTGAAATGTTTAAAATTGAAACTAAGGATCAAATACGACATTCAGCTTTAGGAGATTGCACAATAACAGCTAGATTATTTTTATATCTTCTAAATATTGCCAAATCTAAAGGGGTTAAAAATATTACAGATTTAATCACACTTTGTAATAGAGGCCAAAACTTGCATCATATTATTAAGAATGCAAAGAATATTCATTAATTAAAGAATTCTTTTTAAAATATTTTCCCTAAAAAAAATTTTATGAATTATTACAGCTGAGATATGCAAGGCAATTAAACCAATTAAAACATAATTAGCTAGTACATGAATATCATAAAATTGTTCGCTTAAATCAAAATTATCTTTTAAAGTTATTTCTTTAAAAAATAAATTAAGTTTTTCACCATTAAATAATTTTTTCAATATTCCTGAAACTGTAATTGTCAAAATCGAAATGTATAACAAAATATGATTTAATCTTGCTATAAATTTTTGCCCAGTAAAACTATTTGTTTTTAATTTTGGTGTAGGATTTAAAATATTATTCATTAAACGCACTATAGTTATATAAAAGATAGTTAACCCAAAGATTATATGGATATTTTCGATTGATATACGCTCTGGTCCAAAATCTAAATCAACAAGGTAAAAACCTAGTGGGATTTGTATAATAAGAATAATTGCAACAACCCAATGAAAAAATTTTGAAATTAATCCATACTCTGTTACAGTATTGATTATATGCATGCTTTAGTTAAACATCTTACTAAGATTATTTGCAATACTTTATTCACCACATTTTTATTAATTGGAGCCTTTTTATCCTCTTCTTTTGCTGAACAATCTGTTGAAGAAATAATCAAAACTAGACAGTCAATTTTTAGTAATAATTATAAGGTCGCTAAAAGAGTTAACTCACTTGTTGTTAGTGAAGACTTTGATGAAGCTAAGCAATTAATGAATGAAATGAGTGAAAATTATAAAAAATTATTAAATTTATTCCCCGATAATACTCAAGAAGGATTTGAAACCGAGGCACTGCCATCAATATGGGAAAATAAAGATGAGTTTAATACATTAATGTCTAAAGCCTCATCAGATATGCTGCAATTGGTTTCTGTCATTGAAGATACTGATGATATTAATGGCACTCTTGGAAAATTTATGTGGGGAAACTGTAAAGCTTGTCATAATAAATTTAGAGCAGAAAATTGAGTTTGAAAAAAAAATTATTAATAGAATTTAAACCAATCATTATTGCTTTATTATTTATTTTTGTAATTGCAAAAATTTATAATTATTATTCTTAATTTTTTGATTTTAGTTTATCCATTTGGGATTTAATTCTTTTGCCAATGATTAGAGGCAGAACAAAACCCACAATAGTTATAATCCAAATAATAATAGCAACTTTAGATTGGAACAAATAAGACCAATCTCCGTCACTAATAGTTAAAGCTCTTCTAAGATTAGTTTCCATTAAATTTCCTAAAATTGATCCCATAATTACTGGCACTAGAGGGATATCTAATTTTCTTAATAACCAACCTAGTAAGCCAAAAAAAATCATTAATAACAAATCAAAACTTGAACCAGAAATTCCATAAATTCCTACAAAAGAAATCATAGCAACAATCGGCATTAAAAATCTTGGTGGTAGTAATAGAATTTTGGTAAATATTCTCACCATAGGAATATTTAAAATTAACAAAATAAAGTTTGCAAAAAATAGTGCTGCAATTAATCCCCAAACAACATCTGGATTATTTTTAAATAATAAAGGCCCTGGCGTGATATTCATTGTCATTAACATTGCTAGTAAAACCGCAGTAGTTCCTGAACCAGGTACACCCAATGAAAGCATTGGAACTAATGCACCTCCTGCTGCTGCATTATTTCCTGCCTCAGGAGCAGCAACACCTCTTTCATCACCTTTGCCAAAAGTGTCATTTTTATTAGAAATTTTTTTCTCAATTGTATAGGCAATAAAAGAACCTAATGAAGCACCTGCACCAGGTAATACTCCTGCAAAAAAACCTAGAAATGAACTTCTAATCATTGTTGGTATAATTTTAATTATTACACTTAGTTTAGGTAAAATCTTATTAATGATTAAATTTTTTTTGTTTTTTGTGGATTTTGTATTTTTATTTTCAATAAATATAAAAATTTCTGATACAGCAAACATACCTACAATTACGATTAGAAAATCAATGCCATCATAGAAATGCACGTTTCCAAAACTTAATCTTGGAACACCTGTTTGACCATCTACACCAATTGTTGAAACAGCTAAACCCAACATCGATGCTAATACTGTTTTTGCTTTATTGTTGGAACTCACCCCTCCTAATGTTGCAAAAGCCATTACAAACAAAGCAAAATATTCTGCTGGACCAAATAGAAGAGCAATTTTTACAAGTTGCGGCGCTAAAAACATTAGACCGATAGTTGCTACAATTGCTCCAAAAAAAGATGAAATCCCAGTTAAGGTTAAGGCTTCTCCAGCTCTTCCTTTTAAAGTCATAGGATAACCATCTAGTGTAGTCATTAAAGCTGGTTCATCTCCAGGTATATTGATTAAGATTGATGAGATACGACCTCCATACATCGCACCATAGTAAACACTAGCAAGTAAGATCATTGAGGATGCAGCATCTAAACCTAAAGAAAAAGAAATAGGAATTAGTATGGCAACTCCATTAGCTGGTCCTAATCCTGGTAAGGCACCAAATATTGTACCTAAAAAACATCCAATTAAAGCAAGAGTTATATTTTGAACTGTAAATGCAACATCAAATCCATCTAATAAAAAATTTATAGTTTCCATTAGAATCCCCAAATTCCTCTAGCCAGAGAAAGACCTAAAATAGTTCTAAATAAAAAATAAATTCCAAATGAAACGGCTGCTCCAAATATCAAAGCTTCAGTAATTTTTGCTCCCAATCTCCAAGATAAAATAAATGTAGCAATCAAAGTTGATATCAAAAAGCCTACAATCGGAAGAGAGTAGGCATAAACAATTAAAATGATAGTTACAAAAATTATTTCTAAAAATTTATATAAACTTGGCCACTTTGGATCAAACTCAGGTTTAAAAATTAAGAATAAAGATGAAACGGCAAATATTGAACCAACAATATATGGAAATGTTTTAGGACCTACTGGGTCTGAAATAAAACTTAATTGGGTTAAACTAGCCACATAAATGTAGCCACAAGCAATTATAAATGAGAAAATTCCAAATATTCGTTCATTCATGGGTAAAAAATTTATGGGGCATTCAAAAGAATGCCCCAAAAATATATTATTTAATTAATCCGATCTCTTTTGAAAGATCTTGAATTGATTGCACTGATTCTGCAACAAATTGTTGGAATTCATCACCACTTAAATCTAGCGGAGCTAAACCATTTTTACTCATAGTTTCTTTCCACTCTTTAGAGTCGTACATTTTAGAGATAGCATTAGCCCAATAACTGTAAGCATCATTAGACATATTGCCTGGAACATAAAATCCTCTCCAGTTTGCACCGATTGCATCAACACCTTGTTCTTTAGCAGTAGGGAATGATGAGAACTCTCCAGGTAGTCTATCAGCAGAAAGAACTGCTAATACTTTAATATCACCTGAATCTACAAATCCTTTAGCTTCAGAAACATCACCGGTAAATGCTTGAACAGTTCCGGCTAAAAGTTGAGTTACTGCATCTCCACCACCATCAAATGAAACATATTTAATGCTTCTAACATCATTGATGCCATATTTTTTAGCAGCGATTAAAACTTTTAAATGATCCCATCCACCTACGGCAGATCCACCTGCTACAGTAATAGATTTTGGATCTTTTTTAATTTGATCTAAAAGTTCTGGTAAAGTGTTAATTGATGAGTTTTTTGAAACCGCAATGATTCCATAATCTGCACCAACAGAGCCTAACCATCTTACTTGATCTATGGTATTTCCTGGGTAGGCACCTTGAGCTAATCTTGTAGCTGTAGCTGATGAAGCTGCAACAATCAGATTATTATCACTGCCTCTTTTATTAACTACTTCAGCATATGCAACTCCACCGCCACCACCGGCCATGTTAGTTACTTCTAATGAACCAGGAATTAATTTTAAATCCTGTAAAGTTTTTCCTACAGATCTACAAGTAAAGTCCCATCCACCACCTGGATTTGCTGGAGCTATACATTGTGGATTGCTTGCTTCAAATGCAAATGAACTTACAGATAATGTAAAGTAAGTAGCTATTGCAAGAGCAAGTCTTGTTATTTTTTTTAACATTCTTGATCTCCTAAGTTAAATTTAATTGCCAAAACTTAGCGAAAAATATTTAATTTTGAAAGGTAAATAATGACTAATTAATCTAATTACATTACAAATACCTAATATTATGGACAAAATACAATCCCATACAAAATTAGTAATTATTGGAGGAGGTATAATGGGTGTAAGCTTATTATATCATTTAACCAAAGAAGGTTGGAGTGATGTTGTTCTAATAGAAAAAAGTGAATTAACTTCTGGGTCAACTTGGCATGCAGCGGGACAATGTCCTCATATGTTGGGAAATTTAAGTCTTGCAAAAATTCATCTCCATTCTACCAATTTATACAAAGCTTTAGAAAAAGAAACAGGTCAGCCAACTGGTTTTCATGAAACAGGAAGTTTAAGACTTGCTTATAAACATGAAGACTTAGAATGGTTTCATTATGTTAAAGGAATTTTAGATATAGCTGGCTCTCCATGTTCAATAATTTCAACTGAAGAAATAAAAAAATATCATCCATTTATAAGATTAGATGGAATTTTAGGTGCATTTCACACTCCAGAAGATGGATACACAGATCCAACTAGCACTACTAATGCAATGGCAAAAGGCGCCAGAAATAATGGAGCTAAAATTTATAGAAAAAATAGAGTTACAGATATTAAACAACTAAACACTGGTGAGTGGAAAGTAATTACTGAAAAAGGAGATATAATTTGTGAACATGTAGTGAATGCCGCAGGAAGTTTTTGTCCAGAAGTTTCACAAATGGTTGGAATTAAAAACGTTCCAAGCATTAATATGATTCACCAATATTTAGTAACTGAGTCTCATCCAGAAATAGAAAAATTAGATAAAGAGTTACCGGTAGTGAGAGATCCAGAGTCTTCATCTTATCTAAGACAAGAAGGCAAAGGTCTTTTAATTGGTCCATATGAAAAAGACGCTACAGCATGGGCATTAGACGGCATGGATTGGAAATTTGATATGGAATTATTAGAACCGGATCTTGATAGAATTGAAAAACATTTAGAAATTGGCATGAACCGAATTCCACAATTTAAGGATGTTGGTATTAAAAAGATAATTTGTGGACCAATTACTCATACACCTGATGATAATTTTTTAGCAGGTCCAGCACCTGGATTAAAAAATTTTTGGATGTTTTGTGCTGCAAGTATTGGCATCGCACATGGGGGTGGAGCAGGAAAGTATATGGCACAATGGATAGTTCATGGTGACTCAGAGATTAATATGTTGCCATTTGAGCCAAGAAGATATTTGAGCTGGGTTAATAAAAATTATTCAGTTGAAAAATCATTAGAACAATATCGGAGAATGTACGTAACACCAATGCCACATGAAACTGTAGAAGTTGGAAGACTAATGAAAACATCAGGAGTATACCAAACTTTAAAAGAACACGGTGCTGAATTTATTGATGTTTATGGATGGGAAAAACCTGCTTGGTTTAATCGTGATAAAATAACTGAGCAATTAAGTTATAAAAGAAATAATATTTTTCCAATCATTCAAAAAGAATGTGAAAATGTTCACTACAATGTGGGTGTAATAGATTTAAGCACTTTTTCAAAATTTGAAATAACAGGTGAGGATAGTTTTAATTTTTTAAATAGAGTTTGTGTTAACCGAATTCCAGAAAAAAATGGCAGTATTGTTTTAACACATATCTTAAATGATATTGGGCGGATACAAACTGAATTAACGGTTACCAAAATTAGAGACAATCATTATTATGCACTTTCTGGTGCTTCATCTGAGATTAGAGATTTAGATTGGTTTAATCATCAAAAAATAAAAGATGAGAATGTTAATATTAAAAATCTAACCTTAGCCAAAGGTGTCTTAGGTCTTATAGGTCCAAAATCTAGAATACTATTACAAAAATTAACTGACACAGATTTAAGTAACGATCACTTTAAATGGCTAACATCAAAAGAAATAAAAATAAAAAATATTGAAGTATTGGCAATGAGAGTTAATTATGTTGGTGAACTTGGCTGGGAGCTACATTGTTCAATGGATAAGATTAACGATCTTTATAACCACATATGGCAATCCGGAATTGATGAAAACATAGTTAACTTTGGGTCTCATGCAATGAATTCAATGAGAATGGAAAAAGCTTATAGAGGTTGGGGTACTGAATTAACTCCAGAAATTTCAGTAGTTGAGGCTGGTTTAGATCGATTTTTTAATTTAGAAAATAAAGATAAATTTATTGGATCTGAGGCCATTCAAAAGAAAATTAAAGAGGGGATAAAAACTAAACTTGTTTACCTTGAGGTTGAGGCTAAAGATGCAGATGTTTTGGGTAATGAGCCAGTTTTATGTGATGATAAAATTATTGGTCTTACAACATCAGGTGCTTATGGATTTAGAGTAAAAAAAAGCTTAGCATTTGCCTATATTGAAGCATCTTTCAATGAGATAGGTAAAGAATTATCTATTAATATTCAGGGTGAAAAAATAAAAACAAAGATAATTCAGGAACCTGCTTTTGATTCTAATAATGAGAGATTAAAATCTTAAAATAGAATTAGTTTTGTTTGTATAAATAATATTATGATACCTGAAAAAGTAAGAGAACATTTTGAAGAATATATTAACCAAGAGGTTTATGTTCAAATAGCTGTAATTAAAGGAAAAGAAAAAATTACAACCAAATCAGCGATTAATAAATATTTTAGCTCTAATCATTTTAAAGATTTATCAAGTGGAAAGCCTTACGATCATTTTATAGAAGGATTAAAAGATAAATGTCTTGGTAAATTAATTAATTCTCCCATGAGAAATACAGCAACCGATGATGAGGTAATAATAGAATTACAAAAAAAACTTAACAAATTAAGCCCTGAAGAATTAAATGATATATTTTGGGAAATAGAAACTGGAGAATATTTAAATAGTTTTCAAGTCAAAGAATTAGAAGATGAGAAAGAAGCAATAATTGAAAAGTTAAATCTTGAAAAAGATGCTTCTAAATCAGATGAAGCCTTTGAAACAATAATAAATTTCTGTAAAAAATATGAAGAGCTTTGTGCTAAGAAATATCCAGAAGCTCCACTACCTTTAGAAATATTGAATAATTTTAATTGAATTATTAGAGAGGGTCGCTCTTTTAGCTTATTTACCAAAAGAGCTCCTCTATATTGCCTTTTTGGCTTTTAAATCCAAATGGATTTTAAGTTTTTTGTTTGTGTGAAATTTAAAGTTATTCAGCTAAGTGTCAGGTGGTGTAAGTTTTAACATAATAACCTCCTTATTTATAAAGGTAATTATATTAATAAAAAATTCAATAATTTTATTTCATTATAGCGCAAATATATTTCTTGAATACAACCTACCTCAGTAGTAGATTCCCGATATCTTAGTTATCTTCCTAAAAAACAAATTAATTAAAAAATTTTAAGTTTTACTTTTTATTTATAAGTTCACTGATAAAATTTTCACCATAACCATCTTCAACAGCTTTTTTAAAATAATTTTTATTTACCTCGGCAATTTTTTCTGCTTCAGGAAATTCTTTTAATAAGTCTTGAATATAGGATAAATCCTTAACAGAATTATTTGCAGTAAATTTAAAACCTGTAAAATCATTTTTTAATAAATTTTCAAAAACTCTATTTAAAGCAGCTGAATTTCCAGAGCCTAATTTTGCAACTTCAAACAATTTTTGTAAGTCCAAACCTAAAGCTTTACCAGTTTTTGCTAGATGATTAATTAATGCAGCATTGCCTAAGGTTAAAAAGTTGTTTAATAGCTTTGATTTTGCTCCCATGCCAATAGAACCAAAATAAAAATAGTTTTTACAGAACATCTTTAAATAGGGCTCTGCTTTACTAAAGTTTTCTTCAGTTCCACCTACGATACCACCCAAAACTCCTTCTTCAGCTTGAACTGGTCCACCCATTACTGGACACTCTATATATCTAATTTTTTTATCTTCAAATATTTTATTGGTTTCTATTGATCCAGTTTTATTATGAGTGGTAATATCTATTATCAATGTTCCTTCAGACAATACATTTGAAAGTTCTTTAGCAATACTAATTGCTATCGGTGTGTTAGTCACACACAAGAAAAGACAATCTAGTTTTTTCTCAGAGAAATCTTTTATGGATTTAACTTCTTTTGCTCCTTCACTCACAATTTTATCGATCGGTTTTCTGTTTTTGTTAGCAATTACAAAAAGATTATTTTTATTTTTAAGAATATTTTTAGCTATGCCATAACCCATATACCCGACACCAATAAATCCAATATTTTTCATAAAATCCTATAGTTAATCAAGTTTGCATTATATTAAAATAAGTATAATGTTTATATATGAATTACATTGATGGTTTAATTAAATTATTAACTAGCCTAGTAATCTCGACCGTTATTATTTATGCTGTAAATTTTATTGCTGGTGTTGCTGGTGCTGATTACACATTTACACATGGTGAAGCATTTATAATTTGGATTTTAATGGCAATTTTAGTTAACAATTGTCTAAAAAAATAGATTTATCATAAATACTTATACTCTTATGAAAATAGGTTTTATTGGAACTGGATTAATGGGTTTTCCTATGGTGAAAAACTTATTAAATCAAAAGTTAAATATTAGTGTTTTTACAAGAACTTTAAAAAAAGCTGAACCCTTGAAGGAATTTGGCGCAAACATTTCAAAATCATTAGCTGAAGCAGTTAGTGGGGCAGATTTAGTAATCACAATGTTAACAGATGATGATGCAGTTGAAAAAGTTTTAGGCAATTCAGAATTTTTAGAAAATATAAAAGAAAATTCTACAGTAATTGATATGTCATCTATTAAACCAAGAATAGCTATGCACTTCGGTAAATTATTAAAAGAAAAAAGGGTAAATTTTTTAGACGCTCCAGTTTCAGGTGGTACAATCGGTGCAGAAGATGCAACTTTAGCAATCATGGTTGGTGGAGATGAATTAGTTTTTAAGAATGCTTACAGTGTATTAAAAGTTATGGGTAATCCAACTTTAGTTGGACCCATAGGTAGTGGCCAAGTTTCTAAACTTGCAAATCAAGTAATTGTTGGAGTGACTATTGGTGCGGTAGCAGAAGCTATTACTTTATGTGAAAAAGCAGGTGTAGACGCAAATAAATTTATAAAAGCTCTAGCGGGAGGTTTTGCAGATAGTAAAATTTTACAAAATCATGGTAAACGTATGATTGATAAAGATTTTTCTCCTAAAGGAAAGGTTTCAACTCATTTAAAAGATATGAATAATATTCTTGAGTGTGCTGGAGACTATAAAACAGATTTACCTATATCAAAGTTGATTAAACAAATGTTCAAATCACTTGTGGAACATGGCAATGAAAATGATGACCATAGTGCTCTTTATAAGGAAATTGAACGATTAAATAAAATAAATTAAAAAATATTAAGAAAAATAATATTTCTGAATTTTTTCATCTAGCAATGTAATTTTTTTAATTATTTGAGCTAAAAAAATTAACAACTTATCTAGTTTAGCTATTTGAACTCTGTATCGTTTTACAGCTGGTCAGAAAGTATAATCAGAGCTTTCGAAACATTTCCAAGATTTAATTGGGAAAAGTAGTTAATTTTTCCTTATTTCTTAAGAGTATTGTTAATAGAGTTTTAATTTGTTAGCATTGATTTATGAAAAAAATATTTATAGCCATTTTTTTTTCACTTTTTTTATTTTCACCAGTTCAAGCTGGATGTGATGATCCTTTAACTGACGGAGTAGATTATTCAAATTGTAGATTTTCTGACGCTCAAGATCTTCAAGGAAGTTACTTACCAAATTCCAACTTATCGTTCACAAGTTTTATTCAAGTCAATTTTGATAAAAGTATAATGATGAATTCTAATTTATCGTTTGGTACATTTCCAGAATCAACTTTTGTGAGAGCTAATCTTTATGAAAGTGTAAATATTGGCGCGAATTTTGAAAAATCTAATTTTACAAGTGCAAACTTAACCAGAGTTGATTTTATGGGTGCAACTTTAATAGAAGCCAATTTTCAAAATGCAAATTTAATGGAGGCAAATTTTACATCTGCAAATTTAACTAATGCAAATTTTGATGGTGCTAATTTGATTGGGGCAAAGTGGACAAATGGTGAGACTTGTGGACCAGAGTCAATTGGCGTTTGTAATAAATAAAAAATGTCAGACTCTATTAAAACTGATGATGTAATATTTAATTTTTTTAAACAAATTTGTGATGAAAAAGATGAGTTGAAATGTGTTGAATTAGGTAACGGTTGGATTAATGCAATGGAAACTAATTTAGATGCAATGATAGCTAATCTTTCTGATGCTGATATGTTAAAACATAAGCAAGATATTCAAAATAATAGAGATCACCTAAATAGTCTTAAAAACAAAACATCATCGGAATGGAAAGAGTATGCTACCCAATGCATGATTGAAATAATGGAGCATAAAAATCAATAAAATGAGCAATCAAGAGAAAGTTTTTATACTTATTTGTGCTTCTTTGATAATATTTACAGTTTATTATCTAATCGAAAAAAATTTTTTATAGAATATAAAAATTCATAAAAGATTTAAAAAATAATATGAAAACAGAATTTATAGATACTCTTATAGTGGGAGCAGGTCAGGCAGGTTTGGCTACCAGTGAACATTTAAGCAATCATGGAGTTCCACATTTAATCATTGAAAAAAATCGAATTGTTGAAAGTTGGAGAAGTTGCAGGTGGGACTCTCTAGTTGCCAATGGTCCAGCTTGGCATGATCGATTTCCCACTTTAGACTTTGAAGATCATTCACCAAATTATTTTGCACATAAAAATGAAATTATTGAATATTTTGAAAAATTTGCAAAAAAAATTAATGCACCAATAAGGACAAATGTTTTAGCAGAGGAAGCAACCAAAGATTTTACTACTAATCAATTTGAAGTTAAAACCTCAGACGGAATAATTAAATCAAAAAATATCGTTGTTGCTACTGGAGCTTTTCAAAAACCTGTAATGCCATCAATAATTCCAGAGCAAGAAAATCTAAATCAAATTCATTCTCAATTTTATAAAAATCCAAATCAATTTTCTGAAGGAGCAATACTAGTTATTGGCTCAGGTTCATCTGGATCACAAATAGCCCAAGAGTTGATGTTATCTGGAAAAAAAGTTTTTTTATCTATTGGGCCTCATAATAGACCTCCAAGAAGGTATAGAGGAAAAGATAATGTCTGGTGGTTTGGAGCATTAGGTGTTTGGCAGAAAAAAACACCTGATCCAAACACACAACATGTTACGATTGCAGTGAGTGGTTATGAAGGGGGTAAAACTATAGATTTTAGAAAATTTGCTAACCTAGGAATGAACTTGGTAGGAATGACTAAAAATTTTAAAGAAGGCAAATTATTATTTGAAAATGATTTAAAGATAAATTTGGATAATGGTGATAAAAATTATTTATCTGTTTTAGATCAGGCTGACGAGTATATAAAAAATAATAATTTAGATTTTCCTGAAGAACCTGAAGCGAGAATAATAACTTCTGATCCACAATGTGTTACTAATCCAATTTTAGAAATTGATATCAAAAAAGAAAATATTAAAAATATAATTTGGGCAACTGGCTATCAATATGATTTTAGTTGGTTAAAAGTTGATACGTTTGATACAGCTGGCAAGCCTGAGCATTATAGGGGAGTAGGCAAAGAAAATGGAATATATTTTATTGGCTTACCCTGGTTATCAATGCGTGGCTCTTCATTTATTTGGGGTGTTTGGCAAGATGCAAAATATTTAGCAGAACAAATTTCAAAAAAAGATAATATAAAAATAGCAAATTAAAATGACCCATAAAAGAATAAGAAAATTTAATACTAAAGACACTTATCCAGAACAAAATCTGAATAATGACTTATGTCATGCTGTTGTTACTGAGGGTGGCAAGACGGTATGGATGAGAGGACAATGTCCTCAAAATTTAGAGGATGGAGTTAATATTAATAGCAATGATCCAGCTGCACAAACGCATAAAGTGATGCAAAATATTAAACAATTAATCGAGGAAGCAGGTGGATCGATGGATCATTTGGTAAAAATTGTTGTCTACATTACGGATATTAATAATAGAGAAGCAATTTATAGAGTAATTGGAGAATACACTAAGGGAGTTTATCCAGTATCCACAGGTTTAGTAGTTAATCGATTGGCAAGACCAGAATGGTTAGTTGAAATTGATGCAACAGCGGTAATCCCTTCATGACTTTTTCTTTAGTTGCAAGATGTGAAAAAACTAAAATGCTTGGGGTTGTTATTTCCTCTTCAAGCATTAGTGTTGCTAGTCGTTGTCCTTGGGTGCGTGCAGGAGTAGGGGCAGCTGCAACACAAAATGTTACTGATCCAAGTTTAGGAAATTTAATGTTAGATTATTTAGAGCAAGGAATGTCCCCAGAGAAGGTAATAGAAAAAATAAAAAAAGAAAAAACAAATATTGATTATCGGCAATTACTTTTAATAGATAATTTTGGAAATCTATCATCTCATACAGGTAATAACATATTAGGAATTCATGGATTAGCCAAAGGATCTAATTGTTTAGCTGCTGGCAATATGCTCAAGGCTAAAAATATACCAGAAATTATGATTAATAGTTTTGTAGAAAATTCTAATTTATTTTTTCCAGAACGGTTAATGATATCATTAAAGGCAGGACTTGATGCTGGTGGAGAAGCGGGACCCGTTCATTCTGCTGGGATAAAAGTTGTAGACGATACATCTTGGCCTCTAATTGATTTAAGAATTGATTGGTCTGATAATGATCCAATAAATGAATTATATAAATTGTGGAAAGCTTATGAACCACAAATGCAAGATTATAAATCAAGAGCATTAGATCCAACTAAGGCACCAAGTTATGGTGTTCCAGGCGATTTATAAATATATGATTGAAAAAAATTCAATTGAAATATTAAGAAAACTTGTAGGTTTTGATACAACAAGTTTTAAATCAAATTTAGATTTAATAAAATTTATCGAAAACTATTTAAATGGTTTTAATATTAAATCTGAACTCATTTATGATGAAACAAAAAATAAAGCCAATCTTTTTGCTACAATTGGTGGAGATGCAAAAGGAGGGATTGTTTTATCAGGACATACCGATGTAGTACCAATTAAAAACCAAAAATGGTCATCCGATCCATTCACATTAACCGAAAGAGATAATAAATTATTTGGTAGAGGTTCATCTGATATGAAAGGTTTTATTGCCGTTGTATTAAGCAGAGTTTCAAAAATGGTTGAGACAAAACTTAACAAGCCAATACACCTTGCTTTTTCATACGATGAAGAAATAGGGTGTGTTGGTGTACATGGATTATTAGATCTAATTGAAAAAAAATCGATAAACCCTGAATTTTGTATAGTGGGTGAGCCAACTAGTATGGAGGTAGTTATTGGCCATAAAGGCAAGCATGCTTATGGAGTAAAAGTTGATGGATTTTCATGTCATTCAGGACAAGCACCTTATGGAGTAAATGCAATCAATTATGCTGCAAAATTAATTTCATATATTGAAGAATTAAATAAAGAAAAGTCTCAATTAGGCCCATTTGATAATGAATACGAAATTCCTTACTCAACTTTGCATACAGGATTAATCAATGGAGGCACAATCTTAAATATTGTACCAAATTTGTGTCAGTTTGAATTTGAAATTAGACATCTTGCAGAAGATGACCCAAAAGAAATTATGCAAAGAATTCATCAATATGCAGAAAAATTGATTACTAATGAAATGCATAAGATTTCAGATAAAACAAATATTACTTTTTCTGAAAAAATAAATTATCCAGGTTTAAATATCTCGGAAACTATTAATCCTGTAAAACAGGTTAAAGATATTCTTAACGACACTAAACATAAAAAAGTTATATTTGGTACAGAGGGGGGATTGTTTAAAAAGAAATTAAACATACCAACAATTGTTTGTGGACCAGGTAGTATTAATCAAGCACATAAACCAGATGAATATATTGCCATTGAACAGATGGAAAAAGGTGGAAAATTCATGGATAAATTAATCAATAACTTAATTTATTAGCTGCATGGCGCCAAGGACCATTTTATATGGAAATGGGTCTAGAATACTAAAAGTATCTTATATAAATAAAGATTAATTGATTATTTAAACAATCTATCTTATTGTTAATTTAAAGGGGTGTCTTAACAGACTGAGATTATACCCTAAGAACCTGTCCGGTAATTCAGAAAGGGAGATTATGGATAAAACACAATTAATAAGTCAATCAACAGCTTTAATATTAGTAATTGTAATAAGTTTAGTATTTACAATTTTAGGTCTTTATCACTCAAGAAAATTTCAAGGAATAAACAACTATCTAACAGCAAATAGAAATATTGGTTTTTTTTCATTAACTACAAGTTTAGTTGCTTCTGCACTTGGTGCTTGGATTTTATTTGGTCCTGCGTCTGCTGCAACATGGGGCGGTATTGGAGCGGTCATAGGTTATGCCTTAGGTACAGCTTTTCCAATGATTTTTTTAATTTATCTTGGAAAAAAACTTAGAGAAGAATTTCCAAAAGGTTCATCGTTAATTGAATTCTTAAGAATAAAATTTGGCAAAAGTTTATTCAAATTAATTTTATTAATGATGATCTTTTACATGTTTATATTTTTGTGTGCAGAAGTTACTGCAGTGGCTATTTTAATCAATTATATTTCAGGAACAGAATTATGGATTACAGCATTAATTATTTTGCTAGCAACTTTAACCTACACACTTTATGGAGGTCTACGAGCTTCAATATTTACTGATAATATTCAAATGATTGTAATTGGAGTTTTGTTGATAATTTCAGCTATTTATTTGATTAATTTTAATGTTGATCAGTTTAATTTTTCATTTATTAATCAACAAAATCCGCATTTATTAAGCAGTTCTTATGTGCCAAGTTATACAGCAGGATTAACATTTTTTATTGCAGTTGCAGCTACAAACTTATTCCATCAAGGAAATTGGCAAAGAGTATATGCAGCTAAAGATTATGATACTTTAAGAAAAAGTTTATTGGTTTCATTTTTTATCATTATTCCCATAGTTTTTTTTATGGGATTTTCAGGCCTAGTTGCTATTTCGGTAGATGCAAAAGTTATTCCAGATTTAGGTTTTTTTTCATTACTACTTAAAGAGCAAACTGAATTTTTGTCATTAATTATAGTCACTTTAGGTTTGGCATTAACAATTTCAACAGTGGATACATTGGTCAATGCTATATCAAGTTTGATCGTGGTAGACGGAAAAGCAACGTTTAATCTAAATAAAAAAACTAATTATTTATTGCTTTCAAAATACATAATGATTTTTTTATCAATTATCGCTTTTGTGATAGCTTCTAAAGGTTTCAGTATTTTATATTTATTTTTGTTAGCTGATTTGCTTTGTTGTGCTTTCGTTGTTACAGTTTTTTATAGTTTTTATGATAAAAATATAAATGAAAAGACTGCTTACATTTCAATCATCATAGGTTTAATTGGCGGGTTACTATTATTTCCAATTCCAGACTTTACTAAAAGTTTATTAGTAGGGATTTTATTCTCAAAGGATGCTTTTGCACCATTTGTTTCACAATCACTATTATTTTTATCTTTTATGGTCGCAACTTTTTTACCTTGGATAATAATAAAATTTAAAAAGTTTTAATTTCTTATTAAAACACGTATAAATCATGGTGGAGCTTAATAATACTAAAACAAAATTTTCTAATTTATATAAAACAGCTGACGGCAGTGATCGTGCTTATATAGAAGCTAAAAAAATAAAAACATTATGGTTTAATACTGGAACATTGTGCAATATTGAATGCAAAAATTGCTACATTGAATCAAGTCCTAAAAATGATCGATTAGTTTATTTAACTTTTAATGAAGTTAAAAAATTTATTGATGAATGTATTGAAAATCAATTAGGCACAGAGGAAATAGGTATTACGGGTGGCGAACCGTTTATGAATAAAGATATCATTCAAATAATTGATTATTCATTAAAAAACAATTTTAAAACTCTAGTTTTATCTAATGCAATGAAACCAATGTTAAATAGAAAAGAAGCACTTTTAAAAATCAAAAATAAAGATTTAACCATTAGAGTATCCATTGATCATTATACTAAAGAAAAACATGAATTGATTAGAGGTAAAGGCTCTTATGACACTATGCTGGAAGGTCTAAATTGGTTGAGTGAAAATAATTTTAATTATTCACTTGGCTACAAGGTTATTGTGGGATGAAAGTGAAGATGAATTAAGGGAAAATTTTAGTAAATTCATAATAGATAATAATTTAAAATTAGATGCAAAATTTAAAACTGATCTTGTTACTTTCACGGAGATGGATGAAAATAAAGACACTCCCGAAATTACTACTGCTTGCTGGGGTATTTTAAATAAAAATCCAGATGAGGTTATGTGTTCGTGGTCTAGAATGGTTGTTAAGAAAAAAGACAAGCTAACACCCACCGTAATCGCTTGCACTTTATTACCTTATGACGAAAATTTTGATCTTGGTGAAAACTTGACAAATTCCATGAAAAAAATATACCTCAACCACAAACACTGTTCGAAATTTTGTGTCTTAGGTGGCTCGAGTTGCAGTTAAAATTTAAAATAAACACATGAAAAGAAACAAGGGAAAAATTTTTTTTGGCATCATATTTTTTGGAATAGTATTTTTAAGTTATTTTGCTGATTTAACTGAATTACTTTCTCTAGATGTTATTAAAAATACCTACCATGATCTTAGATTACTAGTTAATGAAAATTACTATTTCTATTATTTAATCTTCTTTGTAATATATGTAATCGTAACAGCATTTGCTTTACCAATCTCATTAATCAAAACACTTTTAGCAGGTGCCTTGTTTGGTTTTTGGCCTGGTTTAATATTGGTATCTTTTGCAAGTTCAGTTGGTTCTACTTTTTGTTTTTTATTTTCAAGATTTGCATTAAGAGCTTATGTTCAAAAAAGATTTAGTAATTATCTTGAAAAAATAAACAAAGGCATAGCAACAGATGGTTGGCTATATTTATTATTTCTAAGACTAAGTCCTGTATTTCCTTTTTTTATTATCAATTTAGTCTTTGGCTTAACTAAAATGAAAACACTCCATTTTTATATAGTCTCTCAAATAGGTATGTTTATAGGGACGGCTATTTTTGTTAATGCCGGTGCACAATTAGGTAATCTTAATTCAATTGATGAGATATTATCTGCTAATATAATTTTATCTTTAACTTTAATTGGGCTATTTCCTTTATTAATTAAATACCTATATAAGAGATTGATAATATGGACAAGTCAATAAACAAGTTTATTAAAACAGAATGTGGTATTAGTGAGTATCACAGACTGAAAATCTTATCTAAAAAAAATATATTTCATAAAATAAGATTTTATTGGTTTGTTGTAATTGCAACGCTTAGAGATTACTTTAAATATTAATGTCAATCTCAGTTATTATTCCTGTAGGTCATAAAGATGACGACTTTAGCTTAATTGATCAAATTAAGAGCAAGTTTAAAGATTTTGAAATAATTATTGCTGCCTCTTATCAAAATTCAAGAGTTAAAGAGCAAAAAGATAATGTAGATCAACTGTTATCAATTCATAATTCAACAAGAGCCAAAGCTTTAAATGCTGGTGCACAAATAGCTAAGCATGATCTGTTGTGGTTTTTACATTTAGATAGTGACATTTCATTAATTGAAGAGATTGATTTTAGTAAAGTTGATGATGAAAAAATTAATACTTTTTTACTTAAGTTTAAAGACGATAAGTTTAAATATAATGCAAAGGGAGCTAACTTAAGAACTGCCTATCTAGGATTACCTTTTGGAGATCAATCTTTCATCATTCATAAAAAAATCTTTAATTTAATTGGATCATACTCTGAAAGTTTAGCAAAAGGGGAGGATCATGATTTAATTTGGAAGGCAAAAAAAATTGGTATTAAAGTTAATTTAATTAAGAGATTTATAACAAGTTCACCAATAAAGTATGAGTCTCATCCAATCATTCAAACTTTAAATACCATTAAAGATACACTAGCTCAAATTTTTCAGTTTAGAAAAAGTAGAGCAAATTTTGTTGTATGTCATTTTATTAAAGATCCCCAATCAACAAAATCAAAGACAAGATTAAGAAAAGATTTGTCTGATGAATTAGTAAATGAAATTAATGAAAATTTAATGGAGATTGTCTCAAACAATATAAAAGAAATTAAATCCAATAAATCAATTCATCAAATCATTGTAACAGAAAAAGATTCTAAAGATTATGCAGTTGATTTTTCTAAACTTGCGGATGGGTTATATATTTCCACTCAAAAAGAACTAGGTTTAACTATGCGTGAGGTTATAGAACTTAACCTTAAATATTTTCAAAAAATTGTAATCGTTGGCTCTGATATTCCTTTTTTAACTGCGAAAGATATTACAGATAGTTTAAAAATTAAATCTGCTAAAAATGTTTTTTACCCGACCATAGATGGTGGTTTTTGTTTATTAGCTACATCTGATAAAAATATATTAGATGTTATTCATACTATTAAATATGGAACAGATACTGTTTTAGCTGATTTGACTAAAAAAGTTTCTAAATTACTCGTCCACAATAAGTTTTATCAAGATATTGATGTAAAAGAAGATTTAACGGCTGTTTATAAATCTTTGAAAGAAAAAGTTTATTCTTTAAATGTTTTACAAAAAAAACTTTACACTCTTTTATATTCAAAACAAAAAGAATTTACTGAATAGTTATTTTTTTAAAGGTCTTAAAATAAGTTTTAGTAATTTTTGTTCTTCATCGCCCTCAATACCTATTGGCATATTTAATTTTCTTTCAAAGAAACTTTTCGATTTAAAAATTTTATCCCACCAACTAAAAATAGTTGAATAATTAGCATCTGTTTCAGATTGTCTTTTATGATGATGCACCCAATGAATGGAAGGGGTTACTATTATTTTTGATAGAAAATTTTCAAAATTCTTTGGAAGGTTAATATTAGAATGATGAAATATAGAACTTAGTAAGATGATGGCTTCAATTAGTAGTAAATTTACAAGACTAATATTGAATAATATAATGATCGCTGATCTTACTAAAGCACTTAAGATTACTTCACCAAAATGAAATCTTACTCCAGAAGATACATCTAAGGTTTCATCGAGATGGTGCACATGATGAAATCGCCATAATAGTGGGATTTCATGATTTAGTCGATGCCACCAATATAAAAATAAATCAATAATGAGTAACTGAAAAATAAATCCAATAATCAAATTTTCAAATTTAAAATAAGGATGAATCTCTATTTGAGTAGCCGCAATGGTTATCGGTAATATAATTATTGGGGTAATTCCAATATTTATTAACCAAAAAAAAATATTTTTACCTAATCGATGAAGTTTATTTTTTAAATTATTTTTTTGCTTTGGAAACAAACCTTCAAGAACAATAAATAAAATTATTCCAATAAAAACAATTGAGCTTTTTAAAATCATTAAGTGTAATTATTAAGCTAAATGCTTATCAAAAAAACTGATAGTTTTGTCCCAAGCTAAATTAGCATTTTGTTCATCATATCGTGGAGTAGAGTCGTTATGAAATCCATGATTACAACCCATATACATATGAGCAGTATAATCTTTATTGTTGTTTTTTAATGCTTCTTCATATTCAGGCCAACCTTTATTAATTCGTTCATCTAGTTCAGCATAGTGAAGTAGTAAAGGTGATTTTATTTTTGGAACATCATTAGAGTTTGCTTGGCTTCCATAAAAAGGCACAGACGCAGAAAGTTCAGGATAGGCAACGGCTAATGCATTACACACACCACCACCATAACAAAATCCAACAGCTCCAATTTTTTTATTTGTGTCTTCATGATTATATAAAAATTCAAATCCATTAAAAAAATCATTTAATAATTTTTCTCGGTCAATTTTACTTTGCATTTCTTTACCATCAGCATCATTACCAGGATAACCTCCTAGACTACTTAAACCATCTGGCGCTAGTGCAATGAAACCTGCTTTTGCAACTCTTCTTGCAACATCTTTGATATAAGGATTTAATCCTCTATTTTCATGAACAACTAATACTGCAGAAGTTTTTTCTGTCACCTTTGTAGGTTTTACATAGTAGCCTGTGATCGTTCCATTTCCATTTGCACTTTGATAAGTAATATTATTTGCTTTTATATCTGGATCATTAAAACTGACTTGTTCTGCTAAAGCATAGTTCGGAGCTAAGCTGTTAAATACAGTTAATGCTGTGACACCGACAGCTGTATATTTACCAATTTTTTTTAAAAATTCTCTCTTTGTAATTTTACCGTGAGCATAATGATCATAGAGCTCTAATATTCTTTGATCAAAATCTTTTGCTGTTAATCTTTTTTTTTCCATTCCTAATTATACATTTTCAGTTAACTTTTCGACAACATTAATGATTGACTTATAATGTCGTTGTATTACTTGATTTTATCACTATATATCTCGTTAAATGTCGGATAATCAAATTGTCATAGATAATCTATCTAAATCTTACAATAATGGGTTCAAAGCACTTAAGGGTGTTAGTCTAAACATAAAAAAGGGTGAAATCCTTGCAATGTTAGGCCCCAATGGCGCAGGAAAAACGACCTTAATTAGCATTATTTGTGGAATCGTAACACCAACAAACGGCAAAGTAACTGTGGATGGATTTGATATTATTGATGATTATCGTGAAACTCGTTCAAGAATAGGATTAGTACCACAGGAATTAACTCTAGAACAATTTGAAACCGTTTTTAATAACGTTTCTTATTCAAGGGGTTTGTATGGAAAAAAACCAGATAACAATCACATAGAAAAAATTTTAAAACAATTAAGTCTTTGGGATAAAAAAGATTTAAGATTAAGACAATTGTCAGGTGGAATGAAACGTAGAGTTTTAATTGCTAAAGCGCTTTCACACGAACCAACAATATTATTTTTAGATGAACCAACAGCAGGTGTGGATGTAGAATTAAGAAAAGATATGTGGAAAGTAGTTGAGGAATTAAGAAAGACAGGTGTCACAATTATTTTAACCACCCATTATATTGAAGAAGCAGAAGCTATTGCTGATCGAGTTGCAGTAATTAATCAAGGTGAAATTATTGTTGTTGATGATACGAAACAATTATTAAAAAAAATGGGTCACAAAAAACTAACTGTTGATTTACAAGATGAAATTTTAGAAATACCTAATAGTTTAGAAAAATATAACTTAGTGTTAGGCCAAAATAAAATGTCTTTAGATTATACCTACAATGTTCAAGCCAAGCAAACTGGAATTACTAATTTATTACAAGATTTAAAAGATGCAGGATTAAAACTTAAAGATTTAAAAACCGAACAAAGTACGCTTGAAAAAATATTTGTTAGTTTAGTTAAGGAGGACAATGAAATTTAATTATCATGCTTTCAAAGCGATCTATCTTCATGAGATGGATCGATTTAGACGTACTTTGATGCAATCGTTATTATCTCCAGTATTATCAACTTCACTATATTTTATAGTTTTTGGTTCTGTCATTGGCAATTATGTTGAGAATATTGATGGGATTAGTTATGGCTCTTATATCGTACCAGGTCTTTTGATGTTAACTTTGTTAACTCAGTCTATTAGTAATACTTCCTTTGGAATTTTTTTTCCAAAATTTAATGGAACAATTTATGAAATACTAGCAGCACCTATTTCAACATTTGAAGTAGTTTTGGCATTTGTTGGTTCTGGAGCAACTAAAACTTTAATTGTTGGGGTCGTGATTTTTATCACTTCTTTATTTTTTGTGGAAGTTAAAGTTATGCATCCAATATTAATGGTTTTTCTTCTTGTCTTGGTTGCTTTTACATTTGCATTGTTTGGTTTTTTAATTGGATTGATGAGTTCTAATTTTGAACAAATGTCCATTATTCCAACTCTGGTGATTACACCAATGGTCTTTCTAGGAGGAAGTTTGTATTCCCTAGATATGTTGCCTCCATTCTGGCAAACTGTTACTTATTTCAATCCAGTGGTTTACTTAATAAATGGCTTAAGATTTGCCTTTTATGGGGTATCCGACTTTAATATCTGGATTAGTATAAGTTCAATGGTCATATTTCTAGTTATCTGCGTGACCGTTGTAACTATACTCCTTAAAAAAGGTTATAATATAAAATCTTAAGAAGATGCGATTGTTTTTTTAGGATCGTAAAAAGGTTTGTCAACTATCCTACACTTAATTTTGGTTTCACCATTATCTACCATAAACTCATTATCAATATCAGAATGCTCAATAGCAACCATTGCTAAAGCAATATTTTTCTTAAGTCTTGGAGAATAAACAGCTGATGTGACTTTACCAATTACATCTTCATTTTTATAAATTTTCCAAAAAGTTGTATTTGGCGATTGAAGAGGATCACAATTTAATTCTACTCCAACTTGTTTTCTTTTTATCCCATCAGCTTTAATTTTCTTTAAAGTTTCTTTACCAATAAAATTGATATCATTATCTAGATTTACTAAACGATCAAATCCAAGTTCAAATGGATTTGTATTGATATCAGCATCTGCATGGTATGACAACATTCCACCTTCGATCCTCCTGATAGTTGAAGTGTGACCTGGAGCTAAACCATGTTCTTTACCAGTTGTCATTATCTTTTCATACAGTTCATTACCTTTACTACCATCTCTTAAATATAATTCGTAACCTAATTCACTAGACCAACCAGTTCTTGAAACAATTAATGGTATTCCATCCAAATCATATTCTCTTAACCAATAATATTTTAAAGATTTAATATCTTCACCAAAAAGCTTAACCATTATTTCTAAAGAAGTTGGACCCTGTAATTGGAGAGGAGAAACATCAGGTTCTTGAATTTTAACATTTAAACCAGAGTTAATAGCAACTCCTTGTGCCCATAAAAGTATATCGCTATCTGCTAACGATAGCCAAAAATGATTTTCAGCTAATCTTAATAAGACAGGATCATTTAATATTCCACCTTCGTTATTAACAATTAAAACATATTTGCATTGTCCTATAGATAATTTTGAAAGATCTCTTGGAGTTAATAGTTGTACAAATTTAAATGCATCAGGACCTGTTATTTCAACTTGTCGCTCAACTGCTACATCACAAAGAATTGATTTTTCAATTAAATTCCAAAAATTTTGTTCAGGACTGCCAAAGTCTCGAGGAATATACATATGATTGTATACTGAAAATCCTGTTGCACCCCATTTTACTGTAGAGTCAAAATAGGGAGATTTTCTTATCTGCGTTCCAAAACCAAAGTTTTTATTACTCATAATTAGTTTCGATAACAGATATAAAAAATTTTACAAAGAATTTATAAGTTACAGATGAATTAAGGAGCATAATTCACCTGTAACTTATTAGAGAGAGAGACTTAAAATTGTTCTGATTCTGTTGATCCAGCCATTGCCGTTGTGGAGCTTTTTCCTGAACTTATTGTGTTTGAAATAGCATCAAAGTAAGATGTACCAACCTCTCTTTGATGTTTAACACTTGTATATCCATCTTTTTCTCTTGCAAATTCAAGCTGTTGAATTTTAGAATAAGCAGACATACCTTCTTTTTTATATTTTTCAGCCAGTTCAAATATTGCAATGTTTTGTGTATGAAATCCAGCAAGGGTAATAAATTGAAATTTATAACCCATTTTACCTATTTCTTGTTGAAATGAGGCAATTTCATCATCTGATAAATGTTTTTTCCAATTAAATGATGGAGAGCAATTATATGCCAAAAGTTTTCCAGGAAACTTTTCATGGATTGCATCAGCAAATCTTTTAGCTTCTGCTAAATTAGGAGTAGCAGTTTCACACCAAATTAAATCAGAATATGGTGCATAGGCAAGTCCTCTAGAAATTGCTTGCTCTATACCATGTTTAACATAAAAAAATCCTTCTTGGGATCTTTCACCAGTTAAAAAGGGTTTATCATTTTCATCAAAATCATTTGTAATTAATTTTGCAGCATTAGCATCTGTACGGGCTAAAATAATCAAAGGAACGCCCGCTATATCTGCAGCTAATCTTGCTGCTTTTAAATTTTTAATCATGGTGCTAGTTGGAACTAAAACTTTTCCACCCATATGACCACATTTTTTTTCACTTGCTAATTGATCTTCAAAGTGAACACCAGCAGCACCAGCTTTAATAAATTTTTTAGTGAGTTCAAAAACATTTAAAGGGCCACCAAAGCCAGCCTCACCATCTGCTATTATTGGTAACATGTAATCTACTTTATTATCTTTTTTCATATCACCATCAGATATTTCCATATGTTGAATCTGATCTGCTCTTAATAAAGCATTGTTCATAGATTCTACTAATTTTGGGGCACTATCATAAGGATATAATGATTGATCAGGATACATTTCGCCAGCACTGTTAGCATCAGCCGCTACTTGCCAACCACTTAAATAGATTGCTTTTAAACCTGCTTTAGCATGTTGTATAGCATGATTACCTGATAAAGAGCCTAAAGTATTTATATATGAATTGTTATTTAATAATTTCCATAATTTTTGAGACTGTTCTTTGCATAAAGAATACTCTATTTTAATTGATCCTTTTAGTCTCTCCACTTCTTCTTCGGAATAATCCCTTTTTATTCCAGCAAATCTTTTTAAGTCGTAAGAAATTTTTTCAGCACTCATGTTATTTTTCTGCTCATTTAGAATTTTTAAAAAAAAAGGCTTGACCTAGAATTAAATTAGTTACTTTGTTTTTTATTTTGAGTAATTTCTTCTAATCCACTAGATCCCCAGTCACAATGATCATCTCTCATATAAATACCTCTAGTTTTATAGAGTTCATGATCTTTTAAACTAATGATTTGCGCATTTTTTTGATTATTTTGATTTTTTTTGTTCATGTAAATTTTATATTTTACAAAATTTACAAAATCTACAAAATTGTTAAATAAACTTGTAAATAAAGGAAATTTAATGTAAAATTAAATTTACAAAATTTACAAATATTAAAAATGAGTCAATTAGATTTAAAAATTGGTCCAAAAATTAAAGCATTTCGTCGACAAATTGGTCTACAGGCAAACAAACTTGCTGAAGATTTAAAAATTTCACCCAGTTATCTAAATTTAATTGAAGGAGGAAAGCGTAAAATAGATGGAGAACTATTACTAAAAGTTTGTGATAGATTAAACATCCAACTTTCACAACTTACTTCAAAAACAGATTTAAATTTAGAAAATACTCTTTCAGAAATTTTAGACGATCAATTATTTGAGGATTTAGATATTCTTTCTCCAGAAATTAAAGATTTAGTTAGTACTAATCCAAAAATTGGTAAAGCCATAATAAGACTTGGTGACATCTTAAAAAAAAAAGATCACGAACTCATTAATAAAATTGAAAAAATTTCAGGCAAAATAGTTGATAATAGAAAAAATTCTTTTCCAGGCGAAGTGATTTCAGACTTTCTTCAAGAAAATAAGAATTTTTTTCCCAAACTTGAAAATTTTGCTAATGAAGTTTTTGAAAAAGTCCAAAAAAATAATCGTACTCGATACATAGCTCTTTGTGATTTTTTAAAATCAGAATTTTCTATTACCGTAAAAGATATTATTCCAGATGAAAATAAACCATTTTCAAAAATTTATAATAAAACTAAAAAAGAATTGTTGTTAAGTGATTATAGTTCTTTAGAAACAAAAAAATTAAATGCAGCTGCACAAATATCTCAAGAGGGTGCATATGATATTATAGAAGAATATTTATCTAAATTTACTTTTCCATCTGAAGAATCTAAAAAGCTCACAAAGGTTGCGTTACTTAATTATACCGGTGCTGCAATTTTAATGCCTTACAAATTATTTCATTCGGAATGTAAAAAGTTAAAATATGATTTAGAATTATTACAAAATACATTTGCAACTTCTTTTGAGCAAGTTGCTCATAGAGTTACATGTTTACAAGATCCTAAATTACCTGGAATACCATTTCATTTTCTTAGAGTTGACATGGCAGGTAATATCTCAAAACGCTTGTCTTTATCTGGGATTGAAATACCTAGATATGGAGGAGCTTGTCCAAGATGGAATGTTTATTCAGCATTTACTAGACCTGGTGTCATCCAGGCAGCAGTAAGTAAAATGACGAATGGTGAAAAATATATTTGTATTGCTAGAACTGTTGAAAAGGGCATTGGCAGATTTGGCAAAACTAAAAGTATTTTGTCTATTGGCCTTGGTTGTGAAGCCAAATATTCAAAAGACTTTGTTTATACAGAAAATATTAATATTAATGATAAAAGTTCCGAAATTCCAATTGGTGTTTCATGTAGAACATGCGATAGATTAGATTGCTCTCAACGAGCATTTCCACCTCTTCATAAAAAATTTGATGTTGATATAAATACTAGAGGCGTTTCTATTTACGTTAATGACAATAATCAATAAAACTATTAACTTAATTTATATGATTAAATATCTTTTACCTGGCCTAATAATCTTATTAATCATCATATTTTGGAATAAAATAAGTGATTTCATTTATTTAAAATTTAAAATTAGAATAAACTATATAGTTTTGAGTTTAGTTATATTGATTTTACTGTCAATTTTAGCCCTATTATATTTCTAAATTAGTTATATTAATTTTCTAATCTTCAATCAGTTAAAAGATAACTTTACACACAAACACACATGGAATTTAATTTACTTTTTTTAATAACGGTTGTGCCTGCTATTCTATTGTTTGGTATTTCAAAAGCAGGTTTAGGAGGATCGGTTGCATTAATTTCAATTCCATTAATGACAGTAGTAATGCCTTTTACGGAGGCTTTAGCTATCACGTTACCAATTTTAATTTTAGCAGATTTGGTTGCAGTTTATAAATTTAGAAAAGAATATGACTTAGATACATTAAAATTAATATCTCTAGGTGCTTTTGTCGGTATTTTAATTGGAGCACTAACTTTTAAATTTTTTTCAGAGGATGTGTTAAAATTAATTGTAGGACTAATGGGTTTTTCTTTTACTTTTCACTATTTCTTTTTAAAAAAAAATAAATATACAGCAATAGCTAAATCTAAATTAAAAGGAGGTTTTTTTTCAATTATTTCTGGTTTTACAAGTTTTTGTGTTCATTCAGGTGGAACCCCATTAAGTGTTTATTTACTCCCCCTTAGAATAAAAAAAGGCAAATATATTGGCACCAGAGTTTTATATTTTACTTTTGTAAATTTAGTTAAACTGCCAATCTATATTTATTTATCCATAATAAATATAGAAAATGTAAAGCTATCTTTTTATTTAATGCCGCTTGTTGTAATAGGCGTTTTTATCGGATATCAATTAGTAAAGATTATCGAAGAAAAACTTTTTTATAACATTATTTACGTACTAATATTTGTATCGAGTTCAAAACTTATTTTTGATTTTTTTTAGTCTTTAGAACTAAGTCCAAATTTTTTGCTGTGTCTTAAACGCATAACAACTATTGCAATAGCTATTAAAAGAATAGCAGATGCTTCATAGATCAAGGCTGATGGATCCATCTCTTTTCCCTGAAGAATAATAAATCTTGAAAGTGCAGTAATTGCAATCAGCAAAGGCAAGGTGATACTAATTGATTGCTGTTCCCAAAAAACACGTACCATTGCCATAACCTCTAAATATAAAAACATTAACAATAGATCAGCAAGGGTTACTGTCTTCAACTGGTACATGTTATATATTTCAAGAAAAACAGCTACAATTGTGCTTAGTAAAATAATTATCAATAAACCAAATTGTAAATTTTTTATTAAATCTTTCATAACTAGTTTTTTTTCTGAGTTAATGGCAGCCATTTCTCCTCTGGAGTTTTATCAGGTCCATTATATTTAATATCATAGGAATTATTGGAATTTAAAACTTCAATGCCTTTAGAAAATACAAACATAAATACTACTACAAAAAATACAGACATTATTTTAAAAGGATCAAAGTTTTTTGTTTTAAAAACACTAGAAGACTTTGCTTCTGCTCGATGAAATTGTTTAAAAGTCATATATACCGCAAATATCAATCCTATGTGAGCTACATAAAGACCTGCCCATCCAAAAGCAAAATTTGTGTAGGAAAAAATATACAAGCTAAAAACTGTTGTCCAAATAAAGCTTAGAACTAATAAAATTTGCAATCTAACAGATTTTGGTAAGGCTCTTAAATCATTCTTACTGTCATCAAATAAAATATTCGCACAATCTTTCATCCAAATTTTTAAGCTTTCCATACTTATATTTTATCAAAATTTATACTCATTGATATAAGTAATTCAATCTAATCGATAATATTTATTAATTAAATTGTGAGATAGTTAAAATTAGCTTTAAAATAAATAGAAAGTGTAAATTGCGTACAAAGTTAGCATAAATAAAGCAATCGTTTTTGAAAGCGCTTTAGCATATTTTAAAATAATAATAAAAAATATAGTTGCTGCTACCATTTCCCAAATTCCTTTTTTCATCATTTCATCAGTGACAGGAATATTCTCTATCATCAATGTAACACCCAGAATTCCAAGTATATTAAAAATATTGCTACCTAATATATTTCCAATGACTAATTCATTATTTTTTTTAATTGAAGATATAATGGTAGTTGTTAATTCAGGTATTGCTGTACCAACTGCAACAATTGTTAAACCAATCACAGCCTCTGAGATACCATAAGATTGTGCAACTCTTATCGATGAGTTTACCAAAAGCCAACCTCCTAAGATTAAAATTAAAATTCCAAGAATACTGTATGATAAAGATTTAATAATCGAAATAGTTTGAATATTAAAATCTTCCTCTTTACTTATTTTTTCACGATCATCAAAATAAGAATAAAATATATAACAAAATAGAATTAGAATAAAAAATAACCCTGAGTAAAAATTAAGCCAGTCTATAAATTTAAAAAAGAGCAAGAGGGTAGAAGCTAAAATTAAAACAACTATATCTCTATTTATTTTTAATTTAGTTAAGGTAATTGGATTAATTAATGCCGCAATTGCAGCAACTAACAAGATATTTGCAGTATTACTTCCAATTATGTTTCCCAAAGCAATATCTGGTGATCCAGTTAGGACTGCCTCAATCGAAACTGTAAGTTCTGCTAAGCTTGTACCAAACCCAATTATAACAGCGCTAACTAAAATATTAGATAATTTAAATTTTTTAGCAATTGCTAGAACTCCTCTTAATGTTCCTTCACCTCCAAGATAAAGTAGAACTAAACTAAAAGGGATAATAATTAAATCACTCATAACGAGTGTTGATTATATTTATTTTAAAAAAAAACAATGACAAATGCTTAAAATTTTATAATTATTGAAGAGTAAACTTTATGAAAACAAAATTCAAAGCTATGGTTTTGTCTTGTATGGATCCAAGATTCCAACCAAAAATTTTTAACTATCTCAAAAAAAGAAAATTAAGCGGTGATTATAGCAGTTTTACAATCGCAGGATCAGCTGTAGGTGTAACTCATAATTATTTTAAAAAATGGCATAAAACTTTCTTTGAAAATTTAGCTGTCTCAATCAAAATTCATAAAATTAGCAAATTAATTGTTATAAATCATGAAGATTGTAGAGCAGCAAGAGTTGCTGAAGGGAGAGAAGATATTGATGAAGTTAAAGTTCACCAATCTTCATTTGATAGATTAAAGAAAAAACTCAATAAAAAATTTCCTAAATTAAAATTAGAATTTCACATAATGAAATTAAACAATAAATTTATTAAATTACAGTTGCTATTGATTTCTAATCAGTGGATAAACTTTGGGGCTGAGATACTTTAAATTAGTAAGTAAAATCAATACTAAAGTTACCAAGCCAATACTTAAAGCTAGATTAAATAATATTTTTAAATCAAATTGCCAAACTAGTTCAAAAATATTCTCAATAATAAAATAAGAACCTATGACTGCAAATAAAATGGCAATTAAAATTACTGAAAAGAAAATTAAAGCGAATTCGATAATTGAAGATAGAATTATTTCTCTCTTTGAAAATCCAAGTATTTTAAAAACTAAGTTTTGGTACTCTTTAATTTTACCTTGAACCATTATGGCACTTGAAATTACAATTAAACCAATAATGATTGTAATTGCTGAAATTAAGATCACCGCAATAAATACTTTATTCAAAATATCGGTAACTTTATTTAAATAATCAGATATTTTTATAATTGAAAGGCTAGGTAAGCTATCAAGTAACTTTGTTTCATTAAATTTTTCAAGATCATCAAATTTTGCAGTTGCTAAATATTCATGAGGAATAGAGTTTGCAAACTGAGGGTTAAATAACATTGCAAAGTTTATAGATAGATCTCGGTAATCAACCTCTCTAAAATTAACTATGGTGCCGTCTATTTCTCTACCATAGATATTTAAAGTAAAAACATCACCAAGTTTGACATTAAAATCTTTTGCTACTTTTGCATCTAAAGATATTTGTAATTGATTGGGTTTAGATAAATCCCACCATTCACCAGCAACAATTGGATTATCTTCAGGAATAGTTTCTGACCAAGAAGAACGTCGATCACTACCAATAACCCAATAACTATCATTGTCAGGGGCAATATATTTTTTTGGATCGATACCGTTAATTTTACCTATTCCAGAAGATACAATAGGAACTATCTCTAATCTTATATTTTGATCCATAGATTTAATACTGTTTTCAAAAATTTCACGATCAGTATTTTGAATACCAATAAAAAAATAATCTGGAGCTATCTCCGGAATAGTTTTTGCAACTTCTCTTTTAAAATTAGTGCCAACCATAGCTAAAGTTAATAATAGTGTTACGCCTAGACCAAGTGACATGATCGTAATAGGAGTGATGCTTTTAGTTTGAGTGATATTTTTAACAGATACTTTGACTGAAATATTCGATCTATTTTTTAATCCTTTTAGAAAAAATACTACTAACTTTGATAATAGAAAAAAAACAATCAAACATACAAAGAAAGCACCAAAATACATTAAACTATAAATTGGTTTAGACGAGCCTATGACAAATAATAGAATTAATGCTGTAAGAAATAGAAAACTGACAAATATTGATTTTTTTGAATAATAAAATTGAAGGTTTTGAAATACATTTCTAAATAAATTAGATGCTTTAACTTGATCTATGGCATTAATGGTTGGAATAGAAAAAATGATTAAGACAATTAAACCAACTAAATAAATCTTAGTAAAATTTAATACTGAAAATATTGGTTTAATATTAAGACCTAGACCTTTTGATAAATAAGTATCTGCAATAGGAACCAATAAAAAGCTTAGCCCATACGCTGCAATGCTAATGAAAGTTAACATGATGAATAATTGCAAATAATAGATGGTCTTTATATTCATTGAAAAAAAACCAAGAGCTTTTTTAACAGCGATAGACATGTTGCTTTGGTTTAAAAAAGAAAGCAGAGTATTTGCAATTCCAATTCCAGCAATTAACATGGCACTTATTGAAACTAGAGATAAAAATTGAGAGAAGTTATCAATAACTCTTCTCAAGCCACTTGCTGAATTTTCAGGATACCTCAGTTGAACTTTAGTATCCTCTTTAAATATTTCTCTTATTCTTTCTCTTGTGGAATTAATATTTGCACCTTCAGCAAATTTTACTTTGTATTCATAATTTAAAAAGCTTCCTAAACTATTAAGTTTTAATAATTCTAATGTATCTTTGCCTGCTAATGCAAAATCTCCGAAAGCTACAAAACCACTTACATCTGGAACTGATTTTATCACACCAACAACCTTGAATAATTGATCTTGAACTTTAATCGACTCATTTATTTTAAGACCTAATGTTTTAAATATATTTTCATTAACTAGAATGGTATTTTGTTCATTATGAATTCTTGCAAAAGCACCAAAAGGTTCATGAACCACTGTTCCATATAATGGATAGTTTTCATCAACTGTTTTAATTCTAGTAAATAAAGATTGATTATCTTTTTCTCGAGTAGTTGAAATCATTGTACTGAATTCAACCATTTGGGCGATTGTTGCAAACTCTTTTACTTTTTCAACTAAAGTTAAATCGCCTTGAATTCTATTGTAGTCAATTTCTAAATCACCACCCAATAGTGCTTTAGAGTTATCATTGAGTTCCTTTTTTAAACTATCTTCAATAGTAAGGATTGCACTTAAAATAAATAAACTAATAAATAAAGTTAGAATAATACTAAAAATCTTTTTATAGTTTCTGATTAAATCTCTGTAAGCATATTTGATAATTAAGCTTAATTCAGAAATATTATTTAATTTTTCCATCTTTTATTTTAATTTTTCTTTTAGCTTTATCAGCAAGTTTAGGATCATGAGTTACCATGATTAATGAAGAACCTTCATCTTTTACATATTCAAATAAAATATTAGAAATCATAATAGAATTTTCAGTATCTAGATTACCCGTAGGTTCATCAGCCAATATAAGCTCTGGTTTCATGGCAATAGCTCTTGCAATAGCGACCCGTTGCTGTTCTCCTCCTGATAATTGACTTGGTAAATTATTAAATCTATTTTTAAGACCAAATCGTTCTAAAAGTTCTTTTGCTTGTTTTTCTGGATTTTTAAGTTTGTTTAATTCCAATGTAAGTGCAACATTTTCTACAGCTGTATAGTTTGGAATTAGATAGAAAGATTGAAATACTATACCAATGTGTTTTCTTCTAATTTCTGAGACTTCATCTTCAGATAATGAAGTTAACTCTTGATCTTGAAAATAAATTTTACCTGAAGTTGCTTTCTCTAGGCCACCAATCAACATTATTAGACTAGTTTTTCCAGAACCACTCTCGCCAACAATAGATATTGTATCTTTTTTTTTAGTGATTAAATCAATGTCATTAAGGACTTTAATAGTGTCCTTATCAGTTTGGTATTTAAGATTAACCTTTTTTAATTTAAGAAGAGTGTCCATGAATAAAAGTTTTATTATTAAAATAATTGCTATCTGTCTACTGAGCATAAAAGCATTTGCAATTGAAAAAGTTGTTTTATTTGGGGATAGTTTGATGGCTGGTTACGGTTTACCTAATGAACATCATCTTTCAGTGGTCTTAGAGCAAAATTTAAAGTCAAAAGGTTTAAATGTTACAGTTATTAATGGCAGTGTATCTGGCAGCACTTCTTCTGGAGGATTGAATAGAGCTGAATGGACTTTATCAGAACCTAATATTGATCTTATAATTTTAAGTTTAGGTGCCAATGATATGTTGAGAGGAATTAAGTCCTGAAGAGACTAAAAAAAATTTAGAAGGAATTATCAATATTGCTCAAACCAAAAATATCAAAGTGATGTTAGCTGGTATGATTGCACCTAATTCACATGGTGCAGAATATAAAAAAAACTTTGATGAGATTTATCCAACTATATCTAAAGAATTTAACATCCCACTTATTCCATTTTTATTAGAGGGTGTTGCCTTAAAGCCCGAATATAATTTAAGTGATGGTATGCATCCAAATAAAGAAGGAACTTTAATTATCAGTAAAACTTTAGAAAAAAATATAAAAGAATATTTTAATTAGATCTTTTTAGAAGACATCATTCGTTCGTGAATTGCTCTCATACCTTTTTCAACCATATCATTAATTTCTGATGCATGAGTTTGTAACAAATTAACAACTTTTGGATCCTCTGATGTTTGAATTACAGCAATGCCAGTCTCTGTAAGTTCAATTGAAGTTTCAATTTTATCAAAATTGTTAAATAATTTATCTAAGGTAGGAGATTGGATCATTACTTTTGGATTTCGATT
>CBDDYU010000002.1:0-412334 GCA_965235655.1 Candidatus Pelagibacterales bacterium | reverse complement strand
AAATTTTTTTCAGTGCATAAATCAAGCCAATTGAGCTATTAGTACTGGTCAGCTACACGCATTACTGCGCTTCCACATCCAGCCTATCAACGTGGTGGTCTACCACGGCTCTATAGGAAGAACTAGTTTTGAGGTGAGTTTCCCGCTTAGATGCTTTCAGCAGTTATCTCGTCCATACTTAGCTACCCGGCACTGCAGCTGGCGCTACAACCGGTCCACCAGTGGTATGTTCAACCCGGTCCTCTCGTACTAGGGTCAACTCCTCTCAATTCTTCTACACGCATAGCAGATAGGGACCGAACTGTCTCACGACGTTCTGAACCCAGCTCACGTACCACTTTAATTGGCGAACAGCCAAACCCTTGGGACCTGCTCCAGCCCCAGGATGTGATGAGCCGACATCGAGGTGCCAAACACTGCCGTCGATATGAGCTCTTGGGCAGTATCAGCCTGTTATCCCCGGCGTACCTTTTATCCGTTGAGCGATGGCCCTTCCACTCAGAACCACCGGATCACTATGACCGACTTTCGTCTCTGCTCGACTTGTCAGTCTCACAGTCAGGCAGGCTTATGCCATTGCACTCTACGAACGATTTCTGACCGTTCTGAGCCTACCTTCGCACGCCTCCGTTACTATTTGGGAGGCGACCGCCCCAGTCAAACTACCCACCATACAATGTCTTGATGCCGGATGACGGCAATCAGTTAGATATCAAGAAAAACAAAAGAGGTATTTCACTGGTGACTCCACAAAAGCTGACGCCTTTGCTTCAATGTCTCCCTCCTATGCTAAATATGTTTTTCCTAACACCAATGTAAAGTTGCAGTAAAGGTGCACGGGGTCTTTCCGTCTAACTACGCGAACTCCGCATCTTCACGGAGAATTCAATTTCACTGAGTTGATGTTGGAGACAGCGGAGAAATCGTTACGCCATTCATGCAGGTCGGAACTTACCCGACAAGGAATTTCGCTACCTTAGGACCGTTATAGTTACGGCCGCCGTTTACTGGGGCTTCAGAAGTTAGCTTGCACCAACCGCATTAACCTTCCAGCACCGGGCAGGCGTCAGACCCTATACATCCACTTACGTGTTAGCAGAGCCCTGTGTTTTTGATAAACAGTCGCTTCTCCCTGGCTTGTGCCACCCTTCCATAGTTGCCTACAGGAGGGTCTTCCTTATCCCGAAGTTACGGAAGCATTTTGCCGAGTTCCTTCAACATCATTCTCTCAAGCGCCTAAATATACTCTATTAATCCACCTGTGTCGGTTTAGGGTACGGTCTAATGATGGAGCTATTTCTTGGAACCTTTTCGCGGCAAGTTCAATCCATTAAGAACTCACAACTTACAAGATCCGTCACTACCATCTGGTTAAGGAATATTAACCTTATTTCCATCGACTACGGCTTTCGCCCTCGCCTTAGGTGCCGACTAACTCTGCGCGGATTAACCTTGCGCAGAAACCCTTGGATTTTCGGCGAAGAAGTTTTTCACTTCTTTTATCGTTACTTATGTCAGCATTCGCACTTCTGATACCTCCAGAGTCCCTCACGGGTACTCCTTCACAGGCTTACAGAACGTTCCGCTACCGCTTATAAAACTCGAAAGTTTTATAAACCCACAGATTCGGTATATGATTTTAGCCCCGTTACATCTTCGGCGCAGAAACTCTATTAGACCGGTGAGCTGTTACGCTATCTTTAAAGGATGGCTGCTTCTAAGCCAACCTCCCGGCTGTTAAGGAATTTCCACATCCTTTCACACTTAATCATAATTTTGGGACCTTATCTGGTGGTCTGGGCTCTTTCCCTCTCGACCATGGACCTTAGCACCCACAGTCTGTCTGTTGAAGAACAATGTCTAGCATTCGGAGTTTTATTAGGTTTGGTAAGAATCTCTTCCCCCTAGCCCATTTAGTGCTCTACCTCTAAACATCTATTTATTCAACGCACTACCTAAATAGTTTTCGCGGAAAACCAGCTATCTACGAATTTGGTTGGCCTTTCACCCCTTACCACAAGTCATCCAAAGACTTTTCAACGTCAACTGGTTCGGTCCTCCGGCAAGTGTTACCTTGCTTTCAACCTGCTCATGGTAAGCTCATTCGTTTTCGGGTCTAATTCATTAAACTAATCGCCCTATTAAGACTTGCTTTCGCTGCGCCTACACCTAGATGGCTTAAGCTTGCTTAATAAATTAAGTCACTGACCCATTATACAAAAGGTACGCCGTCACTCTAAAAAGAGCTTCGACTGATTGTAGGCATGCGGTTTCAGGTTCTATTTCACTCCCCTAATAGGGGTTCTTTTCACCTTTCCCTCACGGTACTAGTTCACTATCGGTCACTGAAGAGTATTTAGGCTTAGAGGGTGGTCCCCCTATATTCAAACAGGATTTCTCGTGTCCCGCCCTACTCAAGAATTTTGTTTAACATTACTCATACGGGACTATCACCCTCTATGGTTAGCTTTTCCAAACTATTCAAATTTTTTAAACAAAACTACTGGCCTAGTCCGCGTTCGCTCGCCACTACTAACGGAATCTCAATTGATTTCTTTTCCTCTGGTTACTTAGATGTTTCAGTTCTCCAGGTTGTCTCTTTAAACCTATGTATTCAGTTTAAAGTACCACATAAAGTGGTGGGTTTCCCCATTCGGAAATTTTCGGATCAAAACTTACATACAGCTCCCCGAAACTTATCGCAGTATATCACGTCCTTCATCGGCTTTCAGTGCCAAGGCATCCGCCACACGCCCTTAAACGCTTGATTTATGCACAGAAAAAAATTCTTTTTTAAAAGAAAAATTATCTATGTTGTGATCAAATTTTTATTTTGAACATTAGCTAATAACATTACTAATGTTCGGATATAGATATTGATATTAATTATTATTTTTATTTACAGTTTATATAACTAAGTGTTTTTGGTGGAGGATAGCGGGATCGAACCGCTGACCTCCTGAATGCAAATCAGGCGCTCTCCCAGCTGAGCTAATCCCCCTCAATCTTTAATTGGTGGGCCGAGAAAGACTCGAACTTTCGACCCCACCCTTATCAAGGGTGTGCTCTAACCAACTGAGCTACCGGCCCCCATGCAAGAGAAACACTACTTTAAGAAGAGAAATGAGGACGGTCAACATTACCGATGTATATTATTTAGAATGAAATTTTACTTTCATTCATCCTTAGAAAGGAGGTAATCCAGCCGCAGGTTCCCCTACGGCTACCTTGTTACGACTTCACCCCAGTCGCTGACTATACCGTGGTCAAGGGTTTGAAACCTTGCCTTAAGGTAGAACCAACTCCCATGGTGTGACGGGCGGTGTGTACAAGACCCGGGAACGCATTCACCGTGGCACGCTGATCCACGATTACTAGTAATTCCAGCTTCATGCACTCGAGTTGCAGAGTGCAATCCGAACTGAGGTATCTTTTAGGGATTTGCTTAACTTCGCAGTCTTGCTTCCTGTTGTAGATACCATTGTAGCACGTGTGTAGCCCAACACGTAAGGGCCATGAGGACTTGACGTCATCCCCACCTTCCTCCAGCTTATCACTGGCAGTTCTTTCAGAGTGCCCAACTTAATGATGGCAACTAAAAGTGAGGGTTGCGCTCGTTGCGGGACTTAACCCAACATCTCACGACACGAGCTGACGACAGCCATGCAGCACCTGTGTTTCGTCCGGCCGAACCGAAAACTCTAATCTCTTAGAGTCGCGACGAACATGTCAAGTGTTGGTAAGGTTCTGCGCGTATCTTCGAATTAAACCACATGCTCCACTACTTGTGCGGGTCCCCGTCAATTCATTTGAGTTTTAACCTTGCGGTCGTACTCCCCAGGCGGTGTGTTTATCGCTTTCGCTGCGACACTGAAAATAAATTTCCAACGTCTAACACACATCGTTTACGGCATGGACTACGAGGGTATCTAATCCTCTTCGCTACCCATGCTTTCGTTCCTCAGTGTCAGTAATGATCCAGAAAGCTGCCTTCGCAATCGGTATTCTTTCTAATATCTACGAATTTCACCTCTACACTAGAAATTCTGCTTTCCTCTATCATACTCTAGCTGAAAAGTTTTGATGGCAGTTCCAGAGTTAAGCTCTGGGATTTCACCACCAACTTTTTCAACCACCTACGAACTCTTTAAGCCCAGTAATTCCGAACTACGCTAGGTCCCTTCGTATTACCGCGGCTGCTGGCACGAAGTTAGCCGGACCTTCTTATTCGGGTACAGTCATTTTCTTCCCCGACGAAAGAGCTTTACAACCCAAAGGCCTTCTTCACTCACGCGGCATCGCTGCATCAGAGTTTCCTCCATTGTGCAAGATTCCCCACTGCTGCCTCCCGTAGGAGTTTGGGCCGTGTCTCAGTCCCAATGTGGCTGATCATCCTCTCAAATCAGCTATTGATCACAGTCTTGGTAGGCCATTACCCTACCAACTAACTAATCAAGTGCGGGCTCATCCAATGGTGCATAAAGCTTTCTCCGTAAAGACTTATCCGGTATTAGCACAAGTTTCCTCGTGTTATTCCAGGCCAAAGGGCAGATACCCACATGTTACTCACCCGTCTGCCACTAAGTATTGCTACTTCGTTCGACTTGCATGTGTTAGGCGTGCCGCCAGCGTACGTTCTGAGCCATGATCAAACTCTCAAGTTTAAAAACGGCGCACACTAGCTTCTATATAAATTCTAAGAATAAAATTTATATAATGTTGAAGTGTGTACGACAAATTTTGGTAACCTTAACCGTCCACACTTCTCTTCTTAAATTTTTACTTTTTAAATAGCTAATTGAGCAAAAAAGGCTCAATAATACTCACTAATCTATTGTAATCACAATAATTTACTGAGAAAGTTTGATGCTTATAGGCTAAAATAAATGGAAATCAAGCATTTAAGATTAAAAAAATGTTGAAAAACACATTATTTTACGCGGTTTTTTTTGATTTTCTGGTTATGCTAAACTATTAATTGCAAGTCAAACAAATTTTAATGTTTAAAAATCTAAAAAAAATTCTGGTTAAAAATAAAGCAATTTTAGCTTTATTTATATTAATTGCTATTACAGTTTCATCATCAACATACCATAATTACAATAAAAATTTAGTATCTGAAAATTATGATAATTTATTTAATAATATTTATTTTAAAAAAACAATTAATCACGTTTTAGATAATTTAGAATCTAAATATAAAAAAATAAATCACAAAATTGCTTCAGGTGAAACTTTTGATAAAATTTTAGAAGAATATTTAATTGATAAAAAAGAAATTTTAGAAATAAAAAAAGAATTATCAAAAAAAATTAATTTAAATAAACTCAATACCAATCAAAAAATTCAATTTACTGTAGACAAATCAAATAACTTAATTAAAGATTTTACTTTTCAAATTTCTAATACAGAAAAAGTATATTTAACAAAAGATTTTAGTACAAATTCATTTAATCAGGAATTGGTAATTTTAAAATTAAATAAAAAAATACTTTATAAAGAAAATATTATTTTACAAAGCTTGTATAAATCAGCAACTGATCAAAATATCCCTGCAAATACAATTATAGAATTTGCAAGAATTTATGGATTTCAAGTTGACTTTCAAAGAGACATTAGAAAAGAAGATAGATTTCAAATAATGTATGAAATATTTTTAGATGAAAATGAAAAAATTGTTGAAACAGGAAATATTCTTTTTGCAAATTTAATTTTAAGTGGAGAAGATAATTCTTTATATTATTTTGATGAGGAAGGTAGTGAAGGTCACTACGATAAAAATGGAAAAAGTATTGAAAAAGCTTTAATGAAAACACCAATTAACGGTGCAAGATTATCTTCCTCATATGGCATGAGGAAACATCCAATTGATGGTTTTAATAAAATGCATCGTGGAACTGATTTTGCAGCACCTATGGGAACTCCAATTATGGCTTCAGGAAGTGGCGTTGTAAAAAAAGCAGGATGGTGTGGAGGAGGAGGAAATTGTGTTCAAATAAGACATAACTCAACTTATGAAACGATTTATGCCCATATGTCAAAATTTGCTAGAGGAATTAAAAGTGGCGTTAGAGTTAAACAGGGTCAAACTATTGGTTATGTAGGCTCTACAGGAAAATCAACAGGACCTCATCTTCATTATGAAGTGATTGTTAATGGAAAAAAAGTTAATTCCCAAACTTTAAAATTACCTTCAGGAAAAATTCTTAAAGGAGAGGAAAGAAAAATTTTTGAAACTAAAAAAATACAATTAGATGTTTTAAAATCTGAAAAAATTATTGGATTAAATTAGACTGCCTCAGCTTCTGATTGTAAATTTGGGCTCTCATTATCACTATTATTTTTATTTCCAGTGTCTAAATCTTTGTCAGATTTCTCCTCTGAATCTTTAGTTTCTGAGTTTTCAGTATTATTAGATGCATACCTAGCTTTTCTGAAGCTTTCTTGCTCATTTAATATTCTAGTAAAATGATCTGCATGTTGAAAATAATTCTCAGATAAAATTTTATCCTCACTTGATAAAGCTTCTCTAGCTAGATTGTTATATTTTTCAATTAATTTTGCTGCATTATGATTATTTCTGCTCGGAACATTTCTTTGAAAATTTTCATTATTTGAAAAATTTGAATTAAACTTAGGTCTATCACCATTTGGTTTAAAATTTCTGTCAGGTCTTCTGAAGTTATTTCTTCTAATATTATTATTGTTTCTAAATGTTACCATAATTTATCTGTTTAAACTTTTGTGGATACAATGCATCTGTCATTATCAGCAAGATCCTTTAAAACGTTATTTATATAAAATCCCTTATCTCTTAATAATTTTATTACTTTATTTTTTTGATCGTAAGCTATCTCTAAAATAAATTTTCCATTTTTTTTAATCAGTTCAGATGATTTTTTTATTACTTTTCTGATTTCTGATGTTCCGTCTAATCCACCGTAAAGAGCTAATTTTGGCTCAAAATTAATCACATCCTTTTTTAAATTATTAAAATCTAACATTTTAATATAAGGAGGATTAGATACAATTAAATCATATTTGCCAAAATTGAAATTGTCAACATCTGATTTAAAAAACTTTACTCTATTAGATATTTTTAATTTAGAGGCATTAATATTACTGATATCAATACATTTTTTACTTATATCAACACCAACCCCATGAAATTTTTTTCTTTCTTTAAGTACAGATAACAATAAACAGCCAGAACCAACTCCTATATCCAATATTCTTAAATTATCTTTATTGTTAGTTAATTTTAATATTTGATCAACCACAACTTCTGAGTCTGGTCTTGGAATTAAGATTCCTTTATCTACATAAAATTCATATTTCCAAAAATCTTTTTTTTTTAAAAGATATGCAATCGGTTCACCTTTTAATCTTTTGTTTATTAAACAATTAAATTGTTCTAACTTTTCTTCACTTAATTTTTTATTTGAATTTAAAATTATAAACTTTCTATCTTTTTCAAAAATTTTTGACATGAGAAGCTCAGAATCTAGCTGATAAGAATTATTACAATTATCTTTTAGAATATTGTTTGCAATATTTAGTGCATTTTCAATATTCATAATTATTGTAAACCAACTAGACTTTCTTCTTGAGCTTGTAAAGTCAGAGCTTCCATCATTTCATCAAATGCCTCGCCCTCAAGAAATTCTTCTAATTTATGTAAAGTTAAATTAATTCTATGATCAGTTACCCTGCCTTGTGGAAAATTATAAGTTCTAATTCTTTCAGATCGGTCTCCAGTACCAATTTTTGTTTTTCTATCTTGTGACCTTTCTTGATCAATTCTTGAACGCTCAAGTTCATATAACCTTGCTCTTAAAATTTTCATTCCTTTTGCTTTATTTTTATGCTGAGATTTTTCATCCTGTTGAGAAACTGATAAGCCTGTTGGTATATGGGTAATTCTTACAGCACTGTCGGTTGTATTGACAGATTGACCTCCAGGACCCCCTGCTCTGAATACATCAATTCTAAGGTCTGAATCGTTTATTTTTACATCCACTTCTTCTGCTTCTGGCAAAACTGCTACCGTAGCAGCTGATGTATGAACTCTTCCCTGTGTTTCGGTATCTGGAACTCTTTGAACTCTATGAACACCACTTTCATATTTAAGTGTTGAATAAATATTGGTTCCACTAATCGAAGCAATTACCTCTTTCAATCCACCAGCATCACTTTTGGAAATTGATATTAACTCTAAAGTCCATTTTTTTTTATGACTAATTTTTTCATACATCTTAAATAAATCTGCTGCAAATAAACTTGCCTCTAGACCACCCGTTCCAGCTCTAATTTCAATAATAGCATTTTTTTTATCAGCCTCATCTTTGGGAAGTAAAAATAATTTTAATTTTTTTTCATTAACATCATTCTGAGATTTTAATTCTTCTAATTCTACCTCTGCCATTTTTTTAAGTTCCTCATCTGAGTTAGTGTCCTCTAAAATTTTGCTTAACTCAACTTTCTCATGTTCGTATGAAACATATTTTTTTGCATTTTCAATTATTTCGTTTAAATCTGAATACTCTTTTGATTTTTCAGCAAATAATTTTTTATCAATATCACCTGAGGATAAATCTTTTTCTAATTTAGAGTGTTTAACAATTAAATCTTCAACAGTTTTTATGGGAATCATTTTTAATTTTTTGACAGCTCTTGAGCTTTTTTTTCAACTTCTTCAACTACTTTTTTAATTATATCATCTGTTAAAACTTTTTCACTCTGAACGCCAGATAAATAAAGCATATTATTACCCTTGCCTCCACCTGTGATGCCAATATCTGTCAATGCAGCCTCACCAGGTCCATTTACAACACAGCCTATAATAGAAAGAGTTATAGGAGTTGTAATATGTGATAATTTTTCTTCTAAAATTTTAACAGTGTCAATAACTTGAAATGCTTGTCTTGCACAAGAAGGACAAGAAATTATTTTAACCCCTCTATTTCTTAAATTTAATGATTTTAAAATTTCATTTCCAATTTTTACTTCTTTAACTGGATCATCTGATAAAGAAACTCTTATCGTATCTCCGATTCCATCTAGCAAAAGGGTTCCAAGCCCAATAGATGACTTAACACTTCCAGAGACAAAACTGCCAGCTTCTGTAATACCTAAATGTAGAGGGTAGTCAGTTAACTTTGAAAGTTGACGATAAGCAGCAATTGAAAGAAAAACATCTGAAGATTTTACACTTATTTTAAAATTAAAAAAATCTTGGTCTTCTAAAATTTTAATATTTCTTAAAGCACTTTCAACTAGGGCCTCTGGGCAAGGCTCTTTATGCTTTTCTAAAATATCTTTTTCTAGAGAGCCTGCATTTACCCCAATCCTTATAGAGCAATTATTATCTTTAGCTGCTTTAAGTACGTCATGTACTTTATTTATATCCCCTATATTCCCAGGATTAATTCTTAAACATCTTGCACCATTTTCTGCTGCTTCTATAGCTCGTTTATAATGAAAATGAATATCTGCAATTACAGGTATTTGAACATTTTTAGTTATTTCTTTTAAAGCCTTCGAAGACTCCTCGTCTGGGCAAGATACTCTAACTATGTCAGCACCTTCATTATGAATATCATTTATTTGTTCAATTGTAGCTTTAATATCTGTTGTAAGAGTATTAGTCATTGATTGTACTGAAATTGGATTTTCTCCTCCAACTTTAACATCACCAACATTAATGGTTTTAGTTTTTCTTCTATTAATTTCTCGAAATGGTCTCAGGCTCATTTTTAATCTAGTTTGAATTCTTTGTGAAGAACGGCAATAGCTTTTTTAATATTTTTATCAGAAATTAACACTGATATTTTGATTTCAGAAGTTGAGATTACCATTATATTAATTTTTTTGGATGCTAAAGCTTGAAACATTCTATAAGTAATTCCAGGTGTTGTAATCATTCCAACACCTATTATAGAAACTTTTGAAACATTTTTATCAAAAGATAATTCTCTATAAGAAATTTTTTTATTTTGTTTTATTAACTTCTCTGTCTTTTTTAAATCTTCAGACTTTATAGTAAAAGTTATATCTGTTTCTTTACCATTCAAAGATATATTTTGTACAACCATATCTACATTTATAAGATTTTCTGATAATGGTTTAAAAATTGATGCTGCAATACCTGGCTTATCTTTTACACCTACAATTGTTATTTTTGCATCATTTTTGGTTGAGGAAATACCAGTTATAATTTGATTACTAAATTCTTTTTTAGAACCAGTTATTAATGTGCCTGGCTTTTTTATAAAAGATGATTTTACTTGAATATTAATATTATTTAATTTGGCATCTTGAACTGAAGTAGGTTGCATAACTTTTGAACCTAAAGAGGCCATTTCTAACATTTCATCATAAAATATTTTTTTAATTTTTTTTGCTTTTTTGTGTAATCTTGGATCTGTTGTGTATATACCATCAACATCTGTATAAATTATACATTCGTCAGCTTTTAAAAATTTAGCAAGCATAATTGCTGAAGCATCAGATCCTCCTCTGCCAAGTGTTGTAATTCTGGAACTTGAATTTATCCCCTGAAAACCGGTAATAATTGGAATACCACCTAATTTCATATAATTTATTAGAATTTTACTTTCAATATTTTCAATCCTAGCCCCTGAATGAGGGCCAGAAGTCAAAATTGGAATTTGCCATGACAACCATGATCTTGATTTTAAGCCTATATCATTTAGTCCACCAGCAATTAACGCACAAGACGCTTGCTCTCCTGTTGCTAGTAAAGAGTCATATTCTGCTTTATCAAAATTATTACTAATCAATTTTGATTTTTTTACTAAATCATTAGTTACACCACTCATAGCCGAGGAAATTACAGCAACATTATTTCCACCTTTTTTATGTGAAGATATAATTTTAATTGCTTTTTTAATTCTCTCTATACTACCTACCGAGGTGCCACCAAATTTTAGAACTATAGTTTTCATGTGTTGTAAATGACTAAATTTAATTAATGATTGATAAAATACATCTTAATTGTTATGTCAACAAAATATCTTATATGACAAGTGTAAATAAAAAAGAAATAGAAAAGTTTTCAAAAATGGCTGAAGAATGGTGGGATCCAAATGGAAAATTTAAACCTCTTCACAAATTTAATCCTATTAGAATTCGTTATATTAAAGATAACATAATTAATCATTTCAATTTAAAAGATAAAAACAAGCCTCTAAATAAAATTAATATTTTAGATATCGGATGTGGTGGTGGACTGTTATCTGAACCAATGAGTAGATTGGGTGCTCATGTAGTTGGGATTGATGCTTCAGAAAAAAATATTAAAATCGCAAAAATGCATGCTAATAAAAATAATTTAAAAATTGATTACAAATCTACTTCTCCAGAAAAATTAAAAACTAATAAGAAATTTGATGTTATTTTAAATATGGAGATAATTGAGCATGTAGAAGATATAAATTTTTTCATTAAAGCATGTTCAAAATTATTAAAAAAAAATGGCCTCATGTTTGTAGCTACTCTTAACAAAACCCTCAAATCTTATGTTTTTGGAATTATTGGAGCAGAATATGTCATGAGATGGCTTCCAATTGGTACTCATGACTGGGAAAAATTTGTTAATCCTGATGATTTAATTGCAATATCTAAAAAAAATAATCTAAGTATAAAAAAATTAGATGGAATGAAATATAATCTAATTAATGATCAGTGGACACTTAGTAGAGATAAATCAGTAAATTATATTGCTTTATTTAATAAAGATTAATTATTTTTATCTTCTATCCAAGGTATCATATGAGTATCAATGCCTTCTTCACTTAATTCTTTAAGTTCTTGTTTTGAGGCAGTTCCATAAATGCCTGGATTTTTTTTTTTTGAATTATAATGAATTGATCTTGCTTCAAATGCAAAATTTTCTCCAACATATTTAAAATTTTTCTTTATAAAATTTTGATACTCTTTGAGAGTTTTCTTAATTTTGCTAATTTTCTCCAATTCATTACCTGATGATTGAGATGTATTTTTTGTGCTGATTAAAGTTGGTGCCATTAAACTTTTTTCTACATTTAATGAGCTACAGTTATGGCAATTTAAAAATTTTTTTTTCTTTAGCTTTTCATACTCCTGTGATGAAGCAAACCAGCTATCAAAAGTTATCTCACAATCTTTGCAAACTAATTTATACTTTATCATATTTTATAAATAATAATAATTTGTATAATTTCAATGCTCTTAACTTCTGTAATCACCATTAATTTCAATGTATTTTTTTGTTAAATCCATTGTATATGCTGTAAATTCTTTCGTTCCAGTTCCAATATTAATATTTAATTCTATAGAGTCACTTTTCATATAATTTGAGGCATCACTTTCGGAGTATTTTGAATTTAATTTTCCATTTTGAACTATTTTTACATTTCCAATTTCTATACCAAGTTTATTTAAGTTAAGTTTAGGTCCACTTTTACCTATGGCCATTGCAATTCTTCCCCAATTTGGATCTTGTCCTGCAATTGCAGTTTTTACTAAAGGAGAGTTTGCGATTGAAAAAGCAAGTTTTTTTGCATCTTTCTCTGTGCTACAATTTTTTACTCTTATAGTTATAAATTTTGAAGCACCTTCTCCATCAGCAACAACTCTTTTAGCTAAATTTAATAATACTTTATTTAAAGCCAAATCAAAACTTTTAATATTTTTATCATTAATACTTTTTATTGTAGAGTTTTTTACAGCACCTGTTGAAAAAATTGACACCATATCATTTGTGCTAGTATCCCCATCACAACTAATTGCATTAAAGGTATTTGAGATGTTTTTTTTTAATAGATTTTTTAAAACATCGTTCGAAAGATTTGCGTCAGTAAATACATAGCCCAAAGTAGTTGCCATGTTTGGGTGTATCATACCTGAACCTTTGGCTATTCCATAGATTTTAACATTTTTATTTCCAATTTTACATTCTTCCATTGCTAATTTTGGCTTTGTATCTGTGGTCATAATTCCAAGTGCAGCTTTCATCCAAATATATTTGTTTTGGGTATAACTAATTTTTTTAACTAAATTTGGAACTTGATTTAAAATTTTCTCTTCTGGGAATTTTTCACCAATTGTGCCCGTGCAGCCAAAAATTACCTCTCTACTACTAATTACTTTTGGTTTATCGTCGTCACTTTTTTGTTTTTCTGTTAATTGTTCAGAAACCAACTTTGCAATATTTTTTAAACTTTGATAACCATCATTTCCTGTAAATGCATTTGCATTTCTAGTGTTTATAATTAGTGAATAAATTTTTTTACTTTTTTGATTTAAATTCCACTTTATATTCTCTGAGATGATTTTTGATTGAGTGTAAACAGATGCATAATTAGCTCCGTCTCTAAAATAAAACATTACTAAATCATCACGATTATTTTTATATAAATTGGCACTAACTGTAGATATGGAGATACCATCAATATGGTCTAAATCCTGAAAATCAATCATTTTAGTATTGTTTGATTTGGATGATAAAAAATTAGTTAAATTAATTCCCATGGTGTTTAAAAATTTTAATTGATACTTATATTAAAGGTTATAAGTAAATAATAAATCAAAAAAACTAATGTTCAATCCTTTAAACTTTCTCTCAAAATTTATTAAATCTAATAATGAAAAAGAGTTAGACAGAATTGAAAAAATTGTATCAAACATTAACTCTCTTGAAGATCAAATTAGGCCTTTAAGTAATGAAGATTTCCCTAAAAAAACTCTAGAACTTAAACAAAAATTAAAGTCAGGTAAAAAGTTAGACGATCTTCTACCGGAGGCTTTTGCCTTAGTTAGAGAAGCATCAAAAAGAACCAGAAATGAAAGACACTATGATGTTCAGTTAATAGGGGGGGTGGCACTGCATGAGGGTAAAATTGCAGAGATGAGAACCGGTGAAGGAAAAACACTAACCATTGCTTTAGCTGCTTACTTAAATGCGCTTAATGAAAATGGAGTTCATGTAGTAACGGTTAATGATTATCTTGCAAAAAGAGACTCTATGGAAATGGGAGAAATTTATAGATTTTTAGGATTGTCATCAGGTTTTATAAATAACTTCCAAAATGATCAGGAAAGAAAATTAAATTATAACTGCGATATTACTTATGCAACTAATAGTGAATTAGGCTTTGATTATTTAAGAGATAACATGAAGTACTCAAATGAAGAAAAAGTACAAAGGGATCATTTTTTTTCTATTGTTGATGAAATCGACTCATGTTTAATTGATGAGGCTAGAACACCTTTGATAATCTCTGGAGCCGCAGAAGATAAAACTTATCAATATCTAGCAATCGACAAATTAGTAAGACAACTTGATAAAAAAGATTACGAAATTGATGAAAAAGAGAAAAGTATTCTCCTAACTAATGATGGTATTAATAATGTTGAAAAAATTTTTGGGAATGCAGGTGTTCTTAAAAATAACAATTTTTATGACCCTGAAAATTTACATCTAGTTCATCATGTTAATCAAGCTTTAAAAGCAAACCATTTGTTTGTAAGTGGTAGAGACTACCTTGTAAAAGATGGTAGTTTAAAGATCATAGATGAATTAACGGGTAGAATTCTTGAAGGAAGAAGATTTGGTGACGGACTTCATCAAGCTTTAGAAGCTAAAGAAAAATTAGATATTCAAGTAGAGAACCAAACATTGGCTTCTATCACTTATCAAAATTATTTTAAATTATATAAAAAATTATCAGGATGTACAGGTACTGCAGCCACTGAAGCTGAGGAATTTTATGAAATATATAATTTACCAGTTTTAGTTATTCCGACAAATAAATCTATGATCAGAAAAGATTTTAATGATCAAATCTTTAGAACAGAAAAAGAAAAAAATGATGCAATTATTAAAAAAATATCTGAATGCCATAAAAATGGTCAACCAATTTTAGTCTTTACCTCGAGTGTAAATAAATCTGAAATTTATTCAGATTTGCTAAAAAGGGAAAAAGTGGAACATGTAGTTTTAAATGCAAAAAATCACGAAAATGAAGCAGAAATTATTGCAAATGCAGGTAAGGAAAATTCTGTAATAATTACGACAAGTATATCTGGTAGAGGTGTTGATATTCAGCTTGGTGGGAAAAAAGGTTCAATACCTGAAGATCAGCTAAAATTAAACAAAGAAAAGGTAAAATCTCTAGGAGGTTTGTTTGTAATCGGCACAGAACGAATGGAATCTAGAAGAGTTGATAATCAAGCGAGAGGAAGATCTGGAAGACAAGGAGATGAAGGAAGTTCAATTTTTTATGTAAGTCTTGAAGATGACTTAATGAGAATTTTTGGTTCAGAGTCCATGAATAATATTCTACAAAAACTAGGACTTAAAGATGGTGAAAGTATTGACCATCCTTGGATTAACAAAGCATTAGAAAGAGCACAACAAAAAGTTGAGGCAAGAAACTTTGATATTAGAAAAACTTTAATAAAATTTGATAACGTCTTGAATGATCAAAGACACGTCATATTTTCTCAAAGAAATAACGCTTTGAATAGTGAAACTATTTTTGATTACTCTGACGAATTTCTAAAAGAGATTATTGAAAATATTATTTATTTAAAAAGAGAAAAAAAATCTAGTCCAAAAAATACTGATTTTGATAACAAGCTAAAGGCAATAATTGGTAAAAGTTTTGATAACAAAGAATTTCAAGAATTGATTGAGACCTCGGAAATAAGTTTAAAAGAAAAAATAATTGGAAAATTTAAGGAGTCTAGAGATGAAAGAATTAAAATTTTAGGAGAAAAGTATGCAAAAGAGATTGAAAAAAGAATATTTTTACAATCAATAGATTTAAATTGGAAATCCCATATTCAATATCTCGAACAATTAAGACAAGTGATTGGTCTTAGATCTTATGGACAAAGAGATCCTTTAATTGAATATAAAAAAGAAGCTTTTGAACTATTTAAAAATTTACTTGAAAAACTTAAACTAGATTATGTAACTATTTTAATGAATCTAAAAGTTGTAGAGCAAAAAAATTCTTTACAATCTTCTAATAACCAAAAAAGTATATCTGACAATCCTAAATGTCTATTAATTGCTAAAAAAGATGAAAAGATTTCAAGAAATGATAGATGTGAAGCAACAGGAAAAAAATTTAAAAATTGTTGTGGAGCTTTATAAAAAAGCAACTAGGCTCAATAATATTATTGAAAAAGCAATTCCCGAATAAATCAAAAATTTTTTTGATTTAAATATACTAATAAATTTTTTATTTTTAGGAGTTAATGCACTTAGATCCTCAGGATTATTGATAAATCCTTTATTTCTTCCAATCTTCAAAAACTTATTTTTTCGATGACTAAAAATTTCTTCTGAAGTCATTTCTTTAAAAAAATTTAAATTTTTTTCAATTGAATCTCTTACATTCTCTAGCATTAAATCTTTGTCTCTATGAGCCCCACCTAAGGGCTCTTTAATAATTTCATCTATTACTTTTAGCTCTAACAAATCTTTAGCAGATAATTTCATTGCTTTTGCTGCATCAAGCATTTTTTTTGGATCTCTCCATAATATTGTCGCGCATCCTTCAGGAGAAATTACTGAGTAAATTGCATTTTCCAACATTATTACTTTATTTGAAGATGCTAAAGCTATAGCTCCACCAGAACCACCTTCTCCAATTACTATAGCTAATGTCGGTACTTTCAATTCCATACAGCATTCAATTGATTTAGCTATTGCCTCTGCTTGACCTCTTTCCTCCGCACCAACACCTGGATATGCGCCTGGGGTGTCTATGAAAGATATTATTGGAATATTAAATTTATTAGCTAACTGCATTAATCGAATAGTTTTTCTATATCCTTCTGGTCTCATCATTCCAAAATTTCTCTCTATTCTACTTTCTAAATTATCTCCTTTTTCTTGGCCTATTACCAAAACCGACTGACCATGAAATTTTGCAAAACCGGTTAATACCGATTTATCTTCGCCATAAAATCTATCTCCCGAAAGGGGAATAAAATTATCAAATAAATTATCAATAAAAAATTTCGATTTTGGTCTGTCCTCATGTCTGGCAACCATTGTTGTTTGCCAAGGATCAAGATTTGAATAAATCACTTTTAATTTTTCATCTAATTCTTCTTGAGTTTTAGAAATTTTTTGAGTGTCTACTTGAGCCAATCCTTCTTGATTATAGGGATCTTTTAATTTATCGATTTCATTTTCAAGATTTTTTATTTCAGATTCAAAGTTTAGATAATTTTTCATTTTAATAATGATATTCAAATATTTTATAAAAAAGGCAACAAAATGTTTAGAAAATTAATAATTATTTGACATAATAACATTAAAAGGTATGTTTTTTTGCAGTTGATTATAATTATTCCTAGTTTGGGAGTTAAAAATTAATTAATTGATAAACTCTTAGGTATTCATATAACGCTCAGAGAGAAACTGATCTTGAACAAAATTTATATAGGGATACAAAAATTGTATGAAAGAAAAATATATAAGTATTAATAATCTCAAAGTTTCAGAAATATTATTTAATTTTATTAATGATGATCTCTTAAAAAATACAAAGATTGCAAAAGAATATTTCTGGAAAGGCTTTGATAAAGCAGTCCACGAATTAGCACCAATAAATAAAGATCTATTAAAAAAAAGAGACATTATCCAAAGACAAATTGACGAATGGCACATTAAAAATAAAGGCAACCAAATTAATTTAGAAGAATACAAAAACTTTTTACACGAAATAGGATACCTTAAAAAAGTTGGGGTTGATTTTAAGATTGAAACAAAAAATGTTGATGATGAAATTTCAAAAATAGCTGGACCTCAATTAGTTGTACCAATCATGAATGCTAGATATGCTCTTAATGCAGCCAATGCTAGATGGATGAGTTTATACGATAGCCTATATGGAACTGATGCAATAGAACAGTCTGAAGATAGCGTTTCAGAAAGATATGATCCCCTGAGAGGAGAAATGGTTATTAAATATGGTAGAGAATTTCTAGATAAGTTTTTTCCACTAGAAAATTTAAGTTGGAAAGAAATTACAAAATTTACTGTAAATAATGGTTTATTAAATATTTTTAAAAATGATCAAAAATTTCAACTTAAAGATAATGAAAAATTTGTTGGTCACAGAGGAGATATAAACGATCCCTCTGCAATAATATTAAAAAATAATAATCTTCATATTGAAATTTTAAAAGATCCAAAAGCATTTAGTGCTCAGCAGGATACAGCGCGAATAAGTGACATTATAATCGAATCTGCTGTTTCCACAATTTGTGATAATGAGGATAGTGTTGCTGCAGTTGATGCTGAAGATAAAGTTCTTTGTTATAGAAATTGGCTAGGACTTATGAGGGGTGATCTTAAAAATGAATTCGAAAAAAATGGCAAAACTTTAGAGAGAAAATTAAATCCTGATAGGAGCTATATTTCAAAAGATGGTATTGGATTAAAATTACATGGGAGAAGTTTGCTCTTAGTAAGAAATGTTGGTCACCTTATGACTAATTCTGCTATCCTATTAAATGATGGCAGTGAAATTCCCGAAGGTATTATGGATGCTTTTATTACAACTACAGCAGGACTTCATGATTTAAATCATAAAGGAAATTCTCGAACTGGATCAATTTATATTGTTAAACCAAAAATGCATGGCCCAGAAGAAACTGCATTTACAGATAAAATTTTTTCAGAAGTAGAGAACCTATTAGGCTTAGAGCAATACACTTGTAAAATTGGAATTATGGATGAAGAAAGAAGAACATCAGCAAATCTCAAAGAGTGTATTAGAACCCTTAAAAATCGAGTATTTTTTATTAATACTGGTTTCTTAGATAGAACAGGAGATGAAATGCATACCTCCATGGAAGCTGGCCCAATGATTAAAAAAGGAGATATGAAATCTTCAAAATGGATTTCAGCATATGAAAACAATAATGTTGATATAGGTCTTCAGTGTGGTTTTTCAGGTGTTGCACAAATTGGTAAAGGTATGTGGGCAATGCCAGACAAAATGAAAGATATGATGGATCAAAAAATTGGGCATTTGAAGGCTGGAGCAAATTGCGCATGGGTTCCATCACCAACTGCAGCTGCATTACATGCACTCCACTATCATGAGATAAATATTTTTGACCAACAAAAAACTATTTTAAAAAGAACAGCAGCAAAATTAGATGATCTTTTAACTATCCCAGTAGCTGATAGACCAAATTGGTCTGTAGATGAAATTAACTCAGAAATTTCTAACTCTGCTCAAACTCTTCTTGGGTACGTAGTTAGATGGATTGATCAAGGAGTTGGCTGTTCTAAAGTTCCAGATATAAATAATGTTGGACTTATGGAAGATAGGGCCACATTAAGGATTTCATCACAACACATTGCTAATTGGATCCATCATGGAATTACAACAAAAATTCAAGTGATAGGTATTATGAAAGATATGGCTAAAATCGTTGATGAACAGAATAAAGATGATCCAAAGTATCGACGAATGAGTGATGATTTTGATAATTCTTTGGCATTTAAAACTGCGTGTGATTTAATTTTTAAGGGTAAAGAGCAGCCCTCTGGATATACAGAGCCATTATTACACCTTAATAGATTGTTGCAAAAATCTAATCAGAATTAGAACTTAAATCTGACCTATTTTTAAAGGCAGAAAACAAAGTACCATCATCCAGACTTTCAATTTCACCACCAACAGGTAAACCTTGGGCAAGCTTTGTAACTTTTGCTTTAGTATTTTTTAAACTATCTTGAATATAATATGCAGTTGTTTGTCCCTCTACAGTTGCACTTGTTGCTAGTATAACTTCTTCTATATTGTCTCTATTTACTCTCTCTACTAATGAATTTATTAATAGATCTTCTTTTCTTTGACCTACAGAAGAAATAGTGCCACCAAGGATGTGGAAGTAACCTTTAAATATATTAGAACTTTCAATTGACCATTGATCAGCAATATCTTCAACAACACAAATTTTTGAATGTTTTTCTTTTGTGTTTTCGCAGTTACTACATCCGGTAGAATTAGATTTTAAAGATCCACACGAGCTACATCTTGTAACATTCTTATAAACTTGTGCTAAAGTGTTAGCCATTGGCTTAACTAATTCATCTCTATTATTAATTAATTTTAAAACAATTCTTTTGGCAGACTTTGGTCCTAAACCCGGAAGTTTTGATATGAGTTTAATTAAATCATCAATCTCGTTTATATTAAGCATTTATTATAATGGCCATTTAAAGCCAGGTATTCCGAATCCCCCTGCAGCCTTTGAGATTTCCTCAGTTGTTTTAACTTTAATTTGAGATTTAGCATTATTATGAGCGGCTACGATTAAATCTTCTATAATTGATTTTTCTTCTTTTAAAACTTCATTTGAAAGTTCCAATTTTTGCATTTCTCCCTCGCCATCAAGAGTGACCTTAACAGAGTTAGATCCTGAAACTCCTTCTACTCTGATGTTTTTAATTTTTTCTTGGCTTTCTTTCATCTTTGCCTCAAGTTCTTTTGCCTTATCTAATATCTTTGAAAAATCAGTCATTTTCTTCCTCTTTATTGTTAAATTTTACATCAACTAATTCAGCATCAGGAAATTTTTCAATGACCTTTTTATATAAATCAGATTGTTTAGCTTTGTCGATTAACTCTTTTTTTAAATTTTTTTCTTTTTCTTTTACAGACATTTGACCTTTAGATTTACTAAAAGTTATAATCCATCGTTTATTTGTCCATTCAAATAATTTAGTAGATAAATCTTTTACAAAATCTTTATCTAAATTATCATTAAACGATATTTCTATTCTGGAATTATCAAATCTAACAAGATTAACATTTTTTTCTAACTCATATTTTAGTTTTATTTCTTTTTTTAAATTGCATACCTCCAATAAGTTCTCAAATGAATTGATTTCAAGTCTTTCAATGCCTTTGGCATCATCATTTAATAAAGGTTTAGCTTTTTTTTCTTGAGTTATATTTTTAATTTGATCTAGCGTTTGAGTAGATGCTCTAATTTCAACATCATCATTTTCTTTTGGAGATGTTTTTTTTTGTGTTAAGTTTTGATCTACATTAATTTCACTTTTTTGTTTTAAGCCACTTAAATGCATCAAGCGTATCAAAAACATTTCTATAGAAAGATGTTGACTAGAAACAATATCTAACTCCTCAAGAGTTTTAATTGTAAATTGCCAGAATAAAATTAGCACTTCAGAATCAACAGTATTTGAAATTTCTTTAATCTTAGAAAATTCTTCGTCATTTAAGGAAAAATTAGTACTTTCCAAAGTTAAAAAATTTATATTTTTAAAATAATATATAAGTTCTAAAAAATCATTAATGAATACTTTAGGCTCGACTCCTTGATCATAAATTTTTCGATAAATCTTTATGACTTCATTTTCATTGCCTTCTAATATCAATTTAAATAGGTCAATTAATTGAGATTTATCAAAATATCCAAAAATACTTTGTGCAGCACTTAAGTCTAGCTCTTTGTCATTTTCTAGAGTCAAAAGACCTCTATCTAATAAAGATAAAGCATCTCTTACTGAGCCTTCTGAAATTTTGACAATTAATTTCAAAGCATCATCTGAGGCTTTGCCATTTTCTTTATCTTTTATTTTTTTAATAAACTCGAATAGCTCAGAAGATTTTATTCTTGATAAGTCAAATCTTTGACATCTTGAAATAACAGTAATTGGGATTTTTTTGATTTCTGTTGTCGCAAAAATAAATTTTAAATACTCTGGTGGTTCCTCTAGTGTTTTGAGCAAAGCATTAAATGCTTGCTTGCTAAGCATATGTACTTCATCAATGATAAATATTTTATATTTTGCTGAGGTAGGTCCGTATCTTGAAAATTCTATCAAATCTCTAACGTCATCCACGCCTGTTTTACTGGCAGCATCCATTTCGAGTACATCGATATGACTTGAATTAGATATTGCTTCACAATTTTCACATAAATTATCTTTACATAAGTTATCAATACCATTTAAACAATTTAGAGATTTGGCAACTATTCTGGCAGTCGTAGTTTTTCCAATTCCTCTAATGCCCGTAAAAAGGTAAGCATTAGGAGTTTTATTTAATTTAATCGCATTTTTGATTGTTTCAGCAACCACTTCTTGTCCTATCAAATCATCAAATGTTTGGGGACGATATTTTAATGCTAATACTTTAGAGTTTTTGTTCATTATTTAATTTTGTTAGGAGACTAGAACCTGAATAACTGTCTCTACGACTGCTTCCGTTAAGATCTGGTCGGGTTCAAGCAGCATCCACCTCTAGCCTCCAGAAGTATTATAACAGTAATATTTTCTAATCTACAAGAAAAGATTAGGACTTTTTATCTCTTAATTTATCTGCCTCAAAAACACCTAGTACGTGAAAATCCTCACAATGAAGTCCGAGCTCTTCAAGAGATTTTTGAACTTTCTTATCCTCAATATGTCCATCAAGATCACATAGAAAAAAGAATGAATCAAAAGAATTTCTCTCGGGATAACTTTGTAGTTTTGTCAAATTAACTCCATTAATAGCAAATCCACCCAAAGATTGATAAAGAGCCGCTGGTTTACTTTTTAATTTAAACAAAAATGAAGTTATATATTTTTTATTTGTAAATTCTGGCTGGGAAATATTTTTGCCCATGATTAAAAATCTTGTTAAATTTCCAGTTTCATTTTCAATATTTTTTTTTAATATTTCTAATCCATAAATTTCTGCACTTAAAGATGACGCTATTGCTGCTTGAAATTTGTCTTTATTTTTAGATATCATTTCTGCTGAACCAGCAGTGTCAGCTCTAATATGTTCTGTTAAATTATTTTTTTTAATAAACTCAGAACATTGAGATAAAGCCTGTGCATGAGAATAAACATCTTTAATTTCAGAGAGTTTTGAACCAGAAAGACCCAATAAATTATGTTCAATTTTTTGAAAGTGTTCAGCATAAATATTTAATCGATACTTAAAGATTAAATATTCAATACCAATATTGCCTGTGATTCTATTTGACTCAGGTATAATTATTTTTGATTCAGGCTCAGTTGAAGCTTTAACAAAACACTCGTCAAAAGTTTTGCAAGGTATAATCTCAGTTTTTGGGTAAAGAGAAAGAGCCGCTAAATGAGAATAGGCTCCAAATGTTCCTTGAAAATATATTTTACTCATTTTTATTTATATTCCATTATTTTTTTTATAGCTAGATAATCTTCCATGGTGTCCACTCCAATAGGAGAACTATTTGCAAGCGCAACATTTATAGTTTGTTGATTATCTAAGGCTCTTAATTGTTCTAAACGATTTTTTATTTCATTTTCAGATTGTTGTAAATTTACAAAATTTTCTAAAGCCTGCACTGAGTAACAATAAATTCCCAAGTGATGATAAATATTATTTTTTATTTCATTAATTTTTCTTTTAAAATTTAGAGCTTTAGGAAAATTATTAGTCTCTAAAATTACTTCAGTTATAACTTTTACAACATTTTCGTTATCAAGCATTTTATTGTCACTTATTATGGAAGCTAAAGTTCCAATATTTGCTTTTGAATTTTGCATCTGTGTATTAAGATTAATAATATCTTCAATATCGATATTAGGCTCATCTCCTTGAAGATTCATAATTAAATCTACATTATTTAAATCTAACTTTTTAAATGCCTCATAAATTCTATCTGTTCCGGTTTTATGATTTTTTCTTGTTAATATTGCGTTGCCTCCATTTTTTTTTACATCATCTATAATTTCTTGGTCTTCAGCTGCAACTATAACTTCGCCGATATTTGCCTCAGTAGCTCTTTTATAAACATGAGAAATTATTGAGATATTATTTATTTTTAACAGTGGCTTTCCAGGTAGTCTCGTCGCAGATAAACGGGAAGGAATTATTACTAGTGTTTTCATAACTTACAGCTATTAAATTTTAATAAAATAGTGGCAAATTTATACATTATAATTTAGTTAAAATTTTAATTATCATGTTATACGTTCGATTTAAAAATTTATAAAATGGATTCGTTTGAATTAAATAAAATTATTGCTGCAGTTTTAATGGTGGCATTATTGGTAATTGGTATTGGCAAAATATCAAACGTCATTTTTCATGTAGATAAACCTGAAAAACCTGGCTTTGCAGTTGAAGTTGCTCAAGTTTCAAGTTCAGCTAGTGCCCAAGAAGAAAAAATTGAAGAAAAAGTTGATATCAGCCTGATTATGGCTCAAGGAGATGTTGGATCTGGTGAACAAATTTTTAAAAAGTGTGTTGCCTGTCATTCAATTGCAAAAGGTGAAGGAAATAAAATTGGACCAGCACTTTATAATGTGGTTGGAAGAAAAATAGGTTCTGTTGAGGATTATAAATACTCAAATGCCCTTATAGAATATGGCAAAGAGTGGAATTTCGAAGAGCTAAATGGTTTTCTTGAAAAACCAACGGCTTATATCAAAGGAACAAAAATGGCATTTGCTGGTTTAAGAAAAGAAGAAGATAGAGCTTCTGTTATAAAATATTTAAATCAAAATTCAGATAATCCAGTTCCACTTCCTTAAAGTTTACCAAAAGCATACAATAAAATACTTTTTTGAACGTGAACTCTATTTAGTGCTTGAAGCCATACTTCTGATTGTTTGTTTAAAAAAACTTCTTCACTAACCTCAGATCCTCTCGGCAAACAATGAAGAAAGGTGCAATCTTTATTGGCATGAGACATAAGTTTTTTATTTATAATAAATTTTTTGAAATCAGAAATTTTTTTCTTTTTATTAACTTTATCATTCAAAGAAATAACTTTATCCGAAAAAACAACATCAGCATTTTTAATCGCTTTTACTGGATCATTACAGATAAAAACTTTTTTGTTTTTATCTTTTACCCAATCTAAAACAAATTTTTTAGGCTCATAATTTTTTGGACATCCAATACTTAACTTAAAAGAAAACTTCACTGAAGCTGCAATTAAACTATTTAACACATTATTTGAATCTCCTATCCAGCAAATATTTAATTTTGATATTGATTTATTTTTTATTTCTTCAACAGTAAAAACATCTGACAAAACTTGTGTTGGATGTGATGACGGACTTAATCCATTAATAATTGGTATTGTTGAATATTTTTTAAACTTTTCAATTTTTTCATCACTATCCGTTCTCAACATAAAGCCATCTCCATATGTTGCTAAAATTTTTGCTGTATCTTCTAAGCTTTCTCCACCTTGACCTAGATGAAGTTCGTTAGATCTAAGTGTTAAAGTGCCTCCACCTAATTGCTTAATAGCTAAATAAAAGCTTAATCTTGTCCTTAAACTAGACTTTTCAAACATTTGAATCAAAAGCTTGCCTTTTAAAGGGGCGTCTTTATCAACTTCTAAGGTACTTAGTTTCTTTCTTAATTTCTTTCTTTTTTTTGCATCATTTACAATTTTTCGTAAATCCGCAGCTGGAATATCTTTCAGATTTATAAAATGCTTCATTTCAATTAAAATTTTTACAGACTTTATGAATTATATTTAATGCTTGATCTAACTCACTTTTTTTAACATTAAGAGGAGGTAATACTCTTATTACATTTTCTGCAGCTCTAATTGTTAATAGTTTATTTTTCATGAGTTCTTCAATAAATTTTGATTGTTCTTTATAAAGTTGGATACCAATTAAAAATCCTCTTCCTCTTATTTCTTTTATTGTTTTTGGAAACATTTCTTTAAGTGCGTTTAATTTCTGATGAAAATATAATGAATTTTTTTTTACATTATCTAAAAAAGTTTTTTTAGAAATTATATCAATTACTGCGTTGCCAACTGCCATTGCAAGAGGGTTTCCTCCAAATGTTGAGCCATGTGTTCCTTGGGTCATTCCTGATGCAACTTTTTTATTCATCAACACTGCACCTAGAGGAAAGCCTCCTCCTATTCCTTTTGCGATTGGAACAATATCTGGTTTAACTTTTGATTTTTCAAAAGCAAAAAAATCACCCGTTCTTCCTATGCCGCACTGAACCTCATCAAGAATAAGTAATATCTTTTTTTGATTACAAATTTTTCTAAGTTCTCTTAAACACCAGTCAGGTATCACCTTGATGCCGCCTTCACCCATAATAGTTTCAACCATTATAGCTGCAGTTCTTTTGGTAATAGATCTTTTTAGAGATTTATGATCTCCAAAATCAAAATGATCAAAACCCTCAACCTTTGGTCCAAAACCTTCGGTCATTTTCTTAGATCCACTAGCATATATCGCAGCCAGAGTTCTTCCATGAAAGGAATTTCTTACACATAAAATTCTATTTTTTTGAGGTTGACCAATTGAATAGAAGTACCTTCTTGCAACCTTTATTGAGGCTTCAGTTGCCTCTGCACCACTATTTTGAAACATCACATAGTCAGCAAAAGTTTTTTTTGCTAACTTGCTCGCTAATAGTTCTCCTTCTGGAATTATAAAGGCATTTGATACATGCCAAAGTTTTTTTGATTGGGTGTTTATAGCTTTTATTAATTTTGGATGTGCGTGTCCTAAAGAATTTACAGCTATACCCTGAACAAAATCTAAATATTTTTCACCTTTATAACTTTTGAGGTAGCTACCTTTGCCACTTTTAAAGGAAATTTTTTTTCTATTATAATTATAAGCTAAGTGACTCATGAATAAATTTAATTGTTAATAAACATTAATAGATACAAGCCATGATTGAAAATTAAATAAATACTTTAATGTTAATAACTATTAATATTTCCTTGTTTAATTTTTTATTCTAACAGTATATTGTGATTTTAAAAAATAAATATACTAGATATTGAAATTATGAGCTGGAACGAAGAAAAAGTTAATAAACTTAAAGAGCTTTGGGGAAAAGGTAATACAGCTAGTCAAATTGCTGAAATTATAGGTGGAATAAGTCGGAACGCGGTCATAGGTAAAGCCCACAGACTTAACCTTTCAGCAAAAATTAAAACAAGAACAGCTACTTCAAATCAGAACTTTGATAATTCACTAAAAGATAATCAAGAAATTCATCAAAAGAGAGGGAGAAAAAGTAAATTTAAATCACTTATAATTGAAAAAGATTTTGAACCAGAAAATCCAAAACAATTAGAAGAATTAGACGAAAGTTCTTGTAAATGGCCAATTGGTCATCCAGATGAAAAATCATTTTATTTTTGTGGTAGATCCTCTTTAAAAGATTTTTCATATTGTAAATTACACCTTCTGTACGCTTATCAACCAAAAGGTAAAAAAGAAGAAGTGGTTACAGATAAAGATGAAGTTCCGGAATTTATAGAGAAAAAAATACAATCCGCTTAAACTAGATAATTAAATGTTATCAGTTTTAATACTTTCCTCACTAATATATTTTTCTGTTGAGAACTGCCCACCGTCTCTCCACATATAGGCATATTTTTTAACTTCATCCTCGAACTTTCTCAAGCTTGGAACACCAATATCTGAATTAGTTTTATATTTGCCAGAAATAATATTATCATATTTCAAAAGTCTAAGCTGATCAGTTGTTAACAAAGGGTTTGGCAACTTTTCAAATAATTTAGCAGAAAAATTAGCAACACTTAAAGGCAATGGGATCAAAATTCTTTTTTTATTAATTAGCTTTAATAATTTTTCTAAAATTTCTCTAAAAGTCAATACTTCAGGTCCCACACATTCAATGACTTTTGAATATATATTTTCAGAAATAATTTTATAAATAACATCCGCTAGATCAGAACAGTGAATAGGCATAAACTTTGTTTTACCCTCATAGTAGAGTGGAAATGCGGGCAAACGATTTAGCATTGTCATGAAATTAGTGGTAAAATTATCATCAACAGAATACACAATAGAAGGTCTTAAAATAGTAGCCAAAGGAAAATTTTTTATAATATTTGCTTCACCCTCAAGTTTACTTATTGCATAATTTGAGTCTAAAGCATTATTAATTCCTAATGCTGAAATATGAATAAAATGCTTTAAAGCATATTGCTTAGACAGTTTTGCTAATAATGACGGAAATACAGAATGTATATTTTTAAAAGTATTTGCTTTATTCTTTTCAAATAAAATACCCACTAAATTAATACAAATATCTGCTTTTTTAAAAAGATTAACAATTTTTTCCTGGTCAAAAATATTTGACTCTACTATGTCCAAATAACCAGCATTAGCTTGAGTTTTTATTATATAACTTTTTTGATGAACATTTCTCGTAACTACAGTTACTTTATAATTGTTTTTAGTAAGTTTTCTTATTAGGTGACGTCCTATTTGTCCACTACCACCAAAAATTAGACAATTTTTTGCTTTCATATATATATGTTAAAAATGAATATTGATATTAAGCTGCACAAGCACGATTTACCAGATGATTTAGTTTTAGGCAATCTAATAGCAGTTGACGGAGAATTTATGGGTTTAAATGTAAATAGAGATCCCCTATGCCTTATTCAAATATCCACAGGAAACAATGATGCTCACATCGTGCAGTTTGATAGAAAAAATTATAATGCACCAAATTTAATAAAGATTCTTTCTGATAACAAAATTACTAAAATATTTCATTTTGCAAGAGCTGATTTAGCTCATATTAAATTCTATTTAAAAACTGAAACCAATAATATATTAGATACAAAAATAGCCTCAAAATTAGCTCGTTCATATTCGGATAATCATTCCTTAAAAACCTTAATAAAAGAATTTATAAACATAGACATAAGTAAACAATTCCAAAGTTCAGATTTTGGAGGAGAATTAACTCCAGCACAACTAAAGTATTGTGCTAATGATGTTGTATTTTTGCATAAAATTCATGATGAACTAGATAAAATCTTAAATAGAGAAAATAGAATTGATTTATATCATAATTGCTTAAAATTTTTAAAAACTAGAGTTGATCTAGATTTATCATTATTTAAGGATGATATTTGGTCTCATTAAATGAAAAAAAAAAATTTTGTTAACATAGCCAAGGAAGTAATTGATTTAGAAATTTCTGCTTTAAAAAATTTAAAAAAAAATCTAAATAATTCCTTTAATTCTGCTGTTAAACATATCGTTAGATGTCAATCAAAAGTAATATTGTGTGGGGTCGGTAAAAGTGGCCTTATTGCATCTAAAATTGCTGCAACTTTTTCTTCAGTCGGGACTCCATCATTTTATCTTTCCGCGGGAGATTCATCTCATGGTGATCTGGGTAGTATATCGAAAAAAGATATATTAATAGTTATAAGTAATTCAGGAGAGACATCTGAACTAAAAAACATAATACAATTTGCAAATAGAAATAAAATATTGCTTATTTCAATAGTTTCAAAAAAAGACTCTCTTTTATATAAAGCATCAGACATAAAACTTTTAATACCTGTGGTAAAAGAAGCTGAGGGGATCATTCCAACCTCAAGTACTGCTGCGCAATTAGCTTTGGGCGATGCTCTCGCCATTGCAACTATGAAAGAAAAAAAATTTACAAAATCAGATTTTAAAAAAATTCATCCTTCTGGAAGTTTAGGTGCTCAATTAAAAACCGTAGAAGACATAATGTTAACTAAAAATAAAATACCATTTGTAAATGAAAATACCAACATGAAAGAGGCATTTAAAATTATAAGTAAAAAAAAATTAGGTATCTTAATTGCACAAAATAACAAAAAAATTACAACTGGAATTATAACAGATGGACAAATTAGACGATTTAATCAGAAGAAAATAAATTTACACACCTTAAAAGTGAAGGACTTAATGACCAAAAATCCTTTGGGAATTGAGAAGGATGCATTAGCTGCAAAAGCTTTAGCTTTAATGAATGGAAACAAAATAACATCTTTATGTGTCTTTAATAAACAAAATAAATACAAAACAATAGGAATTTTGCATATACACCATATTTTGAGCTCTAATATTCATTAAATGAAAAATAAAATATTTAAAATTTTCTTTATTTTTTTTTTTCCAGTAATTTTACTAACAGGTTATTTTAAATTTATAAAAGATAATACTTCTGTAGATAATAATAAATTGAATGAAGCTACAAATGTTGCAATAGAAGATGATAGCAATAATTCAAATATTATAAAAAATATTAAACATGTATCTAAAGATTTAAAAGGAAATGAATATATAGTAGAGGCTTTAGAGGGAGAAATAAATCTATCTAATACTGATATAATGTATCTCAAAGATGTTACTGCAACTATAAAAATTAAAGATGATAGAGATATAGTTTTAATTACTTCTAATTTTGCACAATATAATATTCAATCATATGATACGATCTTTTCTGAAAACGTTATAGTAAATTACTCAGTAAATAAAATGACTGGAGAATATTTAGATTTTTCACTAATAAATAATCTATTAACAATTTCTGAAAATGTAATTTATACTAATAATGAAAATATATTAAAAGCTGATATAGCAGAGATGGATATTAAAAGTAAAGATACAAAAATATTTATGTTTGAAAATTATAAAAAAATAAATATTCAAAGTAAAAATTATAATGGCAATAATAAAAAAATTTCGAATTAAATCATTTAAACAAGATAATGCTATCATAGAGTTTAAAAATATAAGTTTATCTTATGGAAATAGATTAATTTTAGATAATATTGATTTTAAAATTCTTAAAGGTCAAATATTTGGGATGTTAGGTCCAAATGGTGTTGGAAAATCGACTATATTCAATTTGATAACTGGACTAATTTCTCCTAACTCTGGAAAAATTCAAATTAATGGTGAAGAAGTTAATAATTATCCAGTTTACTTAAGAACAAAGAAATTCAAAGTTGGGTATGTGCCTCAACATGGTGGTTATTTCAATGACTTAACATTATATGATAATTTAAAAGCTGTTGGAGAAATAGTGATTGAATCAAAAAACTTAATCGAGCAAAAAATAAGTTATTTAATAAATAAATTTGAACTTGAAAATATTAAAAATGTAAAAGCTAAATTTTTATCTGGAGGACAGAAAAAAAAATTAGTAATTGCAATATCTTTATTATCAGATCCAAAAGTGCTTTTATTAGATGAATGCTTTGCAGCTTTAGATGTGCTCACAATAAAAATGCTTCAAGAAATAATAGTAAACCTACAACAAGAAAATGAGATTACAATTTGTATTTGTGATCACCAAGCTAGAGATTTATTGGCCTGTGTCGATACAGCCATGATATTAAGTAATTGTAAAATTGTAGCCCAGGACTCTCCTCAAAATTTGGTGAATAATGCAAATGCTAAAAATGCTTATTTTGGAGACTCCTTTAATTTTAATTAATACTAAATGCCCAATTACATCGTTATTAAAAAAAAAATTAAAAATTTTGATAAAAAAATATCTGTTTCAGGAGACAAAAGTATAAGTATCAGATGGGTTCTTTTTTCGTCTATTGCATCGGGCATTTCAAAAGCTCAGAATTTACTCATGTCAGAAGATGTTTCGGCAGCATTGGAAGCAATTAGAAAATTAGGCATTAAAGTAATTATAAAAAAAAACACTTGTAAAATTTATGGCAAAGGTATTAACGGATTTAAATTTAATAAAAATTTAACGATCAACGCTAAAAATTCTGGAACCTTAGGTAGGTTAATTCTGGGGTTATTAGTAAATTCTGATAAAGAGATTAAATTGATTGGAGATAGCAGTTTAAGTAAAAGAGATTTTAAAAGAGTAACTGACCCTCTAAGTAAATTTGGACCAACATTTAAACTTTCAAAAAATAAACATCTACCTTTAACTATTAAAGGTGTAGATATTACAAAACCAATATATCACTATGAAGACAAAGGATCCGCACAAGTAAAAAGCAGTATAATATTGGCTGCATTAAAAACACCAGGAACTACCATCATCAAAGCAAAAAAATCTAGAAATCATACAGAAATTTTGTGTAAACACCTTGGGCTACCAATCAAGGTAAAAAACTATGACAAATTTGATTTAATAAAAATAAATAGAGCAAAAAAAATCAGAACACTAAATTATAATATACCATCAGATATAAGTTCTAGCGCTTTTTTTATTATCCTTACCTCTTTAGCCAAAAGTTCAAAATTACTTATAAAAAATGTGAATATAAATTCTTCAAGAACTGGGGCTATTGAAATTTTAAAAATGATGGGTATTAAAATAATTTTTAGAAATAAAAGAATATATAAAGGGGAACCTATTGCGGACATATTAGTAAATAGTCCAAAAAAAATTAAATCCATTAATTGTCCTACTAAATTTAATAGTGGTGCTATTGATGAGTTCCTAAGTATTTTTCTTGTGGCCGCGAAAGCAGATGGAATATCTACATTTAAAGATTTAAGTGAATTAAACCAAAAAGAAAGTCCAAGATTAATATGGGGGTCTAAAATCCTTAACTTATTAGGTATTAAAAATATTATGACTAAAGACTCCATTAAGATATTTGGTAACCCAAATCTTTTAGTAGATAAAAAAATTGTAATTAAGGGATTTTTAAAAGACCACAGAGTATTCATGACAAGTGTTATTGCTGCCTTATCTTTTGGTGGAAATTGGTATATTCACGATAAGGACTCTATTAAAACATCTTTTCCAAATTTTTTAAAAATTATAAATCAAATTAAAAATGATAAATAAACGAAATAAATTAATAAAAATTGCAATAGATTCTCCAGCTGCAGCTGGTGCTGGAACTTTAGCAAAAGCAATTTCTAAACATTATAACTTGTTTTATTTAGATACTGGAAAAATATATCGATTTATAGCTTATTTGAAATTAAGATTTCCAAAAAAGTGGAATCTTAATTTTCTTAATAAAAAAATTAAATCTTTAAAAATAAAAGATTTAGAAAATAAGGAATTAGTTTCTGATAAAGTTGGAACAGAAGCTTCTATCATATCAAAAGATATTAAAATTAGAAAACTTGTACATTCTTTTCAAATTAATTTTGCATACAATCCTCCAAAAAGGTTTGATGGATCTTGCCTTGATGGTAGAGATATAACTTATAATATAGTTCCTGATGCTGAATTTAAATTTTTTATAACCGCAAACATAAAGACGCGAGCATTAAGACGATTTAAAGAGCTTAAAAATTTAAATAATGAAATATCCTTTGCGGAGGTATTAAAAAGCATCAAAAAACGTGATAAAAGCGACTATAATCGCAAAGTTTCTCCACTAAAGAAAACTAAAGATTCGGTATTGATTAACACTACAAATTTATCTAAAAGAGCGTGTTTTTTAAAAATAAAAAAAATTATAGACAGGAAACTAAATATTTAATGGAAATTTACAACGACCTATCAAACCCAGCCTCACAAGAATTCGAAAAATTATTAAATAGTCAGCTTTCAAAAGTAAAAATAGAAGAAGGTAAAATAATTGAAGGAAAAATTAATAAAATTACAGAAAAGTTTGTTTTTTTGTTTGTTGAAGGTTTAAAGAGTGAGCCAGTGCTAGATATAAACGAGCTAAAAAGCATGGGTCTGAGTGACAAGATTAAGATAGGTGAAACAATCTCTGTATTATTAGAAAAAATAGAAGATAAAAATGGTGAGGTTCTTGTTTCAGCTAATAAAGCTCAAAAAATTAAAGGTTGGGACAAACTAGTTGAGGCTTATGAAAAAAACGAACCTATTATGGGAAAAATTACATCTAAATGTAAAGGCGGATGTATAGTTGAACATATCGATACTGGTTCTTTAATGTTTTTACCTGGTTCTCAAATAAGCGATAAACCTCTAAAAGATATTAGCCATTTAATGAACGAGCCTCAAAAGTTCGCTCTAATAAAATTGGATAAAGTTAGAGGTAATGCTTGTGTTTCAAGAAGAGAAATAATTTCTTCTTTCAAAAAAGAGGATAAAGCAAAAATTATTGAAAAATACAAAGTTGGTGACATTATTAAGGGTGCTGAAGTTAAAGGATATAGTACTTTTGGATGTTTCTTTAATGTAAATAATGAGCTCGACGTACTAGTTCATCTTCAGGAAATTTCTTACTCAAGAGTAAATCACCCCGATGAAGTTTTTAATATTGGTGAAAAACATGATCTTAAGGTTATCTCAGTTGATACTGAAAAATTACAAGTTGGATGTTCTGTAAAACAACTATCACCAGATCCATTTGAACACATAGAGAACTATGAACTTAATAAAATATATAAAGTTAAAGTTGTAAAATTAATGGACTTTGGCGCATTTTGTGAATTAGAACCAGGTCTTACAACTTTATTACACTCAAGTGAGTTGAGCTGGACAAAGAAAAATGTTTCTGCAAAAAAAATGTTTAAAGTTGGAGATGAAATTGATTGTGTGATTACTGAAATAGATAAAGAAAAAAGAAGAGTTGCAATTTCACACCGACTAACACAAGAAAACCCTTTCGAAACCTTTGAGAATAAATATCCAGTTGGAACAATCGTTGAAGGCGAGGTGGTAAATAAAAATGAATATTCATTATTTGTTAAAATAGAAGATTTAGATGTCGATGCATTCTTGCACTGCAATGATCTGACATACCTAAATAATGGTGAAGAAGAATTAGCCAAATATAAAAAAGGTGACAAATTAAAAGTTAAAGTTTTAGAAGTTAAAGCTGCTGATCAAAAAATTAGAGTTGGTTTAAGACAAACTCAAGCAGATCCATTTGATTGGTTTAATGATAAAAAAGTAAATCAAACAATCACTGTAAAAATAGTTTCAACAGATAATAAAGGCTTAATTGTAAGACCTGAAGGTTGTGAAATGGATTTTCATATCAAAAAATCTCAAATTGCTATTAGTGCAGCAGATGCAAGACCATCAAGATTTACCGGTGGGGAAAGAATTGACTGTGCCATAGCTGAATTAGATCTAGATAAGAGAAAAGCAAGTTTAAGTATCAAACTACTAGAAGAAATTGAGAAGAAAGATGCTTTAGAAAAATATGGTGCTGAAGGATCTGGTAAAAACCTTCCCTTCTCATCATTATCTGAGGATTTGAAAAAAAAAGAAGAAGATAAAGAGTAAAAAGAAGATTTAAATTGGCTATTGTAAAATCAAAGCTTTTAAAACAACTCTCTGAAAACTATCCAAACTTCCTTAAAAAAGACCTTGAGAAGTTCACAGACATAATTTTAAACGAGATAAAGAGAGCTCTTAAAAGAGGCGATAGAGTTGAGCTTAGAGGGTTTGGGGTTTTTTCCACAAACATTCAAAAAGCATCAATTAGACGTAATCCAAAAACAGGTGAGAAAGTAAATGTCCCTGAAAAAAAAACAATTCACTTTAAAATGGCAAAAGAAATGTTTAAAAAATTAAACAATGACAAATAAAAGTATTTTTGTTGCTTGCGATGTATCAAGTCAAAAAGAAATTTTAGATCTACTTAACCAAATTCATGAGGATATTTCAGGAATTAAAATTGGACTTCAATATATTACTCAAAGATCCCCTGAAGAAATAAAAGAACTGTCTAAGTTTAATAAACCAATTTTTTATGATGCAAAATTTTTTGATATCAAAAATACATTAATAGAATCTATTAAATCTTTAGAAAAATTAAATGTAAGCTATGCTACCGTTCATTTATTAAATGGATTAGATGCTCTAAAAGCTGCAAATAAAGTTGCTCAAGATATTAATTTAAAATTATTAGGTGTATCTGTTTTAACTAGTTTTAATGATGAGGATTTACTAAGTTTAGGATTTAAAGATCAAGTAAAAGATCAGGTTTTAAGATTAATTAAAATTGCCGATGAAGCAAAACTTCATGGTGTTATATGTAGCCCTTTAGAAATCAAAATGATCAAAGAAATTGCACCTAATTTAAAATGTTTTACACCTGGGATAAGACAAGAAGCTGGGGATGATGATCAAAAAAGAACTATGAATGCTAAACAAGCAATAGATGCAGGCAGTGATTGTTTAATAATCGGAAGACCAATAACTAAAGGCAATCCTAAAGAAAATATAAAAAAAATTATTTCATCACTGAATTAGATGAAATTAAAGATTTGTGGAATTTCAGATATTAAAACTCTTCAATATTTAACAAATCATCCCTTTCCACCCACTTATATTGGTTTTATTGTAAATTATCCAAAATCAAAAAGATTTGTAGAATTAAAAGCTCTTAAAGATTTGCTCAAAATTGATAAAAAAAAATCATATTATGTGGCAGTGTTAGTGAAGCCTAACACTAAAATTCTTGAAGAAATAAAAGATTTACCTTTTGATTATTATCAACTTTATGATTGCAGTCCTGAAGAAGTAAAAAAAATTAAAAATAATTATAATAAAAAAGTTATTACTGCTTTAACTGTTGAGAGTAAAAAAGACTTTGAAAATTATCAAAATTATAATGATGTCACTGATATTTTTTTATTTGATAGTAAAGGGTATGAAAAAAGCATGTCATTTGACCATAAATTAATTGAAAATAAAAAAATTAATAAAGAAATCATGCTAGCTGGAAATATTCAAATAGATGATAAACTTGAAAATTATAAAAAAATAGCAGATATTATTGATATATCTGGAGGCCTAGAAACTTCTGGATTAAAAGATATTTCCAAAATAGAAATCTTCTTAAAAAAAATTAAAAAATTAAATGATGCAGCTTAAAAAAGGTATTCCTCTAATTGATCAACATGATAAATATGGTTTTTGGGGTGGTAAATTTGGTGGCAGTTTTATTCCAGAAACACTTAAAAAACCTATAGAGGACTTAACAGTTCAATTTCAAAAACTAAGAAAAGATAAAAAATTTATTAAAAAAAGAGACTTTTATTTTAAAAACTACATTGGTTCTCCAACCTCATTTGTAAAATTAGAAAATTTAACCAATCATCTAGGTGGTGCTCAAATTTGGGCAAAAGTAGTCTCTGAGGCTAATGGTGGTGCACATAAAATATACAATGCCACAGTTCATGCTCTAATTTGTAAATCAATGGGCAAAAAATATATCGTAGGTGATACGGGTGCTGGCTATGCAGGTAAAATGTTAAGTATGGCTGCTAAAAAATTTGGTCTTAAATGTAAAATTTTTATGGGGGCAAAAGATATTAAAAGACAAAAACCTAATTGTGATGCTATGAGAAAAAATGGTGCTGAAATAGTACCAGTTTATTCTGGAAGTCAAACTTTGGTTGATGCAGTAAGTGAATGTATGAGATACTGGGTATCCAATTGTGACAATACTCATATGTGTGTAGGTTCAACAGTTGGTCCAAATATTTTTGTTAAAATTTGTGGATGGAGTACTGCACAAATTTCTAGAGAACTTAAAGTTCAACTAAAATCACAATTTAAAAAAATACCAAATAAAATAAAGCTAATTAATTGTGTGGGTGGTGGAAGCTCCGCCTATGGTTTTTGGAGTGAATTTATTGATTATGATAAAAAACAAATTGAACTCATTGGTGTTGAAGCCGGTGGGCCAAAAAACTCTAAACTTCATGCCGCTCCTTTAAGCAGAAATGCTAAAATTGGTATCTTGCATGGTGCTGCTTCTTATGTTTGTCAAAATTCAGAAGGACAAATTAGTGACACCGAATCAATAAGTGCTGGTTTAGATTATCCAGGGGTAAGCCCTATCCATTGTTATTTAAAAGATACTAAAAGAGCAAGATACACTTATGCAACAGATGAAGATGCCCTTAATGCTTATCAAATGGTTAAAAAATTTGAGAAACTCAATCCAAGTTTAGAGCCTAGTCACGCTTTTGCAGAGGCTATAAAAATTGCTCCAAAATTAAGTGAGGATACAATCATCATTGTCAATTCCTGTGGAGATGCAAAAAAAGATAGGGATATCTTAAAAGAAAGATTAGGAAAAATTTAATGAGTTCATCATTAATTAATCAAGCATTTTTAAAAGCAAAAAATGAAAAAAGACCAGCTTTATTAACTTACACGGTAGCAGGTGATAATTCTAAAAAAAAATCTTTAGAAATTTTAAAATCAATTTCAAATCATGCTGATATTTGTGAGTTGGGGTTTCCTCATAACACACCTATAGCTGATGGAGGACAAATTCAAACTAGTGCTTACCGAGCTATTAAAAATGGAATTAAAATTAATGATGTTTTTTCAATTGTAAAAGATTTTAAAAAAATAAAATCAACAAAACCAATTATTATGATGGGTTATTATAATATGATCTATCAATATGGTGAGAATAATTTTTTAAAGAAATGCTCAAATTCAAATGTTGATGGGTTAATTGTTGTAGATCTTCCTTATCCAGAAAACACAAACTTTGCAAATAAGTGTAAAAAAAAAGGAATTAATTTTATTCAACTAGTTTCACCAACCACCTCAAATCATAGATTAAAGCAAATTATGAAAGCATCACATGATATGGTTTATTATATCTCGATGCTATCAACAACAGGTGGAAAATTGAAAGTTTCCCCTAAAAAAATTTTAGAGCGTTACAGTAAAATTAAGCAAATAGATAAATCTAAAAATGTCGTAATTGGCTTTGGAATTACTGAAAAAACAATTAAATCATTGAGAAAAGCGGACGGATTAGTTGTTGGTAGTGCATTATGTAAAGAAATATCTAATTCAATTAAAAAGAGACAAAATCCTGTCACAAATGTTACTAATATTGTGAAAAGATTAAAAAATAAAATTAAATGAATTGGATTACCAAAATAATTAGAGCAGGTGAAAAGATTAAAACTGCTATTAATAAAAGAGCCTCTAAGGAAGATATTGAAAAAAGTGACTGGACATCATGCTGCAGAGGGCCAATTTTAAAAAAAGACTTAGAAAATAATTTATTTGTTTGCCCAGATTGCAATAAACACCATCGAATTAAACCAACACAAAGATTTGATATATTGTTTGGTAAAAATAATTATGAAATATTTAAGACCCCTATTCCTGCTGATGATCCCTTAAATTGGACTGATAAAAAATCTTATAAAGACCGATTAAAAAGTGCTAGAAAAAAAACAGGTATGCAATGTGGAATGATGGTTGCTTCTGGTAACATTAATAATATTAAAGTAACTGCGGTTGCATCTGATTTTGATTTTTTAGGAGCTTCTATGGCTGCTGCTGAAGGTGAGGCTTTTTTATATGGCATTCAATATGCAATTGAAAATCAAACTCCATTTCTTTGTATCAGTGCAGGTGGTGGAATGAGAATGATGGAATCGTTAATCTCTTTATCGCAGATGACTAGAACCACTCTTGCAATCAATGAACTTAAAAGAAACAATTTACCCTACTTAGTTTTGATTACAGACCCTACTGCTGGAGGTATTACTGCATCTTACGCAATGCTTGGGGATATCCACATCGCTGAACCTGGTGCTTTAATTGCTTTTGCAGGTGCTAGAGTTATTCAAGGTACAGTTAAAGAGGAATTGCCTGAAGGATTTCAGAGAAGTGAGTACGTAGAAAAAACAGGATTTGTAGATATTATTGTTGAACGAAAAGACTTAACGGACAAAATTGGTAACTTATTATCAATATTGCTTAAGCAAAATTCTGCTGTAAGTTCGGAAGAACATGAAACTACAGAAGATAGTCAATCGCTTACAAAAGCTGCATCCTAAAGAAATAGACCTTTCTCTAGATCGAGTAAAAAATCTTTGTACAAAGCTAGGAAATCCTCAAGATAAAATTAAAGCAATTTCTATTATTGGTACCAATGGTAAGTATTCAACAATCCAAGTGTTATTTGCTATTTTAAAAGAAGCAAAATTTAAATGTAATATTTACACAAGCCCACATATTCAAAAAATAAATGAACGATTTGTTTTTAATAATAAAGAACTAGACGATGAAAATTTAGCAAATCTTTTTGAAGAAATAGAAGAAGCTAACGAAAACCAACCCATTACATTTTTTGAAATTCTAACAGCTGCTTTCTTTAAAAAAGCTAGTGAATATAGAGATAATATTAATCTAGTTGAAACTGGTTTATTTCATAGATTTGATGCAACAAATATATTGAAAGAAAATTTAGCAAGTATTGTAACTTCGATTGGTTTAGATCATCTCGACTGGTTGCCAGAAAACGAGCAAACAGTAGAAAAAATTATCTTTGAAAAAACTTCATCATTACTGAAGTCTATTATTATTGTTGCAAAACAAAGCTCAAAAGAAGTTACCGAATGTATAAAAAAAACTATATCAGATAATAAATCTCAAAAACTTTTCTTTAATGAAGATTATAGCTTCTCATTAAAAGAAAATGGTTTCTTTTATTATGAAGATAAGTTTGGTGGTTTAAAACTTCCCCTACCCAATATTCATGGTGGATTTCAATTAGAAAATGTTTCAAGTGCTATTGCAACGGCTAGAGTTATAGAAAATTTATCTATCAAAGAAAATCATATACAAACTGGAGTTACAAAAATTCATAGTATTGCTAGACTTCAAGAATTAACTTCTGGCAAATTGAAAGAGTTAGCTAAAAATAATCGATTATTTGTGGATGGTTCTCATAATCCACTTGGTGCAAAAGTTTTAAACGAACACTTACAAACTCTTAATTGCAACAAACATATCATCCTTGGAATGATGGCTAACAAAGATCATCAAGATTATATGAAATATTTTAAAGATATTTCCTCTTTAACAACTATCGATATTACCAATCAGCCAAATTCAATCAAAGGAATAGATTTAAAGAACAAATTAACAAACTTTCCAAATGTTCAGTACAAAGAAAATATTTATGAAGCTATAAAATCAATTTCTGTTAAAGAAAATGATATTATATTAATTACCGGATCTTTGTATTTAGCTGGTGAAGTTTTGAATTTAAATTAGATATTCTTATCTAAAAATTCTTTCATGTGACCTTCAGGAACGCCACCTACTTTTCTATCTACCTCAACACCCTTTTTGTAGATAATCACTGTTGGAACTCCTCTAATGCCTGCTGCACTACCAGTATTAATGCCACCATCTTCGATATCAGCATAATAAAAACCAGCTTTACCTTTGTACTCATCAGCTAATTTGTCCATCACTGGTTTTAAAGCCTTGCATGGGCCACACCAAGCTGCACTGAATTGAATTACAGATACATCTTCGTTTTTAATTTTACTGTCAAAATCTTCGTCTTTAAAGTCTATAAGCATATTATTGATATAATTGTTTCAAATAATTATTCAATGGTGAAAAAGAAGTTTTTTTATTTAATTAACAAATAACTTGGTACTAAAAATCTAGGAAATTAAGCATCTGAATATTTTTGTTCCAAGTTCATAACGTAATCATTGATACCATCTAAAAACTTCAATTTTTCATCAACTGTTTTGAATGAGAACATTTTATCATCATTTTCTCTTATTTCGTCACATTCTGAATAAAATGCTGAAACAGTCCACCATTTTTCTTTATTGGTGCTTAATATCCTTGAAGCAATTCTTCTTTTAATTTTTTTATATATGTCTTTTGGTAAAATTTCAGGAGCTTCATTATAAATTAAACTATGACCAAATATTACTAAACGATCATCTTTAAATTTATCTAGCAAGGCAAATTTTCCTTTCCAATCTGATGTATGAAACTTCTGAAATAACGGAACATCTTTATTAAAAGTTTCAAAACCTCCTGAATAAATTGTTTCTTCAGGTTCTAAATCTTCTTGGGAAGCAGTCTCCATTTTTTCCTCAGCAGCTTCTCTTAAAATATTACAAATATCTATAGAAAATTTTTCATTAGTTTTAACTAATTCAGCTCTTTTACTTATTAAACTTGGATCAATTTTTTTATAGGGTTCAACTTTCATTCCATGGCTTTTTTCTAAAATAATTGGAGCCTTATTAAATTTAATTGTTCTTAAAAATTTAGGAGATTTTTTCATTTCCTTATTTAAATCTTCATAATTTAATTTTTGAATTGCTTCTACATCAACTTTTAAATCTACAGCTTGACCCCATTTATAAATTGGGTGAACACAAGAATTTGGATGCAATGGTGCACATAAATATAAATAACTTTTGCCATAAAAATATTCATTCAAAGTAAATATATTTTCTTGTTTAATTAAATTTTCAGCAACAACCTTGCTGCTAGTTTTTAAATATTCACTCCATAGAATGGGCTGTTTTTTTCTTATTAAGTCTAAAATTTTTACAGTTAATTCTGTATCAAATAAAGCTGAGTGTGCTCCTGATGATTCAAAACCATTAAGTCTAGCGAGAGACTCGAGCTTCATAGATTTGTTGCCTTTATCGTTTAATTCAGTTTTTAAAATATTTTCATCAATTGCAAAGGCCGCTTTAACAATATTTAATGCATCATGCCTAACATTGCCTTCAGTGTTAGTTAAGTAAGGTTTTCTTAAGGATTTGAAAAATTCTTTTCTAATAACCTCATCATCAAAATTAATGCTAGAATAACCCAAAAAAGTTGCTGGAGACCACTCTCTAAATTTTTTTTCAACTTGAGCCAACATTTCATAATGGCTTAAATTTCCCTTAGTAATTAAATCAACATTAGATTTATTAATACATAAAGCTGTGGCGGATGGGACACGGTCTTGTGGCATTCGGCATCTTGCAGAAAATCTCTCTTTTTCTTTAAAATTTTCATCCAATAAAATTGCGCCTATTTCAATAATAGTAGCCCAATCAGTTTGTGCTGAGTCAGTTTCGATATCCCAAACTACGTAATTCAATTCATTCTCCTTTGTTCATAAAATTGTTCAACTTTTAGTAAAAATTTTTTTTGATAATCATTGAATTTTTCACCATCAATTATAAATCTTTGAAACATATTGTCCTTTGTACAAAGCAAAATAACCGCTTGAGAAATATTTGAGCCATAAACAGTATTATGGGCCAAACCATAAGCGGCACACTGCAAATAATAATCTTCAATCCATTCATCTTTTTTTGGTTTATTACTTTGTTTAAAATCAATTATTGTCTCTTTATTTTCATATACACCGATACAGTCAGCAGCTCCTGCATATTTTCCAGGATAATATATTGTAGCCTCACATCCCCAAATTTCTTCCAATTTATTTCTTAAACCATTTTCTATAATTTGATCAGCCATCATCTTCTCCCTGGTATTGTCGCCTAATAAATCCATATTAAGCTTACCAAGTAAAAATTTTTCTAAGTAGTCATGCATGGAACTTCCTCTGCTACTTGCTTCTTGTTTAATTATTTCAGCTTGTTTAAAACCAACTCTCTCTTTCCATTCGGCAAGTTTTGCTTTTTTTTCCTCTGACTCAGTTGCTTTTAAAATAGTTGTCACTGAAGGAAGGCTTTCTTGATTAACTGCATAATGTCTTGAACCATGAATTATTGACCTAGTAGATTTAGGATAATTATATTTATTATTCCACTTCATGTAATTTCTTATAGACGTTATTGAAGAAAAAAAGAAATTAATTTTTAAATTGTTTAGTTCGTTCAACAAATTTTTCTACGTTATCAGTTTCTACAGCCTTCTCAATCTGCTCAGGATCTTTAATGCTCTCTAAAGTTCTTGTAATAGATCTTGCATCAGTTCCAAATTTATCCACAACTCCCATTGCTTCCTCTAATTTTTTTCTTAATAAAACAACATTTTCAAAATGTTTTGCAAATCTTGTGCTAATTGTTTTTAAATGATTATAAATTTCTGTAGCACCCTTTTGCACTTTCAATGACTGAAAGCCCATATGTAAAGATTGTAAATAAGCAGATAAAGTATTTGGCCCACAAATTACAACTTTATATTTTTTCATTAATTCTTGGGTTAATAATTCTTTAGTGCTTGGATCTTGATATTCAGTTAGCTCTTTGTATAAACTCTCAGTTGGTGCATAAACAATTGCAAAATCTGTAGTTTTAGGTGGAACAATATATTTTTCATTAACACTTTTGGCTTTAGCTTTAAAAGCATTGGCCAATTTAGTTCTGGCTTCTGCTACTGCTTTTTTGTCATCAGCATCATAACCATCGGTAATTGCTTTAAATTTTTCAACAGGAAAATGAGAATCTACTGGAACCATAACGTCACCTTGAAGACGAATAGCAAATTCAACATTTTCACTGGTATCCTCTTTCATTTTTACATTTGTCATATATTGAGATGCTGGCAATAAATCCTTAATTAAAGCATCCAAAGAAAATTCAGCTAAAGTTCCATATTTTTTAACTCCTGCGAGAATTTTAGTAATGCCCTCTTGGCTTTGATTTAATAATTTAACCTGGTCATTAAAACTTCCAACTTTTTCATCCACTTTAGTTAAAGCTTCAGTCATATCTTTAGTGACTCCAGTTGATAAATTATTAAATGAAGTGGACATTGCACCTAGTGATGTGTTGATTGTAGTATTTAAAGTATCTCTTAAGTTTGAAATCTCTAATTTTAAGTTAGCTATTTCCTCTGCTTCTTTATTTTCATCTTGAGATTTAGGCAATTTCTTTATTAAAAGATACAAGGCTACTAAAACTGCCAAAAAAATTAAAGATAATATAACTATTTCGAATCTCATGTTTTATTTATAACCGTGATTATACTTAATTAAACATTAAAAAATTATTATAAACTTTAAATATTACAGTTAGTATTAATCAAATTACACAATAATTCTTAATAAAAAATTTAACTCTTGAAAATTTTAGAAGATTAAAAAAAAATTTTAATTAGAGATATTATTTCATTAAAAATTTTTGAACCAAATAATGCTTGAAAATAAAAATTTGCTGAATAAAAATACAATAAAATCAATAATTATTTGGCTTCGTTTTGACACAAGGAGACTTTTTAAATTAAAAGTCCTTTAAAAAAATTATTTTATTTTTAATAATTAATTCTTAGAAAGTAATTTAGCTAATTTTTGAATTTCTTTATTTTTTTGTGTGTTTTTAGAAATCATCATACAGCCTTCGGATTTTAAAATTTCTCCATCTTTTAATATTCTTAAATTATTGGCTTTTAAAGTTTCTCCGGTAGAAGTAATATCGGTTATAATTTCTGCAGAACCAGTAAAAGGATAGGTTTCTGTGGCCCCTAGACTATCCACTAATTGAAATTGAGTGACACCTTTTGAAAATAAAAATTCTCTGGTAAGGTTTGGATATTTAGTACCTACCCTTAGTCTTTTTTTCTTTTGATCTTTAAATTGGAAAGCTATTTCCTCAAGATCTGCAATAGTTTGTACATCAAGCCAAGCATCTGGTATGGCAATGACTAATGTCGCTTTACCAAAGCCATATTTTTTTAAAACACTAATCTTGTTTTGAATATTAATTTCACTTTCTTTAAGTAAATCATATCCGGAAAAACCTAGGTCTAATGAACCATCTCCAAGTCTTTGAACTATTTCTCGCGCATGTAAATAGACTACTTTAATATTTTTATGACCTTTTATTGAAGCAAATAGATCTCTTTCTCCTCTTTCAGATATTAAATTTAATTTCTTTTTTTTAAAAATATTTAAAACATCTTTTCGAAGTCTACCTTTACTTGGAATACCTATGTTTATTATGCTGTTCATAAAATTATAAATTTAAAGCAGCTCCTACTGCTGCAACTGGCTTATTCGAACCTAGATCTAATATTAATTTATCGTATCGACCCCCACTAATAATATTTTTATTTTTTGAATTAGATTTAATATCTATTCTAAAAACCATGCCGGTATAATACTCAAGCTGTCTACCAAAAGATGCAGAAAATATAACATTTAATTTTGAGACTTTATTATTTGAAATTGGAAAATACTTTTGATCCACCACTAAATTAATTTTATATTTTTTGAAAAATTCATTTAATTTTTTTGCCGCTTGGCTTATTGGACACTTAATATTTAAAAATTCTTTAATTATTTTTGAAACTCTTTGACCTTTATTGGTTCTTCTGGGATCTTTAATTTTATCATTAAATCTTTTTAAGATTTCTCCAACTGATCTTCCAGCAATAACAGTTGATTGATCCTGTTTTAACATTTGAATATAACGTTTTTTATCTACTTCAACGATTGTTGGATCAACATCAGAGTTAGTCTCTAATCTTTTTAATAGATCATTAAAATAACTTTCTCTCCAAAAATGTCTTGAAAGTCTTAATCGCCATCTTTTTGGAATATCTAGCTTTGACAGAAGTAAATTAAATATTTCAACATTACCAATGGTTAAAATTCCTGATGAGTATTTTAAACTTTGAAGAGATTTTAAAGAAGTATTAATAATTTCTTTGTCATCATTTTTTTCGTCTTTAGAGCCGATGATTTCAAAACCAATTTGATTTCTTATTATAGAATCTTTTTTATTTTGTGATTTTCTGTAGGCTTGACCGCTATAAAATATTTTTTCTTTGCCTTTAAGATTGTTTTCTAAATATCGAAGACAGGATACAATTGTTAAATCAGGCCTAAGGCACAATTCATTGCCATTTTGGTCAGTAAAAGAGAATATAAATTTTCTAAAATTTTCACCCGATCTTTGAACGATATGATTGGCCTCAATAACGGAAGGTAGTTCTATATATTTGAATCCTTTGGATTTAACCGATTTAAGGATTTTTTCAGATAAATTTTTTGATTTCATCAATTAAATTCTCTTTTGGAACTGTGCTCTGATTATTTTCACCTTTCACGCCTAAAAGGTTTTTAAGAGTTATGGTATTATCTTTAAATTCATTATCCCCACAAATAACAGCTACTGGACACTCTCTTTTATTTGCATAAGTTAATTGTTTACCAAGATTCTTTTTGCTATCTAAAAATATTTCTGAATTAATATTATTATCTCTTAAAGTATTTAGAATTTCATAATAGTTTTTTAAATATTTATCATCCATAACACAGACAATAACTGGTTTTTGTTCATCTATTTTGACTTGATCTAATTGCATCATTGCAAACAACAGTCGATCAACTCCAATACTGACACCTGTGCCTGGAATATCTACTCCTTTAAATCTTGAAATAAGCTTATTGTATTGACCACCAGAACAAACACTACCAATGTCTACTTCTTTACCTTTAGCATTGGTTGCTTTAAAATTTAAATCAGTTTCAACACAAAAACCATCATAGTAGGCTAAGCCTCTAACTATAGTAAAATTTGTTTTAACTTGATTGGCGTAGTTTCCGTAACTTACTATTTCTAATAATTGCTCAATTTCTTTTATACCTTCTTGGGATAAAGGATTTTGAAGGGTATTTTTTAATTCTGATAAATCTTTTACTTTTAAAAAATTAATAATTTGAGAGGCTTGATCATCATTTAAATCTGCCCCTTTAGTAATTGCACCACTTGCATCTTTTCTTTCTTTTTTTAAAAGATCCTCAACTCCTTTTAAACCAAATCCAGGCTTGTCTAACTTATCAATGGCTCGCATGACTTTAATTTTTTTCTCTTCAGAAATCTTAAGTTCTTCAATTAGACCTTGAACAATTTTTCGATTACTAACATTAATGGTAAATTGATCTTTATTAAGACCACAAGCAATTAAAGTGCTTGCTATTAAATTGCATAGTTCAGCATTCGCTTGAGCTGGATTAACATTGCCAACAATATCGCAATCTGCTTGCATAAATTCTCGATATCTAGCATTGCCCGCTTTTTCATTTCTAAATACATTTTGAATTGCATAACGTTTATAAATTGAGGGCAATTGTTGATTGTTTTGTGCCACAAACCTAGCTAGTGGACTAGATAGATCGTATCTTAAAGTAATATTTTCATCCCCATCCGCAAAAGAGAAAACATCAGACATAGGATTGGCCTCATCTTCCGCTAAGAAAGATCCAATATTTTCACTGATTTCGAAGGATGGTGTTTCTAAAGGATCAAAACCAAACTTTATAAAATTATTCTCAATCGCTTTTAGAAGCTTTTTTTTAAGAAGTAATTTTTTGTTCCATCGATCTTCGAACCCTGAGGGTAATCCAGGGATTAATTTATTTACTTTATTCATCTATTTTTGGTACCCGCGCTTGGAATTGAACCAAATCCTAGAGTTCCACAAACTCCCGTACTGACCATTATACTACGCGGGCATTCAAACTTTGTTTATTTTTATATTATTTTTGTGTGGATTAAAAATTAAATTATAAATAATTGCCTACAGGCAATGGAAATAGATTCTATGAGTACTTCTTGAAGTCTCTCTATATGTAATATTTATAATCATGGGCAGTCTTTTAGACAAAAATTATAATTATTCAAGATTTAATTAAAAAAGGACGTTTATCTATTTTGTAGATAAAACGCCCTTTAATAAATTTTGTGAAATATAAATTAGCCTAATTTTTTTAAATTCACGGCAGAAGGACCTTTAGGACCATCTTCTAGTGTAAACTCTAGTTTATCACCTTCATTTAAAAATCTCATACCTGCAGCTTTGACAGCGCTTGCATGGACAAATGCATCTTTTTCTTTGTCATCTCTTTCGATAAATCCGTAACCTTTTTTACCGTTAAACCACTTTACTTTACCTTGTAATGTACTCATCTTATTCTTAGTCCTTTTGTTATTTATTATGTAAATAAATTAATTTCTTTTTAGGTAATTTCAAGATGAAAAATTAAAGGTGGTGGCTGAGGAGAGATTCGCACTCCCGACACAAGCCTTTTCAGGGCTCTGCTCTACTCCTGAGCTACTCAGCCTTAAATTATCCTCTAAAGATGATTCTGCCTTTAGTAAGATCGTAAGGTGTCATTTCGATTGTTACATTATCGCCTTGTAACACTCTAATTCTATTCTTTCTCAACTTACCTGCTGTGTGAGCTGTCACAATATGACCATTCTCTAGTTGAACTCTAAACATTGCGTTTGGAAGTAGGTCCGTCACCTTGCCTTTGAATTCCAGTAAGTCCTGTTTTGACAAATTTAATTTCTCCTAATTCTTTTTTTTACGGATTGAGCATGTCCTGCTAACCCTTCATAATTTGCAAGAGTTATAACGGATGGTCCAAGAGTTTCAATACCCTTTTTTGATAGGTTTATGTATGAAATTCTTTTGTAGAATTCATTAACACTTATTCCACTTGAGTATTTTGCAGAGCCATTGGTTGGCAATACGTGATTAGATCCAACATTATAATCAGTCATTGCCATTACCGCATATTTTCCTAAACAAATAGAGCCTGAATTTTTAATTTTAGACACTAATTGTTTATAATTTTTTACATTTAACTCTAAATGTTCAGGAGCAATTCTATTAACTACCTCAATTATTTTTTGATCAGATTTTATATAAATCAAAATTCCATTATTCATTAAACTTTTTTTTGCAATTGAGATTCTTGGTATCTCTTTTAATTGTTTTGTTATTTCTAACTTAACTTTATTTAATAAATTTTTATCTTTAGAAATTAAAATACATTGTGCAAGATTATCATGTTCTGCTTGACCAATTAAATCACTCGCAACCCATTCCGCATTTGAAAATTTATCACAAACAATGGTAACTTCAGAAGGTCCTGCAGTCATACCTTCGATCCCTACATCGCCAAAAACTTCTTTTTTTGCAGCAGCAACATATGAGTTGCCTGGACCTACAATCTTATCGACTTTTTTAATTTTTTTTGTTCCATAGGCAACGGCTGCAATTGCTGAAGGACCACCAATTGAATAAATTTCTTTGATTTTACATTTTCTAGCCGCATATAATACCGCTGGATTTTGAACTCCTTTAAAACCAGGATTAATCATTACTATTCTCTTTACTCCAGCAACTATTGCAGGAATAGCATTCATTAAAACACTTGATGGATAAGAAGCGGTAGAACCAGGTACATAAATAGCAACTGAATCTATTGGTAAATATTTATACTCTAATTTGTTTTGTAAATTATCTGTGTAGGAAATATTTTTAAATTTTTGCAGAGAATGAAATTTATAAATTCTATTATAAGCAAGATCGATCGCTTTTTTTACCTTCTGATCTAAGCCTGCTATTGATTTTGAAATAGATTTAACAGTTGGAACAATAATATTATTTTGATTAAATTTTTTCTCGTATTTTAAAACTGCCTTATCACCATTTTTCTTAACATCATTAATGATGCCTGAAACTGAAACTGAATTTGATTGAACTTTTTTTTTTCTCTGCAGTAACAATTTTTCTAAAGCTGAGTCAAAATTTTTAATTTCGCTATTTAGTTCTCTCATGATTCAATCTCGTTTTGATCCTCAAGTCTTGCTTCAATTGTTTCGGTAGTTAAAGCAATATGGGTATTATTATTAAAAATCAAATTTATTTCATAATCTTCTTTATTCTTTAAATAATCTATTCCAACTAGCTCTAATATCGTATCTTGATCTCTTTGATTGATGTTTTTAGATTTTACTTTATCGACAAAGTCAAATTTACAAATACTATTAATTTTTTTATCCTCATTATCAGTCTCAACTTTAGTTCGCTCTAACGATAACAGAAAAATTTTATTACTTTGAAGATACTTGATATCTGCCACTTTTACTTTAGCACCAGCACAACAGGCTGAAATCATTTGTAAACCTTCGCTATCAGTTGCGATTATTTTTGCAAAATACTTTTTATCCATCAGTTTACTCTTCTAATTTTAGCACCAACTTTTTTTAATTTTTTTTCAATATTTTCATACCCTCGATCAAGATGATATATTCTATTAATAACAGATTTTCCTTTTGCTGTTAATGCGGCTAAAATTAAAGATACTGAAGCCCTTAAATCGGTAGCCATTAATTCGGCAGATGCAAAGTTGGTTGATCCTTCTACTGTTGCCAAGTTTCCTTTTATTGAAATCTTAGCACCCATTCGATTTAATTCTGCAACGTGCATAAATCTATTTTCAAAAATATCTTCTTTAATAAGAGATTTTTTATTTGCTTTACACAACAATACCATTAATTGGGCCTGTAAATCTGTCGGAAATCCAGGGTAAGGTGCAGTTTTAATATTTAAATTTTTAATTTTTTTATTTCCAATAATTTGAACTTCATTTTTTTTGATAATAATTTTTGAACCTATTTTTCTTAAAGTATCGATTTCAGTTTGAATAATGCTTGGAATAATATTTTGTATTCTTAAATTTCCTGCTGTTAATGCTCCTGCAATTAAATATGTACCTGCTTCAATTCTATCAAACATAACAGAGTAATTTGTCTCTGTTACTTCTTTTACTCCAATAATTTTGATAGTTCTTTTTGCAGTCCATTTAATATTGCAACCCATAGAGTTTAAAAAATTAACCAAATCTTTTATTTCAGGTTCAATGGCACAATTAGATAAGATTGTTATTCCTTTAGCAAAACTTGCAGCAATAATTAAATTTTCAGTTGCTCCTACTGATATTTTTGGAAATTTAATTTTTGCACCTTTTAATCCTATTGGAGCAGTAGCATGAACATAGCCTTCTAAAATTTTATATTTTACACCTAGTCTTGCTAATGCTTTTAAATGAATATCAACAGGTCTAGTGCCAATAGCACAACCTCCTGGAAGAGAAACTTTAGCAGAACCAAATTTAGCAAGTAAGGGGCCTAAGACTAAAATCCCTGCACGCATAGTTTTGACTAAACTGTAAGATGCAAATTTTTTTGTTTGTCTTGTATTGTCAATTATTAGTTCTTTATTCTTATATTTAATTTTAGAACCTAATGACTCTAATAAGTTTTTCATTGTTTCTATGTCTCGAACCAATGGAAGATTTCTTAATAGGATTTTTTTATTAGATAACAAAGTGGCTGCTAAAATTGGTAAGGAAGCATTTTTAGAACCAGAAATTTTTATTTGACCTTTGAGCTGACTTGCTCCAAAGACCTCTAGCTTTTGCATTTTTAAACTTTAGGTAAGGTTACCCCAGTTTGACCCATGTATTTTCCATTTCGATCAGCATAGGTTACTTCTGGCTTTTCGTTTCCTTTTAAGAAAATAAACTGTGCAACTCCCTCGTTTGCATAAATTTTTGCAGGCAGAGGTGTTGTATTAGAAAACTCTAATGTTACATAGCCTTCCCAGCCTGGTTCTAGAGGTGTTACATTGACAATAATTCCACATCTTGCATAAGTGGATTTTCCTAAACATATAACCAGAACATCATCTGGAATTTTAAATTTTTCGACAGTTCTTGCGAGAACAAATGAATTAGGTGGAATGATACATTCAGATACATTTTTAGTTACAAAATTTGTTGGTTTAAAATTTTTTGGGTCGACTATTTCAGAGTTAACATTAGTAAATATCTTAAATTCCTCAGCAACTCTTGCATCGTAACCAAAAGAAGAAAGTCCATAAGATATACTATCTCCTCTGACTTGCTTTTCTTCAAATGGAGAAATCATACCTTGCTCCTTGGACATTTTTCTTATCCACTTATCTGAAAGAACTGACATTATTTATTTTTCTTCTTAATCTTTTTTTGAAAAAGTTTTCTTTTTTTTAAATTTTTTCTAAGAGCCAAACTTAGCCGCTCATTTTTATCTTTAGTGGTCATTCTTTATTTGGATTTGTCAAAAAGTCTAACGTTATAGGTTTAGAAGCATCTAACGGTTGTTCTTTAGGTTCTTCTTTTTTCGGACCTTCTTTAGCTAAACGCTTAGCTCTTTTTTCAGCAAGCTTTTTTTCTCTTTTAGCTTGCTTCTCCATCAGCTTGTTCCCTTTAGTAGATTTATAATCGTAATGAATGCCCATAAAATTTCCTCAGGTGTATATAAATCATATTTACAAAAAAATTAAGGCAATATTTTGAAAAAAATGCTGTATTATCAATAAAATAGTAAAAGAACTTAACTGCTCCTGTAGTTAAATGGCATAACAAGTCCTTGGTAAGGACTAGTTCCCTGGTCAGTACAGGGTGGGAGCACCATAATTATTTTTTATAAAATAATTCTCTGACAAAAATTGTTATTATAATTAATACTCCAAAAGCAATAAGTGGGATGTAAATATTTGGAGAAAAAATTATATCTAATATTTTGGGTGCTTCCATACTTTGCTGAATAACCTTCTCGAGCCCCATAGCTACCGATGTTGCTAAAAAAATTTGTGGAATCATTCCTAAAAATGTTGCCCAAAAAAAGTTAGATATTTTTACATTAAAGATACATGGTAAAACATTTGCTATTGCAAATGGAATTCCTCCAACAAATCTGAAAACTAGTAAATAAATAAACTCTGATTTTTTAAATTTAATTTCTAAATTTTTAAATCGATTAAGAAACTTTTCACGAATTAAATCTTTAAAAAAATAATTTGCAATTATATAAAGTAATGTCCCACCAATACTCATTCCAATATATTAAAAGAGCAGTTCCTAACCAATTGCCAAACACAAATCCTCCAAACAAGACTATTGGAGCTTCCAAAGCCACCTGCCAATGTCCAAACAACACAAAAGATGACAAACAAAACAGATAACATTATTAAATTAGAATTTTTTAATTCAAAAAAGAAGTCTCTATTATTTTTTATAAAATCATAACTAGTAAGTTCTTGAAGGGTAAATTTTGAAAAAAAGAAATATAGAAATATGGAAATCAAGAGTAGGTAAAATAAACCAATAAATAATTTAATTTTTTTAGCTTTTTCCATTAATTACAATAGTAATTACAAAATCTTCTATTTGCTATTTATATATTTAATTACTATAAAGGGCGAAATTTAATAAAAATTTAACCACATTTTATGAAACGAACATATCAACCATCAAATATAAAAAGAGCTAGGAAACACGGCTTTAGAGCAAAAATGAAAACTAAAGGTGGAATAAAACTTTTAGCTAGAAGAAGAGCCAAAGGAAGAAAATCGTTAACAGTATCTGGTTAATTAAATGAAAAGCAAAATACTTGCTCTTTCAAATAACGAAGATTTCAAAAATTTACTCAAGAAAAAAAAGATATCCAATAAATTTGTTACTATTTTTTTTGGTAATTTAGCAAACAAAGATAATAAAAAATTAAATATAAGCTTTGTAACTAAAAAAAAGATTGGGAATGCTGTAAAAAGAAATAAAATTAAAAGAAGATTAAGAAATATTCTTAATGAGGCAGTTAAAAAAATATCTGTAAATTTTAATTATTCATACCTTGTTATTGCTAAGCCAACTATGTTAAACAATGACTATACAAATATAAAAGAAACTTTATTTCAGGATTTTGAAAAAATTAGGTAATGAATATTTTAACTCGTATTTTAATTGTTCTAATTAAAGGATATAAATTAATAATTAGTCCTTACCTTGGTCCATCTTGCAGATATTTACCAACTTGCTCTGAATACAGTATTGAAGCATTAAAAACTTATGGCCTGTTAAAGGGTACCTTTATCAGCTTAAAAAGAATTTTATCCTGTCACCCAATTAAATTTTTAGGGGGTGGAGAGGGATTTGATCCAGTTAACAAAGAAATGAAAATTAAAAAATAATGGATACAAAAAACGTCATTGCAGCAATTTCATTATCAGCAGCTGTTATAATTATCTATTCACTTTTTTTTCAACCTGATCCAGCTACAATTAAAAAAAATTTAGCAGAACAAAATAAAGTTGAACAAACCACTGATGCACCGAGTTTAGAACAAAATGAAAATTTGGTGGAGGTCTCAAGAGAGGAAGCATTAGCTGAAAGTGATAGAGTACAATTTGAAAACAATAGTGTTATCGGTTCTATTTCTCTTAAAGGAGCAGCAATAGATGATCTTACATTTAAAGATTACCGCATCAGTCTTGATAGTGATGAAAGAGTAAAACTTTTAGCACCACGAAATATTCAAGATGGATATTTAGTTGAAAGTGGATTTGTAACTACAGATAAAAATATACAGATTCCAGATTCTGACTCGGTTTGGACCCTTGCAAGTGGGAGAAAATTAACCGATCAAACACCCATTAAATTACAGTGGACTAATCCTCAAGGTATTATTTTTGAAAAAGAAATATCTTTAGATGATCAATTTTTGTTCACCATTAACCAAAAAATTATCAATACTACTAATAAAAAATATGACTTTTACTCTTATGGCCAAATAATAAGAAACAAAACTCCTGAAATATCTAATTTTTATATTTTACATGAAGGCTTAATAGCTGATCTTGATGGCGAATTAATTGAAGAAGATTATGATGATATTCAGGAAAAAAAATTCAGCAAAACTGCACAAAATGGCTGGTTAGGTGTTGGCGATAAGTACTGGATAACATCATTAATCCCCCCAAGAGGTAAAGAATTTAAAACAACTTTTGATTATAAGAAAAAATACAGAGCAAATTTTGTATCTACCGAACCGTTAGAATTATCAGCAAATGGAACTATTCAGGAAGAGATACAAGTTATCGTAGCTGCTAAAAGAGTTAATGTAATTGATGGGTATGCTGAAAGTTTAAACATTAATAAATTTGATTTAGTTATCGATTGGGGCTTTTTATATTTTATTACTAAACCTTTATTTTTTGGAATTGATTATTTTTTCAATCTTTTAGGAAACTATGGCTTAGCAATTATCGCAATTACAATCTGTATCAGACTTGTATTTTTTCCACTTGCAAACTTTTCATTTAGAAGCATGGCGAAAATGAAAGCACTCCAGCCTGAAATGGCAAGACTTAAGGAGCTACACAAGGGTGATAAGATGAAATTGCAACAAGAAATGATGGGTTTATATAAAAAAGAAAAAGTTAATCCCATGTCTGGTTGCTTGCCTATACTAGTTCAAATTCCAGTATTCTTTGCTTTATATAAAGTGCTATTTGTTACGATCGAAATGAGACAGATGCCCTTTTATGGATGGGTTAAAGATTTGTCAGAGCGAGACCCAACTTCATTATTTAATTTATTCGGATTGTTGCCATATGATGTGCCATCATTTTTAATGATTGGTGCGTGGCCTATTGCTATGGGGGTTACTATGTTCATTCAACAAAAATTAAACCCAGCACCAACTGATCCAATACAGGCAAAAATATTTATGTTTTTTCCGTTATTCTTAACAGTAATACTTGCACCCTTCCCTGCAGGACTAGTGATTTACTGGACAGTTAATAACGTTTTAACTATGGCTCAACAAATCTTTATTATAAAAAGAACTAAAGTTAAAACGATTTAATGTTGCCCATTAAAGAAGAAGATTTAATCCAAATACTACCAGATAATGGTCCCTCTATTTCAGAAGTTAAACAGTATTTAGAAAAATATAATGATGAATACATTGTCATTAAATGTGGTGGTAGTGTTTTAGTTGATGATAAATTATTTCATATATTCATAGATGATATAGCCATATTAAATAAATTAGGTTTCATACCTGTCATTGTACACGGAGGAGGAAAGAGAATTTCTAACAAATTAAAAGAGGAAGGTGTTGAAAGCATCTTTATTAAAGGCCTTAGAGTAACTGATGATAAAACTATTAAAGTTGCTGAAGAAGTTTTAATTGAATTTAACAAAGAAATTGTTGAAGCATTAAAAGATAAAGGATGTAAGGCGCAAAGGATTACTTCAAAAGAAAATAATATTATTAGAGTTGTAAGAGAAAATGAAGAGTTAGGCTATGTTGGTATGCCTACTAAAATTGATTTAGATATTGTCAATAATATCGTTGAGACTAAACAAGTTCCGGTTATTGCACCTTTAGGATTAGATGAGAATGGTCAAACTTATAATATCAATGCAGATACTGCAGCAGGTTTTATAGCTAAAAAGCTTAATGCGAGAAGATTAATTATAATGAGTGATGTGGAGGGAGTACTTGATAAAAATAAAAAACTAATTCCAGAAATAAATAGTGAGACTATTAAAGAATTAATAGACGATGAAACTATCTCAGGCGGCATGATCCCTAAAATCAATAATTGCTTAGACGTAGCAAGTAATGGGGTTAAAGGTGTAGTAATAATTGATGGAAGAAAAGATCATTCAATTTTGTTTGAGCTTCTATCAGAGAAAGGTTCAGGAACTTTAATTAGACAATGAAAGATTTAACTGAAATAAAATATTGGATCTTTGATCTCGATAATACTTTGTACAGTGGTCAAACTAAAGTGTTTTCAGAAGTTGATAAAAAAATGTCCTCATTCATATCAAAAAAATTTGATGTTGATTTGATAAAGGCAAAAGAAATTCAAAAAAAATATTTTTATGAATATGGCACCACCCTTTCTGGTCTAATGAATCACGACAATATTGATCCTCATGAATTTTTAGAATTTGTTCATGACATTGATATTAGTTGGTTACCCAAAGATAAGGTTTTAAGAGAAGAGTTAATAAAGATTAAAGAAAAAAAAATAATTTTTACGAATGGCTCACATGCACATGTTGAAAATATTACAAAACAATTGGGCATTGATGGTCTTTTTGATGGCGCTTTTGATATAACTGATGCTGACTTTGTACCAAAACCACATTTAGATCCTTATGAAAAACTTATAAAAAAATTCAATATTATTCCAGATGAGTCAATTTTAATTGAAGATATTGCGCATAACTTAGAACAAGCAAAAAACTTAGGAATGAAAACTTGTTGGTTAGAAAATGATGAGCCTTTTGCAAAAAAAGATGCTGATAAGCCTTACATCGATTACAAGATTAATAATTTGCCTTCTTTTTTACAAAAAATTAATATATTAAAAAATAACTAAAAATTATTATGAATGAATTTGAAAATATAATTAACACAGCCTGGGATAATAGAGAAAAAGTTAGTAATAAATCTGACCCATCTATCATCGATGCAATTAAAGAAACGATTAAACTTGTCGATTCTGGCAAATTAAGAGTTGCAGAAAAAAGTGGTAAAGAATGGGTTGTTCATCAATGGATCAAAAAAGCAATTCTTTTAAGTTTTAGAGTTAATGAAATGCAAACATTATCAGGACCGTATGCAACTTGGTGGGACAAAGTTGGAGGTAAAACTGCTGGCTGGGGAAAAGATGAACATATGAAAGCAGGTTTCAGAATGGTTCCAAATAGTGTTGTAAGACATGGATCTTTTATAGGAAAAAATGTTGTCTTGATGCCATCGTTTGTAAATATTGGAGCTTATGTAGATGAAGGTACTATGGTTGATACATGGGTAACTGTTGGATCATGTGCACAAATTGGAAAAAATTGTCACCTTTCTGGAGGAGTTGGTATTGGTGGTGTACTTGAACCTATGCAAGCAAATCCTACAATTGTTGAAGATAATTGTTTTATTGGTGCAAGATCAGAAGTTGTTGAAGGAGTAATTGTTGGTGAAGGTTCAGTATTATCAATGGGTGTATTTATTGGTCAATCAACAAAAATTATTCACCGTAATACGGGAGAAGTTATTTATGGTAAAATTCCTCCTTATTCTGTTGTGGTTCCAGGAAGTCTTCCTAGTAAAGATGGCAAAGGACCGTCACTTTACTGTGCTGTAATTATTAAACAAGTTGACGAAAAAACAAGATCTAAAACTTCAATTAACGATCTTTTAAGAGAATAGATTTATGCCTTCTATCAATGAACTTGAATTGGCAAAAGAGCTAATCAAATTTCCAACAGTAACCCCTGTTGATGCGGGTGTGATGAGGTTTTTAGAAAAAACACTTAAATCGTTAGGTTTCAAAACAAAAATTTTAGAATTTAAAGAGAAGAACAGCAAGCCTGTTAAAAACCTTTATGCACGATTGGGCACTAAAGGCTTAAACTTTTGTTATGCTGGACACTTAGATGTTGTACCTCCTGGAAATCTTAAAGATTGGACTGTAAATCCATTTAAACCCATAGTTAAAAAAGGACATCTTATTGGACGTGGAGCTAATGATATGAAAAGCTCTATTGCAGCATTTGTAACTGCTGTAAGTAACTTCACTAAAAACAATAATTTTAATGGTTCTATAAGTCTTTTAATTACCGGTGATGAAGAAGGTGTTGCAATTAATGGCACAAAAAAAGTTGTAGAATATTTAAAAAGAAAAAAAGAAAAAATTAATTTTTGCCTAGTTGGAGAACCAACTAACCCTAACAAGCTAGGAGAAATGATAAAAATAGGTCGTAGAGGAAGTATGACTGGTCGATTAAAAATAATAGGTACTCAAGGTCATGTTGCTTATCCACATAGAGCCAACAATCCATCCACTATACTTGTAAAAATTTTATCTACTTTAAAAGCAATAAAGTTTGATAAAGGAACAAAAGATTTTCAACCTACTAATTTAGAAATTACTAAAATTAATATTGAAAACTCTGCTGATAATGTAATTCCAGGTGAGGCGAATGCTACGTTCAATATTAGATTTAATAATAAACATTCTTCAAGCTCAATTAAAACAAAACTAAATAAAATTTTTAATAAAATTACAAAACAAACTAAATCCAAATTTAATATTGAATATAGTGTTTCTGGAGAAGCTTTTTTGACTAAACCAAACTCTACTACATTTATGATTCAAGATGTGATTAAAAAAATTACAAAAGTAAAACCACAATTGTCTACGACTGGAGGAACTTCAGACGCACGATTTATTAGAAAAATTACTCCGTGTCTAGAATTTGGCCTAGTTGGTAAAACTATGCATAAAGTTGATGAGGCAGTTTCGGTGTCAGATTTAAAAAAATTAACCTTAATTTATTCTCAAATTTTAAAAAATTATTTCAAGTGAAAACAGGACTGATAACCTCAGACACTTATCAAAACCATAATACCGGCGAAGGTCATCCTGAAAAAATAGATCGTGTAACAAGTGTAATTGAAAATTTTAAAAAAATTAACAATAAACAATTAATTTGGAAAAAACCATCCAGCTTTGATAGCTCATTATTAGTTAAAACTCATAGCTTGGATTATATAAATTTTGTGGATCAATCTTTTCCAACTAATGGATTTACCTTTCTCGATGGAGACACAATAGTTTCTCCTGGTAGTAAAGATGCAACCAAAGATGCTGTGGGTTCAATTATTTCTGCTATAGATGGTGTACAAAATAAAGAATTTAAAAATGCTTTTTGCGCTGTAAGACCTCCGGGTCACCATGCGGAAAAAAATAAAGCAATGGGATTTTGTATTTATAACAATGTGGCTGTTGGCGCTAACTACCTAATAGAAAAATATAAGTATACTAAAGTAGCTATTATAGACTTTGATGTTCATCATGGAAATGGAACCCAAAATATATTTCATGATAATGAAAAAGTTTTATACTTATCAACACACCAATACCCTTATTATCCTGGTTCAGGAACTGAAAGTGAAAAAGGTAAATTTAATAATATCTTTAATATCCCACTTGAAGCAGGCACTAATTCAGAACAATATTTAAATGCCTATGAAAGCATTCTTAATAAAATTAATCAGTTTAAGCCTGAATTTATATTATTTTCTGCGGGTTTTGATGCCCATAAAGATGATCCATTAGCTCAACTATATCTGCAAACTGAAGATTTTTATACTTTAACAAAAAGAACACTAGAATTATCAAAAAAACACTGTGCTGGGAAAGTGGTTTCAATATTGGAGGGTGGATACGATCTTCAAGCCCTACAAGATAGCACCGTAAGACACGTTGATGCTTTAATAGAATTTAACTAATAATTACTCTATACACCTAAAGAATTTATATGAAATTATACAAAATCAATAAATCTAAAATTGATAAAAAAGGTCGAGGCCTTTATGCCACTAAAGATATTAAAGAAGGTACTAGAATAATAAATTATATTGGAAAAATAATTACAAAAAAACAAACAGAAGAATCTAGTAAATACGATAACAATAAACCTATTTATCTTTTTACGATCAACAAGCGCTATGATCTTGATGGTGATTTTTCATGGAATACTGCAAGATTGATTAATCACTCTTGTAATAATAACTGTGATTATGATGGTAAGGGATTAAAACTTTGGGTTAAAGCTATAAAAGATATAAAAAAGGAAGAAGAGTTAACTTGTGATTATGGTTTTGGATATGATGAAAACTATAAACAATTTCCTTGCAAATGTGGGTCTAAAAATTGCTGCGGCTACATAATAAGAGCTGAGTCTAGATGGAGAATTAACAAAAAGTTTGCAATGAGTAATAGAAAAAAAATTAATATATAACTTTTTTTAAGAATAAACCTGCCGCTGGTGCAGGCGGTGCACATAATTTTCTTTGCTTAGATTTTAAAACTGTCTCAAATTTTTTTAAAGTCCATTTTTTTTCACCCAAATATTTTAAACATCCGACCATTGATCTTACTTGTTGTTGTAAAAAAGATTGTGATTGAAATTCTATTTCAATTCGATCTTTAATAGATTTTACTTTAACAGAGGACATTGTTTTTATAGGGCTTCTAGCATTACAACTCGAAGCTCTAAAAGTTGAAAAATCTTTTGTACCCATCAGCTTTTTAGCTCCACTTTTCATTAAATCTAGATCGAGCTTTTTAATAATATGCCATCCCCTCTCAGAATTTATAACAGGTGCACTAATTCTATTAAAAATTATATATTTGTATATTCGTTGTTTTGCAGAAAATCTTGAGTGAAAATCTAATTTCTTTTTTTTTATTTTTAAAATAGCAATTTGTTCTCTATTTAAAAAATGATTAATTGATTTTAAAAATTTATCTAAATTTAAAATATTATAACTACAATCAAAATGAGCTGATTGTTCTTCTGCATGCACCCCTGCATCAGTTCTTCCTGAGCCTACCAGGGTGATATTTTCTTTTAAAAGTTTTGATAAATTTTCTTGGATTAATCCTTGAATTGTTTTACCTTTTTTTTGAATTTGCCAGCCTTTATAAAGAGTACCAACATACTCAATTAAAATTTGATATCTAACCATCAGATAAGTTCACACCAACTTTTATCTGAGAACCAAGGGTAAATTCTCCAATATTTTGAGCTCTTTTTCCTTGTCTTTGAATTTCTAAAACTTTAATAGAATGACCATCTCCACATGCTATTTCGAGCTGATCGGAAAGAACTTCACCTACAGCTCCACTGCCACTAGCTAATTCTGCTTTTAAAATTTTATATCTTTCACCTTTATAAATAAACCATCCACCAGGAACTGGGAACAATCCATTAATTTTTCCAATAATGTTTCTTGCAGGCATATTCCAATCTAACTTACCCTCTTCTTTTTTAATTTTTAAGGCGTAGGTAGCTTCAGAGTGGGTTTGTTCTATAAATTTGGATTTATCCTCTAGGATTTCATCAATATCATCCACAATTTTTTCTGCTGCAATTAAAGATAATTTTTCTGAAATTTCTTCAGCATTTTCATCATGACTAATATTAATTTTATAAATATTACAAACTGGACCAGTATCTAATTCTTCTGCAATTTTCATTATGCTAATACCAGTTTCTTTATCAAGATTAATGATAGATCTTTGTATGGGTGCAGCACCTCTCCATTTTGGGAGTATAGAAGCATGGATATTTATAAAACCTTTTTTTGTTAAACTTAAAAATTCTTTTGGAATTATTTGTCCATAAGCAACTACAATTGCTAAATCTGCATCAAGAGATTTTAAGTAATTAAATTCTTCATCATTATTTTTAAGTGAAATTGGTGTTCTAAATTCTAAATTCAAAGTTTCAGCCATATTTTGAACTGGAGATTTATTGATTTTTTGACCCCTCTGTGATTTTTGTGGTGGCTGTGTATAAACGACAGATACTGGATAACCATTTTGATAAAGAGATTTAAGAATAGGCACCGCAAAAATTGGCGTACCCATAAAAATTATCTTTTTAGACATTGATTAAACAACTATTCTATCAGACTTAGCTTTAGATAGTTTTTTAATAATCATCGATTTTTTTAATTTTGATAAATAATCAATAAATAAAATTCCCTCTAAATGATCCATTTCATGCTGAATACAAGTAGCAAGCAAACCCTCAGCTTTTAACAATTGGGGAACACCATTATAATCCAAATATTCTACTTCACATTGGCTGGGTCGATCAATTTCAGCAAACTGGTTTGGAACTGAAAGACAGCCTTCTTCATAAGTTGTTTTTTGTTCATCTTTATTTTTTATAACTGGATTAACAAAGTATCTTGGTTCTTTTTTATCTTGATCTTTGCTGATATCCATAACAATTATTCTCTTTGGTACACCTATTTGTATAGCCGCTAACCCTATGCCATTAGCAGCATACATAGTATCCAACATGTCATCCATTAACTTTTGTTCTTCCTTGCCAACTTTTTCTACTGGCTTAGAAATTTGTCTAAGAATTTTGTTTGGTTCTGTTAGTATAGTTTTAACCGCCATAATTATATTTATTTTATTATAATTTTTAAACTTTTAAAGGAAGAACTTTTAATAAGATTTTATTACGTATTGAATCTACATTTAATTGATTAAGAGTATTAATTAAAAAATAGATAGTATCATCGTCCATATTTTCAATTTTATCTTCACCAATTACCTGAGTAATTCTTAATAAAGCTAGGGCTTTTTCATTATTATCGATCATATTTTGAATATCAGCAGGCATTTCAGTTTGAATAATCTCATACAAATCATCATATTTTTTTGAAATTTCAACTCCATCTGATTTTAGTGTCTCTAGAAATATAATATCTTTTTTTGAAACAAAATATTTTTTATCTTTTTTAATTTCTTTTAACAATTCATCAACTTCATTTTCTATATCTTTTTTAGAGTATTCTCCTCCAAAGTAACTAATCAATTTAGACTGATGGATTATTTTATTATTAAATTTAATTTTCTTATCTAGTTTTTCCTCACTATTTAAACTTGCTGTATAAAATGTAGTAAAATTAGCTGGAATAGTGTCAGGATTCATCTCTTTCAAAAATTTTTTAAGCTCTTCATCAAATGCAAGACTTATATTTTCTTTGATAAAAATATCTTTTAAAATTTTCATTAACTCTAATTTCTTACTAGTTTCTGAAGTTAGAAGAATTCTTTGATAAATTAATGCTTTAGCCTCTATCGAGGGTAATGACTTGTAAAGCTCTGTAGCATTTAATAATTGATCAATTTTAAATTGGAAACGTTTATATAATTCATATAGATCATTTTCCGAATAATTTTTTTCATGAACCGCTTTTTCAACAATTGCAATTTTATCAATATCTGTAATTTCAATTTCATCAACATTAAATAATAAATTAGATGTTGAAAGGTATTTCCAAATTAATTTAGAAGTATCTTCTTTTGGCTCGAAAGAAAATTTTGGATTAGTTCTATGAGCTAAATGGAAATCAAGAATTGAATTTTCTGAAATCGTTTCATCTATTTCTTCTGTGTAACCAACTAAAAAATTTACTTTTTTTTCAAAATATTGATCTTTAAAACCCAGTTCTTTTTTTAAATCATAAATTAAAATTGCTTCATCTATTTGGTTGTTATTTATTAAACAATAAACATTAAATTTGGATAGATAATCATCATTTATTGGTACTAAAATTTTTGAAAAAAACTCACACGATCTTTCAACGTTAGACTGTGATAAATATTGATCCACTAAGTATCTAGCTACATCTGGACTTTCATTAATAATCTGATTTTTGATTAAATATTCTTCAATTAGATCTAAATTTGAATATTTAATTAGCCAATTAGATTTAAACTTTGAAAACTCATCTTCTGTTATATTTTTTGATGGATAATAAGCGTTTGTCAGTAAAGCAATATCTAAAATTTCATTTGCGTCTTTTGATAAATTCATATTTTCAATACTTTCGAAAATATTTTTTAATTTAACCCCATCCGAATTGATCCACATGTTAATATCTAAACCATTATCTTCTGGGTCATATAAACCAACAATCTTAACCTCTTGTGATTTGACTACCGAGTCTAATTCAATTAAATCCTGCTGATTTTGAGACTGCATCTTATAAATATCGGTCTCAGTAATATTTTTATTTTCCAAAATTTCTTCTGTGGAAGTTAAATTTTCAGTCGAAATTTTTTCAATCTCTTTTTTATCAATATTCCAAATATCAACTGGGGTTTCTTCTGCAATTACTTTTGTAGCTAACAGTAGAATTAAAAAAATAATTGATAAACTAATCTTATTTAACAATTTTAAAATTCTCATTAGGAATAATTTTATCAATTTCTTTTTTTGGAGCAGGAAAATCAATTTTATTAATAAAAAAAACTATTGTGACTAACACAGCTAAAATTAATCCAATCTTTACGATCAAACTTACTAAATTGCTTTTGTCTGAACTTGTGTTTTTAGTGAATTGCATATATCGTTAATTAATTTCAAATTAAGACATATTTGTGTTTTTTCAATAAAGAAACTTATGAAATCAAAAAAAAATCTTGTTTTTATAGGCATGATGGGTTCAGGAAAGACTTCCATAGGCTTGCTTGTATCAAAAAAACTAAAATTAAATTTTTTTGACATAGATGCTGAAATTGAAAAAGAATTAGACATGAAAATTTCAAAAATTTTTCAGTCAAAAGGAGAAATATTTTTTAGAAAATTAGAGGAAAAAATTACTTTAAAATTTTTAAAAAATGAAAATGGAGTATTTTCATTAGGTGGTGGCGCATTTAATAATGAATATATTCAAAATGAAGTATTAAAAAATAATTTATCTTTCTGGTTAAAATGGGATAGCAAAACATTAATTAATAGAATTAAAAATAGCGAAAAAAGACCTATTGCTTTTAAATCAACTGATGAAGAATTAATTGATTTAATTAAAAAACGTTCTAACATTTATGCCAAAGCCCTGTATAAGATTAATTGTGAAAATAAAACAAAACTTGAAATTACAAATAAAATTTTAAAAATTTATGAAACCTATTCAGCTGAAAGTTCAGACTAAATCACATACTTATCCAATAATAATTGGGTCTAATCTTATTCCACAAATATCTAAGATCCTTAAAAAAAACTCTTTAACTTTTAAAAAATGCCTACTAGTTGTTGACAAAAATATTTCAAAAAAAATTATATTTAAAATTAAAAAATCACTTAAAATTAAAAATACTCATCTTTTTAATTTCAACACTAGTGAAAAAAATAAAAATCAAAATAGTGTTAACAATATATTAAGTATTCTTCTTAAGGAAAATTTTAGTAGAGAAGATTGTTTGATCACTATTGGAGGGGGAATTACAGGTGATGTTGGTGGTTTTGCTGCAAGCCTATTTAAAAGAGGTTTAACATTTATAAATCTTCCAACAACATTGTTATCACAAGTAGATTCTTCAATTGGTGGCAAAACTGGTGTGAACACTCAATATGGAAAAAATTTAATTGGAAGTTTTTACCAGCCTAGATTAGTCATCAGTGATACAAATTTTTTAAAAACCCTTCCAAAAAGAGAGTTAATTTGTGGATACGGTGAGGTATTAAAACATTCTCTAATTTCGAATAAAAAATTTTATGATTATTTGGATAAAAATGTTTTCAACGTCCTAAATTTAAAATCTCCATATATAGAAAAGGCAATTTTTGAGAGCTGCAAAATTAAACGAGACATAGTTCAAAAAGATGAGACTGAAAAAGAAATAAGAAAAATTTTGAATTTTGGTCATACATTTGCTCATGCTTATGAGGCTTGCCTAGGGTATTCCAAAAAATTAAATCATGGTGAGGCTGTAATATTAGGAATGAATTCCGCATTAAAATTTAGCTTAAAAAATAAGTTAATTAAAATTAATGAAGTAAAATCAATCTTCGCTCATTTAAAAAAGGCAAAATTACCAATAAATCTTGATAAATATTTTTCATTAAAGGATTTAAAAAGAATTTTATCTTTTATGACTAAAGATAAAAAAAATAACTCAGATAAAATCAATTTAGTTTTACTTAAAAAAATTGGTCAACCTATTTATAAAAATCAATATAGTAAAAATGATTTAGCTTCGTTTCTTAAACGAGAGCTAATCAATTAAGATTTGTATGGAATGAATAAATTTATTCATTTCTTCATCTAAAGTTTTATAAATTTTTTTTGTACTCTCGATTTTGCTTAAATTTTTAAGCTGATCTGATTTAATTTTTATTTTTAAATGATATTTTCCTGGTTGATTTCCTGAATGATTTTTGTGTAAAAAAGATTTATCTTCGATATCAATACTGTCTACGACAAACTGGTTAACTATTTTTTTTTTTATAATTGCAATTAACTGATTTATATCCATAAATATTATTTATTATATATCATGAAAAACATTTGTGACTGGAATAATTGTAAAGAAATAGGTGAATATAGAGCGCCTGTAGAAAAAGATAATAGTAAAAAATACCGTTTACTTTGTTTAGACCATGTAAAAGAGTTTAATAAAAATTGGAATTACTTTTCAGGAATGAATGATGATCAAGTTATGGATTTTTTAAAATCTGATATGACTTGGCACAAACCAACACAAAGTTTTAGCTCTTCGGATAACTTCTTTAAAGTTCTTTGGAATAACACTTTGAGAGATGAATTAGATAAAGATAGATTAAAAAGTGAATATAATCATATGAGTAAATTTAAATTTAATCATAATGATATAAAAGCTTTTGGAATTTTAGGAGTTTCTGTAGGTCTAAAATGGCAGAAAATACAGGAAAAATTCAAATTACTTGTCAAAAAATTTCACCCCGATATAAATGATGGAAATAAAAAATACGAGGAAAAACTTAAATTAATAACTTTAGCTTATACCCAGTTAAAAAATACATATAGAGAAAAAATTGACACCTAATTTAAACATTCAACCTGATATTAAGATCTCATTAAAGCAAACCTTTGGCATAGATAGCGATATGGAAGTAAATGCTTTTTCTGAAAAAAGCGAATATGTCCCTGAAATTGACAAAAACTATAAATTTGATCGAGACACAACTCTAGCAATTATTTCTGGTTTTGCTTTTAATAAAAGAGTTTTAGTTCAAGGATATCATGGTACTGGTAAATCTACTCACATAGAGCAAATTGCTGCAAGATTAAATTGGCCTTGTATTAGAGTTAATTTAGATAGTCATGTAAGTAGAATTGATTTAATCGGTAAAGACGCCATTGTTTTAAAAGATGGCAAACAGGTAACTCAGTTTAATGAAGGTATTCTTCCATGGTCAATTCAAAACCCTGTTGCATTGGTATTTGACGAATATGATGCGGGAAGACCAGATGTGATGTTTGTTATTCAAAGAGTATTAGAAGCAGAAGGTAATTTTACGCTATTAGACAAAAATAAAGTTATTAAACAGAATAAATTTTTTAGATTATTTGCAACTTCTAACACTGTTGGTTTAGGAGATACTACTGGCTTATACCATGGGACTCAACAAATTAACCAGGGACAGATGGATAGATGGAATATTGTAACTACCTTAAACTATTTAAGCCTTGAAAGAGAAATGGAAATAATTCTAGCTAAAAATAAAAATTTTAATAACCCCAAGGGTAAAGAAAAAGTTGCAAATATGATAAAAGTAGCATCTTTAACACGAAAAGGATTTATTGCAGGCGATATCTCAACAGTTATGAGTCCAAGGACTGTATTGCACTGGGCAGAAAATGCAGAAATTTTTAAAGATACTGGCTATGCATTCAGAGTTACTTTCTTAAATAAATGCGATGAAATAGAAAAAAGCACTATCGCTGAATATTATCAAAGATGTTTTGGAGAGGAACTGCCAGAGTCTTTAGTTAATATTCAAATTTAATGAGCTCTAAAGAGTCAAACCTTAAAGAAAAATTCAAACAAGCACTCGAGTCAACTGCTAGAGTAATTTCTGACGACTTAAAAATAAAAGAAAATCCGAAACAAAACAAAAGTTCAAAAAAATTTGATTTTTTTGAAATAGATAATTTAACTACTAAAAGTGATTTTATTAAATTTAGAGCAGAGACCGACTCTAATGCTCTTAAAAAAAAATTTTCTAATGATGAAATTTATAAAAAAAATCTTCCTCAGAATAATTCTTGTAAATCTTTATATAATATTGCTGAAAAAATAAGATATGAAACTTTAGGTGGTAAAATGCTTAAGGGTATAGAAAAAAATTTTACTGAGAATTATCAACAGATAGTCAATCTAAAACGAAAAGATCAGCTTAAAACAAAAGATGATGTGCCGGTTGTTGAGGCATTTGAATTATATATGTTAAAAAATTTTCATAAAATTAAATTAAATTCGTTAACTTCTAAAATGTTAGCTTTTTGGGAAACCGAATTTGATCAATCAATAAGCAAACATATTAAATTTCTTAAAGAAAATTTGGAAAATCAAAACAAATACGGTTCAAAATTTTCAGAAATATTAGAGCAAATGGATATTTTTGAAAGCGAAGATAATGAGGAGACTAAAGAAGAAAATCCTGATGAAGGTCAAGATAATCCCTCGAATGATGAAGAGCAAAGTGATTCTGAAGATAAAAAAGATCAAAATAAAGATGAAGAAACCGAAGCAAGTTTAGACTCAGATTATAATATTGATGAATTTAAAATGGATGAACAGCTAGTTGATACAGATTCTGATAAAGAAAGTTCTGAACAAGTAATTCAAAAGAAAATTTTAAATAATATTAACCTTGAATACAAAATATTTACGACAGAATTTGACGAAGTAATTAAAGCAGAAAACTTAGAAAATGCTGATGAGTCAAAAAAACTTAGAAAAACACTTGATCAACAATTAATTGGGTTTCAAGACGTAATTACTAAACTTGCAAATAAACTTCAAAGACAACTGTTAGCAAAACAAAATCGTGCTTGGGAGTTTGATCTTGAAGAGGGTTTGCTAGATAGCTCTAAACTACCAAGAATAATTATTGATCCATATAATTCATTGTCATTTAAAAAAGAAAAAGATTTGGAATTTAAAGACACTGTAGTCACATTACTAATTGATAACTCAGGCTCAATGAGAGGAAGGCCTATTACAATTGCAGCAATATGTGCTGATATTTTATCAAGAACTTTGGAGCGATGTTCAGTTAAAGTTGAAATACTTGGATTTACTACAAAAAACTGGAAGGGTGGTCAAAGCAGAGAGTCTTGGAATAAAAATAGTAAACCTAAAACACCTGGAAGACTTAATGACTTAAGACATATTATTTACAAGGGTGCAGACACTCATTGGCGACAAGCAAAAAGTAATATTGGTTTAATGTTGAAAGAAGGATTACTTAAAGAGAATATAGATGGAGAGGCAATTTCTTGGGCATTTAATAGATTGAAAAAAAGAAAAGAAGAAAGAAAAATTTTAATGGTAATCTCAGATGGTGCGCCGGTTGATGATTCAACCCTTTCTGTTAACTCTGGAGATTTTTTAGAAAAACATTTAAAAAAAATGGTTAAATTTATAGAAGAAAAAACAGAAGTTGAAATTTTAGCAATTGGTATTGGTCATGATGTTTCTAGATATTATGATAGGGCAATTAAAATTACGGATGTAAATGAGCTGGGTGATGTTATGGTTTCTCAATTAAGTTCATTGTTTGATACAAAAACTAAACTGCATTAAATATTCATTAGTTCTCTATTCTTCCATTTAATTATTACTTCAGCTCCACTTCTAGTTTTAGAATTTCCACAATTTACAGATGCAAAATTTTTTTCCAATAAAGTTTTTCCTATAAAAATACCAAGTCCTAATCCTGAAAGCTCATTATTTTTGGAAGTTTTTAAGTATGGTTCTCCAATTTTAGGGACTATATCCCTTGGATAACCTGGACCATCATCTTCAATACTTATTTCGGTAAATTCACTATCACTTCTAAGATTAATAATAACATTTTCTTTAGAATATTTATTAGCATTACCTATAAAATTTCTCAAACCATAAACAATTTCAATTGATTTTGTAATTTCAAAACTATTTGAATCTTGTTCGTAATTGAATACAAAATTTTTAGAACTGATTTCTTTAAAAGATAAAATTATTTCATTCAAATACTCTCTTAAACTGATGTCTCTATCTATAAATTCATCTTCTTCTATGGGATTTAGGGATAATTTTTTCAAAATTTGGTTACATCTCTCAACCTGACTTGATAATAATTCAATATCTTTTTGAACATCTTTGTTATCTTTAAACTGTTTCATTAATTCTTGTGAAATAATCTTTATCGTTGATAGTGGAGTTCCTAAAGAATGTGCCGCTGCAGCAGCTTGACCCCCTAGAGATAAAATTTCATGCTCTTTGGCCATTACCTCTTCCATTCTATTTAAGGCTTCTTTTCTTATCCTGGACTCATTTCCAAATGAAAGTGCAAAGTAATTTAAAAAAACTAGGGCAATAATTAAAGATATTGAAATTGAATAATAAACAAATGGATTAATTATATTTGATAAATTTATTGGATAAGGCAAAGGTTGATAAAAAAAAGTTAAAATTATAATTAACAAAGTTGTTATTAAAACCAAAAATAAACTAATTTTAAAACCTAAATTGGATGATGAAAAAACACTTGGGATTATTAAAAAAATTATGAAAGGATTTGAGATTCCCCCAGTGAGATATAATAAAATAGCTAATTGTAAAATATCAATTAGCAAAAATACAAAAGAAGACCTCTCAGAAATCTGAACTTTTTTATAAATAAAAATTAAATAAAAATTTGATAATATTCCAAGAAAAATAATTAAATTTGCAGTTAAAAAATCAAATTTTAGATCTAGTAAAAAATAGACTAAATGAATTGAAATTAATTGTCCTAAAATTCCAATCCATCGCAAAGTAACATAAGTTGATTTTTTTAAAGAAAAATATTTTGAAGTTTCAAAAAACTTCATTATTAAATATCTAGATTTTGCACATTTATGGCATTAGAGACGATAAAGTCTTTTCTTAATGCAACATCATTTCCCATTAAAGTATGGATCAGTTTTTGATCAATTTTTGGATCTTTAGAATACTGAACCTGTAATAAATTTCTTGTTTCAGGATCCAATGTAGTGCTCCATAATTCTTCAGGGTTCATTTCTCCTAATCCTTTAAATCTTTGAATGTTCATTTTAGATTTTTCAAGATCAAGTTCTTTTATGTACTCTTTTGAACCCTTTTTCATTTTTTTTAATTCTTTACTATTTTTAATAATATAATCCTCTAATTCTTTTTCATCTTTAATGTAAATACCTTTTGATCCTTTGTTAATTTTAAATAAAGGTGGCTGGGCTAAGTAAACATGTCCGTTTTCAATTAATTTATTAAATGGCTTATTATTAAAAAAAGTTAACAATAAAGCTCTAATATGAGAGCCATCAACATCAGCGTCGGTCATGATGATAATTTTTCCATACCTTAAATCTTTTAAATCGATTTCATGTGCTTTTGGATCTAAGCCTAAAGCATTAATCAATGTTACAATTTCATTAGATGAAATCATTTTGGAAAGAGCTTTAGTTCTGTGTTCTGATCCATCACTATTGCCATTTTTCTTTAAAGAAATTTCTTCTACGTAAGTATTCAAAATTTTTCCTCTTAATGGTAAAACAGCTTGATTTGCTCGATTTCTTCCTTGTTTTGCTGAACCACCCGCTGAATCTCCCTCTACAATAAACAATTCTGTGCCTTCTTGCTTGCCTATTTGACAATCAGCCAATTTTCCTGGAAGACCACTTAACTCTAGAGCTCCTTTTCGTCTAACATTTTCTCTAGCTTTTCTAGCTACATCTCTTGCTAAAGCAGCTTGAATTATTTTAGCCAGAATAATTTTTGCAACAGCAGGATTCTGATCAAACCAAATTGATAATTTTTCATTAACTATTGTTTCAACTATTGTTCTAACTTCAGAAGAAACTAACTTGTCTTTTGTTTGTGATGAAAATTTTGGATCAGGGATTTTTGTAGATAAAACACAAGTCAATCCTTCTTTTATATCATCACCTGAAATTGCTAATTTATTTTTTTTAAGAAGATTATTATCATTTGCATATTTATTAATAACTCTTGTTAATGCACTTCTAAAACCTAATATATGTGTTCCACCATCTTTTTGATAAATATTATTAGTATATGGATACACATCTTCAGCATAAGTGCCATTCCATTGCAGTGAGCACTCTAACTCTAAATTGTCTTTCTTGCCTTCAATGTAAATAGGTTTTTTAAATAAGTCATTCTCATTTTTATTTTGCAATTTTTCCCTTTTTTCATCTAAAAATTGAACAAATTCAAGAACGCCGCCCTCAAATTTAAACTCAGTAATTTTTTCTTTCTTTTGACTAGCGTCAGTAAAAATAATTTTTATACCTTTATTTAAAAAAGCTAATTCTCTCATTCTTTTTATAAGAATATTTGGACTAAATTTAATAGAAGAAAAAATTTCTTTTGATGGTGAAAAAGTAATTTCAGTTCCAGTTTCTTTAGAGTTGCCAGTGACTTTAAGTGGAGCTTTTGCTTCTCCATTCTTAAATTCTATATAATGTTTTTTTCCATCTCTATGAATTTCTAATTGTAATTTTTCTGATAATGCATTAACTACTGAAACTCCAACCCCGTGTAATCCTCCAGATACTTTGTAGGAGTCGTGATCGAACTTACCTCCAGCATGAAGCTGGGTCATAATTACCTCTGCTGCAGATTTTTTTTCTCCCTTATGCATATCAACAGGGATACCTCTTCCATCATCTTTAACGGTTACGGTTCCGTCAGCATTAATTCTAACATTAATATTTTTACAGTAGCCAGCTAAGGCTTCATCGATGGAATTATCTACAACCTCATAAACCATATGATGTAAACCAGTGCCATCATCTGTGTCACCGATATACATTCCAGGTCTTTTTCTAACAGCTTCAAGACCCTTTAGAACTTTAATGGAGTCTGCCTGATAAGTGTTTTTATTTGTCATTTTTTTAATTTTAGGAAAATAAAATTATAACATTTTTTTAAAAAAAATGTTTATTTATAATCGTATAGCAGATGAATAAATTGTAAAAAAACCCTTTAAAAATAAGCTTTTTAATGGCGGAGAGAGCGGGATTCGAACCCGCGAAAGAGTTACCCCTTTACACGCTTTCCAAGCGTGCGCCTTCAACCACTCGGCCACCTCTCCACTTTATTTTTCTTTATTAATTTTAAGCACACCTATGAAAGCTTCTTGTGGTATCTCTACTCTACCAAATTGTTTTGATCTAGCTTTACCTTTTTTTTGCTTTTCTAAAAGTTTTCTTTTTCTATCAGTCGCTCCACCCCCATGAATTTTTGTTAAAACATCTTTCTTAAAACCTTTTATAGTTTCTCTAGCAATAATTTTTCCACCTATCGCTGCTTGAACTGGAATCATAAAATTATGCCTTGGAATTAAATCTTTTAATTTTTCACATACTTCTCTTCCTATTCTTTGAGCAAAGTCTTTATGTATCATCATTGCTAATGCATCTACTGGTTCACTGTTTACTAAAATTCCAAGCTTTACTAAATCTCCCTCTCTGTGACCAATAATTTCATAGTCAAAACTTGCATATCCACTGGTCATTGATTTAATTTTATCGTTAAAATCAAATACAACCTCATTCAAAGGAAGTTCATAAGACAATACCGCTCTGTTACCTGAATAAGTTAAATTAGTTTGAACACCTCTTTTATCTTGGCAAAGTTTTATAATAGATCCAAGATACTGATCAGGTGTTATCACTGTTGCTTTTATCCATGGCTCTTCAATCATTTTAATAAGTGTTGGGTCAGGTAAGCTTGATGGGTTATGTAAATCTTTAGTCGTTCCATTATTGAGATGAATTTTATAAACAACACCTGGTGTAGTTGTTAATAAATTTACATCAAATTCTCTTTCTAATCTTTCAGTTATAATTTCTAAATGGAGTAATCCTAAAAAACCACACCTAAAACCTAGTCCAAGCGCTGAAGAAGACTCTGCTTCAAAAGAAAAACTGGAATCATTTAATTGTAATTTTGCTAATCCATCTTTTAGTTTTTGATATTCAGAACTATCTACTGGAAATAATCCACAAAAAACAACTGGCTTACTTGGTTTAAACCCCGGTAAAGCTTTTACAATTGGTTTACTAGCATCACAAATTGTATCTCCCACTTTTGTTTCTGAAAGAACTTTAATACCTGTTGTTATAAAACCTATTTCTCCGGCATTTAGCTCATTCATATCTTTAGGTTTTGGTGTAAATACCCCTACTTTTTCAACAATGTACTCCTGATTAGTAGACAACATTTTAATCTTCATATTTTTAGAAATTTTACCATCAATTACTCTGATTAAGATCACAACACCTAGATATGTGTCATACCAACTATCAACTAACAGACATTTTAAATTTTCATCTTGATTACCTTCAGGAGCTGGTAATTTTTTGACTATTTCTTCAAGAATATCTTCTATTCCTTCACCTGTTTTTCCAGAACATGGCACTGCATTTTCTGTATCTATTCCAATTACATCTTCAATTTGTTTTTTCGTTTTCTCTAAATCTGATGCTGGTAAGTCAATTTTATTTAAAACTGGAATGATTTCATGATTTATATCTAAAGCTTGATAAACATTAGCCAATGTTTGCGCTTCAACTCCTTGGGTACTATCAACAATTAAAATAGACCCCTCACATGCATAAAGAGATCTACTAACCTCATAGCTAAAATCTACGTGTCCTGGGGTATCGATTATATTTAAAATATAATCTTTACCATTTTTAGCTTTATAATTAAGTTTTACAGTTTGTGCTTTTATTGTAATACCTCTTTCTCGTTCAATATCCATTGAGTCAAGAACTTGGTCTTTCATTTCACGATCTGTTAAGCCTCCACACTTATGAATAATCCTATCAGCTATTGTGGATTTTCCATGATCAATATGTGCAATTATCGCAAAGTTTCTTATGTGATCGATTCTATCCATTGTTTATGATCTAATTTTTGCACCGATCTTTTTTTCAACAGTTTCGATAACTAATTTATTAATCCTATCTAGATCATCATCATTAAGAGTTTTGCTTGAAGATTGAATAGTTAAATTTATTGCTACTGATTTTTTATCAGTTGGTATATTTTCACCTTCATATACATCAAAAATATTTACACTCTTTATTAATTCTTTATCAATGTTTTTGATAACTTCTAAAATCTCTTGTGCTTGAATATTTTTATCAACAACAAATGCAAAATCTCTATCTGATTTTTGAAAGTCTGAAGTTTCATATTTAGGTTTTTGATCTTTTAAAGTTTTTTTTGTTTCTTTTAAATTATCTAGAAAAATTTCAAATCCCATTAAAGCTTCAGTTTTAATATCAATTTTCTTTATAATATTTGGATGTATTTCACCAAAATATGCAGCAAGATTTTCCTTACCTTTATTTAAAAATATTCTTCCAGATTTTCCAGGGTGATAATAATCTGGAGTTTGATCATCAATATAGAGTTTAGATTTATGGTACCCAGCTTCAACTAATGTTTGTATTACATCTTTTTTTACATCAAAAATATCAACGTTTCTTGATTTTTCTAACCATGACAATCTTGAAATTTTTCCGGCTTTTAAACCTGTTAAAACAGTTTCTTGTTCTCCAGGTTTTGAACCATTAAATATTGGGCCTATTTCAAACAAAGCTATATCTTTAAAACCTCTATTTAAATTTTTATTTAAATAAATAATTAAATTAGAAAAAATAGAATTTCTTAAAACATTCAAATCTGCACTAATGGGGTTAACAATTTTTGATTGTTTTTTATTTTTGCTAAATAATTCATTTACTTTAGAGTCTGAAAAAGACCATGTAATAGCTTCAAGATAGCCTTTAGAGGCGATAGCTCTTTGCAAAAAATGAAATAACTTTTGAGATTTATTTAATGTAGGTTTGTTTCTAACTTTTTTTGGTTCAATTGTTTCAATCTTATCATACCCATAAATTCTAACTAATTCCTCTATAACATCAATTTCTTGATTAATATCTGGTCGCCAACTAGGAACTGTTAATGAGAGAATATTTTTTTTCTTTTCAACAATAAAACCTAAACTATTTAATATCTCTAAAATCTCTTTATTTGGAATATCAAATCCAGAAATTTTCTTAAACGACTCTGTATTAAAATCAATTATTGTATTTTTAAATTCTTTTATTGATTGAATATCAATATTACTCGCAGTCCCTCCACAAATTTCGGTAATAAGTTCTACTGCTCTGTTTAATCCTTCTTCTATAGATTGAGGATCTATACCTCTCTCAAATCTAAATTTTGCATCAGTATCAATATTGAGTTGTTTGGCAGTTTTTCTTATGGATCTTGGATCGAAATAAGCCGACTCAATTAATACATTTTTTGTATTTAATTCTGTACCTGAGCGTTCTCCTCCAATAATTCCTCCTAAACCAAGCACTCCTGTGTTATCTGAAATAACACACATGTCCTCTTCTAATTTATAATCTTTGTTGTCTAGGGCTTTAAAGGTTTCACCTTTTTTTGAATTTCGAACTACTATTCCTTTATCAATTTTGTCTGCATCATACGCATGCAATGGTCTGTTTAAATCGAACATAACATAATTCGTAATATCCACTATTGCTGAAATTGGCTTTTGACCTATTGAAATTATTTTTTCTTTCAACCACTCTGGACTTTGAGTATTTTTAACACTTGTTATCAAGCAGCTTCCAAAAAAAGAACATCCTTGATTTTTTTCATTTAAAATTTTAACACTCAATGATTGTTTTTCTTTAGAGATATTTTTTTTAGATTTATTGTCTTTTAATTTTCCAAAACCTGCTGCTGCTAGATCTCTAGCAATTCCCTTAACACCTAAACAATCTGGCCTATTAGGTGTGATGGATATATCAATTACATTAGACGTTTTTTTTGAAAAATAATTTTGACCAATTTTATTCGAATAATCTTTACTATTTAGTTCTGTAATACCTTCGCTATCTTCAGATAAATTTAATTCAGATTCTGAGCAAAGCATTCCATGTGAGGTTACTCCTCTAATTTTAGCAACTACTAACTTCATTTTATTCTTAGGAATAACAGAGCCAGGAGGTGCGTAAATTGTAATTAATCCTTCTCTTGCATTTGAGGCACCACAAACAACTTTTAAAATATTTTGATTTCCAGTATCTACATCACAAACTTTAAGCCTATCAGCATCTGGGTGAGGTTCTGTCTTTAATATCTTTGCAACTAAAAATTTTTCTAGATCATTTGAGGGCTTTTCTACACCTTCTACTTCTAAACCAATATCTGTTAATTTATCCAACAACTGATCTTCACTAAACTTAGTGTCCAGGTGTTCTTTTAACCAATCGAAAGTTAGTTTCATCGACTAAGACCTCTATAATTGGTGGGTACATCTAAAGGGTCAAAGCCATAATGATTTAACCATCTATAATCACATTCAAAGAAAGCTCTTAAATCATTAATACCGTATTTGAGCATTGCCAGCCTGTCTATTCCTATGCCAAAAGCATATCCTTGAAAATTTAAAGGATCTACTTTTGCATTTTTAAGAACATTTGGATGAACCATCCCACAGCCTAAAATTTCAAGCCATTTATCACCTTCGCCAATTACTATCTTTCCGTCTTTTATTTCGTAACCAATGTCAACTTCTGCTGAAGGTTCAGTAAATGGAAAATGACTTGGTCTAAACCTCATTTTAATTTTATCAACCTCAAAAAATTCTTTAATAAAATAGTTTAAACAACCTTTTAAATGACCCATATTAATATCTTTATCAATATGCAAACCCTCCACTTGATGAAACATCGGGGCATGAGTTTGATCACTGTCAGATCTATAAGTTCTTCCAGGTGCTATAATCTTAAAAGGTGGTTTTTCTTTTAGCATTGTTCTTATTTGTACTGGCGAAGTATGTGTTCTCAATAAAGTCTCTTTATTCTCATCAAGGTAAAAAGTATCATGCATGTCCCTTGCTGGATGATTGTCGGGAGTATTTAAAGCTGTGAAGTTATAATATTCATTCTCAACGTCTGGACCCTCTTCAATACTAAAACCAATTTCTGAAAATATAGAAGAAATTTCATCTATCGTTTGTGAAACTGGATGAATTTTACCCTGAACAAAAGATCTCTCAGGCAGAGTAATATCAACTTTTTCTTTAGCTAATTTTTCATTTATTTCAGCAGTCTCTATTTCATTAACTTTAGAATTAATTAAATCTTGAAGCTCATCTTTAATAGAATTTAAATCAGCTGCAAATTTTTTTCGCTCAGCTTCTACAACAGAACCTATGTTTTTAAACTGAGATGAAATTAAACCGTTTTTCCCAAACAAATCTGTTTTGATCTGATTGACTTGACTAATATCAATTTTTGACTTTAATTTTGATAAATACTCTTCTTTGATTTTTTTAATATCTGACATTTTTACAGATTATTTCCTCACCAAATAAAAACAATAGTGAAGATTAATTTAAAGCTGATTGGGCTTTTTGAACTATAGTTTTAAAGGCTTCAGGGCTATCGTAAGCTATTTCAGCTAGTATTTTTCTATCAATTTTAATTCCACACTTATTAAGACCATTAATAAATTTTGAATAAGTTAAACCCTCAGCTCTTACACCGGCATTAATTCTTTGGATCCATAATGATTTAAATTCTCTTTTTTTCGTTCTTCTATCTCTATATGCATATTGCATAGCCTTTTCCATAGCTTGCTTTGCAACTCTAATAGTATTTTTTCTTCTGCCCCATTGACCTTTGACAGCTTTTAAAACTTTTTTGTGTTTAGCTCGGCTAGTTACACCTCTTTTAACTCTTGCCATATTAACCTCTTAAACTGTAGGGCATATACGATTTTACGATTTTTGCGTCTTGTTTTGACATCGCAGTAGTGCCTCTTAATTTTCTAATTTGAGAATTTGTTCTTTTAATCATACCATGTCTTTTCCCAGCTTGGGCTGTCATTACTTTGCCTGTTGCTGAGATTTTGAATCTCTTTTTTGCTGAGCTTTTAGTTTTTAGTTTTGGCATAATTCTGCGGTGTTATACAAAGATTGCTATAAATTTACAACCTATATTAACGCCTATAAAGGCTGAATTACCATGATCATTTGCTTACCATCAAACTTTGGGTGAAGTTCTATCTTACCAATATCCTTCATATCTTCCTTAATTTTATTCATCAACTCATTACCTAAATGTGAGTGCTGAAGTTCTCGACCTTTAAATCTGATTGTAAATTTAACCTTATCTCCTTTTGCAATAAATTTTTTTGCATTTTTTACTTTGAATTCATAGTCGTGAGTTTCTGTTACAGGTCTCATTTTAATTTCTTTCAGGGCTACAATTTTTTGTTTCTTTTTTGCTAGATTTGCTTTTTTTTGGGCATCATATTTATATTTACCCATATCCATTATTTTACAAACTGGAGGATTAGCATTGGGTGCAATCTCAATTAAATCTAGACCTAGATTTTTTGCAACTGAAATAGCTTCATTAGTATTGAGCACTCCAAGATTTTCTCCCTCACTACCAATAACTTGAACTTCAGGTGATGAAATCCGATTATTAGATCTTGGACCTCTATCCTTAGTTCGTCTTTGAAAATAATTTTGTTTAAAGTCTGCCACTTAGTTTGATGATGCTTTGTTTAAAGCAGAGAATTTTTTTAAGAATAAATCTAAATCCATATTTTCTTGTTTATTACTATCCAATCTTCTAATCGTTACAGTGTTACTGTCAACTTCTTTTTTACCACAAATTAATAAAAGAGGGATTTTTGCTAATGAATGATCTCTAATTTTATAATTTAAGTTGTGTTTTTTTAAATCTACAACAGATGTTATTCCTGCTTGCTTAATTTTATTAGACACTTCGATAGCATAATTTTCAAAGTCTTCTGAAATCGGAATCACAACAGTTTGTAAAGGAGAGATCCAAAATGGAAATTTACCCGCGTAATGTTCTATCAAAATACCTATAAATCTTTCTAAAGAACCAAATAAAGCCCTGTGCAACATAACTGGAACTTTTTTAACACCATCTTTATCTACATATGAAGCGTCCAATCTACCAGGTAAATTTAAGTCTACTTGTAAAGTACCACATTGCCAATCTCTACCAATTGCATCTCTTAAAACAAATTCAATTTTAGGTCCGTAAAAAGCACCTTCACCTTTGTTAATTGTATACTCAAGTTTTGATGCTTTAACCGCATCTAACAAAGCGGACTCTGCTTTATCCCAAACACTATCATCACCAACTCTTAAATCTGGTCTATCAGAATATTTTAAAATAACATTTTCAAATCCAAGCTCTTTATAAATATCTAAAATTAAATTTGTTACTATTAAACATTCACTAGTAATTTGATCCTCAGTACAAAAAATATGAGCATCATCCTGTGTAAAAGCTCTAACTCTTAGAAGTCCATGAAGTGCTCCAGATGGCTCATATCTATGCACTTTTCCAAATTCCGATATTCTAAGTGGAAGATCTCTATAACTTTTTAGCCCTTGATTAAAAACCTGAATGTGTCCAGGACAATTCATTGGTTTTATAGCAAAAACTTTTTCATCAGGAGTTGTGGAAGTATACATGTGTTCACCATATTTTTCCCAGTGTCCTGACTTTTCCCATAAAGCTCTGTCTAAAATTTCAGGTGTATTTACCTCTTTGTAACCAGCAATATCTTGTCTAGATCTCATGTATGAAATTAATTTCTGAAATAAAGCCCACCCTTTTTCATGCCAAAAAACTGAGCCTGGACTTTCTTCTCTAAAATGAAATAGATCCATTTCTTTTCCTAATTTTCTATGATCTCTTTTTTCAGCTTCTTCTATTCTTTTTAAATAATCATCCAAATCTTTTTGGGTTGCCCAGCTAGTACCATAAATTCTTTGAAGCATTTCATTATTAGAGTCACCTCGCCAATAAGCTCCTGACACTTTCATTAATTTAAAAAACTTCCCTACCTTTCCAGTCGAAGTAAGATGAGGACCTCGGCATAGATCGTGCCAATCACCATGGAAATATATTGAAACTTCCTCTCCAGCAGGAATACTTTTTATTAATTCAGCTTTATATACTTCTCCTTTATTTCTAAAATGTTGTATTGCCTTATCTCTATCCCAAACTTCTCTTTTTGTAATTTCATCTCGATCAACAATCTCTTTCATTTTATTTTCAATTTTTAATAAATCCTCTTCTGTAAAGGGTTCTTTTCTTGCAAAATCATAATAAAAGCCATTTTCAATTACAGGACCAATTGTTACTTGAGTTCCTGGAAATAATTCTTGAACAGCCATTGCTAGTATATGAGCTGTATCGTGTCTGATCGTATCCAAACCTTCTTCATTTTTAGAAGTAAAAATTTTTACCAAACAATCATTTTTAATTTGATGATCAAGATCTTTTAACTCGCCATCAACACTTATCACCATTGCTTGCTTAGCTAGCGACTTACTAATCTTTTCGGCCACCTGTAATCCAGTTACATGATTTTCAAAATTTAGACTATTTCCATCTGGTAAAGTGATTTTTGGCATTAGTTAAATATTTTTTTGTATTCTGAATAAGTTGAAAAACACATTTTTTCAACATTAAATTTTTGTATTATATTTTTTCTACCCTCTGAACCAATTAATTTTAGAGAGGCATCATTCATATTTAATACTTTTAAAATGGTTTTACTCAAAGATTGTGCATCTCCTGACTGAAATAAAAAGCCTGTTTTACCATCAACGACTGTTTCATTAGAACCTCCAATATTGCTTGCTATAATCACTTTTTGCATTGATTGTGCTTCTACTGACACTCTTCCGAAAGCCTCCGGTTCAATAGAGGCTGAAACTACAATGTCAGAAACTTTATATGCTAAAGCCATATCATTACAGTGATCAATAAATCTAACCTGGTTGTTCATCCCATATTGTTCACTAAGTCTAGTTAATTTCTTTTTATAAAGATCTCTTCCTTGGTCACTACCAAGAATTATTCCATAAAATGACTCATATCCTAATTCAATATTTACCAAATTTATTGCTTCTATAAAAAGCTCCTGACCTTTCCATGAGGTTAGGCGTCCTGGTAATAAAATAATTTTTTTATCTTTATTTATGTCCCAAACTTTTAGCAATTTTTTTTCATCACTTTCTAATTTTGTTTCAGGATCAAAATAATCAACATTTATTCCTCTAAAAATTACTAAAAGTTTTTTTTTAAAACTTAAGTATTTAGAATAATTTTCATTTATGTGTGAAAAAATGAAATTAGATCCTGCGATAATTAGATCTGACCTTACCATTACTGAATTATAAAATTTCTTAAGTTTGCTTTTAAAATTATAAGTTCCATGAAAAGTTGTCACAAATTTTCTACCGGTTAATTTACATGCAATTAAACAAGACCATGCAGGAGCTCTACTTCTGGCATGCACAATATTGATTTTATAAAATAGAATAATTGAAGAAATTAATAATGCATTTATTAAAATTAATATAGGATTCTTACTGTGAACAGGAAGTTTAATTAATTTTACTTTTTTTTTATCAATAAACTTTATTAATTCTCCACCACTGGTAATTATAAATGATCCACAATTATTTTCAGGTAAATAATGTGCAATGTCATAGCAGCCTGTCTCTGCACCTCCGTAACCAAGTTTTGGAATAACTTGTAAAACTTTTAAATTAGATGACATATGATATGATCTTATATTAATTGATGTTATATAAAAACTATAATGGCTATTTTTAGTTACTACAAAACCTCAAAAACACAAAAAATTAGATACCTAAAAATCACAAAAAAAAACAAGACATATCTTGTATTTTTACATGGTTTTATGTCAGATTTAGAGGGGGAAAAACCTAAAAATTTCCTAAATTTTTCAAAAAAACATGATCTTGGCTTTTTAGCTTTAGAATACTCTGGTCATGGAAAATCTTCAGGTAAATTTATTAACGGAAATATTTCAAAGTGGAGTGAACAGACCCATTTACTCATAAAAAAAATTGTGAAGAAAAATAATTTTATTTTAATTGGCTCTAGTATGGGTGCTTGGATTTCAATAAATCAATTTAAAATTTTTAAAAATCAAATTAAAGGTTTTTTAGGAATAGGTTCAGCTCCTGAATTTTTAGAAAACCTAATGTGGAAAAAATTTACTGAAAAAATGAAGAAAGAAACAATAAATAAAGGAATTTATCATTTAAAACATGGAAATTATGAATATCCAATTACATATCAACTAATTAAAGATGGTCGAAGAAATAAAGTTTTAAACAAACCTATAAATATAAAAACTAAAGTTACCATGGTCCATGGAGAAAAAGATGAGGTAGTCCCCGTATCTTATTCAAAAAAAGTTTTAAAAATTTTCCCTAAGGCTAAAAAAAAAATGATTGTCATCAAAAATGGGGATCATAGTCTTTCGACTAAAAAATGGCTTAAAATAATAATAAAAGAATTAAAGGAACTTATCTAACTAACTTCTTTAATACTTGGTTTTAATGTTATTGGATTTTTTAATTTATTTACCATTTCTTTAGGACAAATTTGAACAAAATTTTTTATTTCTTCTTCAAAGTTTTCAATTATTTTTTTGGATAAATTTGAATTTGTTTCATTGAAATGTTGTGTTACTAAATCCTTTAAGTAATTTATCCAATAATTTGTTTCTACATTTTGCCAAATAATTGACTCAGGATTTGCTTTTTTTTCAAATTGATTATTTACATCATAAACAAAAGCCATCCCACCAGTCATTCCTGCGCCAAAATTATCTCCTACGTCACCTAGAATAACGATGGTACCACCAGTCATATATTCACAACCATTTGAGTCACAACCTTCTATAACTGCAGTAGCTCCTGAGTTTCTTACTGCAAATCTTTCACCAGCTTGCCCTGCAGCAAATAAATTACCTGAGGTAGCTCCATAAAGTACTGTGTTTCCTATTATAGTATTTTCATTTGAAATTAAGTTGCTTTCATCAGAAAGCTTTATTGAAATAGTAGCTCCAGATAAGCCTTTTCCGACATAATCATTAGCATCACCTTTTAAAACTAATTTTAATCCTTTAGTTGCGAATGCTCCAAATGATTGTCCAGCCGAACCTCTAAAATTTAATGTTAAAAAATTATTATCTAATTTTTCATTTCCATACTTTTTATATAAATGATAAGAAATTCTAGTGCCCACTGCTCTATTAGTATTTTTAATTTCAAATTCTTCTGAAATTTTTTCAGATTGATCTAATTTTTTTTCAATTTGAGGCCAAATTTTTTGATCTAAAGTATCTGGAACGCTGTTAATTTCTTGGCTTTCACAATATCTTTTGTTTTCTCCTGGATCTGCTTGTACAAATAATGGGTTTAAATCTAAATCATCAAGATTAGGTGAGGCTTTACTAACTTGCATTAACAAATCGGTTCTTCCAATAATTTCATTTAAAGATTTAAAACCTAATTTTGCAAGAATTTCTCTCACTTCAGTGGCTATAAATGTAAATAGATTTACAACTTTATCTGGAGTACCAGTAAATTTTTCTCTTAATTTTTCGTCTTGAGTACAAACTCCAACTGGGCAAGTATTAGAATGGCACTGTCTAACCATAATACAACCCATTGCAACTAATGCTGTTGTAGCTACACCATACTCCTCAGCACCCATCATGGCAGCAATAACAACATCTCTTCCAGTTTTTATTCCACCATCTGTTCTTAAAGTTACTTTGTGTCTTAAGTTATTTAATGTAAGAACTTGGTTAGCTTCTGTTAAACCCATTTCCCAAGGGATTCCCACATACTTAACACTTGTTTGTGGACTAGCACCGGTTCCACCATTGTGACCAGAAATTAAAATTATATCTGCTTTTGCTTTAGCTACTCCTGCAGCAATAGTACCAACACCTGATGAGGCAACTAATTTAACTCCAATTCTAGCTTTCGGATTAACTTGTTTAAGATCATAAATTAATTGAGCCAAGTCTTCGATTGAATAAATATCATGATGAGGTGGTGGTGAAATTAATGTTACTCCAGGTGTAGAATGCCTTAATTTTGCAATCTCCTCCGTTACCTTAAAACCTGGTAATTGACCACCTTCACCTGGCTTTGCTCCTTGAGCTATTTTAATTTCAATTTCATTGCAGTTATTTAAATAATTTATTGTTACCCCAAATCTCGCAGAAGCTATTTGTTTAACTCTTGAATTTGCTGTATCCCCACTATCCATAACTTTAAATCTAGCTTCATCTTCTCCACCTTCTCCACTACATGAGGCTCCTTTAATTCTATTCATTCCAATGGCTAGAGTTTCGTGAGCTTCTTTAGACAAAGCTCCATGAGACATACTTCCACTTCCAAATCTTTTTAAAATATTTTCAATTGGTTCAACTTCTGAAATATCAATAGGTGCAGTTAGTTTTTTTTTTCTAAAATCTATTAAATCTCTTAGATTAATTGGTGGTAAATTATAGATGCCTTGTGCATATTTTTTATAAGCTTCATAAGAATTTGATCCAACAGCACTTTGCAATAAATGAATTAATTTTCCTTGATACTGATGTGTTTCTCCATTTTTTCTGTATCTATATATTCCACCAATTGGCAAGATAGTATCTGTGCTTTCAAAGGCTTCTTTATGTATTCCTCTAATCTTTTTTTCAATACCTGTTAATCCAATTCCAGAAATTTTAGAAACTACACCAGGAAAATAGTCAGCCACAATAGTTCTACTTAAACCTACAGTTTCAAAGTTACATCCACCTCTATAAGAACTTAAAACTGATATACCCATTTTAGACATTATTTTTAATAGTCCAGCATTTACAGATTTAATGTATCTTTCTACACAGTCATCAAAACTGAATTGTCCAAATAATTTTTTTTCATATCTTTGATATAGACTATCAAATGCTAAATAAGGATTTACAGTAGTAGCACCTACTCCTATCAAAGTAGCAAATGAGTGTGTGTCTAGCGCTTCACCCGACTGTACGTTTATCGACACATATCCTCTTAATTTTTTTTGAATCAAAAAGGTATTAATTGCTCCAACACATAACAACATTGGTATTGGAAGTTTAGTATCTGATAAATTTTTATCACTTAAAATTAATTGAGTAACACCTTGTCTTACTGCAATTTCTGCATCTTTTTGAATTTTATCAATAGAGTCAGATAGATTCTCTTTTTCATCAAATGTACAATCAATTACTATAGAATTTTTACCGAAATAATTGATGAATTTCTCAAATTGAGTGTTGGACAAAATTGGACTATTCAACACATAAATATTTTCTTTCGTTAAAGTGTCAAAATTTAGAATGTTACCTAGATTACCAAATCTAGTTTTTAAACTCATGACCTTACTTTCTCTGAGTGAATCAATAGGAGGATTTGTAACTTGGCTAAAATTTTGTCTAAAGAAATGATAAAGAGGACGATATTTATCTGACAATACAGCTAAGGGTGTATCATCACCCATAGAGCCTGTAGCTTCTTTGGCATCCTCTGCCATAGGATGAAGAATTAATTCTAAGTCTTCTAGACTAACTCCAAAAGTATATTGTCTTCTTCTAAGATCATCTCCAGAGAAAATATTTTTTTCATTAGAAATTGTTAATTTTTCATCTAAATCGACAATCTGAGAATTGAAATGTTTATATTCTTTAGCTAAATAATCTTTAATTTTATCATTAGTAAAAATCTTTCCTTTTTCAATTCTAACTCCAATTATTTCTCCAGGACCTAATCTACCTTTTGATAAAATCTTTTTTTCATTCAACTCAATCATTCCAGTTTCTGACCCTGCAAAAAGCAATTTATCTTTTGTGATTGCGTATCTAAGTGGTCTCAAACCATTTCTATCATTTGCAGCAATAACCCATTCATTGTCAGTAGCTGCTATTGCAGCTGGTCCATCCCATGGTTCCATAGTGCTATTTAAAAAATTAAATAATTGCTGGTGATCTTTTGGTAAAGTTTTACTTTTTTTTGACCAAGCATCAGGTACTAACATCAATTTTGCTAACGGTGCAGGTTGACCCGATATATTTAAAAGTTCAAATACATTATCTAGGGCAGCTGAATCTGAGGTACCTTGCTGAATAACAGGTTTAAGATTTTCAATATTTTCAAATAAAGGACTGTTCATTTCTTGCTCATGAACTTTCATCCAATTTTTATTTCCTCTAAATGTATTTATCTCACCATTGTGTGCAATTGCTCTGAAAGGTTGAGCCAAATTCCAGCTAGGAGCAGTATTAGTTGAAAACCTCTGATGAAAAATTGCGTATCTTGAAATAAACCTTTCATCTTTAAGATCTAAGTAAAAATCTGCTATTGCCTCTGCAAGGAACATTCCTTTATAAATAATTGATTTAGAACTTAGTGAACAAATATAAAAATTGTTTAATGATATTTTAAAAGCTTGATTTTCAATTTTTCTTCTTGTTTCATAAATCTTTCGCTCAAGTTCTTTATTTAATAAATCTGGATCATTTGATTTGAATAACACTTGAATAATTTCAGGCATTGTTTGAAGGGCTTTTTCCCCTAGCACTTTTGGATTTACCGGAACCTGTCTCCAACCATAAATGCTAAAATTATTTTTAGTTAATTCACTTTCGACAATTGTTTTACAACTTTCTTGTGCTGAATAATCATTTCTTGGCAAAAAGATCATTCCAACACAAATCTCTGAATTGTCATGGAAATGTCCTGTAACTTCAATTTTCTCAATAAAAAAATCTTTGGGAATTTCTACATGAATACCAGCTCCATCGCCGGTTTTTCCGTCTGCATCTACTGCTCCTCTATGCCAAACTGCTTTTAATGCTTCAATGCCATATTCTACAACTTTTCTAGATTTTTTACCCTCAGTGGATGCAATTAAACCAACACCACAAGCATCATGCTCCATCTCTTCTGAGTAAACATGATTTTTTTTTAATAAATCTAAATTTTTATTATATCTTTTCACTAAGCTACTTTTTGTTGTTTTAAATTTTTATTTTCTAAATAATCTTTGATGGACTTTGCTACATCTCTACCATCTTTTATTGCCCAAACGACAAGTGATGCTCCCCTTACAATATCTCCAGCTGCAAAAACTCCTTTTAAATTTGTTTCCATCGTATCGAAATCGATTTTTACAGTGCCCCATTTTGAAACCTGTAAATCATTACAATCAAACAAAGTTGGTAAATCCTCTGGATCAAAACCAAGAGCTTTTATTACCATATCTGCTTTTACTTCAAAATCTGAACCATTTTGTATCTCAGGTTTTCTTCTACCCGACTCATCAGGTTCACCTAGTTTAATTTTATTCACTATTAATTTTTCAATTTTGTTTGTCCCCTTAAACTCTTTAGGACTAGATAACCAAACGAAGTCAACTCCTTCCTCTTCTGCATTTGCAACTTCTCTTGCTGAGCCAGGCATATTTTCTTTATCTCTTCGATATAAACATTTTACAGATTTAGCTTTTTGTCTAATAGATGTTCTTACACAATCCATTGCTGTATCTCCTCCTCCAATTACGACAACATCTTTTCCTTCAGCATTCAAAGTGCCTCTGTCAAATAATTCAACTTTATCACCTAAACCTTTTTTATTTGATGCTGTTAAAAAATCCATTGCTGGAAAAATATTATTTAAATCATTTCCTGGTAGATCTATTTCTCTAGCTTTATAAACACCTGTGGCAATTAATATTGCATCATGTTTTTTTCTTAATTGATCTAGTGATGCATCTTTTCCTACTTCAAAATTTTGAATGAATTCAATTCCACCTTCTTCTAAAAGTTTTGTTCTTCTCTCAACTACAAATTTTTCTAATTTAAAATTAGGAATTCCATAAATTAATAAACCTCCAGCTCTATCGTATCGGTCATAAATTGTTATTTTGTATCCTTGTTTTCTTAATTCCTCTGCTGCAGCTAAACCAGCTGGACCAGCACCAATTATTCCAACACTTTGATTTTTTTCATTTTTTAATTCTATGGGTTTAACCCAGCCATTTTCCCAAGCAGTATCTGTTATAAATTTTTCTATTGATCCAATTGTAACGGTTCCATGACCTGATTGTTCTATTACGCAGTTTCCTTCACACAATCTATCTTGAGGGCAAATTCTTCCACAAACCTCTGGCATATTATTTGTACTTTGAGATAGCTCGTATGCCTCTTTTAATCTTCCCTCGGCAGTTAATTTAAGCCAATCAGGAATATTATTACTTAACGGGCAATGCACCTGACAAAAAGGAACTCCACACTGTGAACATCTGCTAGACTGTTCAGTTGCTTTTTCATTAATAAATTCTTTATAAATCTCACCAAAATCTTTTTTTCTGTTCTCAACTTCTCTTTTAGGTGGAGTTTGTTGACCTATATCAACGAATTTTAACATTTTTTCAGACATAAAATTTTAGTTTTAAGGCAAGTTATATATTGATTATGTTAAATAAAGCATAAAATAGGTCAGTTATTATGACCTTAATTAAGATTTTATCGGTAAAAAATCACATAAATTTATTTTTTGCATAGCTCATATTCTTAAATCGAATTGTTTTACATAAATAATTTTTAAGTTACGACACATAGATGTTTCAAAATATTATAGAAATTTTAATTTTATCTATAGTTCAAGGTGTATCAGAATTTTTACCTATAAGCTCATCCGCCCACCTAATAGTTATTGAAAGTCTATATGAGTTTAAAAATAGCTCACTTCTTATAGATGTAAGTTTACATCTAGGGTCTTTAACGGCTATTGCATTTTTTTTTCGCAAAGATCTTTTGGATTTAAAAAATAACCGACATTTATTAACTCTAATATTAATTGGATCTTTGCCCGTTATTATCGTTGGATTTATTCTATACCAAACAGGAGCAATAAATTACTTAAGAGATATAAAAGTTATTGCATGGACAACATTGATATTTGGGGTCTTATTATTCATTGCTGATAAAAGTAATTTCGATAAAAAACTTTCAAGCAACTTAAATTTGAAAACAATTTTATTCATTGGTTTATTTCAAATTTTATCTTTAATACCTGGAGTTAGTAGGGCTGGTATAACAATTACAGCTGCAAGAATTTTAAAATTTAATCGAGTAGACTCTAGCAAAATTTCATTTCTACTATCTATACCAGCATTGGGCGGTGCAAGTTTTTTAGGTCTAAAAGATATAATTAAACAGCCCTTGGAATTTAATTACTTAATAATTTTAGCTATTATAACTTCTTTTGTTTTTTCTTATATGACGGTCAAATTTTTTTTAATTTATATTAATAAATTTTCAATGAATGTCTTTGTAATTTATCGAATATTTGTTGCAGTAATATTATTTTTAATAATTTATTAATATTAATTTTTTTTTAAAATTGGTAAAAGTTGGGACAATAAAACTCCACTTAATATAAAAAAACATCCCATCAAGTTATTCATATCTAAAATTTGACTCAGTAAATACCAAGCTGCAATTGTTGCAAATACACCCTCTAATGAAAAAATAATTGCAGCTGGAGCAGGAGAAATATTTTCTTGAGCATAAATTTGTAAAACAAAAGCTAGACCACCTGATAATACGCCAGCATATAAAATTTGAAATTTTTCCTCTAATATATTTATTAAAATAAAATCTTCATAAACTAGAGCTATAATAAAAGAAAAAAATGCAACTATAATTGTTTGAAGTGCACCAATAGTAAGAGGTAAATTATATTTTTTAATTATAATTCCTGTAAAAATTATATGAGTACTCCAGAAAAAAGCTCCTAATAATACTAGGCTATCCCCCATCCTAACAGTGGCATCATAAAAATTAGTTAATAGATAACCGCCTATCACACACAAAAGGACTGAGGGCCAAACACTCCAATGAATATCTTTCTTGTGTAAAAAAAAAACAAGAATTGGAACCATTGGAACATAAAAAATTGTAAAAAATGCTGCATTTGCAACATCTGTATATAAAAGAGCCACTTGTTGTAATGCTGAGCCTAAAAACAATGATAACCCAATTAAAAAAATAAGTATTTTAAAGCTCTTTTTATCTTTTTTAATTATCGTATTAATTTTTTTTCTCTCAAAAAAAAATATTAAAGGAGCTAATGCTAAAAAACCAACAAAGAATCTAACTGCATTAAAAGTGAAAGGACCAATATTGTCCATACCAGTGTCTTGAGCGATAAATGTTGTTCCCCAGATGAAAGTACATAGCAAGGCACTAAATAAAGACATCGATTTTGACATAGTCTAAACTGCCAGCTTATAGGCAAAATTTTTACCAAGATTTTCTTTTAAATCATTATTAAACCTTGCAGCTTCAGCTCCATCAATTATTCTATGATCATAAGATAAGGAAATAGGCAGCATTGTTCGAGTTTCAAATTTATTATTAATATAAATTTGTTTTTTTTCAGATTTACCAATTCCTAAAATAGCTACTTCAGGAAAGTTAATTATTGGAGTAAAAAAAGATCCTCCAATACCTCCAAGACTAGTGATGGTCATAGAACCACCAAACAATTCTTTTTTATCTATTTTTAGATTTTTACAAAGATCACTAACTTCTTTAAGTTCTTTGCTAATTGTAGAAATACTTTTATTATCAGCATTTCTTATTTTGGGTACCATTAATCCATGAGGTGTATCTACTGCTATACCAATATGAAAATATTTCTTTAAAGTCATTTTTCCATTTTCAATTTCATCAATCGATGAATTAAAGCTAGGGAATTTTTTTAAAGATGCTACTAAGGCTTTAATTATAAATGCTAATGGTGTAATTTTCTTTTTTTCACCTGTATAAATATCTGTTAATGAAGATCTAAAATCTTCCATTTCAGTAATATCTGCCTCATCATGATTGGTTACATGTGGGATACTTGACCATGAGTTCATCAAATAATTAGATGCTAACTTCTTAACTCGAGGAATATCTTTTATTTCTATTTCTCCAAATTCTGAGTGAGAATACTCCTGAACAATTTTTTTGGTTTTTTTTTCTTCAATAATTTCGGACTTTTCATTTTTAAATGTTCTTGAGGCAACAAAATATTTTATATCTTCTTCTGTAACTCTATTATTTCTTTCGCTACCAACAATTTGATTTATATCTATACCCAATTCTCTAGCAAATTTTCTTGCTTTAGGAGAAGCTAAAACCATACTAGCATTTTTATTGTCAAAATTAATTGGAACTGAAGTTTTTTGATCAGAAATTTTTTTATCTTCTTTAGCTACTATTGTCTCTTGTTTAGCTACTACTTTCTCTTGAGGTTCGGTTTTTTCTTCATTTGAACTTTCGGCCTCTAAATCTAAAATTTTATCACCTTCAGAGACTTTGTCTCCTACATTTAATTTTAAACTTTTTATTTTACCATTGTGACTTGATGGGATTTCAACGCTAGATTTGTCACTTTCAATTGTTATCAAGGCATCATTTTTTTTAACTTCTTGACCCTCTTTAACTAGCACCTCTATTACCTCTACATTCTTAAAATCTCCAATATTCGGCACTTTTACTTCAATTGTGGACATTTTTATAATTTAGTAGGCATCGGTTTATTTTTATCAATATTATATTTTTTGATGGCCTCAGATGCATATTTAGAAGCTATTAACTGCTCTTTAGCTAAAACACTTAAACCGTAGGCAACAATATGCTCTTTATCTACCTCAAAAAAATTTCTTAAATTTTTTCTAGTATCACTTCTTCCAAACCCATCTGTTCCAAGAGAGTAAAAGCTTTTATTAATATATGGTCGGATTTGATCTGAATTCATTCTCATATAATCCGACGCAGCCATTATTGGTCCTTCTGTTTTTTCTAAACAAAGCTCAACAAATGATTTCTTGGGTTCTTTATCTGGATTTAATAAATTATATCTTTCTACTTCCATACCATCTCTTCTTAATTCATTGAAACTAGTCACACTCCAAATCTCACTATCAATTTGATATTCATTTTGTAGTATTTCAGCTCCAGCAATCATTTCTCTTAAAATAGTTCCTGAGCCTAAAAATTGAATTTTGGTTTTTTTAAATTTGTTGAATTCTCTAATTTTATACATCCCCTTAAGAATTCCCTCTTCACAATTTTTATCTTTTGGCATTTCAGGATGCGAATAATTTTCATTCATTGTGGTAATATAGTAGAAAATATTTTCTTTCTTTTCATGCATCCTTCTTAAACCTTCTCTAAAAATTACTGCTAACTCATAATGAAATGTTGGGTCATAAGACAGACAATTTGGTATTGTAGAAGCTAGTATGTGACTATGACCATCTTGGTGCTGTAATCCCTCACCGGCAAGAGTAGTTCTTCCTGCAGTTGCTCCAATTAAAAATCCTCTAGACTGACTATCTGCTCCAGCCCATGCTAAATCACCAATCCTTTGAAAACCAAACATTGAATAAAATAAATATATAGGAATCATTTCAATATCATGATTGGTATAAGAAGTTCCTGCAGCTATCCATGATGACATCGCACCAGCTTCATTGATACCTTCTTCTAATACTTGACCGCTCTTTTCTTCTCTATATGAACTTAATTGTGCAGAGTCCTCTGGTTCATATTTTTGACCTTCATGTGCATAAATACCAATTTTTTGAAAAAAACCTTCCATACCAAAAGTTCTTGCTTCATCTGGGATTATTGGAACTAACCTAGGAGCCACATTTTTATCCCTTAATAAATTTGTTAACATTCTAACAAGTGCCATTGTTGTCGACATTTGTTTTTCACCCGTTGAAACTTTCATATTATCAAAAATATCACTTGGTGGTGACAAGATAGGTTTAGCATAAGTTGTTCTTGAAGGAATAAAACCACCTAGATCTAATCTTCTTTTCTTAATATATTTTATCTCTGGTGAATTTTCATCAGGCTTATAATATTCAATATTTTTTACTTGCTCATCTGTTAAAGGAACATCAAATCTGTCTCTGTAATACATCAAATCATCGATATCTAATTTTTTTGTTTGATGAGTTGTATTCACACTTTCACCAGTTTTACCCATTCCATAACCCTTAATAGTCTTTGCTATTATTACTGTTGGACTTCCAATATTTTTTGAAGCTTTATCGTAAGCTGCATATACTTTATGGGGATCATGTCCACCTCTGTTTAGTCTCCAAACATCTGTATCTGATAAATTTGAAATAAGTTTTTTTGTTTCAGGAAATTTGCCAAAGAATTTTTCTCTAACATAGGCACCATCTCGAGCTTTCATAGCTTGATATTCACCATCAACTGTTTCATTCATTGCTTTAACTAGATGACCAGATTTATCGTTAGCTAACAATGGATCCCAATATGAACCCCAAATCACTTTTATTACATTCCAACCTGCGCCTCTAAATATACCTTCAAGTTCTTGAATTATTTTTCCATTGCCCCTAACAGGTCCATCTAATCTTTGTAAGTTACAATTCACCACAAAAATCAAATTGTCTAACTTTTCCCTAACCGCTAAACCAATTGCTCCTAAAGACTCTGGTTCATCCATTTCACCATCTCCAAGAAAAGCCCAAACTTTTCTACCATCATCTTTGATGAATCCTCTATTAATTAAATATTTCATAAACCTCGCTTGATAAATTGCAAGCATGGGCCCTAATCCCATAGATACGGTAGGAAACTGCCAAAAATCTGGCATCAACCATGGATGAGGATACGATGATAATCCTCCCGGTTTAACCTCTTGTCTAAAATTGTCTAATTGTTTTTCATTTAATCTACCCTCTAAAAATGCCCTAGAGTAGATCCCAGGTGCACAATGCCCTTGAAAGTATATTAAATCACCACCAAAATTTTCATTTTTTGCTCTCCAAAAATGGTTCATTCCAACATCGTAAAGAGTAGCTGCAGAGGCAAATGTACCAATGTGACCTCCCAGTTCAGGAAATTTTTTATTAGCTCGAACAACCATAGCAGCTGCATTCCATCTTATTAGCGATCTAATTCTTCTTTCAATATTTTGATCACCAGTGGACTTAACTTCTTCTCCTACAGGAATTGTATTTATGTATGGAGTAGTTTGAGAGTATGGAATATTCGCTCCCTCCATATAAGCTTTATTCATTAGTTCTTTAATCAAGTAATGTGCTCTTTCATTACCATCTCTATTAATTACTGCAGATAACGACTCTAGCCATTCTTGAGTTTCAACTGGATCAATATCATTTTGATTAACAATCTGAATAATTTGGGGCTTTTCTTTTTTTATAATTTCTGCAGGCTCTTCCTTAATATTATTTTTTTTTAACGCTTCTTCAGCTTCTAAAATTAACTTTTCAGTATCCTTTGGTATAATTTTTTCTGTGACTGGTTTATTATCTGAAGAAATAACATTTAAAAGTAAGTCTCCTTTAGAAACCTTATCTCCCACTTTTACTGATATCGACTCTATTAGTCCTGAAATAGTTGAAGGAATTTCAACACTAGATTTATCACTTTCAATGGTAACTATTGGATCATTGACTTTTATTTTGTCTCCTTGTTTAACTAATAACTCAATAACCTCAACTTTTTCAAAATCTCCAATATCTGGAACTAATAATTTTTCACTCATAAATTTTTGAAACATTTATACACTAAAACTCTAATTACTATAGATGCTAATTTAAATTCTTTTGTATTTAGTCTAAAATCAATATAAATCTCAACAGATGAAAAGATGAGCTTAAAAGTACAAATTCACTAAGTTTATAATTTATAAAATTTCATAATACTAAAAAAAAATGGATATAATAAATAAATTAAAAAATGAAAAAATATTTGCACTTGTAGCTCAATTGGATAGAGCGACTGACTACGGATCAGTAGGTTGAGGGTTCGACTCCTTCCAAGTGCACCAAAAGGAAAAAAATGTTTAAATGGATATCTAATTTATCTCTTCAAAACTCAGTGATATATTTTTTTATTATAATCTTTATAATTATTTTAATATTAACAATTATTTTATAAGAAACAAAAATGTCAGAAAATTTTGAACAAATAAGTCAAAAAAAAGGTTTTATGAAACATAATGGTGGGCTTATGTTCAGAAATATTTCTCAAAATGAATTTGAATTTAAATCAACAATAAATGAAAATCATCTAAATGCAGCTGGAATTACTCATGGAGGTTACATTTCAGCATTGATAGATGCTGGTGCTGGTACTTCAGCACATAGAGCAACCGATAATGCTCCGTGTGTAACTATTTCTTTAGATATAAAATTTATTGGTGCCTCCAAAGCTGGTGATGAATTAATTGGATTTGTAAAAATTTTAAAGAAAACAAATACGCTTGTATTCTTATATTGTGATATAAAATGTAATGATAAGATAATAGCTTCTGCTTCAGGTGTTTGGAAGATTTTAAAAATAAAACCCTCTGAATTAGGCCCAGGTGGCTAATTTACCATTTCTAAAATTGATTTAATTCTCTAAATTAATTCTTTTAATTTTTTGAATTCGTCTAAAGATTTAGGATTTAATAAAGCTTCTTTATTTTTTATAGGTTGATTTTCAATTGTATTTTTTACAGCAAGTTCAGCAGTTTTACCATTTTTAGTTTTTGGAATATCAAGAACTGAAATTATAATTGCTGGCACATGTCTTGGTGACACATTTTTTCTAATTTCAAATTTAAGTCTAGTCTTTAATTTTTCATCTAATTCTTTACCTGAGGTTAAAATTACAAATAAAATAATTCTAACATCATTATCCCAAGCTTGCCCAACTACTACTGACTCTTTTATTTCTTTAAATTTTTCTACTTCAGAATATATCTCAGCTGTGCCTAACCTTACTCCACCTGGATTTAAAGTGGTGTCTGACCTACCGTAAATTATAAATCCTCCATTATTTTTAACTTCAGCATAATCTCCATGATACCAAATATTTTTAAACTTATTAAAATATGTGTTTTTAAATTTAATATTATTTTTATCCTTCCAAAACTTAAGAGGAATTGTAGGAAAAGCATTTTTACATACCAATTCACCTTTGTGATTTTTTAATGATTTTCCCTTATCATCAAAGATATCAACATCCATTGCCAATCCTTTATTTTGAATCTCTCCTAAAATTACTGGCTGATACAAATTTCCTAAAACAAAACATGATACGATATCAGTGCCGCCAGATATTGAGGATAAATGAACATTTTTTTTAATATTGCTATAAACATACAAAAAACCCTCAGGGGACAGTGGGGATCCAGTTGAACAAACTGTTCTTAATTTTTTTAACATATATTTATATTTTAAATTAGGTCTTAACTTTCTTAGAGCATCGATATATTTGGCACTTATTCCAAATAAAGTAATATTTTCTTTTTCTGCAATTCTTAGTAACAAATCATCATATCTATACATTGGAGAGCCATCGTATAAAACTATTGAGGCTTTGGATGCTAATGCACTTATTAACCAATTCCACATCATCCAACCACATGTTGTAAAATAAAATACATTATCTTTTTCTCTTATATCGCAATGAAGAAGATGTTCTTTTTTATGTTGCAATAATACACCTCCAGATCTGTGAACTATACATTTAGGCTTGCCTGTTGTGCCACTTGAGTAAAGAATTGCTAAATCTTTTTCAAAATCAAATTTTTTAAATACTATTTCTTCACTTTTATTTTTAATCAATTCTTGCCAATTAAAAATTTTAATATTTTTTATTTTTAATTTATGTACTTTTTTTACTTGCCCAGGATAATTAATAACAACTAAATATTTGATTGATTTAATAGCTTTTACAATTTTATTAGCTCTACTTAATACCTCAATTTTTTTTCCATTATAGAAATAATGATCCACTATAAATAATACCCTTGGTGAAATTTGGGAAAATCTTTCAATAACACCATTTTCGCCAAAATCAGGTGAGCATGAAGACCAAATTGCACCAATAGATGCTGCACCAAGAAAAGCCTCTACTGTCTCAGGTTGGTTTGGCAGATAAGCTGCAATTCTATCACTTTTTTTTATTTTTATTTTTTTTAAAAAATTTTGAATATTTGAAATATTAATTGTTAACTCTTTCCAGTTTTTTTCTTCTCTATAGCCATTTTCGCTGATAAAAGTTATAGCCTTATCTTTATTATTTTTAGCAAGTAAGTTTTCAGTAAAATTTAATTTAGAACCTGGTAGAAATAAATTTTTAAATAAAACTTTATTTTTAATTATTTTTTTCTTTCCTTTAATTCCTTTTATTTGTGAAAAGTCCCAAAATGAATTCCAAAAATCTGGTGAGTTTTTTATGCTCCATTTTAAAATTTTTGAGTAATTTTGATGAAATTTTTTTTTAAATTTTTTAGATATAAATTTTTCAAATTGAAATAAGTTAGATTTTTTTTTTAGCTGAGGACTAGCCTCCCAAAGTTTTTTGGACATGTCTTTAAATATTATTATAGAAATAATCTTTAATATGTTACTGTATTATTTTTATATAAGTAAAATGAGAACTTTTTACCCTCCGATTCGGTCATGTTTTAGTCTATTTTTGTTCTTTAACACCAACAATATCTGGTAGGTAAAAAAAAAGGTATACCAAAGATAGAAATGACCAAAAATAAAATTACTGCTGTTCTTGGCCCGACAAACACCGGCAAAACTCATCTTGCGATCGAAACTATGCTCAGTTTTGACTCTGGTATGATTGGTTTTCCTCTTAGACTTTTAGCTAGGGAAGTTTATGACAAAGTAATTAAAAAAGTAAATCAAGACAAAGTTGCATTAGTTACTGGGGAAGAAAAAATCATACCTTCAAATGCTAAATATTTTCTTTGCACAGTTGAGTCTATGCCCATAGACAAACATTTAGATTTTGTTGGTGTAGATGAAATTCAAATGTGTGCTGATCATGAAAGAGGTCATATTTTTACAGATAGATTGCTTAACATGCGTGGAGAAAAATTAACTATGTTGATGGGCTCTAATACAATAAAAAAAATTATATCTAAGTTAGATGATGATATTGAGTTTATAAATAGAGAAAGACTCTCTAAATTAACATATGCAGGGCACAAAAAAATTTCTCGTATAGACCGTAAAACAGCCATCATAGCATTTTCTGCTGAGGAAGTTTATGCAATAGCCGAACTCATTAGAAGGCAGAAAGGAGGTGCAGCTATTGTGATGGGATCTTTAAGTCCAAAAACCAGGAATGCTCAGGTAGAACTATATCAATCTGGTGATGTAGATTTTCTTGTAGCTACAGATGCTATTGGTATGGGAATAAATATGGACTTAGATTATGTTTATTTTTCTAATCTTAAAAAATTTGATGGAAGAAAATCAAGAAAATTAAATCTTTCAGAAATTGGTCAAATTGCAGGACGTGCTGGTCGTTATCTTAATGATGGAAGTTTTGGAATAACTGGTGACTGTAAAGAAATATCAGCTGAAGATGTTGATTTATTAGAAAATCATAAATTTGAAGAAATAAGAACTCTATTTTGGAGAAACTCCAATCTAAATTTTAATAACGCAGCAATGTTACTTAAATCACTTGAAGAAAGGCCTCATCGAGAATGGTTAAAAAAAATACACGAATGTGAAGATGAAAAGGCATTAAAATATTTTTTAAAAGATATTAATTTTAATAATATTATCTTTGATCAAAAAACTTTGATGCTTTTATGGGAATGTTGCCAAATACCTGATTTTGTAAAAAAAACTTATGGAAATCATTATGAAGTAATTGCTAATGTGTTTAAATTTCTAAATGGTAAAAAAGGTCAAATAAATGATGAATTTATGAGGCTGGAACTAATGAAATTAGATAAATTGGACGGAAATGTCGATTCTTTATCAAATAGAATTGCAAATGTTAGAACTTGGTCATATGTTTCTAATAAAAATAATTGGGTAGAAAATCAAAATTATTGGATAGAAAAAACAAAACTATTAGAAGATAGACTTTCAGATCGACTTCATGAAGAACTTACGAAAACTTTTATTGATAAAAGAGCAAGTGTTCTTGCTCGAGGCCTAAAACAAGACATGGAATTTAAAACAGAAATATTAGAAAATAATGATGTATTGATTGATGATCAATTTATAGGAAAAATTAATGGTTTAAAACTTGAGCTAGATTTAAAAAAAGGTGCTCTAGAAACAGATATTAAATCACTAAAAAAAGCTGCAAGACAAACAGTGGGTCCCAAACTAGAAAAAAGAATACAAAATATAATAGATACTGGACTAATAGAGCTCAATGATGATTTTAAAATATATTGGAACAAATTTGCAATAGCAAGATTAACTGGTGGTAAAGATTATCTAATTCCAAATTTTGAACTGATAGTAGATGATATATTGGAACAAAATCAAAAACAAAAATTAATAGAATTTATTGATAAATGGTTAAAAAATAAGATTAATATTGTCTTAAAAAGTTTAATAGATCTAAAAAATCTCAAAGAAAAAAACTCTTCAATAAAAGCACTTTCTTACCAGTTGTATGAAAATAATGGCGTTTTAAAAAGAGATCAGGTTTCTGATTATCTCAAGAATTTAGGTCAAGATGAAAGAAAAATTTTAAGAGAACTGGGTGTTAAATTTGGAAGATACCATGTTTTCTTGTATAGACTAATCAAACCTGAGGCTGTTTCATTAAGAACTTTATTGTGGAAAAATTTTCATCAAAAATACTTTAACTTAAAGCCTCCTACATTTGGCTTAAATTTTATTGAGGATAAGGACTCTAAGAATAAAAATTTTATGCTTTTATGTGGATTTGAAAAATTTGATAACTTTTTTGTTAGAATAGATATTTTGGAGAGATTATTTATGCAAATAATTAACTCTAATGTCGATGAAAATAAAGAAATCAAAATGATACCTGAAATGTTAAATTTATTAGGATGTAGCAAAGATAATTTTAAAAAACTTTTGTTTAAAATGAATTATAGAATTATAGAAAAAAATAATGAAGTTTTTTTTAGGTATAATCCAATTAAAAAAATCAAAAAAAACTTTATTAAAAAAACAACCGCTGAAAGTCCTTTCAATATTTTAAAAAAAATGAATTTTAGTTAGCAAAATGTTTTTTAAAAAAAAAGAAAATAAAACTGAAAATAATTTTTTGATTAAAATAGCCTCTTTATTAATTCATGCAGCAAAGATAGATGAACATTACACTGAGGAAGAAGAAAAAATAATCAAAGAGGCTTTAATTCAATTAGGATCAGACTCTAAATCAGTTAATAAACTTGTTGAGAAAGCAAAATTATTTGAAGAAAATTCTAACCAGATTCTTGATTTTACTCGTGAAGTAAAAAGTTTAGCGTATGATGAAAAAATAAAAATAATAGAGGCCTTATGGAGAATAATTTACTCTAATAAAGATGCTGATATGTATGAAACTAACCTTATGAGACGTTTAGCTGGTTTACTTTATATTGACAATCAAGCTATGGGGGATATTAAGGAAAAAATTAAGAAGGAAAAATCTTCATGACCTACATAGTTAATGACAAGTGTATCAAATGCAAGCTAATGGATTGTGTTGAGGTATGTCCGGTTGATTGCTTTTATGAAGGTAAAAATATGCTTGTAATTAAACCGGATGAGTGTATAGATTGTGGCGTTTGTGAGCCAGAATGCCCAGTTGATGCTATAACTGCAGACACTAAACCTGGTAGTGAACGATGGTTAGAAATCAATAAAACATATTCTGAGATCTGGCCAAACATAAGTGAAAAAAAAGATCCCCCTGCGGATCATGAAAAATTTAAAAATGAGCAAAATAAGTACGAAAAATATTTTAAAGAAAATCTTTAAAACCAAATCACCCAAAAAAGTTAAAGAAAAAGCTGTAAAAAAACCAGCTAAGGTAAAAAAAGTAGTTACAAAAAAAGTAACTATTACAAAAAGTATTAAATCAAAAAAAACCTCAATTAAAAAATCTGCAAAGCCAATAGACGAAAATGTTGAAATAAAAACAGATAATTTGAGAATTTCTAAAAGTAACGAAGTTAAACCAGAAATTAAAAAAGTAAAAAAACAGGAAACAGAAAAAAGAGAATACAAAATTAAAGATTTTGTTGTTTATCCTAAACATGGTGTTGGACAAATTACAGAATTTAAAAAAATTAATATTGGAGGAATCGACGTTGAAACTTACGTGATTAGATTTGAAAAAGATAAAGCTAATGGAATGGTCCCTGTAAATAAGCAATCAAATCTAAGACCTTTAGCAACAATAAATCAAGTCAATAAATGTATCTCTATCTTAAAAAGTAAGCCAAGAATTAAAAGATCTATGTGGAGTAGACGAGCTCAAGAATATGAAGCTAAAATTTCCTCAGGGAAAATATATGAGCTAGCTGAAGTTGTAAGAGACTTAAATAAAGGTGATGACTTAATGGTTGATCAATCTTACAGTGAGAGACAATTATTTGAAAAAGCCTATGAAAGAATATTGTCTGAATTCCAAATAGTTTTAAATGTATCTTTAGAGGATACACAAAAAAAATTAGATAAAGCCTTAAAAAGAAATTTAGAGGTACAAGCTAAAGCTCCTGCAACAACTCCTAAATCTCCTACTGTAGATTTACCGGATGAAGAACCAATCACTGAAACTGAGGCTGAAGAGCCATTAGACGAATAAAAAAAAACGCCTCTCACACGAATCGTTATGAGAAGCGTTTTTAATAAAGAATACTAAGTTACTATCTTCTTCTTTTTTTAGCTTTCTTAGCTTTTTTCTTAGTTTTCTTTGCAGCTTTTTTCTTAGGCATCTTTAGCTCCCTTTTTTAGTTTAACGAATCAAATTGATTCGTTCTTAAGTTATTTTTATTTTTTTATGTAAGTGATGTCAATTCTTTAATTAAAAGCCAAATTTCTTAAAAAAAAATTTTTTATTTTTTTTAATTTAAATTTTTTTTATGAAAAAAAGTTAATGTTTACGGGTATTATAATCAAGTTTAAAAACAAACTTAATAAAGTTTTTCAAAGTCATCTTTATATTTTTTAATTATTTTATATCTTTTTAGTTTGAGTGTGGGTGTTAACATTTCATTTTCAATTGTAAATTGTTCTGAAATTATAAAAAATTTTTTTATTTTTTCTATTATAGATAAATTTTTATTTATTTTATCAATTTCATTTTGAATAACTTCATTAGTTAAATCTTTTTTGTCTTTAGCAAGAACTAATAGAGCAACTAAATAAGGTTTATTGTCCCCATAAACTAATGCTTGCTCTACAAAATCAATTTTAACTAAATCATTTTCTAATTTAACAGGTGAAATGTTATCTCCTCCTGGAGTTATTAAAATATCTTTTTTTCTATCAGTAATTTTTAAATAACCCTCTTCAAAGTGACCAATATCTCCAGTAGACAACCATCCATCAATTAATACTTTTTTAGTCTCTTCTTCGTTGTTCCAATACCCTAACATTACATTCTCACCTTTTACTAATATTTCTCCATCGTTTGCTATTTTTACAGAATTTCCCTCAAAGGGTGGGCCAACAGTTTCAATTCTAATATCTGAAATTGGATTGCAGCTAACCACCGGTGATGTCTCTGTCAAACCATAGCCCTGTAAAGTTGGTAGACCAATGGCGTTTAAGAAAGTACCAACCTCATAATCTAATGCTCCACCTCCAGAGATAAAGGCTTTTAGAGATCCTCCAAACTGAGATTTAATTTTTTTTCTTACTAATTTATTACATAAAAAATTAATAATTTTATCCGCTGTTGATAATTTTTTTTTTTGTATTATTTTTTTTCCCAGCTCTATTGTTTTATTAATTAAAAATTTTTTAAAACCAGTAGTCTTATTAAAATTAGAGTTAATTTTTTGGAAAAGATTTTGATAAAATCTTGGCACAGCAGTCATTATTTCTGGGTTACAATCGTTCATATTTTTAATTAATTTATCAATACTTTCTGCATAAAAAACTCTTGCTGCAACAGCAATTTGAACAAACTGTACTGTGTGTTCATATGAATGAGACAACGGTAACCATGTTAAAAACTTAGGATTAAGAGAAATAAATTCCTGCAAAAGTTTATATGCTCCTTCACAGTTATTTAAAATACCACCATGGCTTAGCATTACTCCTTTTGGATTACCTTGTGTGCCTGAAGTGTAAATTATACAGGCAATATCATTTCTTTTTATATCTAAGTTAAAAAAATTTTTTTCATTAAAATCACTTTTACCAAAAATATTTTTAATATTTATGATCTCAACATCATCATAGTTTTTAACTTCTTCAAATGTAATTACTGTTTTTATAAAGTTTGTTTTTCTTACAATATTAATTAATTTATCTAATTGAGCTTGATCTGAAGCAAAGATTATTGAAGGCTTACAATCGTTTATTAAATATTCATAATCTCTTTCGGTATATGTTGTGTAGGCTGGAACCGTAATCCCTTGAGACAGCATAGTTGCTAAGTCACTTATCATCCATTCAGGTCTGTTCTCAGAAACTAACAAACATCTATCTTTTGCTAATATTTTACTATTTAAAAACTCAGACAGCTTAACAATATTAGAATACGTTTCGCTCCAAGAATAAGTATCTTTAGTAGGATTTTTTAATGATGTTAAGAATTGATTGTTACTTTTTTGATTTTCAAATTGATTATAGAAGAGTTCCAGAAGATTATTATATTTTTTAAAGTTCATTTTTTTTGGTGGGCGAAGAGAGAATCGAACTCTCACTTCTTGCGAAACACGATTTTGAGTCGTGCGCGTCTACCAGTTCCGCCATTCGCCCAATTGTTTTAATAATTATAATTAAATAGTATAAGAACTAGTTTTATATTAAAACCTAAAAATGTTTAAATCACTTTATAAAAAATGTTTAAATTTAGCGGGACATAGAAAGTCAAATTTTTTTCTAGGCTTAGTGTCTTTTGCAGAAAGTTCTTTTTTTCCTATACCGCCTGATGTCATGATTATTCCTATGGTTATAGCCAAACGAAAGAATTTTTTTAGAATTTTTTTAATTGCCTCAATTTTTTCAGTTCTAGGTGGAATTTTTGGTTACATGCTGGGTGCAATATTTTTCGATTTAGCGATGAATGTTATACAATTTTACGGCTATGAAGAAAAAGTCACTAATTTAAAAGCTAGTCTCATTATCAATGAGGGATTTTTTGCATGGTTTGGAATACTTTTTTTAGCTGGTTTTACACCACTCCCTTATAAAGTTTTTACAATAGCAAGTGGTTTAATAAGCTTTAACTTACCTGTTTTTATTTTAGTAAGTTTAATTTCAAGAAGCTTAAGATTTTTTATAATTTCTTACCTTAGCTACAAGTTTGGTTATTTATTTGATAACTTCATGGAAAATCATGGATCGAAATGGTTTACTATAATTGGAATAATTATTATCTTAATAGCGACAATTTTATATTTAATATTTAAACCTCATGGATAAATTAAATAAAAATAATACTTTATTACTAGTTTTTTTTATTAGTATTATTGCTTTAATTTCGGCATATTTTATTGAATATATTCTTGGTCATCAACCATGTAATCTTTGTCTAATCGAAAGAATACCTTACGCTCTATCAATTATTATTATTTTTTTAATTTACAAATTTAAGCAATTTGAAAAAATACTTATTATGCTGCTAATCTTAGTGTTTGTTTTTTCTTTTATTGTTTCAATTTATCATTTTGGAATAGAACAAGGCTATATTAAAGAGTCTCTAGTATGTGATTTACAAAATGGGTCTAAAATTTTATCAAAAGACGAATTGTTAAAAGAACTACAAAAAAAAACTGTTAGCTGTAAAGATGTGACATTTAAGTTGTTTGGATTATCTTTGACTACATTTAACATTTTTATATCGCTTTTAATTACAGGAATTTTAGCTAAAAATTTTTTAAATTATGAAAAAAATAAATAATAATAAAGTTGAAGAATTTATAAGAGTTGATCACGCCGGTGAAAGAGGAGCAGTTAAAATTTATGAAGGACAACTACTTGCTTTAAACACTTTGGTTAAAGATGAAAGTTTAAAAAAAACTATAGAGGAAATGAAAGTTCATGAAAAAGAACACTGTGAGTTTTTTGAAAATGAAATTAAAAAAAGAAATATAAAACCTACTAAATTTTTGCCTTTGTGGGATCTTTTAGGTGTTGGCCTTGGTTTTGGATCAACGCTCTTAGGAAAAAAAGCAGCCATGCTATGTACTGCTTCTGTTGAAGAAGTAATAGATAAACATTATTTAAATCAAATTAATCAATTAGGCTCTAATGAGAAAAAATTAAAATCAAAAATAATTAAATTTAGAAATGATGAACTTCTTCATAAAGATATTGCTTATGAAAAAGGGGCTACAAAAAAAGGTGCTTACGCAATACTTGATAAAATCATTAAAACAGGTTCAAAAATAGCAATTAATATTTCAGAAAAAATATAAATTTAAATTAAGATTCTAATTCTACATCCCAATATAAATAGTCCATCCAGCTCTTATGCAGAAAGTTTGGGGGAAAATTTTTACCATTTCTGTGAAGATCCTCTGTAGATGGTTGATATGGAAGTTGATTTAAACTCATACCAGAGAATTTTAATAATTTTCCACCTTTTTTTACATTACAATCAGAACAAGCTGTAACAACATTTTGCCAATTAGTCTCTCCACCTTTAGATCTTGGAAGCAAATGATCAAAAGTAAGTTCATGATTGCTTCCACAATATTGGCATGAAAACTTGTCTCTTAAAAAAACATTAAATCTTGTAAAACTCGGTTTCGACTGAGGCGCTATATAACTTTTTAAAGCTATAACGCTTGGCAATTGCATTTCAAAAGATGGGCTTCTAACTACTCTATCATAATTGCTTACAATGGTAACTCTATCTAAAAAAACAGATTTTATAGTATCTTGCCAAGACCATAAAGATAAAGGGTAATAACTTAGTGGTCTATAGTCTGCATTTAAAACTAGTGCAGGACATTTTTCTAATGAGATATTTTGTTCTAAAAAATTGTTCATTGACTAAGTTTAACTTAATTAGAAAACTATATCAATAATAACCAATAATTAAAATTTTTTTAGAATATAATTTAGAGCTATACTTGAAGCTTCAATAGGAATATGATGTCCACAATTTTTTATTAAATGAGTCTCTATATTAATATTATTTCTAATAAAAAAATCTTTTGCTTCTAGTAAAAAAGTAGGTGAAACAATATCATCTAGGTCTCCATGAATTAAAAGAGTATCCGTTGATGATTTTTTTCTCAATCTCAAATCTTCTTGATTAATTATTTTTCCAGAAAATCCTAATATACACATAAATTCCGAACTAGCAGTCAAACCTAAATTAATAGACATCATACAACCTTGGCTAAAGCCTGATATGCATATTTGATTATTAGATAAATTATACTCCTTTTTAATCTCCTCAATATATTGTCTAAGTTTTATTTCAGCTTTTTTAGACTCAACTAAAATATATTTTGAATCATCATTAGTTAAATCAAACCATTGATAGCCATTCGGATTAATAGAGCATTGTTCATGACCATCAGGGCAAAGAAAAATAGTATTAGGTAAATGTCTTTTCCAGCTAACTGATAAGATGCTAATGTCTTTACCATCACCACCATAACCATGTAATAGTACAACTGCATTTTTGATTGGATTACCATTTTCTGGTTTAATAATTGTTGAATTAAGGCAAAATGTCATAGTGGGTTAAATATGTTTTTTATTTTTTAAAACACTTTACAATATAAATATGTTTTCAGGAATATTAGTTAAACTTTTATCCATTGTTTTATTAATTGCTGTTGGTATTGTTTTAATATTAGGTATTGGAACTTTGTTTAAAGGTGGAGAAACAAGTAAAAAATATTCAAATAAATTAATGCAGTTAAGAGTTTTACTTCAATTTATTGCAATTCTTGTCCTGGTTGGATTTGCTTATTTTTTTAAAAATTAATTATATTTACTAAGCCACTCTAAAAATTTTTTATCACCAAAATCAATTGACCCAATTATTCTTGCAAATTCTTCGCCTTTTTTATTAAAAATAATTGAAGTTGGAACACCTCTAAGAAGAAAAGTCTTTGCTAAAGTAATTTCCGGGTCAAAATATATTTCCATATGCTGAATCTGTAAATCAGTAAAAAATTGTTCAGCTTTTTTGACACTATCTTGACCAATATTTATAGGAAAAATTTTTAAATTACTAAATTGTTCGTTATTTTGAAGTTTATCTAAAGATGGCATTTCCTCTTTGCAGGGAGCACACCAAGTAGCCCAAAAATTTAATATGACTAAATTATTTTTAAATTCACTAAGATATATTTCTTGGCCTTTAGTATCTAAAAAAAATACACTATCGTAGGTTTTTGGCTCTTTATTAACTACAATATTTTTTATATCTGGTTCTGTTGCAGCAAATACGTTGTTAATTAAAAGAATAAATATTATTAAAAATCTCATGTTAATAGGTATAAGTTTAATATCATGGCAAAAAATAAAAACAACCAGGCAATATGGAATACGAGAATAAAAAAACAATCCTCTTTGTTTCAAAAGATTGGTAATTCAATAGACATCGACAAAAGACTTTATAAGGAAGATATTGCAGGATCAATTGCCCATGTTGAGATGTTATTTAAACAAAAAATAATATCTTTTAAAATCAAAAATAAAATTATCTATGGTCTTAATAAAATAGAAAAAGAAATTTTAAAAAATAAATTTGAATTTAATAAAAAATATGAAGATATTCATATGAATATCGAAAAAAGACTTTTTCAAATAATTGGTGATGAAGCAGGTTATGTTCATACGGCAAGATCTAGAAACGATCAGGTCATAACAGATTTAAAAATGTGGATGAAGTCAGCCACTAAAGAAATAAATAAACAAATAGATAAGATTTTAAAAAGTACTTTAAAAGTTGCTGAAAAAAATATTGAAACCATTATGCCAGGTTTTACTCATTTGAAGAATGCACAACCAATTTCATTTGCACATTACTTAATGGCATATGTAGAAATGTTTAGCAGAGATAAAAAAAGATTTTTTAATAATTTGGAAAGTTTAAATGAAAATCCATTAGGTGTTGCAGCATTAACGGGCACTTCATTTAATATAGATAGATATTACACAACTAAAAAACTTGGCTTTAAAACACCAACTAATAACTCTGTTGACACGGTATCAGACCGAGATTTTGTAGTAGATTTTTTATATAGTGTTTCTGTATGTTCTATGCACATTTCTAGAGTAGCAGAGGAGTTAATAATTTGGAACTCAGATGGTTTTAATATTATTAAACTTTCAGATAAAGTAGTTACAGGATCCTCTATCATGCCTCAAAAAAAGAATCCGGACTTACTGGAATATTTAAGAGGAAAATCTGGAATTACATATGGAAATTTATTTTCTATGTTAACAATTCTGAAAGGATTACCTTTATCTTATTTCAAAGATCTTCAAGATGATAAAGAAATAATTTTTAAATCTTACGATACAATAATTAATTGTCTTAAAATATTTGATGAAATTTTGAAAAATTTTTCACCTAATAAAAATAAAATGTTAGAGTTAGCAAATAATGGATATATTACAGCAACAGACTTAGCAGACTATTTGGTTAAAAATCATACTATGTCATTTAGAGAAGCTTACCAAAAAACAGCGGCAATTGTAAATCTTGCAGAAAAAAGAAATAAAAAATTAGAAGAACTTGATATTAATGAATTAAAAAAAATTGAACCAAAGCTAACGAATGAAGTTTTAAAAATTTTTGATCTAAAAAATTCAATTAATTCAAAAAAATCATATGGAGGAACTGCTTTTGATAATATTAAAAAAATGATATTGAAATATAAAAAGCAACTATGAATAAAAAAATAAGTTTAATTATTATACTGTGCCTATTTCTAATCTCCTGTGGTAAAAAAGGAGATCCTGTATATAAAGAGCCTGAAAACAATGCCAAAGTTTTTGACACCCAATTTAAAGTGGTGCTATGAAATATTTAGGACAAGAATTCTTCATTGAAAAAATAAAGGCTAAATTAATTGCAAAAAAATTTGGAACTCCAGCTTATTGTTATTCATACTCTAGACTAAAAGAAAACATTGAAAATCTCCAAAAAAATTTCAAGTCCTTTAATCCATTGTTTTGTTTTGCAGTTAAATCCAATACTAATAAATATTTATTAAATGAGATCGGCAAATTTGGTTTTGGAGCTGATGTCGTTTCTCTGGGGGAGTTAATAAGAGCAATTTCTGCTGGAATTAGCCCAAACAAAATAGTTTTTTCAGGAGTTGGTAAAACTGCTAGAGAAATAGAATATGCAATAAATAAAAAAATTCTTTTAATTAATGCTGAGTCTAAAAGTGAGATTTTACAAATTGAAAAAATAGCAAAACTTAAAAAAAAAACTATTAATATTGGTATAAGACTTAATCCCAATACTGATGCAAAAACTTTGAAAGAAATTTCAACTGGAAAAAAAGAGAATAAATTTGGTGTAAATGAAAAAACATTTTTAGAACTTGTAAATTATATAAAAAATTCCAAAAATCTTAATTTAAAATGTTTAAGTGTTCATATTGGAAGCCAAATTCTAGATGACAAACCCTACTTAAAAATGCTTAATGTTTTAGATAAAGTCATTCGAAAAAGTAATCACAAATTTGAATATGTTGATCTTGGTGGGGGCATGGGTATAGATTATGATCACAATAATAAAAAACTTAATTTAAAAAAATATAATTCCTATATTCAAAAATTTTTAAAAGTTAATAGTTGTAAAATTATATTTGAACCTGGAAGATCTATTATTGGTGATACGGCAGTTTTAATTACCAATATTACTTATATTAAAGAAAGTGATAAAAAAGATTTTATAATTCTAGACGCTGGAATGAATGATTTAATGAGACCTGCTTTATACAAAGCTGAACATAAAATAATTCCTATAGTTAAAAAAAAGATTAAATCAAAAAAAATTTATGAATTTGTTGGGCCTATATGCGAAACAACAGATAAATTTCTAACAATTAAAAACTACCAAAAACTAAATGAAAATGATTTAATTGTTATATATGATGTTGGTGCTTACGGTATGTCTTTAAGCTCTAATTATAATCTAAGACCTAAACCAATAGAATTACTAATTCATAATTCTAAAATTAAAATAATAAATAAAAGACAAAAACTATCTGAATTAGTCTAGTTTTTAATTAGAATGATAAGAAATATAGTATTTTCAATATTCTTTTTTTTAGGAATAATTTTTATTTCTATAATTTTTTTGCCTAGCTTATTATTGCCAAGAGCAATTGTTTTATTGGGTGGAAAGTTAATGGGTCATTGGACTTCTTTTTGTCTTAAAATATTTTTATCTACTAAAATTTTAGTTAAAGGAAAAGAAAATATAATCGCCAATAAAAAATTTTTTATTGCAGCTTCGCATCAATCAATGTTTGAAACTTTTTTTCTTCAAACCATATTTAATGCTCCTGTTTTTATTTTGAAAAAGGAACTTTTGCTTATTCCAATATTTGGGTGGTATTTAAAAAAAATTGGTTCTATTTCAATAAAAAGAAATAAAGTAACAAAAGATAACCTGGGTTTTTTCGAAGAAATAACAAATCAAATTAAAAATTCAGATAGACCTGTTATTATTTTTCCACAAGGGACAAGAGTTTTACCTAATGAAAGACCTCCTTTTAAAAAGGGAGTTGCAAGGATTTATGAAGAACTAAAAATTACCTGTCAACCAATTGCAATTAATTCTGGATATGTGTGGCCCAAAAATGGCTCAAAACAATCAAAAAGAACGATTACAGTTTCTATATTAGAACCTATTGAGTATGGGTTAAATAAGGAAGATTTTTTAAAAACTGTTGAAAAAAATATATACGAAGAACTAAATAAAATTAATTAACCCTTCATAGGCATAACAACAAAAATACTATCAAAGTCTCCCGGATCTTTGATTAAAGCTGGAGAGCCGGTATCATTAAAAAATATTTCAATTCGATCACCATCTAATTGAGAGGCTACATCAATCAAATATCTTGAATTAAAACTAATTTCAAGATCATGATCAAATTTGACACTTAGGGTTTCCTTACCATCACCACTATTGGTGTTATTAACAGATAAATTAAGAGTATCTTTAGTTAAATTAAATTTTACTCCATCTTTTTTATCCAAGGATACAGAGGCAACTCTATCCACAGAGTTTAGAAATAATTTTAAATCAATTTCTAATTTTTTTTGATTATTTTTTGGTATTACTTGAACATAATTTGGAAATTTTCCATCAATCAATTTTGAAATTAATATACTGTTATTTAACTCAAATTTAATTTTTGATTTAACATTAGAAATTTTAACATCTCCATCATAACTATCAAGCAAGGAGCATAATTGAAAAATAGTTTTTTTTGGAAGAATTATTGGTTCAAAATCAATTTTTTGATCAAGTCTAATTTTTGAAATTGACATTCGATGACTATCAGTGGCGACAGCAGTTAAGTAGTTCTTTTCATCTACTTCTGTCTGATGTAAAAAAATACCACTTAGGTAGTGTCTGGTTTCATCATTGGAAACTGAGAATTTACATTTATTTAATAATTTTAACAGTTGTTTTGATTTAATTGAAAATTCATTTTGATTAAAATTTTCATCTGTCAGAGGAAATTCAGTTGCATTTATACAATTTAAATTAAAGATTGACTTTTCAGATTCTACTTGAAGCTTGCTTACTTCAGTAAGTGATAAATTTATTTTTTTTCCAGATGAAAATTTTCTAATAATATCATACATGATTGATGAAGTTGTGGTAGTTCTGCCCTCATCAAGTATTTCAACATTATTAAGTTGATGAATAAAAATTAAATCTAAATCAGTCGCAGTGATGGTTAATTTTGAGTTACTAGCATCTAATAAGATGTTTGATAAAATTGGTAGGGTGCTTCTTTTTTCAATTACACCCTGACAGTAATTTAATGCTTGCTGAAGGTCTTGTTGGTTTACGTTAAATTTCATTTTCTTTATTATTGTATAGTATCTGATTTTTTAATTTATTGATATTATCAACCATCTCTGGGTCTTTTTCTTTTAACTTTTCGATGGTTTTTACCGAGTGAATAATAGTAGTATGATCTCTATTAGAGAATTCTCTTCCAATTTCCGGTAATGATTTGGAAGTTAATATTTTAGTCAAATAAATAGCTGTTTGTCTGGGTCTAACTAAATATCTTGATCTTCTTGAAGATAACATTTCATTTTTACTAATCTTAAAAAACTTACAAACAACGGTCTGAATAAGATCAATTGTAACTTTATTTTCTGCTAAATTTAAAAGATCTTTTAAAACTACTTTTGTTTCAGTTAAATTGGGGACTTTATTATAAATTCTAGAAAAAGAGACAATTCTGTTAATTGCTCCTACCAGCTCTCTTATACTTGTCGTTATTTCTGTGCTAATAAAATCCTGAATTTCTTTTGATATTTTAATCTGATCAGCATAAAGATTATTCAATTCAATTGTTTTTCTTTCTACAATCTTTTTTCTTAATTCATAATCAGGATTTTGAATATCTACAACTAGACCACCAGAAAATCGTGATTTAATTCTTTCTTGAATTCTTGAAAGTTTATTTGGAGCTCGATCTGCTGATAAGATAATTTGAGAACCTTTATCTAATAAAGCATTAAAGGTATGAAAGAATTCTTCCTGCATAGCTTCCTTCCCATTCATAAATTGAATATCATCAATTAAAAGAATGTCAGTATTTCTAAAATATTCCTTAAATTTTACCATGTCGTTAGCTTTAATAGATTTAACAAATTGATACATAAATCTCTCAGCTGAAATAAACATAACTTTATGACTTTTTTTTAATTCTAAACCAATAGAGTTAAGTAGATGAGTTTTACCCATTCCAACACCGCCATAAATATAAAGTGGATTATAATGAGAAATATTCTCTGAAACTTTTAAAGATGCTTCGTAGGCTAATTTATTACTTGAGCCAGTTATAAAATTATCAAATCTTTTGTTTGGATCTATTCTGTTATACTGTAAGTAAGTATCTTTTATAAAGGATACATTCTCTATATTTGCAGCTACTTCTGCAGTGTTTTCTTCCTCATTTTTTTTAGCCTCTTTTTCTACAATCTTAAACTCAATTCTTATAATATCTTTTTTGTAGCTTTTTATAATTTGTAAAATTTGATCAAGATATCTGGATGTAATCCAATCTCTTATAAAACGAGTAGGTATAGACAAGAGAAGATAGTTATTAAACTCTTCAACAAAATCTATTTTTTTTAACCAGCTTTCATATATGTCCAATCCTAATTTATTCTTCATATCAGATTGAATTATATTCCAATCTAAATTTTCAGTCTTAAAACTCTGAATATTTTTAGTATTATTTAGGTTGCTCATAACTTCTAGGAAAAAACCCAGTTAGAACCAATTAATAATTTTTGCAACTAATAATTAAAAAATTATAAAAAAAAATGTAATCCAGGATTGTGTAAAAAATTTGACACAGAAAAAAATTTTGTTGACAAAAAAAATAATTTCTTTTTTTTAAAATAAATTTTTAGTTGTATCTGACTAAAAATTTTATTTACCATGTCTAAATCTAGTAAATGAAAAAAAAAAATTAGTATATTATGTGGATGCTTTAAGTTGTATTATAATATCAACTATAGATAGTTTTTAATTATAGTGCAGAAACTTTTTTAGTAATTCTCGAAACATTTCTAGAAGCATTTTGCTTCTTAATAATTCCAGTTTTAGCTATTTTCATTAATTCAGAATTCAACTTAGGTAAGAATTTAAGTGCCTCAGCTTTATTCTTTGACTCAATCAGTAAGTTCATTTTTTTTAAAGCATTTCTATATCTGCTTTTTCTAGCTTTATTAACCGCAGTTTGCTTAGAAATTCTTCTAATTCTTTTAATTGCTGATTTAGTGTTAGCCATATCGGCAGGGGTATAGCTTGAGAATTAATATTGGTCAATAAAATAATCAGTTAATTTTGGCAAATATCACAAAAGAAAGTCGACCTATTTGATATAAAAATTTTTTTTATCATTCCTGTACATCTAGGATTTTTACATTTCTCTCCTTCTCTTTGATACACATTAAATTCTTTTTGAAAATTACCATCAAGACCATTTGAATCTCTAAAATTTTTTATACTCGATCCACCTCTATCTATAGCGTGTAATAAAATTTTTTTAGAATTATATATAATTTTTTTACACTCAGGCTCACTTAATGACTTTGCTTTTTTTAATGGATTTACTTTACTCAAAAATAATATTTCACTAGCATAGATATTTCCAATTCCTGAAACAAAATTTTGATCTAACAAAAAATTTTTAATATTTTTTTCTTTATCTTTAAAAAAATTTTTTAAATATTCTAGACTAAATTTAGATTGAAATGGTTCAGGACCTAAATGATTAAATCTTTTTTTTAATTCATCCTTATTCTTTAAAATTTCAAAAAAACCAAATCTTCTTGGATCATTATAGATTATTTTTAAATCATTAAAAAAAATTTCAATATGATTATGTTTTTTTGGAAGCAAAGGATTATTATAAAAACTAGTATTGGTTATAATATTTTTTTTTTTAAAATTTATTAAATGAATTGTACCTGACATTCCCAAATGAATTAAACAAAAACTTTTATCATCTAAGCATAAAATTAAATACTTTGAAAATCGATTTACATTAATAACTTTTTTATGCTTTAGAAAATTTTTAAAATTAGCAGGAACTTTAAATCTTAAATTTCTGTTTCTAACTAATACTTTTTTAATCTCTTTATTTTTAATCTTTTGATGAAGAGATTTTCTAACAACTTCTACTTCTGGTAATTCTGGCATTTCATACTATATTGATAATATAATTTTTTATTATGCAACAATATCTTCAAAATAAAAAAGGACTGGTTCAAGGTGTTTTTGATCAAGTATTTGATCGCTATGACCTGATGAATGATTTTATGTCTTTAGGTATCCATCGATCTTGGAAAAAAAATCTAATTCACATGATGAATCCGTCATCAAAAAAAAATTTAATAGATGTTGCATGTGGTACCGGTGACATTGCAAAACTTTTCTTAGATAATACTGGTACAGATAATAATATTACTTGTGTCGATCCTAATGAGGGTATGATCAATCAAGGAAAACAAAAACTATCTAATTATAAAAATATAAATTGGATAATTTCTGAAGCTGAAAACTTACCTTTAGAAACAAATAGTTTTGACTTTTACACAATAAGTTTTGGGCTAAGGAATACTAAAGATCTAGATAAAGCTTTATTTGAAGCTCATAGAGTTTTGAAACCTGGAGGACGATTTCTTTGTTTAGAATTTTCTAAAATTCAAAACTCAAATTTAGAATTTATCTATAAAAATTACTCAAAACTAATACCTTTAGTTGGAAAATTGATTGTTGGAAAAAGAGAACCTTATGACTACCTAATTAAAAGTATAGAAGAATTTGTAAACCAAGAAGAATTAATTGAACTAATGAATAATAATAACTTTAAAAATTGTACCTATAGAAATTTATCAGGTGGCATAGTTTCTATTCATAGTGGTTGGAAAATTTAATGATAAAAAAATTTATTACTTTATTTAAACTAGGAAGAAAAGTTGCCAAGTCAGATATTCTTGAATTAGCTTCAAAATTTCAAGAACCTCCGTTAATTATTAAAATCCTATTTAAAATACTAGCCATTTCATTCACTAAAAAAGAAACTTTAGAGGCTAATAAAGATGAAGGTGAAAGACTATCAAGTTCGTTGGAATCTATGGGAACAACATTTATTAAACTTGGACAATTTTTAGCTACACGCCCAGATATAATTGGTGAAGAACTTTCAAAAAGACTAGAAAATTTACAAGATCGATTGCCTCCTTTTTCTAGTTATGAAGCAAAAGAAATAATTAAAAAAGATTTAGGAGTGGAAACTTTTAATACTATATTAAATCTAAGCGAGCCTATTGCTGCGGCGTCTATAGCACAAGTTCATAAAGCTCAAATTAACGACGAAGGAACTATCAAAGATGTTGCAATTAAGATTTTAAGACCAAACATAAAAAAAATATTTAATGAAGAAATTGATGCAATAATGTTATTTGCATTTTTAGTTGAGTCTTTTGTTAAAAAAACAAAAAGATTAAAACTTGTAGAAGTTGTTTTTTTACTTAAAGAAATAACTAACCTAGAAATGGACTTAAGATTTGAAGCTGCAGCAGCTAATGAATACGCAGAAAATACCAAAAATGATGCAGGGTTCAGAGTTCCACAAATTTATTGGAATTTTACTAGCGAAAATGTAATGACACTAGATTGGATTGATGGGGTGTCAATAAGGGAAACTGAAGAGTTAAAAAGAAGAAATATAGATACAAAGAAAATTGCTGAAGACATAATACAGCATTTTTTAAGACACGCTGTTAGAGATGGTTTTTTTCATGCTGATATGCACCAAGGTAATATTTTCATTGATAACAATGGAGAAATAGCTCCTATAGACTTTGGGATTATGGGTAGATTAGATAGGTTAAGTAAGAGATTTTTAGCCGAAATACTTTATGGATTCATCCAAAGAGACTATAAAAAAGTAGCTGAAGTTCATTTGGTGGCAGGTCTTGTCCCAAAAGAAGTGCCAATTGATGATCTTGCACAAGCACTCAGATCTATTGGAGAACCAATATTTGGCCAAGCTGTAAAAGATATTTCTGGAGGAAAATTATTAAAACAATTATTTGATGTAACAGAAAAATTTAATATGCAAACTCAGCCTCAGCTTTTAATGCTACAAAAAACTATGGTTGTTGTTGAGGGTGTTGCAAGAAAATTACATCCTGAAACCAATATATGGACAACATCTAAACCTGTATTAGAAAGTTGGTTAAGAGAGACTAAAGACCCAATTAATACTTTGAATGAGACAATTCAAAGTACTTCTGAAGTGATTAAACGATTACCGGAGTTTCCAGAAATAATGGACAAGGCCAATCAAGCTTTGACATTTTTAGCAAGTGGTCAGATCCCACAAAATTCAAATTCCTTTACCGCTTTAAATAACAAAAAATCTGAAATGATAGCTTTTAGAAACCAATCAGTTATTGGTTTATTACTACTTGTAATTTTAGGACTATTAGTATTTTAATTCGACGATGAAAAATTTGTTAAATAAAAAAATCTTATTTATTATTTGTGGCGGCATATCTGCTTACAAAAGTTTAGAAACAATAAGATTATTTAAAAAAAATGGTGCTGAAATTAAAACTATTTTAACTAAAAGTGCTAAAGAGTTTATAACTCCTTTATCAATTGCTTCTTTATCTCAAGGTAAGGTCTATGAAGAATTGTTTAGCGTTGAAAATGAAACGGAAATGGATCATATAGCTCTTTCTAGATGGGCAGATATAATTTTAATTTCACCGATTACTGCAAATACAATTTCTAAATTAGCCAATGGTAATGCTGATGATTTAGCTTCAACTGTTGTTTTGGCTTCAAATAAAGAAATTTTTATAACTCCTGCAATGAATGTAAGAATGTGGGATCATCCATCAACGCAAGAAAATTTTAAAAAACTTCAAAAATTTGGATATCGTGTGATTGGACCTGAAATTGGAGATATGGCATGTGGTGAATATGGTGAAGGAAAAATGTCAGAACCATCATTAATAGCAAATAAAATTGATCAATATTTTTTATCTCTAAAACAAAACAAAAAATATAAAGCCTTAGTTACAGCTGGGCCTACTCAAGAATATATTGACCCCGTAAGATATATAACAAACAAATCTAGTGGCAAACAAGGCTATGAATTAGCAAAATCATTATCAAAGAAAGGTTTTGAAACAACTTTAATTTCAGGTCCAACAAATTTAGAAATTGGTGATACAGAAATTAAAATAATTCAAGTAGAAACTGCAGATGAAATGTTTAGAGCAACTCAGGAAAATTTACCTGCAGATGTTGCAATTTTTGCTGCCGCTGTAGCAGACTTTAAAGTGAATAAAACATTTAATAATAAAATAAAAAAAACTGAAAACTTAAGTCTAGAACTTGAAAAAAATATTGATATTTTGAATTATGTTTCAAATCATAATTCTTTACGTCCAAAACTTGTAATTGGTTTTGCTGCAGAAACTGAAAATCTTGGTAAAAATGCTGAAACAAAATTATTAAATAAAAATTGTGATTGGATTATTGCAAATGATGTTTCCAATAAAAAAATTGGTTTTCATTCTGATTTTAATGAAGTAACAATTTACTATAAAAATAATAGTTTAAAAAAAGATAACTTATCTTTTAAAAAAAAATCTGAATTATCTGATGAAATTGTTGATAAAATTATTAATCAATTAAATTGATGGTTAAAGTTTTAATTAAAAAATTACATCCAGAAGTACAAATACCAGCCTACAAAACAAGTGGTGCTTCAGGTATGGATTTAATGGCATTTATACAAGATCCAATTATATTGAAACCAAAATCCTCTTGTTTAGTGCCCACTGGTATAGCAGTAGCATTTCCTAAAGACTTTGAAATTCAAATAAGACCTAGATCAGGACTAGCTGCAAAAAGCAGCATAAGTGTTCTAAATACTCCTGGCACAATTGATAGTGATTATAGAGGCGAGATAAAGGTAATACTTTTTAACCATGGAAATAATGATTTTAAAATCAACAATGAAGATCGAATTGCCCAAATGATTCTAGCGCCAGTAATTAAAATGCAATTAGATGAAGTTAAAGACTTGCCAGAGACCGTAAGAGGAGAGGGTGGTTTTGGTTCAACTGGAAAATGAGCTTAGAATTAAAAAAAAATCAAATTGATAGATATTCAAGACAAATAATCCTTAAAAACATTGGTATTATTGGCCAGAAAAAAATTTTAACATCAAGAGTTTTAATAGTGGGTGCCGGAGGATTAGGTTGTCCTGTCGCAGAATTTTTAGCTAGAGCTGGTGTGGGTAAAATTGGCATTATAGATGATGATAAAGTAAATTTATCAAATCTTCATAGACAAAGCCTTTACGATACAGACGATTTAGGAAAATCTAAAGTTAAGACTGTTAAAGATAAATTAAAAAAAATTAACCCTAATACAAAAGTAAATATTTATAATTATAGAATTAATGAAAAAAATTTTGATAAAATTTTAAAGAATTATGATTTTATTGTTGATGGCTCAGATAATTTTAAAACTAAATTCTTAATTAATGATAACTGTATCAAATTCAAAAAATTTTTGGTTACTGGGGCTATTAGTAAATTTGATGGTCATATATTTACATTTAATTTTAAAGATAAAAAAACTCCATGTTTAAGATGTTTTTATCAAGAAAATGAAATTTCTGATGATATTCTTAATTGTGAATTTGAAGGTGTTTTAGGTACTGTAGCAAATATTGTGGGCAGTTTACAAGCTAATGAAATAATAAAAAAAATAATAAATATTGGTAATAATCTTAATAATTATATTTTGATAATTGATTTATTAAATTTAAATTTTAGAAAAGTTAAATTAAATAAAAGAAAAAATTGTCTATGTTCCTAATTAAAAAAAAATTTTTTATAATTTTTTTTTATTTAATATTAATTTCATGCTCTAATGCTGAGGAAATTTTTTTATCTTTAAAGAAAAATAAGGTCAACGTTCGGTATGGACCAGGTTTTGATTTTCCTATTAAGTATGTTTATAAAAAAATTAATTTACCTATCAAGCAAATTGATAAAAAAGAAAATTTCAGAAGAATAATTGATTTAAAAAATAATAGTGGGTGGATACATATCTCACAGTTAAAACCTGCTAATTCTTTAATTGCAATAGAAGATAAAATTTTATTTAGTAAACCCTCAATCTTTTCGAAGCCACTAGCTAATATTAAAAAGGGAAGATTATTAGTCTTGCAAAAATGTGAAAGCAACTGGTGTAAAGTTGAAACTGAAACTTTTAAAGGTTGGATAAATAAAGAAAATTTATGGGGATCTATTAATTAAATCGATCTTCCAGTACGCAAGCAACTAGATGAATACGATCTTGTTCACCACCATTAAAAAAATTATGATATTTTTTGTTATTTGTGATCGTTACTGACCCATCAGCGGGCAAATGTTTTGCTACATTTTCTATCACCATAGAGCAACCTGGATTTGTAATAATTGGTATATGTAGTCTTGGTTCAGGGTCTTTATGCCAACTAAGTGTTGATCTTGGCTCTTTTAACAACAATCTAACTCTTCCAAGTTTAAATTTTTTACTCAATGTTTCATAAACCTCTTTGAAATAAGTGTCATGAAATTCAGGAACTAATTGGGTATATTTAGACTCATCTATTTCGATATCTCTAGATACTTCTTTCCCAGTTTCGTCTGGTATAGTCCAATATTGTCCTCTTAATCTATGTCCTTTAATAGAATCTTCATCATTAGGTATTTGATTAATAGGTATAGCTCCAAAATGAGTTACTCCCGGAGAATTGAACTGTCTTCTTTTAAGCACAAGCTCCAAATCAGATCTTAATCTAGAAATATCAAATTTTAGATTTGGAACTTGGTAAAAATCGTCGAAAGTAACTTGAGCCATAATGTTTTAACTACTAATTGATATCAAAACGGTCTGCATTCATAACTTTAGTCCAAGCTGACACAAAGTCATTTACAAACTTATCTTTTGAGTCATCAGTTGCATAAACTTCCGCTAAAGCTCTCAATTGAGAATTTGAACCAAATATTAGGTCAGCTCTAGTTCCTGTCCATTTAACTTTATTTATTTTTCTATCTTTACCTTGGAAGATATCTTCTTTTTTAGACACTTCCTTCCATTTAGTATTTAGATCTAGAAGATTAACAAAAAAGTCATTAGTTAATTTACCAGGTGTTTTAGTTAGAACTCCATGCTTTGAGTTATCAAAGTTAGTTCCCAAAACTCTCATACCACCAACTAATACTGTCATTTCTGCAGCTGTTAATTTTAATAATTGAGCTTTATCGACTAACAATTCTTCAGCAATTGTTGAATTATCACCTTTAGCATAATTTCTAAATCCATCTGCTACTGGCTGAAGTAAACCAAAAGAATGGATGTCTGTTTGTTCTTGAGTAGCATCTCCTCTTCCTGGTTTAAAAGGTACTGTTACTTTTACCCCTGCAGCTTTAGCAGCTTTTTCAACACCAACAGTTCCACCTAATACAATTAGGTCAGCTATTGATACTGATTTAGATTTATTGTTAAATGATTTTTGTATTCTCTCATAAACTTTTAAAACTTTAGATAAAGTTGATGGATTGTTTACTTCCCAATTTTTCATTGGAGCCAATCTGATACGAGCACCATTTGCTCCACCTCTTTTATCTGATCCTCTAAAAGTTGATGCTGAAGCCCAAGCAACAGATACTAATTGCGAAACAGATAAACCTGAGCTAGCTATTTTATTTTTAAGCGACCCGATTTCACTGTTTTTAAGTTTGTATTTACTTCTTGGAATTGGATCCTGCCAAATTAACTCTTCTCTTGGAACTTCAGGCCCTAAATAATTTACTTTAGGTCCCATATCTCTGTGAGTTAATTTAAACCATGCTCTTGCAAAAGCATCGGCAAACTCTTGTGGGTTTGCATGAAAATGTCTAGAAATTCTATTAAATCCTGGATCCATTCTCATTGATAAATCTGTAGTTTGCATCATAGGCATGTTTTTTTTGCCTTTGATATGTGCGTCTGGAGTCATTGCAATGGCTTTACCATTTTTCTTTGGTTTCCACTGATATGCGCCTGCGGGACTTTTAGTTAATTCCCATTCATGACCAAATAAATTATCAAAATAACCCATATCCCATTTAATAGGGTTTGATGTCCATGCTCCTTCGATACCACTACTTATTGTATCTGCACCGTGTCCAGTTTTATAACTGCTATTGTAACCAGTTCCTTGTTCTTGAATTTTAGCTCCTTCTGGCTCTGGTCCTTTATAAGACTCTGCTGCTGCACCGTGAGATTTACCAAAGGTATGTCCTCCTGCAACTAAAGCTACAATCTCGTAATCATTCATAGCCATTCTTCCAAAAGTTTCTCTGATATCTCTAGCTGCCGCTAAAGGATCTGGCTTTCCATCTGGTCCTTGAGGGTTTACATAAATTAATCCCATTTGAACTGCACCTAATGGATTTTCAAGTTCTCTTTTTTTATTATAACGATTATTTGCTAACCATTCTTTTTCTGAACCCCAATAAATATCATCTTCAGGTTCCCAAATATCTTCTCTGCCACCACCAAAGCCAAAAGTTTTTAAACCCATCGACTCAATCGCAACGTTTCCAACTAATACAAATAGATCAGCCCAAGAAATTCTTTTTCCATATTTTTTCTTAATAGGCCAAAGTAATAATCTTGCCTTATCTAAATTGACGTTATCTGGCCAACTATTCAGTGGTGCAAATCTTTGGTTCCCTGTTCCAGCTCCACCTCTACCATCGCCAGTTCTATAAGTTCCAGCAGCATGCCATGCTAATCTTACCATTAATGGACCATAATGACCGTAATCTGCTGGCCACCAACTTTGTGAGTTAGTCATTAATTTTTCTAAATCTTTTTTAAGTGCTTTATAATTTAGTTTTTTAAATTCTTTTTTGTAATCAAATTTCTTATTAAACGGATCAACAAGTTCAGAATGTTGACTTAAAACTTTAAGGTTTAAACTATTAGGCCACCAATCTTTATTGGTTTGTCCTTTTCCCGTGGGATGTTTCTGAGGTATCCCTTCTCCATGATATGGACATTTGCTAATTTCACCTTTCATTTCACTGCTCATTTTGTATCCTTTGTTGTAAGAAAATTTGATTTGTGCTACTTTATAATTATTCTAAAAAAGAAATCAAGGGATATTTAAAAAAATAATTTAAGAATTATTTGTTTTCAACTCTTACAAGAACTTCTACTGAGGTAATTTTTTTACCAGGTAATGAAGTGTTTATTTTAACTTTTTCGACTTGATCATCACTGATATCCGTTAACTCTTTTGTATTGTTATCGTAAAAGTGATGATGAATTTTAGTATTTGTATCAAAGTAACTTTTGTCACTATTAATTGATATCTCTTTTAAATAGCCTTTTTTGTGAAATGCATGAACAGTATTGTATACGGTTGCTAAAGAAATTTTTTCATTCATTTTTTCATCAATTATTTTGACTAAATCATTGACGGTAAAATGAAATGTTTTCTCTGTATCAAATAAAACCTCACATATTTTTAGTCTTTGTTTTGTAGGTCTTAACCCGGATGATCTCAATTTATTTAAAAAAATGCTGTTATTCGTCATGTTCTTTATAATAGTTCTAAACTAAATCTATATTATAATCCTCTAAAATCAAGTAATAAGATCGTTCAATTTTATGAAAAAAAACTCATATTCATACGATGATCTAATCACATGTGGAAATGGTGAGCTTTTTGGGCCAGGTAATGCTAAATTACCTCTTCCCCCAATGCTCATGTTTGATAGAATAACTGAGATAAATGATGATAACGGGGCCTTCAAAAAAGGCTCTTTAAAAGCTGAACTAGATATTAAAGAAAATCTTTGGTTTTTTGATTGTCATTTTAAAGAAGATCCGGTTATGCCAGGATGCCTTGGGCTTGACGCGATGTGGCAACTAGTTGGCTTTTATCTTGGTTGGCTTGGAAATCCAGGAAAAGGTAGGGCTCTAGGGGTTGGAACAGTTAAATTTACTGGAGAAGTTTTAAAAAACGTAAAAACAGTAAAATATCAAATTGATATGAAAAAAATTTTATCACCGGGAGGAACAACCGTAGGTCTTGCAAATGGGATTGTTTTAGCGGATGATAAAAAAATATATTCAGCAGAGAGTTTAAAAGTAGGTTTGTTTAAATAATGAGAAGAGTTGTAATCACCGGTATTGGAATAGTATCTTGTTTAGGTAACAATCAAGAGGAAGTTCACCAATCCCTATTAAACTCAAAATCAGGAATTTCTTTTAGTGAAGAATATAAAGAGCATAATTTAAAAAGTAATATTCACGGTAAACCAAATATCAAACTTGAAGATCACGTTGATAGAAAAACAATTCGATTTATGGGATCTGGATCTGCTTATAATTATATTGCTATGAAAGAAGCCATTCAAGACTCTGGTTTGGAGGAAAAAGAAGTAAGTAATTTTAAATCGGGAATTGTAATGGGTTCAGGTGGACCCTCTATTGAAAATGTAGTTTTATCTGTTGATAAAACTAGAGCAAAAACTCCAAAATTAATGGGACCATTTATTGTACCAAGAACTATGGCTAGTACAGCCTCTGCTACTTTAGCAGTACCGTTCAAAATTAAAGGAGTAAATTATACGATGAGTTCAGCTTGTGCTACTAGCGGCCATTGTATAGGTCATGCGATGGAATTAATCCAAATGGGTAAACAAGATGTGGTTTTTGCTGGTGGTAGTGAAGAATTACATTGGGCTATGACAGCCATGTTTGATGCAATGACTGCTTTATCTTCAAAATATAATGATACTCCAGAAACAGCATCACGAGCTTACGATAAAACTAGAGATGGATTTGTAATTGCTGGTGGGGGTGGAACATTAGTTTTAGAGGAATATGAACACGCAAAGGCTAGAGGTGCTAAAATATACGCGGAATTAACTGGTTATGGAGCAACTTCAGATGGCTACGATATGGTGGCACCATCAGGAGAAGGTGCCGTAAGATGTATGAAAATGGCTATTGCTTCAGCAAAAAATAAAATTGATTATATTAATACTCATGGAACATCAACTCCAGTTGGAGATATCACTGAATTAAAAGCTGTTGGTGAAACATTTGGAGCAGAAATACCAAAAATTAGTTCCACAAAATCTTTATCAGGTCATCCTTTAGGAGCAGCATCAGTCCATGAAGCTATTTATAGTTTAATTATGATGAAAAATAATTTTATTACAGGTTCAGCAAACATTACTGATATGGACGAAGAAGCAAAAAAATTTCCAATCGTCACAAAAACAGAAACTGGGGTTACATTAAACACGGTTATGTCAAATAGTTTTGGTTTTGGTGGAACAAATGCAGCCTTAATTTTTGAAAAGATATAATTATGGATTTAATGAAAGGTAAAAAAGGATTAATCATGGGCGTTGCTAACGAACGTTCGATAGCCTGGGGTATATCACAAAAACTTGCTGAAGCTGGTGCTGAACTAGCTTTCACTTACCTCGGTGATGCTTTAAAAAAAAGAGTTATTCCACTAGCAGAGAAATTAAATTCTAAGGTTACATTTAGTTGTGATGTAGAAAAAAAAGAAGAAGTTATAAAATTATTTGAAGATATTAAGTCTCAATGGGGAGAAATTGACTTTGTAGTTCATGCAGTTGCTTTTTCAGATAAATCAGAATTATCTGGAGAATACTTAAATACCACAAGGGAAAATTTTTTAAGAAGCATGTTAATCTCATGTTTTTCATTTACTGAGGTTGCAAAAGAAGCTTCAAAAATAATGAAAGAGGGTGGAAGTTTATTAACTTTAACTTACGAGTCTACTAAAGCTATTCCAAACTATAATGTAATGGGTGTTTGCAAATCAGCTCTTGAGGCAAGTGTTAAATATTTAGCAAGAGATTTGGGTGCTAAAGGCATGAGAGTAAATGCAATAAGTGCGGGACCTATTAAAACTTTAGCAGCTTCTGCTATTGGTGATGCCAAATTTTTATATAAATGGAATGAAGACCATTCTTTTCTTAAAAGAAACGTAGATATCCATGATGTTGGAAATTCAGCATTATATCTTCTAAGCGACCTTGCAAGTGGTGTAACTGGTGAAATTCACTATGTTGACGCTGGATATAATAAGGTTGGAATGCCCGATCCTAAAAATATAACTTAAATAAATTTGAATAAATTTTTAAGATTTTTATATAATTTAAAAATACCACTATTAAAACGTCTAATACCAAGTTTAATTAAAAGAAATATTTTTTTAAACAAAATACAAATTTTAGATTTAGATTTTATAAAAATTAGAGTCGATCTATCTCAAATAATTGATAGAGAAATATATTTAAGTGGTTTTTATGAAAAAGAACAAATTCTATTTTTGAAATCTCTAATAAAAAAAAATAATGTTTCTAATTTTTTTGATATTGGGGCAAATATTGGTTATTATTCACTTTATTTTAAAGATATACCTAATATCTTTGCATTTGAGCCTAATAGTAAAAATTTTGAGAGTCTTAAGTTTAATAAAAAGTTAAATAACCAAAAAAATATTCAATTATTTGATTTTGGATTATCCGATAGTAATTCTGAATGTGAAATTTGGTATACAGACAAAAATAAAATGGGCGGTTCCAGTATATTTCACGAGAAAGACCCAGAGCTCAAAAAGTATTCTGATAAAGAAATAATAAAAGAAAAAATTAAAATAAAAAAACTAGATGATGTTATTGATATTAAAAATTCAAATAATTTAATTAAAATTGATGTTGAGCGCCACGAATTAAAAGTTTTAAAAGGAATGAGTCAAGTGATTAAAAACAATAATTGTATTTTACAAATTGAAATTGGAAAATCCAATAGAAAAGAAGTATTTGATTATTTAAATAATTTAGATTTTATGTTTATAAAATCTATAGGGCATGATCACTATTTTATTAAAACTAAAAACTCCTAAATTTAATTCAGGAGTTTTTAAAATTAATTTAATCAACTAATCTACAGCTTGTTTCATAGAAAGTTTAACTTTACCTCTATCGAAACCAATTACTTTAACTTTTACTTCGTCGCCTTCTTTGACAACATCAGTAACTTTTTCTACTCTTTTAGCAGCAAGCTCTGAGATATGAACTAAACCATCTTGTTTTCCTAAGAAGTTTACAAAGGCACCAAACTCCATAATTTTCATTACTTTACCAGAGTACACTTTGTTTAGTTCAGCTTTAGCGGTGATATCTTTAATCATTTGCAAAGCAATGTTTCTAGACTCCTCGTCTGGAGCAGCAACTGTTACAACTCCTTCGTCATTTACATCAACTTTTGCACCTGATTTTTCAACAATTTCTCTAATTGTTGCACCACCTTTTCCAATAACGGCTGCGATATCTTTTTTATCAACAGTTACTTGTTCCATTTTTGGAGTATGCTTTCCAACATCAGCTCTTGATTCACCTAAAGCTTTGTTCATTTCACCTAAGATGTGAATTCTTCCATCTTTAGCTTGATTTAATGCCTGCTCCATTATTTCAAATGTGATACCTGTAATCTTAATATCCATTTGTAATGAAGTAATACCATCTTTAGTACCAGCAACTTTAAAGTCCATATCGCCTAAGTGATCTTCGTCGCCCAAAATATCAGACAAGACACTAAATTCATCACCTTCTTTAATTAAACCCATTGCAATACCTGCTACAGGCTCTTTAATCGGCACTCCCGCATCCATTAATGCTAAAGAGGTTCCACAAACAGTTGCCATTGAAGATGAACCATTAGACTCAGTAATCTCTGATACTATTCTAAAAGTGTATGGAAATGCTTCTTTTGAGGGTAATGAAGAATTAATTGCTCTCCAAGCTAACTTACCATGACCAATTTCTCTTCGACCTGTTCCAATTCTTCCGGTTTCTCCAACCGAAAAAGGAGGAAAGTTGTAATGAAGCATAAATCGTTCTCTTTGTAATCCATCCAAACTTTCAATACGTTGTTCATCATCAGAAGTTCCTAGAGTTGCCACAACAATTGCTTGTGTTTCTCCTCTGGTAAATAATGCAGAACCATGAGTTCTAGGTAAAATTCCAACTTCACATGAAATTGGTCTTACATCAGATAATCCTCTACCATCAATTCTATTTTTATTTTTCAGAATATCAGTTCGAACAATTTTCTTTTCAAGATTTTTAAGCTGAGAATTAACATCAAGATCTGTAAAATTTTCATTATCAGCAAAAAGTTGTTTTGCTTTATCAGTGATCTGTGAAATTTGATTTGATCTGTCTTGTTTATCTCTTGTGGCAAACGCTTTAGTTAAATCTGCCGTAAACTCCTCTTCAAGTTTTTTCTTAACTTCAGACAAGTCTTTTTTCTCAACGACCCAATCAGGTTTTTTACACTCCTTAGCTAGTTCTTCAATCATTTCGATTACTGGAACAAAGCCTTCGTGACCAAACTTAACAGCATTTAACATTTCTTCTTCTGTTAAACCATTCGCTTCTGACTCAACCATTAAAACTGCATCTTTTGTACCTGCAACCACTAGATCTAAACTAGAATTTTCCAACTCTGATTTAGAAGGGTTAAGAATGTATTTACCATCAACAAAACCCACTCTAGAAGCCCCTACAGGCCCCATAAATGGCATTCCAGAGATAGCTAATGCCGCAGATGATGCTGTTATTGCAAGGATATCTGGTTGATTATCTTTATCATATGAAATGACAGTCGGTAATAACTGAACTTCATTTTTAAATTCTTCAGGAAACAAGGGTCTGATTGGTCTATCAATTAATCTTGAAATTAATGTTTCACTTTCAGTTGGTCTTGCTTCTCTTTTAAAATATCCACCAGGGATTTTACCACCTGCATAATATTTTTCTTGGTAGTTAACTGATAACGGAAAGTAATCCATATCTGGATTAATTTTTTTTGCTCCTACAACTGTTGCTAAAATAACTGTTTCACCACTAGTTGCGATGATTGCCCCGTCTGCTTGTCTTGCTACTTTACCTGTTTCTAAACTTATTTTTTTTCCTGCTACTTCAATTTCCTTCTTGTATACTTTAAACATCTAATTTCCATTTCCTTCTATCTATTTTCTCAAATTTAACTTCGTTAATACATTTTTGTAAGAATCCATTTTATTTTTCTTTAAATATTCCAACAATTTTTTTCTTCTATTTACCGCTCTCAACAATCCAACTGAAGAATGTTTATCCTTTTTGAATTGTTTAATGTGTTTTGAAAGAGTTTCAATTTTTTCTGTTAGTAAAGCAATTTGGATTTCTGAAGATCCAGTATCCTTATCATGCATTGCTAGTTCTTGTGCCTTTTTGTTCATACCTCGTTTTTCCTATTTATGTGTTTGTTTTATTAAGTTTTCTATTTTTTCCGCATACTCAAAAGACTCGTCTTTTCTAAAAAGTAGTTTTGGTAAAAATTTCATAATCACTTTTTGTGATAAAATTTTTCTAATTATAAATGAGTATTCTTTTAAAATTTTAATTACTTCATCAGCATCTTTGCCTCCTAATGGAAGGACATAGGCTTTGGCAATTTTTAAGTCTTGGCTCATTCTTACTTCAGTTACAGTAATTGTTTTTGTTTCTAAATGAGGGACCTTAGCCTCATTTCTCATAAAAATCATGCTTAATGACTGCTTAATCATTTCTCCAACTCTAAGCTGTCTTTGTGTAAGTGGTTTTCCAATTCTATCAGCCATTAAATTGTTCTCTCCTTAGAGGTTACACTAAATGCCTCTATTGTATCGTCTTTTTGGAAATCCATATAGTCTTTTACTGTAATTCCACATTCTTGGCCATTACTCACCTGTTTTACTTGGTTTTTTTCTCTAAATAGAGTTCCAATTTTACCTGTATAAATGATAGCTCCATCTCTAATTATTCTTACATCAGAATTACTCAAAATTTCACCCTCAGTAACTTTCGAGCCTGCTACCTTTCCGGCACCTGAAACTTTAAATATTTCTAAAATTTGAGCTGTACCTAAAGTTGTTTCTTGAACATCAGGAGCAAGTAATCCAGACATTCTTTGTTTTATATAATCTAGAACTTCATAAATAATATTGTATGAAGATATTTTTATTTTCTCATTTTCAGCAAGTTTTTTTGCTTCTTTACTTGGCTTCACGTTAAAAGCTATTAAAACTGCATTTGAAGCTTTAGCTAAAGTAACATCTGTTTCGGTTACCATTCCAATATCAGATAATATAATTTTTGGTTTTACTTCATCATGTTTTATTTGGCTAATTGCACTTTTGATTGCTTCAGATGAACCATGAACATCTGATTTAACAATTATATTTAATTCCTCTGATAACTTATTTGAAAAAGCAGATTCTTGAGTAGCAAATGTTAATGGATTTTTTCCATCTTTGGTCTCTTCGGCTCTATTAGCACTTAAAGTTTTAGCCTCTTTTTCACTATCTACAACGATAAAATCATCACCAGCTTTTGCGGCACCATTAATCCCCAAGATCTCAACCGGTGTAGATGGCAATGCTTCATTTATTGCTTCACCTTTGTCATTAATAATTGCTCTTACTTTTCCCCATTTCAAACCACTTACAAAAAAATCTCCTTTTTTAAGAGTTCCAGTGGTTACAATAATTGTTGCTACAGGACCTCTACCAACATCAATTTTAGACTCTAAAACTACTCCGGTTGCTTTGGTGTCATAATCTGTTTTTAAATCTAAAATCTCTGCTTGAAGAATAATTGACTCTACTAACTTATCTAAATTCTTTTTTGTTTTTGCTGAAATTTCAACCATCAAAGTATCTCCTGATAAATCTTCAGCTATTAATTCATATTCTAATAATTGGTTTTTAATTTTTTGTGGATCTGCGTCTGGAAGATCACATTTATTTATCGCAACTACTATTGGAACATTTGCGGCTTTAGCATGTTTAATAGACTCGATTGTTTGAGGTTTTACACCATCATCTGCAGCAACAACTAAGACTACAACATCTGTTAGCTTAGATCCTCTAGCTCTCATTTCTGTAAATGCAGCATGACCAGGGGTATCTATAAAGGTTAATTTATTTGACTGAGACTCAATTTGGTAAGCTCCAATATGCTGAGTAATTCCACCAAATTCTCCTGAAACAACATTGGCACTTCTTAAAACATCTAAAACAGATGTTTTTCCATGATCAACATGACCCATTACCGTAACTATTGGCGGTCTATTTTTTAAATTTTCAGATCTAGACTCTTTAATCTTTTTAATAATCTCTTCTGCTTTTTCCTCTCTAATTGGATTGTGTCCAAACTCTTTAACTAAAAACTCAGCAGTATCTGCTGCCAGCGTTTGATTAATCGTAACCGTTACTCCCATACCAAATAAATATTTAATAACATTACTTGATTGCTCAGCCATTCTATTTGCGAGCTCTCTAACTGTGATTGCTTCTGGAATATTTACATCTCTTTTAATTGGCTTTAAATTTTCTTTAGTCTCTTCTTTAGTTAAAACTTTATTTTGTTTTAATCTTGCTCTTTTAATAGATGCTAAACTTCTTGCTCGTGATTCTATATCGTCATTATCACTTATTGCTCTTGAAATAGTTAATTTCAATTCTCGTTTTTTAGTTCCAAGTTTTGATTTTTTACTTCCACCATCATCCTCACCTTTAAGTCTTTTAGTTGCTCTTTGTTCAGCTAACTTTCGTTTTTCAAAATCATTAGCAATTGGGGATGCTTTTGGTGGAAAGGTTGGTTTAATTGGTGGTGTACTTCTATCAAAAGACGAGCTAGGTTTTGACTTAACTCCAGTAGGTCTAAACGAACCACCTCTGTTAGGAAATTTACTAGGTTGTTTTTCTATGACTACAGAGTTTTTTCCTTGAGTTTTTGCTATCTCAATATTTTGAATAGACTTCTTGGCTATGCCAGAAATTGTTAATTTTGTTTTTTTGTTTTCCATAACTCATCACTCAATCTTTATAGACAATGTTTCTTGCAGACATAATTAAATCATCTGCTTCAGCTTTTGATAATGCAAAATCCTCAAGACAACCTTGGATTTTTACTCTTTCACCTTTAACAATGTCATAACCACCAGTTAATTCATCTGATGCTAAATCTGCAAAATCCTCTAATTTTAATATTTTTTGTTCCCCTAAAGTAACTAACATACCTGGTGTTAATCCTTTAAGATTAATTAATCCATCTTCTAAACCTAAATCTTTTATTCTTTGAGAAATATCTTCTTGATCTTTTTCATGAAACTCTTTTGCTCTTTCAATTAAAGCATTTGCAGTTTCTTCCTCGATACCTTCAATTTTCATTAAATCCTGAGCATTACTATCTTTAATATCATCAATTGTTGAAAAGCCTTCTGCTACTAAAAGCTGACCTAGTGTTTCATCTAATTCTAAGTTTTTTACAAAATTTTCTGTTTTTTCCTTAAACTCTAATTGTCTTCTTTCAGAGTCCTCAGCATCAGTCATGATGTTTATTTCATAGTTCATTAACTTAGTTGCAAGTCTAACGTTTTGACCTCTTCTACCAATTGCTTTACTCAAATTTTCCTCAGTTAGAATTACATCAAGTTTTTTTCTTTCGGTATCAACATTTACTCTTTGAACTTCTGCTGGTGATAAAGCGTTTGAGACTAAAATAGCTGGATCTTCAGACCAATTGACAATATCAATTTTTTCACCTTGTAATTCATTAACAACTGCTTGAACTCTAGAACCTCTCATTCCCACACAAGCACCAACTGGATCTAATGATGTATCAACTGCTTTAACACAGATTTTAGCTCTACTGCCAGGATCTCTTGAAGATGATTTTATTTCTATTAAACCATCATAAATTTCTGGAACCTCTTGTACAAAAAGTTTCTCCATAAATTTTGGGTGTCCTCTTGATAAAAATATTTGTTGTCCTCTTGGTTCTCGTCTAACATCAAAGCAATAAGCTTTAATTCTATCACCAGCTTTAATGTTTTCTCTTGGGATTAATTCATTTTTTTGAATAATTGCCTCTGTTCTTCCTAAATCAACTATAACATTTCCAAATTCTAATCTTTTTACAATTCCACTTAAAATAGAGTCTTTTTTATCAATAAAGTCATTATATTGTCTTTCTCTCTCAGCTTCTCTAACATTAAAAGTAATTACTTGTTTAGCTGTTTGAGCAGCAATTCTTCCAAAATCAAATGCTGGTAATGGTTGTAAAACCTCATCTCCAATTGCTTTACCTTTATTAGTTTCGTTCAAAGTTATTGCGTCATCTAATCTTATTTCTGTATTAGAGTTCTCTGGTTTTTCAACTATCACTAATTTTCTAAAAATTTCGATATCTCCATTTTCTCTGTTGATTAAAACTTTAATTTCATTGTCTTGACCAAATTTAGATTTGGCTGCTTTTGCAATTCCTGTCTCCATTGAATTGATGATTAATTCTTTATCAATAGATTTTTCTAAAGCTACCGCTTCAGCTATTCTTAATAGTTCTAATTTATCAGCTCTTTTGTTTAACATATTTTTGTTTGCTCCAAAAAAAAATGGGCTAGAGCCCATTTTGTAAATTCAATAATGTAAGGGCAATATATTAAAGATTTTTTTTAATTCAATAAAAACTATTTAGAAAAAACCCCTGTTTTATCTGTTTTTTCCCATGAAAAAGCACCATCATCTTCAGGCATTCTGCCAAAATGACCGTAGGCAGCTGTTTTTTCGTATATCGGTTTATTTAACTGTAACATCTCTCTAATTCCTCTTGGACTTAAATCAAAATTTTCATTTATTTTTTTTGTAACAAAATTATTTTTTTCTAAATCACCATCAAACAAATCTACATAAATTGATAAAGGCTTTGAAACTCCTATGGCATACGCAAGTTGTATCAAACATTTGTTTGCAATTTTAGATGCCACAATATTCTTTGCTATATAACGAGCAGCATAAGCTGCAGACCTGTCCACCTTTGTGGGATCTTTTCCAGAAAAAGCACCACCACCATGAGGAGCTGCCCCACCATAAGTGTCTACTATTATTTTTCTACCAGTAAGACCACAGTCACCATCAGGACCACCGATGACAAAATTACCAGTTGGGTTAACATAAAATTCTTCTTCGTTAAAACCTTCCAAAAATTTTTCTGGAATTGATTTTAACATATAAGGCCTTAATAATTCTCTAACCTGTCCTTGGTTAACCTCTGCTGAATGTTGAGAAGAAATAACAACCGATCTTACTTTTGTTGGTTTACCATCAACATATTCAAAAGTAACTTGGCTTTTAGAGTCTGGTTCTATATTTTTTAATTTTCCAGACTTTCTATCTTCCGCCATTAATCTTAAAATTTTATGAGAATAATGAATAGGAGCTGGCATTAACACATCAGTTTCATCACAAGCATAACCAAACATAATTCCCTGGTCTCCCGCGCCCTCATCTTTATTACCAGACGAGTCTACACCCATTGCTATATCTGCTGATTGGGAATGGAGATGACTTTCTATTTTAGTTGCTTCTTTCCAAGTAAAACCTTCTTGGTCATAACCAATATCTTTTATACAATTTCTAACTTTTTCGATCAGCTCATCTTTTTTTATATCTGGCCCTCTAACCTCACCTGCTAGAACAACTTTGTTAGTGGTGGTTAGCGTTTCACATGCTACTCTAGAAAAAGGATCCCCAGAAAGATAACTATCAACAACCATATCAGAAATTCGATCAGATACTTTATCTGGATGTCCTTCAGATACAGACTCACTTGTAAATAAAAAATTTTTTAGGTTACTCATTCTTAATTCTATTAAATGAAAAAATTAAAAAAATATACAATAAAATTATTAATAAAAATATTTTATTTCCATATTTAGAAAATACTGTTGGTGAAAATTTTCTTGATTTTTCAAAATCAACATATCCATTTTTACCAAAATCAACTTGTCCTTCAATATTTCCAATGGGGTTAACAATAGCTGCCATACCATTGTTAGCTGAACGAATTACATATTTTCCACTCTCAATCGCTCTAAATATACTATGTACAAAATGTTGTTTTGGTCCAATAGAACTCCCAAACCATCCATCTTCAGAAACATTAATTATATAATCAAAGTTTTGATCTGAATAAAGTCTTCCTGAATAGATTATTTCATAACAAATTAAGGGAAGTATCTTAAAACTAAACAACTCCCAGTTTACTTGTATAGCCTCTCTTTTTTGACCCTTTGAATATGACTGGTAGTTATTTGTAAGATTCTTAAGACCAATTTTTCTAAGTATTTTCTCAAAAGGCAAAAATTCCCCAAAAGGAACTAAATTTATTTTATCATAGGAATTTAAAAGATTTAAGTTGTTATCATAAATTGAAAACGAATTAAAAAACTTTACACCTGATTGATCATAAGATTGTTTATTAATACCAAGTCCTAATAAATGATTACTATTAAAATGATCTTTAAATAAATATTGATACTGAACAAACTCATTTTGATAAATGTCTGGAATTATACCTTCGGGCCATAGAAAAAAAATATTTTTACTCGAATCGGGCTCACTAATTTTAATTAGCTCATTAATTATTAGAGTGGGATCTACATCTCGATAAAATCTATCTAAATTTATATTTGAACCAATTGTCCGAATTGTAAAATTATTATTTGTTTCTTCTATTTTTAGAAATTTTTTTTCATAAATAGTTCCATACATATAAAACAGAATGGGTAATATTAAAAACAATACACAGACAATTAAATCTTTACGACCATCTCTTAAAATAAAAATTGATGGACTAATAAAAAGTGAAATACAAAATAAATTAAATCCAAATGTACCAATAATAGACATAATGCTTAACAATTCTGGATGATTAGAAAAACTAAAAGCAATTAAATTCCATGGGAATCCAGTTAAAATAGAACCTCTTAAAAATTCAACTATTCCAAATAGTAAAGAGAAAAGAAAAAATGAGCTCACAATTTTTTTTAATCTTAAAATTGCAAACAGATAAGTAAGTATTCCATAAAAGATTGCTAAAAAGGCTGGTATTAAAATAAGAGATAGAGGTATTAAAGCCTTAAAATTTTCATCAAACGTCAAAGAAATAGATATCCAATAAATATTAGATATAAAATAGCCAAATCCAAATGCCCATCCATATAGAAAAAAATTAAATTTTTGATATGAATTTTTTTTAAATAAAAAAATAAATAATAAACTAAATGTTAAAAAATTAATGATAAAATAATTAAATGGAGGAAGACTTAGAGAAGAAAAAACACCTAAAAAAAATAGGTATAACAATTCTAAATAAATATTTTTTTTCAATTAATTAAGTTTAGAAATTACTGATTTGTAAATTTTGTTTTCTTCTATAATCATTTTTTTATAATCTTTATCTTTAATATGATCAAATCCTAACAAGTGTAAAAATCCATGAATAAAAGTTTTAATCACCAATGTTTTAAATGATCTTTTTTCTTTATCTTTATTCATATAATTAAAGCTAATTATTACATCTCCAAGGTAAGTATCCTTTTTAATTGAAATCTTATGACTTAATGGAAAGGAAAGAATATCTGTTGGTTTATTTTTATTTCTAAATTTTTTGTTTAGTTTTTTGATATTTTGGTTATTCGAAAGTAATAAGGTAAAACCGACATTTTTGTTTAAAAACTTATATTTATTTGGAAAAGCATCACAAATAGAATTAAAAAAAATCTCTTTATTTTTTATTTTTTTAGACCAATTAGTGTCTTCAGAAAAGACATTAACGCTAATCATCGTTATTAGAATAAGCTTTTACTATTTTTGATACTAATGGGTGTCTAACAACGTCTGAATGATCAAAATCGACTACAGAAATTTCATTTAAGTGATTTAGAAGTTTTTTAGCTCTGTTTAAACCTGACATACTTTTATTTGGAAGATCAATTTGCGAAGGATCCCCATTAACGACTAATTTTGAATTTTCACCAATTCTTGTTAAAAACATCTTAATTTGAGTATCAGTTGCATTTTGTGCCTCATCTAAAATTGCAAATGAATTTTTTAAAGTTCGACCCCTCATGAATGCTAAAGGAGCAATTTCAATATCTCCAATTTCAATCATTCTTTGAATTTTCTCAAAATCAAACAGATCGTAAAGTGAATCGTACAAAGGTCTAAGATATGGATCAACTTTTTCCTTCATATCTCCAGGTAAAAAACCTAATCTCTCTCCAGCTTCAACAGCTGGTCTAGAAAGAATTATTCTTTCAATTTTCTTTTCTAATAACATTGTTAATCCCACAGCAACTGCTAAAAAAGTTTTTCCAGTCCCTGCCGGTCCTGCTGAAATAGTGATGTCACTTTGTCTTAGAGCTCTAACATACTCTTTTTGTTTTTCAGACCTTGGAATAATTGATTTTTTTGGTGTTTTAATAATGTCAGTTATATTTTGATTTTTTACTTTTTCATTAATCATAAATTGATCTACCGAAGATATAATATCTTTGTTTTCAATGCTGCCATTATTTATAAATTGATTAGCTAAAAACTGTATTGCATTTTTAACAACTTCATTTTTTTCAGCTGATGATTTGATTAGTATTGAATTTCCTCTCGAATATAAACTAGATCCAGTTATTTTTTCTAATTCTTTCAAGTTTGTATTAAACTCACCAACAACACCCATGAGTAAGTCGTTATCATGAAAAATGACACTTAAAGAGTTATTGTCTGAGTAAACGAATTTTAGCGTTGTATTAATATTTTTTTTTAAAAAACTGCTCAATTGTTAAGCTACCTTTTGATTTAAATTTGTAACAGCCTCTCCAAACAAGGTGTTTTGATTGCTTTTGTTTATTTTTACTTTCACAATTTGTCCAATACTTTCTTCATTACCACTAAATATTACTGAAGTCATGTACTCAGATCTCCCAAAAAGTTTGGTTTTATCCTCAGTTTGATTTTCAACTAGCACCTCAATTGTATTATTTTCTAAAGATTTATTTTTTTGAATCTGATGCTCGAATAATTTCTGTTGTATTTTTTCCAACCTATCCAATGATATCTCTTTATCTATTAATTCTAAATTTTCAGCTACTGTGCCTGGCCTTGGACTGAAAATAAATGAATAAGAATTTATAAATTTTATCTTTTTAATTAATTCAAATGTTTCATTAAAATCTTGCTCCTCTTCACCTGGATAAGCAATTATAAAATCACTTGAAAATTCAACTACTGGATTAATTTCTTTTAATTTTTCATAGGTATTAAGATATTCTTGAATAGTATGCTTTCTATTCATTAACTCTAAAACCTTATTAGATCCGCTTTGAACCGGAAGATGGACCAGGGGCATTAATTTTTTTGAATGTTTATATACTTCAATTAAATCATCTGTCATATCTTTTGGGTGTGATGTGGTATACCGAATTCTTTTTACCTCATTTATTTTTTCAATTTCTAAAATCAAGTTTGATAAACGCAAACCATTATCATTATAAGCATTTACATTTTGGCCTAATAAAATAATTTCTTTAGCTCCTTGTTCTATAAGGCTTTTTGCTTCATCAATGATTTGTTTGAAAGGTCTAGAATATTCAGGGCCTCTAGTATAAGGCACCACACAAAAATGACAAAACTTATCACAGCCTTCCTGTATGGTTAAAAAGGAAGATACTTTTGAAGAATTATTTTTTATTTTACTTAGATATTCAAACTTACTTACTGCATCAAATTCAGTTTCTTCAAACTTTTGTTTTTCAACATAATTAAGTATGGTGTCATTTATTTTGTGATAAGCCTGAGGCCCAATGACCAAATCTATATAAGGTTCTCTTTTTAACATTTCTTGATTTTCGGCTTGAGCCACACAGCCTGCAACAATAACCAAAGGCTTCTTTTTTGCTCTAAAGATTTTTTTCACTCGACCAATTTCATGGTAAACTTTTTCTTTAGCTTTATCTCGTATATGACAAGTGTTTAAAAGATAGCAATTTGCATCTTCATAGTTATCTGTTTTCTCATAACCAATTTTTTTAACTATGTCATAAATTCTATTTGAGTCATACTCATTCATCTGACAGCCAAATGTTTTGATAAATATTTTTTGATTCATGGTTATTGAGATTTTTTTTTAACCCCGTAGAGTTCTAATTTATGGTCAACTAATTTGTAACCATACTTTTCAGCAACTTTTTTTTGAAGTTTTTCAATTTCCTCGTCTACAAATTCTATAATTTCTCCAGTTTTTACATCTATTAAATGATCATGATGACCCTCATTAAGCTCTTCATATCTAGCTTTGCCACCTTTAAACTCATGTTTTGCTAAAATTCCAGATTCCTCAAAAAGTTTTACAGTTCTATATACTGTTGCGATACTAATTTTTGGGTCAATTTTATTTGCTCTATTATAAAGCTCATCAACATCCGGATGATCGGTAGACTCAGACATCACCTTCGCTATAACTTTCCTTTGTTCAGTCAGCTTAACGCCTATGGATAAGCATTTTTCCTCAATTGTATCTGGCATATTTAATTTTAACTCTAATAAATGGGATTAATCAAATTTTTTTTAATTTGATATTTATCACACAAATTGGGAATATTTTCATATTTCGTATTTTCTGATGCCTCAAAATCTCGCAAACTATAACAATAATAATCAATTTTTTTGGCTAAAAAAATAGCTTTAACAATAGATAAAGAATTTCTTATTCCAGCAAAACTGCCAGGCCCCCGGTTGATATAAATCTCAGAAAGGTCATTATAATTTATTTTTTTAGATGAAATAAAACCCTCAATTAACAGAATTAATTTCTCATAATTAATTTTAGTATTTTCATGGGTAATACTATAAATATTATCTTTATTAATGAGCATTAAAAATATTTTTTCATTTGCAGCATCAATTATAAGTTTGGTCATTTTAATTCTATTTTTATCATTAAACTCTAAAGCAGATAACAATAATATCAAATATTATTCGAAAGATGAGGGTATTTTATCACTAATGTATCATAGATTTGATGAAAACAAATATCCATCTACAAACATTCAAATGGATGTTTTTGTTAAGCAAATAGAAATGATTAAAAATTCAAACTATGATTTTTATGACATACAAAAATTTATTGATAATTTTAATGAACCTAAAAATGAAAAAAAAATATTAATAACAATTGATGATGCATTTTCATCTTTTTATGAAATTGCGTGGCCATTTTTGAAAGAAAATAAAATTCCATTTATTTTATTTGTCTCAACAGAGCCAGTTGGCAATAATGGCTATATGACTTGGGATCAAATTAGAGAAGTTGAGAAAGAGAGTTTTGCCTATATAGGACATCATTCACATACTCATGACTATTTGATAGAAAAATCAGATGAAGAATTTATTAATGATATAGAAATAGCATCTAAATTTTTTTTAAGAGAGCTTGGATATATTCCAAATTTATTTTCTTATCCATTTGGTGAATATTCAAAATTCATGAAAGATTATGTTGCTGAAAATTTTAGTTTTGCTTTTGGTCAGCATTCTGGGGTTATAGATTTAAATAAAGATAAATTTGAATTACCAAGATTTCCTATCAATGAAAATTATGGAGAATTAAATAGATTTAAATCAATCATTAATTTTTTTCCCTTAGAGTACAAAAATTTAATTCCAGAGGAAAAGAAATTAACAAAAGCAAATAATCCACCTGAATTTCAAGTTGAATTTTTTGAAGATCAAAAAAATTTAGATAATATAAATTGCTATTCAAATGAAGGTAATGCTTGGGAAAAATCAAATTTTAATTTTTTAAATAATAAACTTACCATAAAATTTAGAGATGCTTTTACTCCTAGAAGAGGAAGAGTTAACTGTTCCTTAAATGACGATGGAAAATGGAGATGGTTTGGTATACAATTTGTTGTGCAGTAAACTAAATTAAGCTTTCAAGCTCAACGCTGGATGGCAATAGCTTTGCATCATCAAAATCTTTTAAATCGTTCTGTTCAATTATTTTTTGTAAAACTTCAACATACTGATCACCAGTTTCAGCATATTTATCTAAATAATTTGACAGCACCATACTATCTAATGGTTTACCAGCATCCCTAAGTTCAGCTCTTGCTTGTCTAAAATCCTTATAAGTCGAATGAGTATTCAAATTTCTTTGGTAGGCTCTAACCGATGCTTGTAAAATGTTAAATCTCATAACTTTATGATCCGCACCTTCTTCAGCATCCTATAGGCTTTAGACCTTCTCCTGACCATGTCCATTGACCAAATAAAGCATTACCCTCCTGAGCAAATCTAGATGTTCCCCAGCCTGTTTCTTTGGCAGCTTGAGCGATTGCTAACGATACGGGGATTTCATCCATTCTAATTTTAAGTAATGATAAATCTTTTGCAGGAATGCCGTATTGTTTAAATTTTTTCTCGAGCCATTTTTTTTCTAAATCTGTATTATTGCTTTTATTAATAATGGTAAAAAGTCTTTTTCGATCTAATCGAATGTTATTATTTTCTTTTAAGATTAAAGGTAAAACAATTTGAATAAAAAGTTCCTTCCTTTTTTTTGTATCTTCAATCATTTTAATTTCATCTGGCAATAATGTTAAAAGTACAGGTTTAACAAGTTTAGTTTCTCTGACGTCTTTTAATTTATAATTAGTGTCTTTAAACAATTGTTCTATCGTGAGTGCACTTAAAGCTACCGACTCATTTTCTATATCGTTAAGTGATAAAATATCTACCAGAAGATCTTTTTCATCTAAAACTTCTGTATTTTCTTCAATATTGTTTTTGCTATTTAAAGTATAAACTAAAATTTTCTTGGATTCATTTTGAAACTCTTTTGTGTTAAGAAAATTTTCATTTGTAAAATTAATAAAAAAAGGCATCACATAAAAAAAACCAACTACCACAATACTACTTAAAATTACTCTGGGAATTGCTCCAATACTTCTCTCATCAAAAAATTGAATGGTCTTTTTTGTTTTTCTTACAATTTTTCTTCTCATTCTTGAACCGCTATAACCTCTTTAACCTCTGGCAAATAATGACATAAAAGATTTTGAACTCCTTGCTTTAAGGTCATTGTTGAGCTTGGGCATCCCGAACAACTTCCTTGTAACTGAACCTTAACCACACCATTTTTAAATTCTTTAAACTTGATGTCTCCACCATCTCTAGCAACAGCTGGTCTAATTTTTTGGTCTAAAATTTTTATAATTTTTTCTTCAATCTCTAATAAATCCTTAGTTTCTTCATTTATTTTACCATCAATTACAAATTCTTTTCCATCGGAATAGAAATCATTAATTAATGAAATAACTATATGTTTAATATCTTCCCAGTTAGTTTTATCATTTTTATTAACTGAAATAAATTCATCTCCTAAAAAAACTCCTTCTACACCAATTATGGAAAGAATATTTCTTACTAGTTCGTTGTTAATCTCATCTTTTTTTGTAATCTCATAAGAGCCACTATTTGAAACTTTTTTACCGGGTAAAAATTTTAAAGAATTTGGGTTTGGAGTGTTTTCAGTTTGAACGAACATAGCTAATATATAGTGAATAATTAATAAATTGAAACTTGATAATAAATTTTTTTCTAAAAGCCTATGATTTCTTTAATTTTTTGTACTTTTTTAGAAGCAATTGAATTTGCATTTTCATAACCTTTATTAAGAATATCATCTAAATATTTCTGATCACTCAATAATTTTTTTATCTCTTTCGAAATAGGTTCAATTTTTTCAACTAAAACTTGTGACAACTGATCTTTGAATTCTGAAAAATTTTTTCCTGAAAATTTAGAAACTGATTTTTCTAAATTTGAATTTGTTAAACTTGAATAAATTCCAATTAAATTTTTAGCCTCTGGTCTTTGTTCAAGTTCAACAACTGTAGCTGGCATTGGCAAAGGATCTGTCTTGGCTTTTTTAATTTTATTCATAATCAAATCTTTATCGTCTGTTAAATTGATTCTACTTAAATCTGAAAGTTCAGATTTACTCATTTTTTTAGTTCCGTCTTTTAAACTCATTATTCTAGAAAATTCTTTTTGAATTAAAGGCTCTGGAACTTTTAGAAAATCTTCACATTGAAAATCGTTGTTAAATTTTTGAGCGATATCTCTACAAAGTTCTAAATGTTGTTTTTGATCATCACCTACAGGAACATGGGTTGCATCATATAATAATATATCTGCAGCCATTAACACTGGATAAGAATATAAGCCAACACTTGCTTTTTCTTTATCCTTTCCTGCCTTTTCCTTAAATTGAGTCATTCGATTTAACCAGCCCATACGTGCAATACAGCTTAAAATCCAAGCGGTCTCTGCATGTGCCGAAACTCTAGATTGATTAAATATTATGCTTTTTTTTGGATCAATGCCACTTGCTATAAAGGTTGCAACTGTTTCTCTGATATTTTTTTTTAATTCTTTAGGATCTTGCTTAACCGTAATTGCATGAAGATCAACCACACAAAAAACACAATGATTATTAGAGTCATTCCCCAGCTCTACAAAATTTTTAATTGCACCTAAATAATTTCCTAAATGCAGATTGCCCGTGGGCTGAACACCTGAAAAAATTTTTTTACTCATAAATTAATACTTTAATTGAATATCACTTATTTTAAAAGCTTTGATGAAATAAGATATTAATAAATAAAACAATAAACTTAAAACAACAGAGATAATTAAATAAAGTGCTTTTAAATTATGGTTATAGGATAACTGCTCATTAAAATAAATAATCAAATTATTAAAAAATACACCCATAATTATCGAAGCTATAATTATTTTAAAAAATCTTATGATAAATATTTTATTAAAATAGAATAATTCTCTATTTTTTAGAAAGACAAACAGTAAAAATGAGTTAAACCAAGAAGAAACTGTTGTCGCAATTGGGATGATTATAAACCCAACTTCTTTAAAAAATGAAATACTGATCACAATATTTATAATGACCGAAACTAATGAAATATAAAAAGGGGTTTTTGTATCATTATTGGCGAAAAAAAAACTTGAAAAAACTTTTATTAAAGCAAAAGCAGGGAGTCCTATACTAAAATAATAAAGAGCCTTTGCAGAATTACTAACGGATTCTTCATTAAAAGAGCCATATCCAAATAACGCAGAAATTATTTCTTTAGAACCTAATAAAAGCGCAATCATTGCCGGTAAACTTAAGAAAAAGCTTAGCTCTAATGCTTTATTTTGAATTAACAAAATCTTATCCTTCTTTTTTGATTGTATATACTTTGAAAGTTGAGGCAAAATCACAACGCCAATTGCGATACCTGCGATTGCTAAATTTATCTGATAAATTCGATCAGCGTAATATAAATAAGAAACAGCACTTGCTTGAAATGAGGCAATTATAGTACCAACTAAAATATTAATTTGGGTAACACCTGAAGCAAATATGCTAGGTAATAATTTTTTAAAAAAAAATTTTACTTTTTCATTTATCTTAATATTAAAAGTAAATTTTAAACTAAAAAATTTTTTTACAAATACGTATAAAAAAAATAATTGTAAAACTCCAGCAATTGAAACCCCATATGCTAGATAATAAACAAGTTGATCATCTAATTTTTTAGAAAAAAATAATATACAAATTAAAACTAAATTTAAAATTATAGGGGCTGCTGCAGCGGCGGCAAATTTATTATGAGAATTTAAAATAGCTGAAAAAAAAGAAGCTAAACTAATAAAGAACAAAAAAGGAAATGTTATTCTAGTTAAAGTTATTGCAAGTTCCATTTTATCTTTATCGTCTATAAAACCAGGAGCAATTAACGACACAAAAACTGGCATAAAAATTTCAATTAGAAGAACTAAAAAAAATAAACCTAAAAATAATAAATTAAAAATTTGATTTGCAAATTCGTTAGAATTTTTTTTACCTTTAACAATTTCAGAAGCATAACTTGGGACAAAGGCAGCATTGAAGGTGCCTTCGGCAAACAATCTTCTAAAAGTATTAGGAATTCTAAATGCTACAAAAAAAGCATCAGCTAAAAAACCTGCTCCAAGAAATATTGCTATCAATATATCTCTTAAATAGCCAAGTAATCGGCTAATTATCGTGAAAAATCCAAAAGTCCCTGTTGACTTAATTAGGTTCATAAATCATATTAGTCTTAATTTTACCCTATTGTACACCTAATTAGCTTAAATGAAAAAAACTAAGATAGACCATTATACTGATAAAGAAGCTTTAGATTTCCATAAAGATATAAGACCTGGAAAAATCGAAATTATATCTTCAAAAAATATGACTACCAAAAGAGATCTTGCTCTAGCATACTCTCCAGGTGTAGCGGCGCCTGTAAGAAAAATTTATGAAAATCCTGAAGCAGCTTATGACTATACTAGTAAAGGAAATTTAGTAGCAGTTATAAGTAATGGTTCGGCTATTTTAGGTATGGGAAATTTAGGTGCCCTAGCTTCAAAACCAGTAATGGAGGGTAAAGCAGTTTTATTTAAAAGATTTGCAGACATAGACGCTATAGATCTAGAAATTGATTGTTCAGATGCAAATGAAATAATTAATTCTATTAAAAATTTTGCTCCAAGTTTTGGGGGTATAAATTTAGAAGATATAGCAGCACCTGATTGTTTTATTATTGAACAAAAATTAAAAGAAATTTTAGATATCCCAGTATTTCATGACGACCAACATGGTACTGCAATTATTACAACTGCTGCTCTAATTAACGCATTAGATATCAGTGGTAAATCAATCAAAGATATCAAAGTTGTTGTGAATGGTGCGGGAGCATCAGCAATAGCTTGTACAGAATTATTTAAAAATTCAGGAGTGCCTCATGAAAATGTGACTATGCTTGATAGAAAAGGCGTTATCTTATAAGGGAAGAGCGGAAGGCATGGACCAATGGAAATCAAGACATGCTATTGAGACTAAAAAAAGAACTTTGGCAGAGGCTATAAAAGGTGCTGATGTTTTCCTGGGATTATCAGCTAAAGGAGCGCTAAAAAAAGAACTTGTAAAAACCATGGCAAAAAATCCAATCATATTTGCATGTGCAAACCCTGATCCAGAAATTACTCCAGAAGAGATCATGGAAGTAAGAGACGATGCAATTATTGCAACCGGAAGATCAGATTATCCAAACCAAGTAAATAACTTAATAGGTTTTCCATATATTTTTAGAGGTGCTTTAGATGTTAGATCAAAAACGATAAATGAAGAAATGAAGGTTGCAGCTGCAAAAGCTATTGCAGAGCTTGCAAGAGAAGATGTACCAGATGAAGTTGTTGCTGCAATGGGTGGGGAAAGACCAAAATATGGAAAAGAATATATAATTCCTTCTACATTTGATCCACGATTAATAAGTGTTATCCCAGCTGCGGTTGCAAAGGCAGCTATGGACTCAGGAGTAGCCAGAAAACCAATAAAAGATTTTGAACTTTATAAAGAACAACTTAAGCAAAGATTGGATCCAACTGTTACGATTATGCAAGGAATTAATTCCTATATCAAAAAAAATCAAAAACGAATTGTTTTTGCTGATGGAGAAGATGAAAATACTCTTAAAGCTGCAATTGCATTTAAAAATTCAAGATTAGGAATACCCATATTAGTTGGTAAAGAATCAAAAATAAAAGAACAACTTAAAAAAATTGGTTATAGCGAAAATTTTAACATTGAGATTACAAATTCAAAAGATACTGAAAAGAGAAAAAAATATGTCGAATACTTATTTCAAAAATTACAAAGAGAAGAAGGTTTGCTTGAAAGAGATTGTGATCGATTAGTGAGAAATGATAGAGTGATATGGGCTACTAGTATGGTTGCTTGTGGTGATGCTGATGGCGCTATTACCGGAAATACAAGAAGGTTTGGTGCTTCTCTAGAAAAAGTCAAACAAGTTACTGGAGTTAGAGATGGTGAAATAATGTTTGGGTTAAACTTAGTGGTACATAAGGGTAGAACAATATTTGTTGGTGATACTAGTGTTCATGAATATCCTTCTTCTGAGGAAATGGCTGAAATTGCTATCTCATCTGCAAGAGTGGTTAGATTATTTGGATTTGAACCAAAAGTTGCTTTTGTTTCACATTCTACTTTTGGTCAACCTATCACAAGTCGAACAAAACATATTAGAAAAGCAGTTGAAATATTAAAAGATAAAAATGTAGATTTTGAATTTGACGGAGATATGCAACCTGATGTGGCACTTAATAAAGAATATAAAAGTTTATATCCATTTTCTAAAATAGTTGGAAATGCTAATATTTTAATAATGCCAGGTCAACATAGTGCGGCTATCTCATACAAGATGATGAAAACATTAGGAGATACAAAGGTAATTGGGCCACTATTAATAGGATTAGGTCTTCCTATTGAAATTGCACCATTAAGAACATCAACTTCAGAAATAATAAATTTAGCATCTATTGCAGCTTATTCAGCAGATGTGATTGATTATAAAAAATAAATATTATTTTTTTTGAACTCTTAAATCATCTACTAAAATAATACTTGCAACTACATCTTCAACATCAAGTATCTCTTTAGTTTCTTTTATAACTTCGTCTTTTTCATCTGAGGTTAAAGCAATACCGTAAATATAAATTTTCTTTTTGTAAGTATCAATTTGATAGTTAGTGGCTTTGATTTTTTTATTAAAAATCATAGCTGTTCTTAATTGAGAGGTAATTAAAAGATCTTTTGCAGATTGTTTAAAATTAAAATCTTCTTTAATTTTAATATCATTCCTAACTGAACGAGCACCTTTTGTTTCCCAGGCTAATTTAGTTATTTTTAACTTTTCCTCTGGATTATCAACTTTTCCAGTAATGAATATTCTACCATCTAAAACTTTAGAACTGACTGACAGAAGATATTTTTTATCTAACAACAAGATTCTTGCTGAAAGATTTTTTTGCATTATAGAGTCATCAATTTGAGTTCCAACAGTTCTTGGATCAAAGGCGACACTCACTCCTGTACCAAACAAACCTTTTGAAGATACCCCAACACATCCAGTTAAAATGATTGGAATAATTATTAATATTACAAATTTAAATTTCATTTTTTAATTTTAAACAATAATTATATATATCTTTTTTTGAAATATTTTTATTTTCATTAATTAAGTTTGTAATTTCTTTTACACTTAATTTGTTTATTAATCTTTTTATATTTCTTTTATCTGATTCATCTAGAATTTGTGAAGTTTTTTTTTCATTTTTTGGCTCTGATATAACAATTGTAATCTCTCCTTTTAAATTATTGTCAAAATGTTCTAGCAAATCAATATCGGTTCTTATAAATTCTTCATATAACTTTGAAATTTCTCTACATATAACAATTTTTCTACCCGCAAAATTTTTTTTAATAAATGGAATTATTTTATTTATTTTTTTAGCAGATATAAAAAAAACTAAACTACAATTAATTTCTGAAAGTATCTTTAAATCTTCTACTAATGTTTTATTTTTTTCAGGAAAAAAACCATAAAATAAAAACTTTTCCGAAAAACCACTAATTGAAACTGCAGATGCAACTGCTGATGCACCTGGGATAGGAATTATTTCAATACCCTGTTTAGCACACTCATTTACCAAAATGGAACCTGGATCCGATATACTTGGAGTTCCTGCATCAGAAATAAGAGACACGATCGATCCATTTTTTAAAATCTCTATAATTTTACTTAAATTTTTTTTTTCATTAAATTTATGATTTGAAATTAATTTAGATTTAATTTCATACCGATCTAAAAGATTTTTTGAAGTTCGAGTATCCTCACATAAAATATATTCAGATTTTTTTAAAACTTCTATAGCTCTAAAAGTGATATCACCTAGATTACCAATGGGAGTTGCTACCAAATAAAGCCCATTTTTAATCTCTTTTGTAGATGAATTTGAATTTATAATCATAATTCTGCTTAAAATTATTATAGTATCATCAAAATGAACAATTTTATTAAAATTATTAAAATACTAGTAACATTTTTTTTTCTGTTCTTTTCAATTAACTTAAAAGCAGAAGAAAAAATTAAAATTGGTCTTTTGGTTCCACTATCGGGAGAAAATAAAGAAATTGGTCAGCAAATCATAAAAGCGGTAAGACTAGCAGTTAAAGATATAAATAGTGATTTCATAGAAATAATCCCAAGAGATACAGCCTCTACTGCTAACAAGACACTGCGTTCAGCTATAGAACTTAAAAATTTAGGTGTACAAGTAGTTATTGGTCCAGTTTTTTTTAATAGTTTAACTTATCTAGATGAAGTTAAAGAACTTACCTTTTTATCGTTGACCAATAAAACTTTAGATCTACCAAAAAATATAATTAGTGCCGGAGTAAATTCTACATCTCAATTAAATACTATAAAAAAATTTATTGAATTAAATCGTATTGAGAGAACAATATTTTTAACTCCTATGTTAGACTATGAGGCTGAGGTTCAAAAAGGAATAAAAGACTCTAAAATAAAAGTCTTTAGAGATTATATTTACGATATCGAACCAACAAAATTAACTGAACAAATTGAAAAAATTACAAACTACGGAATAAGAAAACAAAATTTATATGATGAAATTTATCGAGTCGAAAATTCTAATGACCCCAATAAAGAAAAAAAAATAGAACAATTAAAAAAGAGATACACTTTAGGTGGGCTTAATTTCGATGCAGTGGTCATTTCGGATTTTGATGAAAGTTTAAAAAGTGTTACTACATCGCTTTTATACACGGATGTTTCCCCAAAAAATAAATACTTTATAACACTAAATCAGTGGTTTGATGAAAGTTTAATAAATGAAACTAATTTGCAACCTATCTATTATCCTTCAATAAATAAATTTAATTTTGATAGTTATAAGAAAAAATTCTTTGATGAATTTAATGAATATCCAGACCATCTTTCTTTATTAAGCTATGATCTAGTGGGATTAATCTATTATTTGTCTCTTAAAAACAATCTTTCAGAATTAGATAAATTGTTTAAAAAAAAGAATTCCTTCAAAGGCAAAATTGGGATTTTTGATATCCAAGACAATAAAATAAATCACAGATTAAATTTTTACAAAGTCGATGAAGGAAAGCTTATAGAAATTTTCTAAGTTTTTTAAATGCTTTAAATCGATGATCAATTTTATATTTTTGTGAAGACCTCATTTCACCAAAAGTTTTATTTTTTCCTCTCGGAATAAAGATCGGATCATAACCAAAACCATTACTACCTTTGGGAATATTTGAAAGATGTCCTTCCACTTCACCTCTTACACAAATTAAGTTTTTATCCAAATTAGAGATTGATAAAGCACAAACAAATCTAGCTTTTATTCTCTTTGATTTCCAATTTTTATCTTGTTTAGTTAATTCTCGATAAACTCTTCTAATAGCTTTATTAAAATCTCCAGATTTTCCTCCCCACCTAGCAGAATAAATTCCAGGTTTTTTATCCAACAAATCAATTTCTAATCCAGAATCATCAGCTAAACACATTAGTTTTGTCTTTTTTGAAAAATACTTTGACTTTAAAATAGAATTTTCTTCAAATGTAAGCCCGGTCTCTTTTGGGCTTTTAATTTTATACTGATTTAATGAAAAAGTTTTAATCTTTTGTGGTAATAAATCCCTGATTTCTTTAAGTTTTCCTTTATTATTGGTTCCAATCAATAAATTATTAATTTTTTTCATTAATACCTAGCAATTTATGAATTTCTTACCATATAAGGTGTCATGGAAAAAGAAGAAAACCTTAAACAAGAAACTACAGAAAATGAAACCTCAAACGAAGAAGTGAAAGAGGAAGTTTCTAAGAATATAGAAGAAGAAAATAACTCTTCTAAAGAAATTTCTCCTGAGGAAAAAATAAAAGAACTCGAAGATAAACTTATTAGAACTTTTGCTGAGATGGAAAATCAAAGAAGAAGGTTTGAAAAAGAAAAAGAAGATGCTTTTGAATATGGTGGTTATGCATTTGCAAAAGAGGCTTTAAATTTAATTGATAATCTAGAAAGATCAAAACTAGTTTTACAATCTGATGAGGTATTAAAAGATACAGAAGCACTTAAAAAAACTTTAGAACATTTGGATATTATTAATAAAGATCTTATCTCAATATTTACAAAAAATAATATAAAGCCAATTGACAGTATAAATAAAAAATTAGATCCAAACTTTCATCAAGCAATGATGGAAATTGAAGATGATGCAAAAGAACCTGGTACTATTATTCAAGAAATTCAAAAAGGGTTTATGATTAAAGATAGATTACTAAGACCCTCTTTAGTTGCTGTTTCAAAAAAAACAGAGAAAAAAGATGAAAAAAGTGAGGAAAATAAAGAAAATTCAAGTGAGAATTAGTAATAGCCTTAACTTGTAGAATTAGAATTAACCCCTATATGAAGAAAGAGAGAAATTAACATTATGAGCAAAATAATTGGAATAGATTTAGGAACAACAAATTCGTGCGTTGCAATCATGGAAGGCAGCCAACCTAAGGTATTAGAAAATGCCGAAGGTGCAAGAACCACTCCATCGGTTGTTGCTTTCACCGATGATAATGAAAAACTAATTGGTCAGCCTGCAAAAAGACAAGCAGTAACTAATCCTGAAAATACTATCTTTGCAGTTAAAAGATTAATTGGAAGAAATTTTGATGATCCAACTGTAAAAAAAGATGTTGAAGCTGCTCCCTTTAAAATAATTAATTCTGATAAAGGTGATGCTTGGATTGAAGCTAGAGGAGAAAAATATTCACCTTCACAAATTTCGGCATTCATTTTACAAAAAATGAAAGAGACAGCAGAAAAATATTTAGGTCAAGCGGTTACTAAAGCTGTAATTACAGTGCCTGCTTATTTTAATGATGCACAAAGACAAGCAACTAAAGATGCTGGTAAAATTGCTGGATTAGAAGTTTTAAGAATTATTAACGAACCAACAGCTGCTTCACTTGCTTATGGTTTAGATAAAAAACAAAATAAAAAAATTGCCGTCTATGATTTGGGTGGAGGAACATTTGATGTATCCATCCTTGAATTAGGTGATGGGGTCTTCGAAGTTAAATCTACTAATGGTGATACTTTTTTAGGTGGAGAAGATTTTGATAATACTGTTGTTAATTATCTAATTTCTGAATTCAAAAAAGATAGCGGTATAGATTTAAAAACAGATAAACTAGCCCTACAAAGATTAAAAGAAGCTGCAGAAAAAGCTAAAATTGAGCTATCATCTGCTGAACAAACTGACATTAATTTACCATTTATCACCGCTGATAAAACAGGTCCAAAACATATTAATTTAAAAATGACTAGAGCTAAATTAGAGGCTTTAGTTGAAGACTTAATTGCTAAAACAATGCCTCCTTGCAAAACTGCATTAAAAGATGCCGGAATTACAGCTAGTGAAATTGATGAGATTGTAATGGTTGGTGGTATGACCAGAATGCCAAAGGTTATAGCTGAAGTTAAAAACTTTTTTGGTAAAGAGCCTAATAAAAGTGTTAATCCAGATGAAGTAGTTGCAATGGGTGCTGCTATTCAAGCAGGAGTTCTACAGGGAGATGTTAAAGATGTTCTTCTATTAGACGTTACTCCTTTATCGCTTGGAATTGAAACTTTAGGTGGCGTGTCTACAAAATTAATTGAAAAAAATACAACAATTCCTACAAAAAAAAGCCAAGTATTTTCAACCGCTGAAGATAGTCAACCCGCCGTATCGATTAGAGTATTACAGGGTGAAAGGGAAATGGCAGCTGATAATAAATTATTAGGAAATTTTGAGCTAGTTGGTATTGCTCCAGCTCCAAGAGGTGTACCTCAAATTGAAGTTACTTTTGATATTGATGCCAATGGAATTGTTAATGTTTCTGCGAAAGATAAAGGAACTGGCAAAGAACAAAAAATTCAAATTCAAGCCTCAGGTGGTTTAAGTGATGAAGAAATTGAAAAAATGGTTAAAGAAGCTGAAGCTAATAAAGAGGCTGATAAAAAGAAAAGAGAGTCAGTCGATGCAAGAAATCAAGCTGATACTTTAATTCATTCAACAGAAAAAAACTTAAAAGAACATGGTGCAAAAGTTTCTGATGCTGAAAAGAAAGCAATTGAAGATGCATCAACTGCCTTAAAAGAAGCTCTTAAAGGTGATAACGCTGAAGATATAAAAAAGAAAACTGAAACTTTAGTTCAAGCTTCAATGAAACTTGGGGAAGCTATTTACAAGTCACAACAAAATACTAAACCTGATTCTGGAGATGATGACGGAAAAGATAATAAGGATAAAAAAGACGATAATGTTGTTGATGCAGACTTTGAAGAAGTAAAAGACGAGAATAAAGAAAAAAGCGCTTAAACAAACATCTAGTTGTCTAGGGTAGATTCATGGCAAAAAAAGATTTTTATGATGTCCTAGGCGTTAATAAAAGTGCAAGTCCTGAAGAGATAAAATCTGCTTATAGAAAACTAGCTGTTAAATATCACCCTGATAAAAATCCTGGTGATAAAGCTGCAGAGGATAAATTTAAAGAAGCGAGTGAAGCTTACGGAATTCTTTCTGATAAAACCAAAAAAGATAACTATGATAATTTTGGACATGCTGCCTTCGAAAATGGTGGTGGTGGCCAAGGTGGTGGTTTTGGCGGATTTAGTGGAGCAGATTTCTCTGATATATTTGAAGACTTCTTTGGTGACTTTGGTGGAGGAGGTAGAAGAAGCAACAAAAGAAGCTCTAGCAATAGAGGCTCTGATTTAAGATATGATTTATCAATAAGTCTTGAAGAGGCTTATTTAGGCAAAAAACAAAATATTCAATTTTCTTCATCAGAAAAATGTACCACCTGTAAAGGAAGTGGTTCAAAAGCAGGCCATTCGGCCGATAGATGTACCTATTGTGGAGGAAATGGTAGAGTTAGAACCAATCAAGGATTTTTTACTGTTCAACAAACTTGCCCTCAATGTGCTGGAACTGGTGAAGAAATAACTCATCCTTGTGGTGATTGTAGTGGCCAAGGTATTAAACAGACCTCAAAAAAAATAGCTGTATCAATCCCCAAAGGAGTTGATGATGGAACAAGAATTAGATTAGCTGGAAAAGGTGAAGCTGGCACTCGAGGTGGAACTACCGGAGATTTATATTTGTTCATTAATGTAAAATCTCACGAACTTTTTAAAAGATCAGACGAGAATCTTTTTTTTGAGTTTCCAATTTCTATTGCGGATGCAGCACTGGGAACCACTATTGATATTCCTACAATAGATGGGGGGAAAGCAAAAATTAAAATTCCAGAAGGCACTCAAAGTGGTAAACAATTTAGATTAAGAGGTAAAGGTATGCCCTATATGCGAGGAAGTGGCAATGGAGACTTGTATGTACAAATTAACACTGAAGTACCCATATCTTTAAATAAAGAACAAAAAGAATTGCTCGAAAAATTTAGAGAAATAGAAAATGAAAAATCTAATCCAAGTATAAAAAAATTCTTTGAAAAAGCTAAAAGTTTCTGGAAAAACTAATTCATAGTGTTAAGTTTATCTTAATATTAAACTATTTAAATTAAGGAGATAAAATGGCTACATATGAATGTTCAAAGTGTGGGATGTCGGTAAATGCAACTTGTGGAAAGTGTAATGATCCCCTAGTAAATGACAGTTTGAAACTTGAAGACGGGTCTGAAGTGCAGATATCAAAATGCCCTAATGACCATGGCAAAATCAAATCTCCTCTTTGTTGTGGACAAGATATGGTTTGTTCAAGTTAAATATTGTTTAACCAATCATGGGCAAAATTAATTTAGCAATATCGGGCTGCATGGGAAGAATGGGTCAGCAGCTCATTAAATCATCAAGATCAGATAAAGATTTTAACTTAGTTTCTCTAACTGAAAGTAGATTAATTAATAAAAAATTTAATGGTATCAAGCCTCAACTAAATTCTGAGAATGCTTTTAAAAAAGCAAATATCATCATTGATTTTACAATTCCAAAATGTACATTTGACATTCTTAAAATTGCATCAAAATTAAACAAAAAAGTTGTGATTGGCACAACAGGTTTTACAAAAAAAGAAGAGAATTTAATAAAAAAATTCTCTAAAAAAATTCCTATATTAAAAGCTGGAAATATGAGCTTAGGTATAAATCTTCTAATGTATTTAACTGAAATAGCTTCAGCTTCACTAGGGGATAAATATCTTAGTAAAGTATTTGAAATTCACCACAAACATAAAAAAGATTACCCTTCAGGTACGGCTTTAATGTTGGGAAAAGGCATTGCCATTGGCAAAAATAAAGATTTTTATAAACTTATTGGAAAAAAATTTTTAAATAAAAAAACTTTCCCTTATGGAAATAAAATTAATTTTAATTCAATAAGAACTGGTGAAGTTATTGGTGAACATGAAGTTAAGTTTTCAAGTGGTAAAGAGATTATAACTTTAAATCATGAAGCATTTGATAGATCTTTGTATTCAGAAGGCGCTTTAACAGCAGCTAAATGGCTTAATTCAAAAAAACCCGGATTATATTCAATGCGTGACTTGATGAATTTCAAATAATGAATGAAGTCCAAAGAGCTAGAATTATATTAAAAATACTAAATAAAATTTATCCAACAACAAAAATACCATTAGATCACAAAAATATATTCACACTTTTGATTTCAGTATTACTTTCAGCACAGTGCACAGATGTAAATGTTAATAATGTTACTAAAAATATTTATCCAAAATATTATAAACCAGAGCATTTTATAAAACTTGGTAGAAAAAAAATTGAGATTTTAATTAAAAAAATTGGATTATTTCGAATAAAAGCAAAAAGTATTTATAATTTATCAAAAATTTTAATTAATAAATATGATGGTAAAGTTCCAAAAACTTTTGAAGAATTAGAAAAATTACCAGGTGTTGGACATAAAACAGCAAGTGTGGTTATGTCCCAAGGATTTGGATTTCCTGCATTTCCAGTAGATACCCATATTCACAGATTAGCTCAAAGATGGGGTCTGACTAATGGTAAAAATGTAATACAAACTGAGAAAGATTTAAAAAAATTATTTCCAATAAAATTTTGGAACAAGCTTCATTTACAAATTATTTATTATGGAAGAGAATATTGTAAGGCTAGAGAGTGTTATGGAATTAGTTGTAAAATATGTAAGACTTGTTATCCTAATAGAAGAAAACCACTAATCACTAAAAAAGCATAAATGAAAATATTGGGAATAGGTAATGCAATTGTAGATGTTTTATGTAAGGTGAATGATGAATTTCTTGAAAAAAATTCATTAACAAAAAGTACTATGAAATTAGTTGATGAAACAGAATTCAAAAACTTATTATCATCAATTAATATAGAAGAAACAATATCAGGAGGATCTGTTGCAAACTCTATAGTTGGTTTATCACAATTAGGAAATGATGTTGGATTTATTGGTAAAATAAACAATGACTCCTTAGGAATAAAATATGAAGAAGGACTAGTTAAAGAGAATGTAAAATATCTTTATAAAAAAAAAAATGAAGTTTTGCCAACTGGAACATGTCTAATTTTAATTACACCAGACTCAGAAAGAACAATGTGTACTTTTTTAGGGACAGCTGGAAAAATTGATGAAAATGATATAGATGACTCAAATTATAAAAAATAGTGAAATAATTTTTTTAGAAGGATATCTCTGGGATGAGGGAGGTCCTAAAAAGGCTTTTAATAAAGCTATACTCATCTGCTCAAAAAGTAGCAATGTCTTTGTCTGATTTATTTTGTGTAGAAAGACATAAAAAAGATTTCTTAGATTTAGTAAAAAATAAACTAGATATCATCTTTGCCAATGAACAAGAAATTTTATCATTAATTGATAGCTAATTCTTTTAATGAAGCAATTTCTTTTTGCAAAAGAAATAAAAAAAACAATAATAATTACTAGAGGCAGTAAAGGAGCAATATCTATAAGCAATAATGAAATAACTGGAATGCTCAGCTAAGACCAAATCTTAATATAATTGATCTTACAGGTGCAGGTGATTTATTTGCAGCTGGATATCTTCATGGTCATATGTAATAATTTAAGTCCTAAAGATTGTCTTAATAAAAGGAACTGAACTGTCAGCACAGATTATACAAAAAATTGGTGCAAGAATTTAAATTTTTTTTATTCTTTTAAAACTTCCTTTTCCTTTTTTAGGTTTGACTATTTTTAGTTTATATTTTTTAGTAAAAAGATCTTTAGCAAAAATATTTTTTTTAATTTAATTTGGTAACCACTAGATGTACTTTTTATAAAATTGTGTATCATTAAATTTTTTTAATATTTTTTTTCTCAATCGATAAATATGAGTTTCAACAGTATGCGTTTCTAATATCTGGATTGATATCCCCAAACTTTTAATTGTAATTCTTGAACTTTTACTGGTTTTTTAACATTTAGATAAATATATTATTGAATTAATTTCTTTTTCAGTTAATTTTAATTTTTGATTTTGATAAATCATTTCTCTAGAATTCAAATCAAAAATATAATTACTAATTTTAATTTTAGATGTTCATTAAATTTTAATTTTAAAAACTTAATATTTATTTTTTCAATTAATTTAAAAATATTTAATAGGTAATTTATTTAATAATAATTTGATTATTAATATTATGTATATCTTTTTCAGTTAATAATTAAATAAATTGATTATTTTTAAATTATCTAATTTTAATAAATCTTTTTTAGTTAATTTAATTACAGAAAATTTAAGTTGCATCTGTTATTTCATATAAAATTTCATATAAAATATTCATTCTCATATATTATTAAACTTTGATTATTCATATATAATTAAGATATGATAATTTTATTAAAAAATAAACATACTCTTAAATTTGATGATTTTAATTTTAAATGTAGTATTGGTAAAAATGGGTTAACTAAATTTAAAAAAGAAGGTGATTGTAAAAACTCCTAAAGGAACTTTTAAAATTGAACATTTATATTTTAGAAAAGATAGAATTACAAAAACCAATAACTAAACTAAAATGTATTGAAATAAAAAAAAATATGGGTTGGTGTGATGATATTAAAAAGTAAAAAATATAATAAATTAGTTAATCAAAATAAAAATAATATTCTCATGAAAAACTTTTTAGAAAAGATTACAAATATGATTTATTAATACCAATAAAATATAATTTTAATAAAATTATTCCAGGAAAAGGAAGTTGTATATTTATTACATCTAACGTAAAGATTATAAACCAACAGCAGGATGTATAGCACTTAAAAAAAAAGATTTTTTAATAATTGTTAAAGTTAATAAATAAAAAATACTAAAATTAAAATATATTAATTTCTTTTTCCAAATATATTTGATCCAACTCTAATATAATGTCGCACTGATATTCTATAGCTTCCATATAATCAGCTGACATACCCATGCTTAATTCTTTTAAATCTAAACTTCTTATTTAATATTTTTAACTTTTATAAAATATTTTTCTGGATTTTCGATCTTTGGAGGAATGCACATTAATCCCAATTATGTCTAAATTTAATACTTAACAGAATATTTATAAAATTCATCTAAGTTCTACTTATCTAATTCCAGATTTTTGAATCTTCATTACCTAATATTAACTTGAATAAATATTTTAATTTTTTTATATTGTTTTATTTGTTCATCTGCATATTTTTTTAGCAAGTTTTTCATTAGTCTAGTGAATGAATATAATCAAAAATTTTAACAGCATATTTTACTTTATTAGTTTGAAGTTTTCCTATTAAATGTAAGTTTAATTAGATTATTGTCATTTTTAATCTCAGACCATTTTTCAATTGCTTCTTGAACTTTATTTTCTCCAAAATCAATATGACCATAATCAATTAAAGGTTTAATATTTTCAATTGGAAATGTTTTTGATACTGCAATAATTTTTATTCTATTGATAAGAATTAAATTTAGATTTAATATTTTTTTTAATATTAATTAAATTTTGAACAGAATTATGCATTATAAATTACCATACAAATATTACTTTATTAATAAATTTGATACAAATTTAATAAATAAACAAGATAAAGAAACTGCATATTATTTATAGAAATTATACTGAAAAAAATTTGATAAAAAATTAATTTTAAAATTTAAAAACTATTGTAAAAAAAAAGGTAATAAATTTTTATTTGGCAAATAATGTTAAATTAGCAATTAATCTTAAATTAGATGGAGCTTATATACCCTCTTTTAATAAAGAATATATCACATTTAAGCTATAATTTTCCTAAAAACTTTATAATATTAGGTTCTGCTCATAATATTAAAGAAATTAGAATTAAAGAAATTCAAAAAGTAAATGCTATTATTTATTTCATCATTATTTAAAAAAAATAAAAATTTTCTTAGGAATTAATAAATTTAAATTAATCTCTAAATTTAACTAAAAAAACAGTTATTGCTTTAGGTGGAATTTCAAAAAAAATTTAAAAAAATTAAAACTTATTAATTGTCTAGGATTTGCTGGTATTTCTTATTTTGAATAAAAAAAAGGCCCCTAAAAAGGGGCCTTTTTTAATTAATATTCTAAATTAAATTAGAATGCAAATGAAACAGCTAATTTCGTATGTATCTATCTGTCATGTAGCAGCAGTTACCAGCTGATGTTATCAGTCTTCAGCTCGATAGCAGCAGCTGATTGTCATTCCACCCATTGTGTATGAAGCAGATAATCCAGTTGATTCTTGATCTACTAGTTGCAGCACCTTCGTAGTCAGCATTCTAATGTACCATAAGAAATTGATAAGTTCATCATTATACTGCATAAGAAATACCATAATGCAGTTACTATCATCATCTGTAGCAGTTGTAGTTGCATCATAATTCTGATGCTTGGTAACCTACTGTTACTGGACCATATAGCATATTTAACCTACATAGTGTAGCATCATCATCTGCATTGTAGCAGCTTACTTGCATCATATTCACCATTGCATAACCTAATAGTTAAACCTTCAACCATCTCTGGTGTAATTGTAATACCTAAGTCATTGATAAGCACTCAACTGTACCAGTATCAGCTTGCTGAGCTGTAAGTATGACAGCATGAACAGTAACACCATTAAATGATGGTAGAGTCATATCTCATAAGTTGTTACCAGACTACCGTTAATACGATGTTACAGCTGTAGTCTAGCAGTTAGTATGTAGCGATAAGCCCATAGCTTCTTCATAAGCATTAGGCAGTTATGTCATCCCAACCAGCTAATTACTGAATCACCACCGTGACCAGCGAAAGTTAATAGTTCCCATATTCGCTGATGCAATTGATAATACTGCTGACTATCAAACAGCTGCAGCTGAAGTATCAGCACCTGCATCTAGCATCAAGTTCATAGATAGTAGTAACAGTTAAACCATTATCTAGTTTCACCTGAACCAGTGAAAGTTATGACGTTAGTCATTCATGAATAACTATTACCTTTAGCAGTTTGATCATTGATTTGTCAGATAGTCAACTGAAGCACCACCAGCTACATGCTCACTTCTAGCAGCATTAGCTGATATATGCAACATAGTGAACCAGCTAAAGCTGATAAACCTATTTTTTTAAATTTGTTCATATTAATTACTCCTTTATGTTTAATTGTTATTATTAATAATAAACATGGTCTATAATATCATTTATTATTAATATTTTATCAAAAAATACTTATAATTTTTGATAAAAATTTAAAAGTGTTGCATTTTTGCAACATAATAAATATTGATAATTATGTATTTTTATAAGATTTTAACTATATATGTATATATTAATTATTTAATACTAAAAATTCATTATGAGCTAATTATTAAAAAATTTATAATATTTATTATTTTAATTTTTATACTCTATCTTTTAAATGCTTGTGGTGGAAAATTACCTGGAGCTGATGCAAGAAAATATCCTCCAGATCCTGAAAAAGAGTTAAAAAAAATCTTGAAGAAGGCAGAGGATTTAGATTATATGACATATGAGAAAATCAATGGTGGTGGAAATTTTGAATTTGCAAGTTCAAATGAATTATGGAGAGCTTCACTTAGATACTATTGATTTTATGCCTTTAGCTTCTGTAAATTATAGTGGTGGAATTATAATAACTGATTGGTATTCAACTGACAAGTAATCAAATGAAAGTATTAAAATTTCTATAAGATTTTTAACTAATGAAATTAGAGCTGATGCTATTAGATATTAAAAGTTTTTAATAAAAAATGTAATAATAAATTAATTGTACAATTATCAGAAAAAGATGGAACTCTAATCAATGAATTAAAAAGAGAAATTTTAAAAAAAGCTACTATTTATGAAAAACGAAAATAAAGATAAAAATTTTAAACCTTAAAGTAATACTTGCTAAAATTAATAAATTAATAAATTTAATTCAGTGGAAAGATATAATTTTAAAATTAGTTGAAGAAAAATGGCAAAAATATTGGGAAAAAAATAAAACTTTTCTACAAAATTAGATAAGAATAAAAAAAAATTTTATTGTCTTAGAAATGTTTCCTTATCCATCTGGAAAAATTCATATGGGACATGTCAGAAACTATACTATTGGTGATATTTTAGCACGATTTAAAAAACTACAAGGTTACAATGTTTTACACCCAATGGGTTGGGATTCTTTTGGTATGCCTGCAGAAAATGCTGCACGACAAAATAAATTAGATCCAAAAACCTGGACAGAAAAAAATATTGAAAATATGAAATCTCAATTAAAAAGATTGGGACTTTCTATTGATTGGGATAGAGAAATTTCAACTTGTTCTGAAGATTATTACAGACATCAGCAAGAATTTTTTTTAGAATTATATGACAAGGGCCTAGTTTATAGAAAAGAAAATTATGTCAATTGGGACCCTGTTGATCAAACAGTTCTTGCAAATGAACAAGTTATAGATGGTAAAGGATGGAGATCAGGTGCGCTTGTTGAAAGAAAAAAATTAAATCAATGGTTTTTTAATATTACGAAATTTTCAGAAGAACTATTAAGTGGATTAGATGATCTTAAGGAATGGCCTAATAAAGTTAAGATTATGCAAAAAAATTGGATTGGAAAATCTTATGGATGTGAAATAAAATTTAAGATTGAAAATTCAGACAAAATTAATGAGATAGAATGTTATACCACAAGACCAGACACGCTATTTGGCATGTCTTTTTTAGCACTCTCAATTGACCATCCAATTGCAAAATACTATGAGCAAAACAACGATTTTTTAAAATTTAAAGATGCTTGCTCAAAAACTGGCACAACAGAAGAATCTTTAGCAAATGCAGAAAAAATTGGCTTTAAAACTGATCTATTGGCCATAAATCCACTTGATCAGAATATAAAGGTACCAGTTTATTTTGCTAACTTTGTGTTAATGGATTATGGATTAGGGGCTGTCTTTGGCTGTCCGGCTCATGATCAACGAGATTTAGATTTTGCAATAAAATATAATCTAAAAATTACAACTGTAGTAACTCCAGATATAAATAATCAAGAATTTGCTTGTAAAAGATGATGCGTACACTGGTGCAGGATACATCTTTAATTCATCTTTTTTAGATGGTTTAAAATGTCCAGATGAATCTATTGAACATACTATAGATTATTTAGAAGAAAAAAAATTAGGGAAAAAAAAAATTAATTTTAGACTTAAAGATTGGGGAATATCTCGTCAAAGATATTGGGGGTGCCCTATACCAATCATCTATGATGAAAATAACCAACCACACAAAATTCCAAAAGAATTATTACCTGTAAAACTTCCCGAAATAAAAGAACTTCAGGAAACTGGAAATCCACTAGATGATATTAAAGATTGGAAAGAAATTAATATTGCTGGAAAAAAGTATTTTAGAGAAACCGACACACTTGATACTTTTGTCGACTCTTCATGGTATTTTTTAAGATTCTGTTCCCCAAATAAAAAAGATTATGGTTTTGATTATGAGGAAATAAAATATTGGATGCCGGTTGATCAATATATAGGTGGAGTTGAACATGCAATCTTACATTTGTTATACTCAAGATTTTTTACAAAAGCACTTTCATATAAAAATGAAAAAGTAAATATAGGTGAACCATTTAAAGGACTTTTTACCCAAGGTATGGTTTGTCACGAAACATATAAAGACTCAAACAATAACTGGGTTAGTCCAGAAGAAATTATTGATTTAGATGGAAAAAAATTTTTAAAAAAAGACACTTCACAAAAGATAACAATTGGACCATCAGAGTCTATGTCAAAATCAAAAAAAAATACTATAGATCCAGAAAAAATTATTAAAGATTATGGAGCAGACTCTGTTCGACTTTTTATAATTTCTGACAGTCCTCCAGAAAAAGATGTGCAATGGTCTGAGGAAGGAATTGCAGCATCTTTTAAATTTATTCAAAAATTATGGAATTTACATTTTAATTTCCTAGAATCAAATAAAACTTAACCACTCTTCTAACTCTAGTAATAATTTAGAAAAAATAACAAACATTTTTATTGATAATGTAACAAAAAATTTAACAAATTTTAGTTACAATAAAATTGTCGCTAACTTCCATGAGTTACATTCAGCTTTATTTAAAGAATTAAAAAATGAATATACAAAATCTTCTTTAGCTTGAGAATTACTCAAAAATTCTTATTACAATGAGCCCTATAATTCCACATTTTGCTAACGAATGTCTTGAAATACTTGGCAATAAAGACAATTCTAAATGGCCAATAAGCATAAAAGAGCTATTAGTCGAAAATTCAGTAAATTATGTAATTCAAATAAATGGAAAAAAAAGAGCGGTTATAAATTCAATTAGAGACACAAGTGAAAAAGATTTATTTGAGTTAATAAAAAATAATTCAGCAACTAAAAAATATATTGAAAATAAAGTTATAAAAAAGAGGATTTTTATACCCAATAAACTAATAAATATAATACTATAAAACAATGTTAAAAAAATTATTTTTTATTTTAATAGTTTTAAATATTTTACAAGGGTGTGGTTACTCTCCAATGTACTCCTCTAATAATAAATTAATTATAAATATTGAAGAAATTACCTTAAATGGAGACTGGGAATTAAATAATTATATTAAAAGTTCTCTAGAAAGATTTTCATCAGAAAGTAAAACAGAAAAATATAAAATTAATATAAATACAATTTATAACAAAAACTCTATTACAAAAGACTCGACCGGCAAAACAACAAATTTTCTTTTTGAAATAGAAGCTAATATAAATTTAATTTCAACAAAAATTAATAAAAGTTTTATATTCAAAGAAAAATTCACAATGGAAAATTTTGAAGATGAGCTAATTGAAAAAAACTATGAGAGTTCAAACAAACAAAATATAGCAAATCTTATTGTAAATAAACTAATTTCACAGCTGTCACGCCTTGAATGATTGTAAAAGAATTTGAATTCAATAAAATTAATATAAATAACTATAATTTATATTTACTTCATGGAAAAAATGAAGGTTTAAAAAAAGAAACAATCTCTAAAATCATTTCAAAGAATGAAAATATAGAAATTCAAAAATTAGATGAAAAACAGATATTAGAGAATCAAGAATTATTTATGGATGAGATATTATCTAGCTCACTTTTTAGTAATAAAAAACTTATCATAATTAATCGAGCAACTGACAAAATATTAAAAAACATAGAAAGTATTTATGATAAAAAAATTAATGGATTAATACTTATAATTAATTCAGAAAGCTTAGAAAAAAAATCAAAACTAAGAAGTTTCTTTGAAAAAGAAAAAGAATTAATATCTATACCATTTTATCCTGATACAACTCAAACCTTGTCTTTTTTAGCTAATAAATTTTTTAGAGAAAAAAAAATTTCAATATCCCAATCGAATATAAATTTAATCATCAATAAATGTAATGGTGATAGAGAGTTTTTAGAAAATGAATTAAGTAAAATCGAATTATTTTTATATAAAAAAAAAAATATTGAAACTTACGAGTTGTCAAAACTAATAAATTTAATAGAAAACCACGGCGTTTCTGAACTAGTAGATAGTTGTTTGATTAATAATTCAAAAAAGGTGTCACTAATTCTTAACGAAAATAACTTTAATAATGAAGACTGCATAATAATAATAAGAACTTTTCTAACAAAAACAAAAAAAATACTTAAATTAGCCAATAATTACGCAAAAAATAATAACTTAGAAATGACTGTTGCAGAAGCTAAACCACCTATTTTTTGGAAAGAGAAAGAAGCAGTTAAGCTCCAACTTCAAAGGTGGAAACCAGATATCCTTAAAAAACTCATATCAAATATCAACCAAGTAGAATTAGAGCTAAAAAAGAATTCTCAATCCTCTTTAAGTATATTGATGAACTTTATATTCGAGCAAATTTCTCCTAAGGCCTAATAATTATTTTTAATAATATCAACTATTTTATTTAATTGATCTAATTCTTTATACTCAATTATTATCTGTCCTTTATTATTTTTTTTATTTTTTATTAAAACATTTAATCCTATTTTGTTAGTTATAGAATCCTCAAGATAACTTAGGTTTGGATCTTTTTGTTTGGTGTAGTTTGTTTTTTTTTTAAATATTTTGACAAAAGCTTCGGCTTGCCTAACTGAGAGTTTTTTATCTACAATTTTATTTGCAACAAAACTAGCATTATCTAATCCAACTAAAATTTTTGCATGTCCACTGGTAAGTTTTTTATCTTCAACTAATTTTAAAACCTCATCAGGTAAAGATAATATTCTTAAACAATTAGTTACATGACTTCTGCTTTTTCCAATAAATTTTGAAACTTTTTCTTGATCATATGAAAACTCATTAATTAACCTTTGATATCCCTGAGCTTCTTCTAAAGGGTTAAGATCATGTCTTTGAACATTTTCAACAATTGCAAATTCTAAACTTTTTAAATCATCTGCTTCGGTGATAACAACTGGAACTTCATGAAGGCCAGCTTTTTGTGCAGCAAGCCACCTTCTCTCCCCTGCAATTATTTCATATTTTGAAATTTGATCTTCTGATTTTCTGACTATAATAGGCTGAATAATTCCTCTCTCTCTAATTGAGTTAACAAGATCGTTTAAATTTTCTTCATCAAAGTTTTTTCTAGGCTGAAATTTATTTGGAATTATTTCAATAATTGCCAATTTATTTTTTTGAGACTCAATTTTAGTTTCTCCTATTAAAGAAGATAATCCTCTACCCAAACCTTTTTTAATTTTATTTGCATCCATTATGCTACACCTCCCATGTTTGTCTCTTGATTAATAAATTCATGTGTAAAACTAAAATATGATTTGCTTCCCGGACATAATTTATCATACATTAAAACTGGCATACCGTGAGAGGGTGCTTCTGACAGCCTGACATTTCTTGGGATCACGGTAGAGTAAACTTTTTCATTAAAATAGTCTCTAGCTTCTTTTTCAACCTGAGATGAAAGCTTATTTCGTTTATCGTACATTGTTAAAAGTATCCCTCTAATATTAAGTTCGGGATTTAAACTAATTTTTACTCTTTCAATTGTTTTCATAAGCTGTGTAAGTCCCTCTAAAGCAAAAAATTCAGTCTGCAAAGGTACAACTAATGAGTTTGAGGACACCAAAGCCATCACTGTAAGTAAGCTCAGGGAAGGAGGGCAGTCAATTAGTATATAATCATACGATCCTCTAGAATTATTTAAATATGCGGTTAATTTAAGCTTTAAAATAAATGCCCTATTACTATCGCCAGCTGTTTCAACTTCTAGCCCGGATAAATCAACATTTGAAGTTACTATGTCTAAGTTTTTAAATTCTGTTTTTTTAATTACCTCTGAAATCTGTTTTGTGCCATTCAGCACTCCATAGATTGTATCCTCAGATGCTCCTAAATTTGAAAGCCCAAGTCCTGTGGTAGCATTGCCTTGAGGATCCAAATCTACAACTAATATTTTTTTATCTTGTTGAGATAATCCAGCAGCAAGATTTATAACTGTTGTTGTTTTTCCTACCCCACCCTTTTGATTTATTACAGAAATTATTTGCATCTTAATTTTTTTTAATTTTTTTTTTAATTTTTTTAATGTTCAATAAAAATGAATCTTCGTTAGTTAAACTTTTTTTTTCTGAGTATTCTAAATCCCAATCATTTAGAGTTTCTTTAAAAATTTTTTTTCCATTGGCTCCCATAAAAAAAATTAAATTTTTAAAATTTGAAAAATTTTTATAAACTAAATCCAAAACTATTGGCATTGGTTTAAATGCTCGTGACATTATGGTTCCAGTTTTCAAATTATTTAATTCAAAAATATTTTTTTGGAAAACTTCCGTTTTTAAGTTTAATTTTTTTGATACCTCTCTCAAAAAATGGCCTTTATGGTGACTTTTTTCATATAAATTAATTTTTATATCTTTTTTCATATTTTTTAACATTATTGCTATAATTATCCCTGGCATTCCACTCCCACTTCCTAAATCTGTTATAGAAATACTATTTAAATCAATAAAATCAATAATTTGTGCTGAATCAATAACATGTCTCTCTCTTATTTCAATATTTTCCCCTGTTTTTTTACTAATTAAGTTAATTTCTTTATTTTTTTTATTAACCAAAGATATAAATTCTTCAAAGTCTATAAATGTTTCACGTGAAACATTTAAACCTTTAATTTTCGAATATGAATTTATTATTTCTTGATCCATTAAGCTATATGCTTAATAGACTTTCTTTTTACATGTGACAACAAAATATATACAGCTGCTGGAGTAATTCCATCAATTCTTAATGCTTGTCCCATTGTTTTTGGTTTTATAAGCTTAAATTTCGATTTTACTTCTTTTGAAAGACCGGCCAAACTATCATAATCAATTTTATCTGGAATTATCATATTTTCATCTCTCTTAAATGCTAAAATATCAGCATTTTGTTTCTTCAAATAACCTCTATAATGAGAGTTTATTTCAATTTGCTCATCAATCTCTTTGTCAAATAATGGTATTTCTCTCCATATTTCTCTTATTTTATCCATATTAACTTCTTTTTGAGTTAATATTTCATTTGCAGACCTTAAAACACCATCTTTAGCTATTTTTATTCCAAAAAAATTAGCTTTGGTTGGAGAAATATAAGATTTAGACATAATTTTTGAAACTTTGTCTATTTTTTCTTGTTTCTCTCTATATATATTTTTTCTATCAATACCAACTAATCCAATAAATATTCCCTTTTCAGTTAATCTTTGGTCAGCATTATCTGCTCTAAGAGTTAATCTATATTCTGCCCTAGATGTAAACATTCTGTATGGTTCAGCTACACCTTTAGTAACAAGATCATCTATCATAACACCAATGTACGCGTCTGATCTGTCCAATATAAAAGGTTCAAGTTTTTTAAATGATAAAGCTGCATTAACTCCAGCTATTAAACCTTGAGCAGCTGCCTCTTCATATCCAGTGGTTCCATTAATTTGGCCAGCCAAATAAAGATTAGCAATTTTCTTAGTTTCAAGGGTTAAAAATAGCTCTCTAGGGTCTATGTAGTCATATTCTATTGCATATCCTGGTCTTATTATAGTTACATTTTCTAAACCATTGATATTATTACATATTTCTTGTTGAACATCTGCTGGTAAAGATGTTGATATCCCATTTGGGTAAATTGTGTGATCATTTAAGCCTTCTGGTTCCAAAAATATCTGATGACGCATCTTATCTGCAAACTTTACAATCTTATCTTCAATAGATGGACAATATCTTGGGCCAACTCCCTTTATGCTTCCAGAGTACATGGCGCTCTTAGATAAATTTTTTTCTATTATCTTGTGAACCTTCTCATTCGTATAGGTCATACGACATGAAACTTGTTTGTTAATATTTTTTTTTGTTAAGAAAGAAAAAAAATAAGGATCATCATCCGCGAACTGTTCTTCTAAGTTTTGATAATTAATTGTTCTTGAATCTAATCTTGGTGGTGTTCCAGTTTTTAATCTTCCAATTTTAAAATTATATTTTGCTAATTGTTCGGTTAAACCTGTCGAAGGTTTTTCCTCATAACGCCCTGCAGGAATTTTCTCATCACCAATATGTATTAAACCATTAAGAAATGTACCTGTTGTTAATATTAATTTTGAGCATAATACTTTTTTTCCACCTTTAGTTTCAAAACCACTTATAGAATTTTTATTAAAAATAAACTTTATTACAGGATCAGAAAAAATACTTAAATTACAATAGTTTAGCAATTTTTCTTGCATATATTTACGATATAATGATCTATCTGATTGAGTTCTAGGTCCTCTAACAGCTGGTCCTCTACTTCTGTTTAATAATCTAAATTGTATTCCTGATTTATCTGCAACATCTCCCATTACACCATCGAGAGCATCTATCTCTCTAACTAAATGACCTTTACCCAAACCACCTATGGCTGGATTACATGACATCTCACCTATAGTTTCTATTTTGTGAGTGAATAGGGCAGTGTTTACACCCAATCTGGCTGATGCTGCCGCAGCCTCACATCCAGCGTGACCACCACCAATTACAACAACATCAAATGATAAATCATTCTTCATAAGCTAAATTTATAACCGATTATTAAATTTACAAGTTATGTATACTTAGCTCAAAATGAATAATTAAATTATCAATTTTTACCTTAAAATTGAAAAAAAGCGTTGAAAATACTAGCTTATTTGCCTATACAAAAATCTTTAAAGATACTACCTAAAATTTCTTCAACATCTACTTTTCCCACAATCATTCCAAGATGTCTCGTAGCCAACCTAAGATCCTCTGCCGCTTTATCAAAATCTTCAATATCATTTTTATCATTAAAATTATTAAGATGTTCCAGGCACTGCATGAGGTGTTGTCTATGTCTTTCTCTTGTAATTAAAATATCTTCACTTGAGATAAATTTATTTTTTAAATTATTTTTTATTTTTAAAATTAATTTATCTAAATTCTTATTTTCTTTAATTGAAATTAAAACATGATCAAATGTTTTTAATTCTTCTCCCAAATCTTTAAATATAAGATCAGATTTATTTAAAACTAAGATAGCATTTTGATCTAATAAATCCTTTAAAATACCAGTAAAATCAACAGTTTTAGCATCTACCACAACCAATTTAAGATCAGCTTCTACTGCTTTTTTTAAAGATAGTTTAATTCCCTTTTGTTCAATTTCATTTTTTGATTCTCTTATGCCAGCAGTATCAGAAATTATAACTGGATAACCATCTATATTTAAATGAGTTTCAATTACATCCCTAGTTGTTCCTGCGGTTTCAGAAACTATAGCGACATCTCTATTTGCAAAATAATTTATTAAACTTGATTTACCTGCATTGACTGGTCCAACAATTGCAATTTTAAAACCTTCTCGAATTCTCTCACCAACCTTTTGATCATCTAAAATTTTTTTAATTTTATTTATAACTTCATCCGAATTTTTTTTAATTTGTTCCAAAATATTTTCAGGCAAATCTTCATCTGGAAAATCTATTTTTGCTTCAACATAAGATAAAATTTTTAATAATTTATCTCTTAAAAAATTAAACTCATCAGCTGTCTTGCCACTCATTATCCGTATAGCTTGCTGCCTTTGAATTTCTGTTTCAGAAGAAATTAAATCAGCAATACTTTCTGCTTTTAGTAGATTTATTTTTCCATTTTGAAATGCTAATTTAGTAAATTCACCTGGTTCCGCTAAACGACAATTTTTAATTTCTGAGAGAGAAGTGTGTATAGCGTCAATTACTGCTTTACTACCATGTACCTGGATTTCTGCCATATCCTCACCTGTGTAGCTCTCAGGGGCAGGAAACCACAATATTATACCTTCATCAATTAGCTCAGAAGTGTTGATTTTATTGATTTTTCTAAGAGTTGCCACCCTTGGTTTCGGTATAGGTTTTTGAGTGAGTTGCTCAATAACGTATTTAGCTTCTGGGCCCGAGACTCTAATAATTGCTACACCCGAAACACCTGGTCCAGTTGAAAGGGCAAAAATAGTCATACACAGATTATAAACTCTTATTTGTATTTTTGAGAAACTTTTATTTAAATAATTTAGGCTGGTTTATTCATTGAGTTAAAAAACTCAGCGTTATTTTTTGTATCTTTCAATTTTGAACTAATGAATTCAATAGCATCCATTGTTCCCATTGGGGCTATAATTCTTCTTAACACATTCATCTTTTGCAGATCATTTTTATCGAAGAGCAACTCTTCTCTTCTAGTTCCAGATTTTGTTATATCAATTGCTGGGTAAATTCTTTTGTCTGCAATTTTTCTATCAAGAACAGTTTCACTATTTCCTGTGCCCTTAAATTCTTCAAAAATAACTTCATCCATTCTGCTACCAGTGTCGATTAATGCTGTAGAAATAATTGTTAAAGAACCGCCTTCTTCAATATTTCTTGCGGCACCAAAAAATCTTTTGGGTCTTTGAAGTGCGTTAGCATCAACACCTCCTGTTAAAACTTTCCCAGAACTTGGTATTACTGCATTATATGCTCGACCCAATCTTGTTATAGAATCTAAAAGAATCACCACATCTTTTTTATGCTCGGTGAGTCTTTTTGCTTTTTCAATAACCATCTCGGCTACCGCCACATGACGTTGAGCAGGCTCATCAAAAGTAGAGCTTATAACTTCACCTTTAACCGTTCTCTGCATATCCGTTACTTCTTCAGGACGTTCATCAATTAATAATACTATTAAATAACATTCAGGATAATTTTTTGCTATTGAGTTTGCTATACTTTGCAAAATCATCGTCTTACCAGCTTTTGGTGGTGAGATAATTATTGATCTCTGTCCTTTTCCAATCGGGCTGACCAAGTCAATCAATCTAGGTGTTAAATCTTGTTTCTTATCTGGCTTAGCTGACTCGATTTCCATGACCAACTGTTTATCGGGGTAGAGTGGGGTTAAGTTATCAAATGCAATTTTGTGCCTAGACTTTTCTGGATCCTCAAAATTTATTTTGCTCACCTGTAAAAGAGCAAAATATCTTTCACCTTCTTTTGGTGCTCTAACAGGACCCTCAACTGTATCACCTGTTCTTAAACCAAATTTTCTAATCTGACTTGGGCTTACATAAATATCATCTGGGCCAGGTAAATAATTTGACTCCATTGCTCTTAGGAAACCAAATCCATCTTGAAGCAATTGCAGAACGCCTGCACCAGTAATTTCTTCTTTTTCAGCAACTTTTTTTAATATTGCAAAGAGAATTTCTTGTTTTCTTAAAGTACTAGCATTTTCAATACCAAGTTCTTCGGCTTGAGTAATAAGTTGTTCTGATGATTTTAATTTTAATTCTTGGATATTCATTTTTTTTGAGATTTATTTAAGACTTGTTAGATTGGTTTAATATAAGGGCTTTTTAAGTTTTTTCAACCAAAGATTGGCTTAAAAATAACAACAAATACAATCAAAATCAATAGAATGGTTGGGATTTCATTGATCCATCGAAAAAATTTAGAAGAATTCTTATTAAGATCTAATTTAAATTCATTTAAAATTTTACCCAAATAGAAGTGATAAATAGTTAATAAAATTACAAATATTAATTTAAGTTTTAACCACCCTAAACTTAAATTTTCAAATCCAATAATAGAAATTAATATTAACCCAAAAAACCAACTTAAAAACATTGCCGGCATCATGATGTAATAATAAAGTTTTCTTTCCATAGTTTTAAAAATGGAAGTCATATCAAAATTTTTTAAATTTTCAGAATGATAAACAAAAATTCTTGGCAAATATAATAGGCCTGCCATCCAAGAGATAACCGATATTAAATGCAGACTTTTAAATAATAAATAACTATTCATTTTATAAACATGGACATTTTTTAAAATTATTTGGACAACGAATTTTGGGTGGGTAAAGTTTATTATCAAAATTATAATCTTCTTTATTTATAATAAGATCAGATAAAGATTTTATAAAGTCCTCATTGATTCCAAGCGCTGCGATTCTTGTATAATTTTCGCAGCCATTTTTGTTGGCTAGTTCTTTGTATTCAATATCAAGTTCAACTAAAGTTTCAGAGTGCTCTGAAACAAATGCTATTGGTACTAAAACAATATGTTTTTTTAGCTTAGAATTTTCAATAATTACATCTTCTGTTGATGGCCCAATCCATTTTAAAGGACCAACTCTACTTTGATAGCTTAATATCCAATCTAAATTTTCTATATTTAGTTTTTTAACAATATTGTCGACCGATTGTTCTACTTGCCATTGATATGGGTCTCCATTTTTAATATTTTTTTCAGGTAATCCGTGAGCTGAAAAAATTAATTTAAAGTTTTGAAGATTTTTTATTTTTTTTAAAATTTCTCCTGTGTGCGCGTTAACAAAACTACTGTCTGTAGGATAACAACAAATCGTGCTTGTTTTATAACTAATTTTGTGTTCACTACAAACATCGTGCCATTCCTTAATTGAAGATCCAGAAGTTGCAGCAGAATATTGTGGATATAATGGTAATAATATTACTTCGTCGGGATTATATTTTTTTACATCAAAAACAACTTTTGTTGCTCTTGGGTGCCAGCATCTCATTACAATAAAACATTTATATTCATGGTTAGAATCATTTTTATTTAAACTTTCTTCTAAATTAAAAGATTGTTCTTCCGTTAACCTTAAAATGGGCGAAGAACCACCAAGCTCTTCATAGATTTTTTTTGCTGTAGGGGCGCGTCTATTGGCAATTAATTTGGCAAGGGGATATCTTAAAATTGTTGGTAAATTTAAAATTGCTGGATCGTTGAATAAATTAAATAAAAATGGTTCAACATTTTCTATTTTATCTGGACCACCCAAATTAAATAAAATTATTGCTTTTTTCATTTATAATCTTTTACAATATTAACTAAATATTCAACCATATCAGGATTTGTTTCGGGCAAAACTCCGTGCCCTAAGTTAAAAATATATGGATGATCTTTAAATATTTCCAAATACTTGTTCACTTCTTTTTTTAAATTATCTTTATCGGTTAGAAGCATTTTGGGGTCTAATCCGCCTTGGATAGGTATTTTTATTAATTTTTTTATTTCATGTGGATCAACATCATAATCTATATTTACAGCGTCGGGTTTAACTATTTCACAATAACTTTTATAATCTTTAATGCCTCTTGGAAAACATATAACTGGAACTTTTAAAGTTTTAACATAATTTACTAATTCTAAAGTAGGATTATAAATATATTTATCATAATCACTCTTTTCTAATAAACCTGCCCAACTATCAAATATTTGTATTAAATTAGCTCCTGCTTCAACCTGATTTTTAATGTGTATTTTTGTAAATTTTATTAGAAGGTTTAAAATATCCTTTATTAATAAATCATTTTTAAAAAAATCTTTATTAATATTTTTTTTAGGTGATTGTTTGTTTATTGTATAGACTAACAAAGTCCAAGGAGCTCCAACAAAACCAATTGTGTTTTTTTCTTTCAATAGTTCGTTTTTACTTACTAGATTAATTGCGTTGTAGACTGGTTTTAAATTGTTAAAAAACTTTTCTTCTGAAATTTGTGATGAATGGTTGAAATCAAAGTCCCCTAAAATTGGACCAAAGTTTTTTTTAAATTCAACTTTTTGATCCAACGCGTATGGTATCATTAAAATATCTGAAAAAATTATTGCAGCATCCAATTTAAATCTCTTAAGAGGTTGTAATGTAATTTCTGAGGAAAGACTTTCATTTAAACATAATTTAATAAAATCAGGATTTTCTTTTCTAATATTTCTAAATTCAGGTAAATATCTTCCTGCTTGTCTCATTATCCATATCGGAGGATTAGATGTTTTTTTATTTAATATTGTTTGATGTATTGGAGACATAATAATAATTAAATATATAAGTATTGTATTAGTGTTATAGAGTGTGAATAGTGGTGATTAATTTTAAATAACATTTTATTAACAACTTATTAACATTTAAATATTAAAAAAAGTGAGTAAATAAGGCAAATTAACACTATTTTGTTTAGTTATTCATTTGAAAAATAACTTAATTCACATTTAAAATTTTGTTAATAAAAGCTAGGTTTTACAACATTAAAAACAAAATACTAAAATTGTGTAAATAAGCTAAAATAATACAAAGTTACTAACATTTTATTTAATGATTAATACATATCAAATTTATTTAATCTCTGACTCTACAGGAGAAACCTTAGATAGAATATTTTTAGCTCTTAAAGCACAATTTGTTAATATAGAATACAAAGTTCATTCATACTCTTTTACTAGAACTCAAAATCAAATATTAAAAATTTTAGATGATGCAAAAAAAAATAAGAATTCAATTATTTTATACACAATTGTAGATAATAATTTAGCAAAATATCTTGCTAACAAAAGTGACGAAAAAAAAATTCCATGTTTTGGAGTTTTGGGAAATTTAATATTAAGCTTTTCTAAACTTCTTAATCAAAAAGCTTCACACCAACCAAGTGGTCAGCATGCTTTGAATGATGAGTACTATAGGAGAATAGAAGCAATTCAATTTACCATGAACCATGATGATGGAAATTTAACAAATGAAATCGAAAAATCAGATATTATTTTATTAGGTGTTAGTAGGACAAGTAAAACACCCACCTCAATTTACTTAGCTAATAAGGGTTATAAAACCTCAAATATTCCACTGGTAAATGAAAAATCAATTCCAGAAAAATTGAAAAAATTACCAAATATGAATTGTATTGTTGGACTAACCGCTGAACCAGAAAGACTAGTTGATATAAGAAAAAATAGATTAACCAATTTAAAAGAAATAGAAAACACAAAATATGTGGATATAGACACTATAAGATATGAAATAGAAGAAGCAAAAAAAACATTTAAAAAATATAGATGGCCAGTGATAGACGTTACTCGAAAATCTGTAGAGGAAACAGCAGCTTCCATAATAAAAATTTACGAAATTTATAATGCTAAATAAAATTATACTTGCATCAAAGAGTGAAATTAGAAGACAAATTCTCAGTAAAAATGGTATTAATTCTGAAGTCGAACCCTCCAATGTTGACGAAGAACCTGTAAAACAAAGTTTAGTTAAAGAAGGCGCAACACCAGAAATAATTTCTAAAAATTTAGCAGAACTCAAGGCAAATAAGGTTAGCCTTAAAAGAATTGATGAGATAGTTTTGGGGGCTGATAGCGTAATAGATTTAGAAGGCAAAATAATTTCAAAACCCAAAAATAGAAGTGAAGCTTTAGAAATATTAAAAAAACTTAACGGCAAGCATCATTTTTTAATTAGCTCTGTTTGTTTATCAAAAAATGGAAAAATGATTTGGCATTATTCAGATAAAGCAAAGTTGACTATGAAAAATTTTGAAATGTTTGAACTAGAGGATTACTTGGCAAAATTAACAGATAAGGCCTTATATGCTTACAATGTCTATCAAATTGAAGGTGCCGGCAAAGATTTGTTTTTAAAAATAGAGGGAAATGAAAATACTATCATGGGCTTACCTATTGAAAAAATTAAGGAATATTTAAAAAATTTATAGAATGAAAAAACACTTGATTATTGGAAGTCCAATTTCCCATTCTTTGTCTCCCAAATTACACAATTATTGGTTTCAACAAAATAATATAGATGCAATTTATGAAAAATTTCAACCTAGGGCAGATCAAATTAAAGAAATTTTACACAAAATTAAATCTGGTGAGATTTGGGGAATGAACGTGACGGTTCCATTTAAAAAAAAAGTAATCCCATTTGTTGAAAATTTATCTAAAACTGCAAAAGAAACTTCGTCTGTTAATACAATTTTTAAAAAAGAAGATTTGATTTACGGTGATAACACCGATGTTCAGGGATTTGAGTTATCTCTAAAATATGAAAATTGCGACATAGCAAATAAAAAAGCTTTTATTTTGGGTGCAGGTGGAGTTGTGCCTTCAATTATTAAAGCATTAAAAAATTTAAATATAAATCAAATTTTTTTGTCAAATAGAACGATAAAAAACTCTGATTATATCACAAAACAATATCCAGAAATTATTATAGTAGAGTGGGGACAAATACCTGATTTTGATATTGTAATTAATGCAACCAGTCTTGGATTGAATAAGGATGATCACATCAATTTTAATTTTGAGGAATTAAATAATCCTAAAATTTTTTATGATTTAATTTATAACCCTCGAGTTACTAAATTTTTAGAACAAGCTAAACAATCAGGGCACAAAATAATAAATGGCAAAATGATGTTATTATTTCAGGCACAAAAAGCTTTTGAAATTTGGCATGGTTTTTTACCTAAAATTGACAATAATTTATTAGAATTTTTAAATAATGATTAGATTTGCGGTGGTTGGAGATATTGGTAGTGGTAAATCATTCATATCAAATTTATTCAATTACCCTGTATTTAATGCAGATCTTGAAGTTGCTGATATTTATAAAAAAAATAAAAGTTGTTTTTTAAAAATAAAAAAAAAAATCCCAAATCATTTTTCTAGTTTTCCAATTAAAAAAGAAGAATTAATTGGATCGATCATGGCTGATAAAGATAACTTAAAAAAAATTTCTAGCATAGTTCATCCAATTGTACGAAAAAAATTAAATGTTTTTTTAAAAAAAAATAAAAATAAAAAATTAGTAGTGCTAGATATACCGCTTTATTTTGAAAATAAGTTAAATAAGAAAAATGATATAATAATTTTTATTGATGCTGAAAAAAAACAAATATTAAAACAATTAAAAAAAAGAAAAAATTTTAATCTATCTTTAATTAATCAGTTTAAATCTTTACAATATCCATTAAAATATAAAAAAAAAAAATCAGATTTTATAATTAAAAATGATTATAAAATTAGAACTGCAAAAAATAATATAAAAAAAATTTTAAAGAAAGTTAAATAAGTGAAAGAAGTGGTTTTAGATACAGAGACAACTGGTATTTCGGTCAGAGACGGACATAGAATAGTTGAAATTGGTTGTATAGAATTAGAAAATTTAGTTCCTACAAAAAAAACATTTCATTGTTACTTAAATCCAGAGACTAAAGTTTCAGAAAAAGCTTTAGAGGTTCATGGGTATACAGATGATTTTTTATCCAAACAAATAAAATTCATTGAAATTGCTGATAAATTTTTAGATTTTATTAATGGGAAACGTTTAGTTATCCACAATGCTGAATTTGATTTAAGTCATCTAAATAATGAATTGAATTTAATAGGTAAAAGTAAAATCAAAAATGAAGTCGTTGATACTTTAGCTTTGGCAAGAGATAAATTTCCAGGCTCTCCAATTAACTTAGATGCTCTGTGCAAAAGATACAGTATTGATAACACAAAAAGAACTAAACACACTGCTTTAATAGACTGTGATTTATTGGCCAAAGTTTATATTAATTTATTAGATCAAAAAGAACCAAGGCTTGATTTTAAAAATAGTGAAAATTCTGCTCAAGATAAAAGTGATAAAAACATTTTATATTTTAAAAAAGTTATCACACCAAGTGAAGATGAGCTTAAAAAACATAAAGAATATCTTAATAATAACTTAAAGAAAAATTATTTTAATTAAATCTTTGATTATATAAATTTTCAAAGTCTATTTTTTTTTGAAATTGAATACCTGGATACCCCGAATTATGCAGAAGATCTAAAAATGTTTTTTCTAAGTCAGGGTATATTTTTGTTTGCACATCACATAATATTATTTTTTCTAATTCTTTCTTTTCGGTAATTTCTTCATTAATCTTAATTATGGTTACAAATATTATTTCAAAATAAGATTTTTTTTTACTTTCAGTTTTGTCCTCAAATTTTAAAGTTGTACTTATCTCTATCATTTTATTTTTTAAAGGTGCTGATGTAATGTCAATATTGAGTTGGTATTTTGATATGTAATCTTTTACAAATAAATAAGTCTCAATATCAGGAGTTTCACTGGATAAATCTCTTATATAATTTCCCAAAATTTTAAATTTTTCTGTCATTGTCATCCTCTATATCTTCAAATTCACCATCAATAAAATTATTTTTTTTAATATCATTTTTAGTAATTTTTTTTGAAAATTGATTCAATATAATTTTTCTTGTAAATGGAAAAATTAATAAAAAACCAAAAAAATCTGTTGCAAAACCAGGAATGATTAATAATAGTGCGGCAAAAGCAATCGCTGCACCTGAAATTAATTCATAAGCAGGAATTTCGTTTTTTAATAATTGAGCAAAACCACTTTTGAATGTATTTAATCCTTCATATCGTGCGTAGAATATTCCCACTACAGCAGTTATAAATATTAAGGAAATTGTATTAAATGCGCCTATTTGTGATCCAATTTTTATAAAAAGATAAATTTCAATAACTGGGATTAAAATTATTGATAATAAAACAGGTTTCATTTTTTTAGTCTAAATTGCCCATTGAAATTAATCAACTTAGTAATTACAATTAAGAGATGAATTATAGTTTTGAGTATATTGATATCATTTTGCTAGCAATGATTGCTGGCTTTATTTTTTTGAGATTAAGAGGAATATTGGGAAAAAGAACAGGCTTTGATGGAAAATCGGCCCCTCAATTTGAGGAAATTTTAAAAAATGTAAATATTGAAAAAAAAATAAAATCTAATGAAATTTTTGATGACACGGCGCAAAAAGAATTTTTAAAAGGTGCAAAAATAGCTTACGAAACAATTATAACTGATTTTAGTGATAATGATAATAAACTCACTACTAGCAAACCCTTATTAAGTAAAAAAATTTTAGATCAATTTAATAATGCTTTATTAGAAAGAAATGAGAAACAACATTCTGCTGAGATTACTTTTATAGGAATTGAATCGGCTATAATTAAAGAGCACAAACAGATAGATAAAATTTTAGAAGTTACTGTTGATTTTGTGGCAGAAATTATAACTTGTATTAGAGATAAAGATAAAAAGATTATTTCTGGTGATCCAGAGAAAGTTAAAAAAATTTATGATACCTGGATTTTTTCGAGAAATATAAGCTCTAAAAATCCTAATTGGCAATTAGTAGACACTTTAACTTAATTGAACGATAAAATTTCAGAAAAAGATAAACAAGATTGGGAAAATTTTCTCTCCAAAAAAGAAAAACTTCAAAATAAAGATATCAATCTAAAAAAAATTTATAGACAAAAAGTTAGATCTATAGATCTTCATGGATACACACTAGATCAAGCCAACCAAAAAATAAGTGATTTTATCAGTCAAAGTTATATAGCAGGAATAAATAAGTTAATTGTAGTGACTGGCAAAGGTTTACACTCAGAAAATGAGAAAAATCCTTATGTTTCTAAAGATTTAAGTATTTTAAAACACTCTGTTCCAGAATTTATAAAAAACGATAAAAATTTAATGAATAAAATATATGAATTTAGCGAGGCTAAAATTGAAGATGGTGGGTCAGGAGCTTTTTATATTTTTTTAAAAAAACCTAAATAATCTTAAAGAATAAATTTTGATAAATCAGAGTTCTTTGTAAGATCTTTTAAATTATTATTTATATATTCTTTATTGATAATTATTTTTTCACCCGATCTATCAGTAGCTGTAAAACTAATATCATCTAAAATTTTTTCAATTATTGTATGCAACCTTCGTGCCCCAATATTTTCAACAGAAGCATTTACCTCTGAAGCGATATTGGCAATAGTATCAATGCCATCTTCAGAAAACTCTAACTCTACATTTTCAGTTTTTAAAAGAGCCACATATTGTTTAATCAAACTAAAATCAGGTTCTTTTAAAATTCTTTTAAAATCATCACTTGTTAAAGCTTCTAGCTCAACTCTAATTGGTAATCTTCCTTGTAGTTCTGGTAATAGATCTGATGGTTTTGCCAGTTGGAATGCACCTGAAGCTATGAATAGGATGTGATCAGTTTTAATTGGTCCATATTTAGTACTCACTGTAGTTCCCTCAATTAAAGGTAATAAATCTCTTTGAACACCTTCTCTAGAAACATCACCACCAATTCGGTCTGTTCTTGCAGAAATTTTATCAATTTCATCAAGAAAAACGATACCATTATTTTCAGTTGATGATTTTGCTGCTTTAATAATTTTATCTTGTTCTATTAATTTATCAGACTCTTCGTTTATTAAAATGTCGTGAGACTCTTTAACATTCATTTTTTTCTTTTTTTCTTTATTGCCCATTGATTTACCAAGCATATCTCCAATATTTATCATACCAATATTGGCTCCAGGCATTCCAGGGATTTCAAAAGAAGCTCCACTATTTCCACTTTCACTTACGGATATTTCAATTTCGTTATCATCCAAATCTCCACTTCGTAATCTTTTTCTAAAACTTTCTCTTGTAGCTAAACTTGCCTTATTGCCCCAACAAGTGCATCAAGAACTTTTTCTTCTGCTAGCTTTTGTGCTTTAGCATAAACTTCTTTTCTTTTTTTTACTTTTTCCATTGAAATAGCAATTTCAACTAAGTCCCTTATAATTTGCTCAACATCTCTTCCAACATATCCAACTTCAGTAAATCTTGTTGCTTCAACTTTTACAAAAGGTGCTTCTGCTAATTTTGAAAGTCTTCGAGAAATCTCTGTTTTTCCAACGCCTGTGGGCCCTATCATTAATATATTTTTAGGCAAAACTTCATTTTTCATTTCACCTTTTAATGCCTGTCTTCTCCATCTATTTCTCAATGCTATTGCTACAGCTCTTTTAGCTTGGTTTTGTCCAACCACAAATCTATCAAGTTCAGAAACAATTTCTCTTGGAGATAAAGAGCTGACTAAAGAATTTTTTTCGGTTTTTTTTTCTTTTGGTACCAAAGGCGTAACGTTTGAATTTTCCATTATATTTTTTCTATACTCACATTGTTATTTGTGAAAACACAAATTTCCGAAGCAATTTTGATTGATTTTCTTGCAATCTCTTCTGCGTTTAAATCAGTTTCCATTAATACCTTGCCAGCGGCTAAAGCATAATTTCCACCTGAACCAATTCCAATTACATCTCCCTCAGGTTCTAAAACATCACCTGTTCCAGAAATGATATAGCTATTATTTTTATCACCAATAGCCATCAATGCTTCAAGTCTTCTTAAATATTTATCAGTTCGCCAATCTTTAGCTAGCTCTACTGCTGCTCTCGATAAATTGCCCGCATGTTTTTCTATTTTAGCTTCAAGTCTCTCAAATAGAGCTAAAGCATCCGCAGTTGATCCTGCAAAACCTGCGACTACATCTCTTTTCTCAATTTTTCTAACTTTGGAAGCTGTACTTTTAACTACAGTGTTGCCCATACTTACTTGACCATCACCAGCCACTACAACTTCATTATTTTTTCTTACCAATACTATTGTTGTCATAATTTATAAATGGCTATTAATTTTTATTCTTCAAGTAGTAATTACTAATATTGATATCATTGAATAATCTATATATACCTTTCGAATATATGGCTAGAAAAGGAAAAGTCTCAAGAAAAACAAAAGAAACCAGCATTAGTGTTGAAGTTAATATTGATGGGAAGGGTCAATATAAAATTGATACTGGAATAGGTTTTTTAGATCATATGTTGGAACAACTTTCTAAACATTCTTTGATTGATTTAAAAGTTAAAGCAAAAGGAGATACCCACATAGACTTGCACCATACAACAGAAGATACGGGTATAGCAATTGGAGAAGCTTTAAAAAAAGCCGCAAAAAAATTTGTTGGTATAAGGCGATATGCTCATACAATTATTCCAATGGATGAAACTCTTACAAGAGTTGCAATCGATGTTTCAAATCGACCATATTTAATTTGGAGAGTAAAATTAAAAGTTGAGAAACTTGGTGAGATGGATACCGAATTATTTAAAGAATGGTTTCAAGCTTTCTCACAAGCAGCGGGCATTACTCTACATGTTGAAAATATCTATGGAGATAATAGCCATCATATTATCGAGTCTTGTTATAAGGCTTTAGCCAAGTCATTAAGAGCAGCTTTAGAGATGGATCCCAGAAGCAAGAAAAGTATTCCATCAACTAAAGGCTCATTATAAGTTTAATGAATGTCACAATTGTTGATTATAATTCAGGAAATATCAGCTCTGTAATAAATTCCTTTAAAGAAGTCGCTAAAGATAAAGTTAATATTAAAGTAACTTCGGATTTAAATAAGATTAAGTTAAGTGATAAATTAGTTTTGCCGGGGCAGGGATCATTTAAGAGCTGCATTGAAGCATTAAATGACATAGATGGCATAGTGGAGACACTTAATGAGTTTGCAGTCACTAATAAAAAACCTCTTCTAGGAATTTGTGTTGGTTTACAAATGTTTGCAGATATTGGTTATGAAGAAATAGAAACAAAAGGACTGGGCTGGATATCTGGAAAGGTATCAAAAATAGATAATCAGAACGGAAAGTACAAACTTCCTCATATTGGCTGGAATCAAATTAATATAGTTAAGCATAGTAAAATTTTTGAAAATATAGAAAATGATTCTCACATGTATTTTGTTCATAGTTATGAATTTATACCAGAGGATAAAAATGTAATTTCTGCAACAACAGATTACTCGTCTAAAATTGTTTGTGCTATTGAAAAAGAAAATATTTTTGGAACTCAATTTCACCCAGAAAAAAGTGATAAAATTGGATTACAAATTATCCACAACTTTATTAATTTATAAAATGAAAATTTTTCCAGCAATTGATATTAAAGATAAAAAGTGTGTGAGGTTAGTTAAAGGAGACTTTAATAACAAAACAGAATACGAAATGTCACCAGTTGAACAAGCTAGCATATATAAAGAGCATGGTTTTAAAAATTTACATATTGTTGATCTTGATGGAGCCTTAACAGGTGAGACCATCAACCTAGATCTTATTCAAGAAATAGTTCATAAATTTGATTTTAAAATCGAAGTAGGTGGTGGTGTTAGAAGTATTGATAGTATTAAAAAATATGCTGATGCTGGTGTAGAAAAAGTTATTTTAGGTAGTGCTGCTATAAAAAATAAAAACTTTTTAAAAGAAGCGTGTGAAAAATTTCCTAATAAAATTGCTTTAGGCTTAGATGCTAAGGATGGATATCTATCTGTTTCTGGGTGGAAAGAAAATTCAAACCAATTAACTTTGGATTACCTTAAAGAGGTAAATGATTATGGGGCAAGTAGATTAATCTATACTGATATTAATAGAGATGGAATGAAGCAAAGCCCAAATTTTGAAGAAACTTCTAAAGTAGCCGATATATCAAATTGTCCAGTAATTATTTCTGGTGGCGTGTCTTCAATTGATGATGTTAAAAAAGCAAAAAGTTTAAATAAAAACATTGAAGGTATAATAGTTGGAAAGGCTATTTATGATGGTGATATTAAACTTGAGGAATTAGCTGGTGAAATAGATGCTTAAAAATCGAATAATACCTTGTTTAGATGTTAAAAATGGGCGTGTCGTGAAGGGTATTAACTTTGTTGATTTAAAAGATGCAGGGGACCCTGTTGAGCAAGCCAAAATTTATAGTGATGGTGGTGCTGATGAAATTTGTTTTTTAGATATTACTGCTTCAAATGAAAATAGAGATACAATTTATGATGTGGTAGAGAGAACTTCTAAAAAATGTTTTGTGCCTTTAACAGTCGGAGGTGGCATAAAAAACGTTGATGATATTAGTAAATTATTAAATTGTGGTGCAGATAAAGTATCAATAAATACTGCAGCGGTACAAAATTCAGAAGTAATTGTTGAGAGTTCAAGAAAATTTGGATCTCAGTGCATAGTAGTTGCGATTGATGCAAAAAAAAATAATAATAAATGGGAAATTTTTACTCACGGAGGTAGAAATAAAACAGGTATTGATGCGATAGAATTTGCAAAAAAAATGGAAGATTGTGGGGCAGGAGAGTTGCTGGTTACTTCTATGGATAGAGATGGAACTCAAATAGGTTATGATATTGAGTTAATGTCTAATATTTCTTCAAAAATTAATATACCAATTATTGCATCTGGAGGTGTTGGAAATTTAGATCACTTAGTTGATGGAATAAAAATAGGTAATGCTAGTGCAGTACTTGCAGCATCGATATTTCATTATGGAACATATTCTATAATGCAAGCGAAGGAATATTTGGATTTAAAAGGAATTCCTGTTAGAATTTAATATGTTAAATACTTTAGAAAATTTAATAAATCTTGCTAGAGAAAGAAAAAAAACACCTATAAATGGTTCTTACACAAATCAGTTGTTATCCGATAAATCATTAAGTAGGGCAAAGGTATTAGAAGAAATTGATGAATTGATTGAAGCAGTAGAAGAAAATTCAAATAAAATTCATGAAGCTGCTGATGTTTTTTATCATTTGTTAATTTATTTAGAAGCAAATGAAATAAAGATTGAAGATGTTATGTCTGAACTTGAAAAAAGAAAGAAATGAGTTACGAAGATAATAATATTTTTGCTAAAATATTACGAGGAGAAATTCCTTGTAAAAAAATTTATGAAGATAATTTTGTTTTAGCTTTTTATGATATTAATCCTCAAAAGAAAATTCATGCTTTAGTGATTCCTAAAGGAAAATATATTGATTTAGATGACTTTAGCTTTAAAGGCATCCTCTGAAGAGATGGTGGGCTTATTTAAAGGTATTAATTTGGTGGCAAAAAAGCTTGGTATTTCAACAGAAGTAGGCAATGGTTATAGAGCATTAACCAATATAAGTAGTCATGGTGGTCAAGAGGTGCCTCACCTTCATTTTCATTTATTTGGTGGTGAAAGAGTTGGTAAAATGGTTGAGTGAAAAAAGAGATCAAAAGAAAATATTTAGAGATAAAGTCTTTAAATGAACTGATAGAAACACTAACCCCACCTATTGGATATACTGTTTATTTTTTAAATCCTCCAAACTTTCAATTAAATAAATTTTTCTATAAAAATATAGGTAAGGACCACCAATGGATTGATAGGTTAGTTTGGAGTGAAAAAGAATGGATTGATTATGTATCCAGTGAAAAAGTTAAAACCTATATATTGAAAAAAAATGAGGATATATGTGGATACTTTGAGCTTATTTTTCATAATGAGAAAAATGAATTTGAGATAGCTTATTTTGGTTTATTGCAAGAGTATCAAAATAAAAAATTAGGTTCTTTTTTATTATCATTTGCAATCAAAAAATGCTTTGAACAAAAAATTAATAGAGTTTGGGTGCATACATGCTCGCTAGATCATGACAATGCATTAAATAATTATTTATCAAGAGGAATGAAAATTTTTAAACAGGAAACTGTCTTTATATAAAAATTTATCGATTAGGTAAGTTAAATATTTTTTTATCTATTTTCTGGTTTTTTTTTAAGTTTGAAATAAATGTCATATTTAAATTTTGATAAATATCTAAAGTTTGCCACCCAACTAAATTAAAATTTTGTTTATTAAAAAAAATGTTAATTTCATAATCATTTTCTAAAATTGTATAGTTTATATAACTTTCATCGATTATTCTTTCATCTAAATCGATAATTTTATTAATTAAAAATTCTTTATCTAAAATTAGATTTAAAGGAGTTTGGTCTAGATGGATATCGGTAGTAACTTCCTTGATTGTTAGTTTTAATTACTAGTGATTTACCATTTGATATAAGTATTTTGTTATTAGATTTATAATATTCACAAAATATTTTTTTTGGATATTCAATTGTGCAATTTCCTTTTTCCTCTTTTTCATTTATTCTTTGTTCAAACTCAAAAGTTAAATTGTTTATCTTCTTTAATTCATTAATTATTTGATCCTTGTATAGAGGCACTAACTTTTGAAAAAAAAAATAATAAAGAAATTATAAAAATTTTTTTTATCATTATAAAACATCTCTTTTACCAACATGATTTGCTTTACTAACAATTCCTTCTGCTTCCATCATATCAATAATTCTGGCTGCCCTATTATATCCAATTTGAAGTTTTCTCTGTAAAAAAGAAGTTGAGGCTTTACCCTCTGATCTAATTATTTCAAGGGCAGAATTATATAGTTCATCTTTGTCTCCTTGATTTTCAGTATTGTTTCCTAATTCTTTTTCATCAACAAAATTAAGTATTTCATCAATATAGTCTGGCTCTGCTTGAGATCTAAGAAAGTTATTAATCTTTTCTATTTCATTTTCAGAAACAAATGGTGCATGAATTCTTACTATTCTATTTGCAGATGACATATAAAGCATATCCCCTTTACCCAATAATTGCTCGGCACCCTGTTCTCCTAAAATAGTTCTACTGTCAATTTTAGAAGTTACTTGAAAAGAAATTCTGGTTGGAAAATTGGCTTTAATTGTACCCGTTATGACATCAACACTAGGTCGTTGAGTTGCCATAATAATATGAATTCCAGCTGCTCTAGCCATTTGCGACAATTTTTGAATATAATTTTCAATTTCCTTACCAGCAACCAACATTAAATCAGACATTTCATCAACCACAACAACTATATAGGGCATTGGAAGTGAGTGTTTATCATTATAGCCATCTATATTTCTAACTCCTTCTTTAGTCATTAGCCGATACCGACTTTCCATTTCTTTTACAACCCATCCTAAAACAGAAGCAGCTTTTTTTGCTTCTGTAATTACAGGACAAAGTAAGTGTGGGATACCCTCATATGTAGATAATTCTAACATCTTTGGATCAATTAGAATGAATTTACATTTGTCAGGAGTATGTCGATAAAGAAGGGATAAAATAATAGTGTTAATACAAACTGATTTACCAGAACCTGTTGTTCCAGCTATTAAAAGATGAGGCATTGAAGCGAGATCTCCCACTACAGGTAAACCAGAAATATTTTTACCAAGTGCAATTGGCAGTTTGATATCTTTTTTTTTAAAATCAGTGTTATTTAAAATTTCACTTAAATAAACATTTTCTCTAGATAAATTTGGTAGTTCTATGCCCACGGTATTACTTCCTGGTATAGTTGCAATTCTTGCTGATTCTGAGCTAGTATTTCTCGCGATATCGTCTGATAGGTTTATTATTTTTGAAACCTTAACTCCTGCAGCGGGTTCAAATTCATTAAGAGTTACAACTGGACCATGACTGACTTTTTTAATATTTCCACTAACACCAAAATCTAAAAGTATTTTCTCTAAAAACTCAGGATCATTTGAGTCATCATCATTATTTTTTTCACGCTCTTGTTTACTAGGAGATTTTAACAAATCAATTGTTGGTAATTTAAACTTAAGTTTAGATGATGAAGATATTTTTTCTGCTTTGATAAATGGTAAGTCCTCTTGAATTAAATTTTTTATCTCTTCTTGGGGTATATATTCGCTAATTAGTTCACTTTTGTCTGTATAATTTTTTTCATTATTTTTAAAAATTAATTTAAAAATTTTTTTAATAATTAAATAAAAAGTTTTAGGATTAAAATTGATGCTTGCTAAAAAGAAAAAAATTACAAAAATTAGTAAAATATAGTAAAAAATATTTTCATTAATATTAATTAATGTGTTTAAAAAAGTTTGATCTAAATAAATTCCAACAAAACCACCATTTCCATTAATATATAAAGTATAAGCTTCCTTATAAAAATGATTTAGAAACAAAACAGCAAATACTAAATATAAAATTGAATAGAAAAAATTTTCAATTATGAGAAAAAACTCTTTTTTTAATAAAATATTTATACCTGTAAAAAAAAAAGTAATTGGCAAAAGATAAGCCGCTAAACCAAAAGATTGAAACAGTAGATCCGAGGTAAAGCTACCTTGAAATCCTAATAAATTTTTGATTTCTGTATTATCTGGAAATATAAAATTTGGGTCTTCCGCGGAATAAGTAAATAATGCTAAAAATATTAATATTCCAGCAATTGAGACCAAAATACCAAAAATTTCTATCAATCTATTTAATGTAAAATTCAATGAATTTTTTGCTATTTTTTTTATATCCATAAATGGTGAATCAGTTTAATCACTTTGTATCATCTAAATTTTGAGGTTAAAATTAAAAATTATTATGAAAGTAGGTATATTAGGAGATGGCTTAACTAGCTTAGCACTTGCTAAAATGTTAGTTAACAAATGTATTTATGTTGATCTTCTATCAGAAGATAAAGCAATTAATTATTCTCAATCAAGAACATTTGGAATAACAAAAAAAAACTTTGATTTTTTTACCCATAAAATTTTGGATATTAAAAAAATTTCCTGGAAATTAAGTAATATTGAAATTTATACTGAAAATTTACCTAATCAAAAAATTCTTGAGTTTAAAAAAACAAACTCCAAAATTTTTTCAATAATAAGAAATGATCAACTTTATAAAAATTTAAATATAGACTTGAAAAGTAATAAATTTTTTAAGAAAAAATCAATTAGAAATAATAATTTTTCAATTATTGAAAAATACAACTTGATATTTAATTGCAATAAAGATCATTCAATAACAAAAAAATTTTTTTCAAAAAAAATAGAAAAAGAATATAAAAGTGTTGCACATACAGCTATTGTTAAGCACCAAAAAATTGATAATCAAGTTGCGATACAAATATTTACAAAATTAGGACCTATAGCTTTTCTACCTATTTCAAATTCTGAAACTTCCATTGTTTATTCAATAAATACCAATAAGTCTGTTGATCTAGAGAGTTTAATTAATAAATATAATACAAAATATTCAATTTTAAAAATTTTAGATAAAAAATCATTTAAACTAAAATCATTAAATTTAAGAAATTATTATTACAAAAATATTTTATGTTTTGGAGATTTAATTCATAAAATTCATCCTCTCGCTGGTCAAGGATTTAATATGACAATAAGAGATATTATTGATCTATCAAAATTAATTGATAATAAAATTGAATTAGGTTTAGAATTAAATTCTTCAATTTTCTATGAATTTGAAAAAAAAACTAAACATAGAAATTTTATTTTTAGCCAAGGTATAGATTTAATTTATAATTTTTTTGATCAAGAAAGAAAAATTAAGGGACAGTTTATAAGTCAGTCACTTAAATATTTAGGAAAAAATAAATATTTTAAAGAAATTTTTACTAAGTTTGCAGATGAAGGTTTATCTTTATAAGCTTACTGAATTGTTGTGTTGTTGAAGTTGTCATAGGAATAAGTACTTAGTATTTCAGCTATTTTTGTTTTTCTTAAACTTAAATTTTTAGTCTCTAAGCAATATTTGTTTTTCTTCTAGTGAAAATGGTGATGCCATTGCTAAAGCATTTATAGTTTCATCAAGACTTTGTTTTTCTAGTGCTTTCCAATTTATTACATAACCTTTTTTTTCAAATAAATTTTTAAGATCTTTAAAAATTAATTCTAAATCAGAAAATTTTAATATCTTCTTTTTGATTATCTAAATCATGATAATAATTTTTGAAATTAACCTGACATTCTCTATATTTTTTGTTGCTAAGAACCTCTTCTATAATTTCAAATCTAATTATTCCTTTTAATTCTATTAAATAACGACCATCATCTGTTTCTTGAAAAGTAGTTATTTTACCCAAGGCAACCAATTTGATGAAGCTCTGGTATTTTGTTCATTAAACTTTTTAAGGTTTTTGGTTGTATCATTCCAATAAGTTTGTTGTTTTTCATGCTATCATTAATCATATCAATATATCTTGGCTCAAAAATATTTAATGGCACAGCAGTTTTTGGAAAAATTATAAAATTACTGAGTGGAAAAACTGGTATTTTTTTAGGTAAGTCTTCTATTTTCATATAAGTTAAATTTAAAATATATCATATTTTAATTAATATTGCTTGAATTAAAAAAAGCGTCTAACTATACTAAATATTTTAATTGCGGGCATAGCTCAGTGGTAGAGCGTCTCGTTGCCAACGAGAAGGTCGAGGGTTCGACCCCCTTTGCCCGCTCCAAAATAGTTCAAAAATGAGCGATCTTATAAATAAAAAATGTGTTCCCTGTGAGGGCGGAGTTATCCCTTTTGATGTGTCTGAAATTCACAAATATCAAAAAAAAGTTGATGGATGGGATATTATTCAAAATGAAAACAAAATTTATTTTTTAGAAAAAAAGTTTAATTTTAAAAATTTTCTAGAAAGCCAAAGTTTTATTAATCATGTGGGTAAAATTTCAGAGCTAGAAGGGCACCATCCTGACATTAATTTTGGTTGGGGTTATGCTGTTATTAAAATTACTACACATGCTATAGATGGTTTATCAGAAAATGATTTTATCTTAGCTGCTAAAATTGATCAAATTACTAATGTCTAAAATGTCTTGTTTTAGAAAAAATTAATACAGTATCGGTTTCATTGGCAAATTTTATTATTTCTTTATCTCTTATAGAACCAGCAGGCTGTATCACTGCTGTTACGCCAGATTGAACTAATTTTTCAATTCCATCTACAAATGGAAAGAAAGCATCAGATGCTGCAACGATATCATCTTTAGGATTAATAAATTTTTTCATTTTATCAATAGCAATTTGACAGCTATCCAATCTACTAGGCTGACCAGAACCAATACCAACAGTTGTTTCGTTTGAAGCTAATACAATTGCATTAGACTTTACATATCGACATACATTCAAAGCAAAAATTAGATTATTTAATTGATTTTTGTTTGGTTTCTTTTTTGAAACAATTCTAAAGTTATTAATGTTAAATTTTGCTAAGTCTTCAGATTGAGTTAAAATTGCTTCATTAGTAGAAGTAAACTTTATAATTTCATTAAGTGCAAAATTTTTAGCATCAATAATTCTTAGATTTTTTTTAGATTTAAGAATTTTTAGAGCATCATTTTCAAAACCATTTGCAATTACTACTTCTAGAAAAATTTTATTTAGTTCTAAAGCTAAATTTTTTTTTATTTTAAAATTGCAAGAAACTATTCCTCCAAATGCACTTGTTGGATCACAAGCAAGAGCTGATTGATAACTTTCAAGGTTATTTTTCTTTATTGATACCCCACATGGATTGGCATGTTTAACAATAACTGTTCCACGATTTAAAGGCAAAGATTTAGAGATTGTTAAAGCTGCAAAAATATCGTTATAATTGTTATAACTTAATTGTTTGCCATGAATTTGTTTGATACTTAAATTATCATGTTTGGAATATATTGCACTTTCTTGGTGAGGGTTTTCACCGTATCTTAATTTTTCAACAAGATTTCCATAGAATAATTTTTTTTTAGGAAAATTAGTATTTGATACTTTGTTAAAGTAATCTGAAATTACTGCATCATAGTAAGCTGTTTCAGTAAAAGCAATTTGCGACATTTTTTTTCTAAATTCGAGGGTAGTAGATCCATTATTTTTATCTAGTTGATCAATTAACTCATCATATTGAATTGGGGAAGTTATCACAGTAACATCATTATAATTTTTAGCTGCAGCCCTCACCATAGTTGGGCCTCCAACATCAATATTTTCAATAATCTTTTTATGATCATTTGTACTATTTAGAGTTTTTTCAAATGGATAAAAATTAACTATTACTAAATCAATATTTTCAAAGTTATTTCTTTTTAGATCATTTTGATGGTTTTTATTTTTTCTTTTATTAAGAATTCCCGCATGAATTTTTGGATGAAGCGTTTTTACTCTACCTTCTAAAATTTCAGGTGAGTTAGTAAATTCTGATACTTCTGTACAATCAAATTTTAGTTTTTTAATTTCTTTAAAAGTGCCTCCAGAACTAATTATTTCTATTTTATTTTTTTTTAGACTTTGAAGTAGTGGTTTAAGATTTTGCTTATTAGATACAGATATAAGGGCTCTTTTTATTTTGCTCATCTTAATTTAGTTAGTTCCCATTTAATATTTTCAATTTCACTAGTTGCAAAACCAGTAATAAAAATATTTTGATTTTCAGTATATGAATTTTTATTACCGAAATATAAGCCATTATCAATGTTTATATCAAAGTTATCGCAGGTAAATTTCCAACCTTCATCTTCTAAATCAATCAAGATTGCTTTTTTATCTTGAGTTTTCATAACTTTTGTATTCGGCTCTAGATGAAAACGAATATCAAATTTAAGCTTTTTATTAGAATTTTTGTTGATGATTTTATCATTGCCAACAAACTTAAATTGTTCAGGATAAAATTCGATTTCTCTTTCATGAATAGAATTGAATTGTTTTAAATAACCATCATGGGCTGCATTAATTTTCCAATAATTTTTTTCATGTACAATGTTTTTTTTCAGAATTTTTAAACCTTTTTCAACTTCAAATTTTGATCTTGTATTTTTTAAAAATTTACAAGATGAATTATCTTCAATTAAAAGAGTACTGTGTGTAGCCGTTGATCTAGATAGCTCATTTAGTTTAATATTATTTCCATTATAATAACCGCAGTTAGAAATTAATTTTTTATTATTTGAAACAATTTCAAAAGATAAGGCCCCAGACTGATACTCTTTGGAAAAATCTTTACCTGGACTAGGTCCAATATCCATTATTAAGGATATTTTTTTATTTTTTAAAATGGTATAGCCACTAAAATCATTACTTTGATTAGAAAATTTATACCCCAATCTTTTTAAGTATTGATCAAATTCAAGATTATTTGAAATATTGTTGCCATTGAATAATAGGTCTGTTTCTATGTTTTGCCACATGAAAGCATAACCTTGACCTAAATAATAAATTGTTTCATCGATAAACTCAGGAATAGGATTTTGAGACTCCTTGATCCATTCCCTTATTAAAATAAAATATTTTAGGTAAAATATTAACTGTTTGATACTTCTCGATTTTGGAAAACCTTGATTATCAATTGAGGTATCTACAACCCTTTTTAAAGCACTTAAACCATATGAAAGATAATTTTTTTCATTTTGATAGCAAAGACCAGCTAAAATTATTGATGCACAACCAATAATTTTATCTTCAATAGATTTAGATTTGGTTATTTCTTGGATTAAATGGTTGGTTTGTTTCTGAATTATACCATTAAAATTATCCTGGTATGCTTTATCACTATTTTCAAAAGTTAGATGATAATTAGATAGCAAAGCTATTATTCTCTTAGCAGTAATATCAAATTCCCAACTTTTGGAATTACATTTATAATTATTTTTTATCCAATTATGAACTATTGTTTGTGTAGTTTTTTTGGAAGATTTTAGATCTAAGCTAAAAAACCAAAAAAAGTTATTTAACCTCTTGAATTCCTTTTCACTAATATTCTTTTGGTTCCATAACATTTCAGATGAAAGATCATCAATTTTAAATTTTTTTGATTGATACTTAATTAATGAAGATAATAGATGAGGGCTTGGTTTATATTCAAGTTTATCATTGTAAATTTTAGAAATCTTTTTGTCGTAAAAATTAGATTTTAAATAAATATTTCTAAATTGATTTAAAAAATTATTAGAAAATTGATTGAAATACTTTAAAGGATTTTTAAAAATCATTAATTTATTCTGTTTTTAATAAATCAATATTCTTTTTAATGTCCCCGTTATTACTTTTAAAAATTGTAGTACCAGAAACAAGAATATTTGCTCCTGCCTCAATTGCTAATTTGTAATTGTCAAAGTTTATTCCTCCATCAATTTCAATATCGAAATTAATGTTTTTTTCTAATTGAATTTTTTTTAATTCTTTGATTTTAGATAAAACTTCAGGCATAAATTTTTGTCCTCCAAAACCAGGATTTACACTCATTATTAGAACTAAATCAATTTTGTCTAAATGATCTAAAATTAAATCTATTTTAGTTTCAGGGTTTAATGACACTCCAACTTTCTTTTTTAATTCTTTAATTCTTAATATAGATTTTTCTAAATCTTCTGTTGCCTCAGGATGGATAGTAATAATATCTGCGCCAGCATCTGCATAAGCATCTATATATTTGTGAACAGGTGAGATCATTAAATGAACATCAAATTTTAACGAACAGTGATTTCTTAGAGCCTTTATAACTGGAGGTCCAATAGTTAAATTGGGTACAAAATGACCATCCATAACATCAACATGAATCATATCAGCACCACCTTCTTCCAGTCTTTTAATTTCATTACCAAGCTGACTAAAATCTGCAGATAATATTGATGGAGAAATTTGAATTTTTTTCATTGAATGTATAAACCTATTACTATCAATTATAATTTGAATTTGAATTAATTTTTACCAAAAATTCGATAAATTTCTTGGGCTATTTCACTTTCCAAAGGAAAAGATAGCATACCCATTACTGAGTAACCTAAAAAGTAAGGCATTGCATAAAATCTGAATAAATAGAAAAACCATGCAACATATAAAGGTACAAAAATTGGAATAAGAAAACTTGGAGTAATAAATTTAAATAAATTTATTACTGGGTTTGTTAATTTTACAAAAATCTTCATGAAAAAGAATTCAGAGTCTTCTCTTTGAAATAAATTCATTGCTGATCTACCAATCAAAGTCCACATGATCAGTCCTAAGATATAATCGATTACTAAAATATATATTGGCATAGTTTAAAGGCGATTTAAAAGGGGCGGATAAACCGCCCCTTAAAATTAATTATATGTTACTTATTGCTAAGTATAGTTTTACCACTTGGTATACGAACTTCGTCCACCATTGCTTGAGTAGCTTTATCTGGTGCGTCAGTCATTAAACTAACAACAACCATAGCTATTAAGCTAACTGGTGCTCCGATGATACCAAAACGTAAGTTGTCAATACCTAACCAAGGTGTTTGAGCCATAAAATTAGGACCAACATAGATTAGATAAGCTGTTCCTGCAGAAAGACCTAAAACCATACCTGCGATAGCACCTGCTCTGTTTGCTCTCTTCCACCATACACCTAAAACAAGTGGGAAGAACAATCCAGACATAGCAAAGTCAAATGCCCAAGCAACTGCACCAAGGATACTAGTGATCCTCATTGATGCAATATATGCGCCGGCGGCACCGATTATTACTAGAAGTACTCGAGCTACGATCAGTCTTTTTGCAACGTCTGCTTTTGGATCAATGATTTTGAAATACAAATCATGAGATAAAGCATTCGCGATAGCAAGAACTAAACCATCCGCAGTTGACATGGCAGCAGCCATACCACCCGCAGCAACAAGTCCAGAGATTACATATGGTAATCCAGCAACTTCAGGAGTTGCTAAAACTACTACGTCACCTCTCATAAACCATTCATTTAACTGAAGAACACCGTCTCCGTTAAAGTCAGCTATGAATACTTGTTTAGCAGCAGACCAGTTTTGTACCCATTCAAGAGCCTGTACATCGGCAATAGATCTACCGATAATACCTGTTGCTAATGATGGATCCATTAACTGTAGTTTAGATAATGTTGCTAACATTGGTGCAGATGAATATAGCAAGAAGATAAAGAATAGCGACCAAGCTACCGATTTTCTTGCTGACTTCACTGATGGAGTTGTAAAGTATCTCATTAGGATGTGCGGTAAAGAAGCAGTTCCTACCATCATACAAATTGCTAATGAAATAAATTTCCAAGCAGCCATTCCACCCGCAGGTACCGCAGAGTGAGCGACTAGAAATAGATCCTAAACCACCTGGTACACCCGCAGCAGCGATATGCTGTCGGCACTATTTTTTATTAGACCAAATTGAGCTTCAAGAGCAGCGATTCGTGCCAACTTCATCACCTAACATTAGGTGAGGGAAGAAACCAAAACCATTTTTGTTACTCATCCAGAAGACTGGTAGCAAGTATGCAATGATCAATACGATGTACTGAGCTACTTGAGTCCAAGTAACCGCTCTCATACCACCTAACATTGAACATAACAAAATACTAATCAATCCAACCCAGACACCTAACTCAAACGGTATTCCAAGCGCTCTAGAAGCAATTGTTCCTGTTGCGTTAATTTGAGCTGTCACGTATGTGAAAGAAGCTATTACCAAAACAACTACAGCACAGAATCTAGCTAAAGATCCACCATATCTTGTTCCAATAAAATCTGGCACAGTGTAACAACCAAACTTACGTAAATATGGTGCTAAAAGTGATGATACTAAAATGTATCCCCCAGTCCAACCGACCAAGAAAGCCATATAAGTGTAACCACCAAAGTAAATTCCACCAGCCATTGCTACGAACGAAGCACCTGACATCCAGTCAGCCGCAGTCGCCATACCATTGAAAACTGTTGGAACTTGACGTCCAGCAACATAGTACGCGTCAACCTGAACAGTTCGTGATAACCAACCAATTAAGGCATATATCAAAACTGTAAAGGCAACAAAACACACACCGATAGTCTTAGCGTCCATACCCATTTGCTCAGCAATCGCCATCAAGATGATGAATGCTAAAAAGCCTCCTGTGTATATTCCGTAGATTTTCGGTAAGTTATCTATGAATTTTCCTTTAATCATTATTCGTCCTCCTTCTCGGCAAAACCAAACTCTTCGTCAATAGCTTCTTGTTTGTTTGCAAACCAAAAAAGTAGCACGACGAAAGCAATCAGAGATCCCTGGGCACACATATAATATGCTAGCGGATATCCCAAAAAGCTTGCAGAGTTTATGCTTGACTCCAAACATAAAAACGACATAACCAAAAAAGAACCAGATGGCTAATGTTATCCACATCAGTCCCCTGGTTTTTTCCCAGTGCTTTTCTTTGTTACTCATTTTTTTCCTCCCTATAGGTTTAAAGAATCAAGATTACCCATAATTAAATAGAAATAAACACTAAAAAATAATCATTTTGGGCAGTTTTTAGTGTAAAAACAACTATAACAAGAAAAATGTCTTTATTTAAATTTAAACTAAGTGATTTGAAATATTTTGGTGAATTTTTTGCGCCGGTTATAAAAAGTTTAAAACCTAAAAAAAAAATTACAAATATTCAGGATTTAAAAGATTTTGTTCAAAAAAAATCTGCCTGGGTAAGTCAAACTACTCTTTATGGTTATCTTAAAACCAGAATGGGTGCAAAATACGTTTTGATGTTTAATGATGAAATTTTCTTAACTTCAGTCAATAAAGCTAAATGGAATATTTATGTAGACGCTATCCAAGATTTAAACTTGTATTGTTTATCTTACCTTAAAGCTCATCAAATATTTGATGGTACCTCAAAAGCCAATGAAGTCTTTAAAGAAATTTTGGAGGAAGAATTAAATAATGAATTACCAAATGATATTAAAGAAAGAGCAGAAAAAAGTTTTTTAGAAAAATTAAATAAAATAAATTGGGACACCCATTTTCAGAATTTACCTTTTAACGACAGTGCTTTATCTTTGTATCACTGGTCTCCCATCGCAGATGAATTGAAAACATTAGATCGAAAAATAGTTTTAAATTCTATGATTTTAAAATGGGATAATATTAAAAAAGAATTTGAAGACTTAATTAATTTTTAAATATTTTTTCTATTTTCAACTAAACTTTTTACAACACTTGGATCTGCTAAAGTAGTTGTGTCCCCTAATTGGTTATGTTCGTTAGCTGCAATTTTTCTTAAAATTCTTCTCATAATTTTACCAGATCTTGTTTTAGGTAATCCTGGAGTAAAGTGAATTAAATCTGGTGTAGCTAGTGGGCCAATTTGTTTTCTAACCCAAAGTTTTAAATCTCTTTCAAGATCTCCATTTTCTTTTTCGCCAACATTTAAAGTTACATAGCAGTAAAGACCATTTCCTTTAATATCATGAGGATAGCCAACCACTGCTGCTTCAGCAACTTTTGGATGAGCTACAAAAGCACTTTCAATTTCTGCTGTACCCAAATTATGTCCTGATACAATAATTACATCATCCACTCTTCCTGTGATCCAATAATATCCATCTTTATCTCTTCGACAGCCATCACCGGTGAAATATTTTCCATCAAATTGAGAAAAATAAGTATCTATAAATCTTTGATGATCTCCATAAACGGTTCTCATTTGCCCTGGCCAAGATTGAGCTATACACAATCTTCCTTCACCAGCACCCTTAATTTCATTGCCTTTTTGATCAACTAAAACAGGTTTAATGCCATAGAATGGTTTTGTGGCAGATCCTGGTTTTAAATTCATGGCTCCCGTTTGTGGAGCAATCATAATTCCTCCAGTTTCAGTTTGCCACCAGGTATCAACTATTGGACAATTAGAATTTCCAACTATTTTATAATACCACATCCAAGCTTCTGGATTAATTGGTTCACCGACAGTGCCTAAAAGTTTTAAAGATTTTCTAGAAGTTTTTTTAACTGGTTTATCACCTTCACGCATCAACGCTCTAATTGCGGTAGGGGCTGTGTAAAAAATATTAACTTTAAATTTATCAATAATTTGCCACCATCTCGAAGTATCTGGGTAGTTAGGAATACCTTCAAACATAAGGGTAGTAGCACCATTCGCTAAAGGTCCATAGATAATATAACTATGACCTGTAACCCAACCAATATCTGCAGTGCACCAATAAATATCTTTTTGTTTATAATTAAAAATATATTGATGGGTCATTGATGCATAAACCATATACCCACCTGTAGTGTGTAAAACTCCCTTAGGTTTTCCAGTTGATCCAGATGTATATAAAATAAATAATGGATCTTCCGCATTCATTTCTTCAGGCTCACAATTATTTGAAACATCTTTAATTAGATCATGATACCAAACATCTCGATCATAATCCCAGTCTATTGGATTACCTGTTCTTTTAACTACAATACATTTTTTAACATCTGGACATTTTCTTAAAGCTTCATCGGTAGTTGCTTTAAGTGGAATTGTTTTGCCGCCTCTAACACCTTCATCAGCTGTAATAATATATTCAGATTCACAATCATTAACTCTTCCTGAAATAGAGTCTGCTGAGAAACCTCCAAAAATAATAGAATGAACAGCACCTATTCTTGCACAAGCTAACATTAAAATAGCTAGCTCTGGGATCATAGTTAAATAAATTGTAACTCGATCTCCTTTTTTAATTCCTAATTTTTTAAGACCGTTTGCAGCCTTTGAAACTTTTTGATGAAGCTGTTTGTAGGTAATAGTTTGTGTATCTTTAGGATCATCACCAACCCAAATAATTGCAGTTTTATCTTTTTTATCTTTTAAGTGTCTATCAATACAATTTGCAGAGGCATTTAAAGTTCCATCTTCAAACCACTTAATATTAACTTCCTTTTTACTATACTTAACATCTTTAATTTTTTTATATGGTTTTATCCAAGTAATTCTTTTTCCTTCTTTTTTCCAAAATTCATCATTATTTTTAATCGATTCAGAATATTTTTTTTCATATTGATCCTTACTTGCCAAACTAGCTTTCACCCATTCAGGTTTAGTTTTAATTATAAGCTCCTGATCCTTTGAAATATTTTGATTTTTTATTTTTTTAAAAGTTTTTTTTACTTTCTTTGAAATATTTTTTTTTGTCTTATTTTTTTTTTTTAAGGGCATAGGAATTTTTTATATTTAAATTTTACTCATGTTATTTATAATTTTCCAGCTTATAGAGTCTATAGGCATTACGGATAATCTGCTTTGTCTAATTAAGGATAAATGGCTTAATTTCTTATTATTTTTAATACTTTCTAGTGTTACAGGCTTATCTAATTTTTTCTTAAACCTAACTGTAACAGCAACAAATCTTTGAGATTTATCTGTTTTATCTAAATAAGCTTCTTTGATCACTTCAACAATACCAACAATCTCTTTTCCAATATTTGAGTGATAAAAAAAACAAAGATCTCCTTGTTTCATACTTTTTAAATTTTTTGCTGCTTGATAATTTCTAACTCCATCCCAGGTTGCTCCTTTAACCCCAGCTTTTTTTTGTTGATCAATTGACCAAACATCGGGTTCTGATTTAAGTAACCAATATTGCATTATAGTTCAACACCTGCACCTTTTAAAAACAAGGCATCTTCATCAAGTGGCCATCTAGGTTTTGCAGGATGATCTAACTTATCAAATTTTTGTAATTTAAATTTTTCAAGTCCAACCATTGCTATCATCGCAGCATTATCACCACATAGTTCCAGTGGTGGAAAAATATATTCATAAGACTCTTCTTCACAAAGTTTAATCAACATATTTCTAATATTTTTATTAGCGGCTACACCACCGGCTACTACAAATTTTTTTTGATTAATACCATTTATTTTTTCAAATTCTCTAAAAGCTATTTTTGTTTTTTTATATAAAATTTCTTCAATTGTATTTTGAAATGATGCGGCAAGGTCAAATTTATCTTGGTCAGTTTTTATATTTTTGGAAATTCTTAAAACTGCAGTTTTTAATCCCGCGAAAGACAAATTGCATCCACCTTTATTAAAAATTGGTTTTGGCAAATCAAATTTTTTAGGATCTCCTTTTTTTGCTAATATTTCAATTTGTGGACCTCCAGGAAATTCTATTCCAAGAAGCTTTGCGGTTTTATCAAAAGCCTCTCCAAGTGCATCATCTATAGTTGTTCCTAGTCTTTTATAGTCTCCCAAATTTTTTACATTTAAAAATTGTGAATGGCCACCAGAGATTAAAAGTAACAAATACGGATAATTAAGATTTGAATTTAATTTAGGACTAAGCGCATGACCTTCTAAATGATTAACGGCTATGAAGGGTTTGTTTAATGTTGATGCCAAAGTTTTTCCAAAACTTAAACCTACAGATAGGCAAACAATTAACCCTGGTCCTGCTGTAGATGCTATTGCATCTATGTTTTGAATATTAATTTGACTATCTTTAATTGCTCTATCAACTATCCAATCAATTTTTTCCAAATGTGATCTTGCAGCAAGCTCAGGAACAACTCCTCCAAACTCTTTATGAACATCAACTTGACTTGAAATAATATTTGATAAAACTATTGGTAATCCTTGTTCATTTTCACTGATTATTGCTGCAGCAGTTTCGTCACAGCTAGATTCTATTCCAAGAATTAATGGTTTTTTACTCATTCAAATAGTTTCTATTAATTGTACAATCTCATTACAAGAAGGAAATATAAAATAATTAATGAAAAAAAGAAAAATAGTTATTGGCTCTAGAGGAAGTAAGTTAGCTTTGATTTATGCAAATAGGGCGAAGTCTGCAATATTAGAACATACAGAAATAGAAAATACTGAAATAGAGATTAAAATGATTGTTACTAAGGGCGATCAGGTTCAAGATATAAGATTATCAGAGATAGGTGGCAAAGGGTTATTTTCAAAAAATATTGAAAATGAACTTTTAAACCAAGAAATAGATATTGCCGTTCATGCTCTTAAAGACATGCCAGCAAATGAAAATATTGATTTACACACAAATTCATTTTTATCCAGAAATGATCCGAGAGAAATTTTAATTTCTAACAATAAATTAAAATTAAATGACTTAAAACCAAATGCAATTATTGGCACTTCTTCTTTTAGAAGAGAATTTCAAATTAAAAAAATTAGAAATGATTTGAGTTGCAAACTTATCAGAGGCAATGTTGACACCAGAATTCAAAAATTAGAGGATGGATTATATGATGCAATAATTTTATCTTATGCAGGCATCAAATCTTTGATGCTAGAAAATAAAATTACACAAATATTTTCAACAAAAGAAATTATCCCAAGTGCTGGACAAGGAGTCATTGCATTACAGTGTAGAAAAAATGATAATGAAGTAATATCAATTTTAGATAAAATAAATGATCAAAAAACTCATTTTAGTGTTCTTGCGGAAAGAAATATATTGAAAGTTCTAGAAGGAGATTGTGAGACAGCTGTTGGAGCATATGCAACAATAGAGGATAATCAAATTTACTTAGAGGCAGAATTATTTTCACTAGATGGATCCCAAAGATTTTACCATAAAGATGCTGATTTAATAAAAAATGCTGAGACTTTAGGTGTTAAAATGGGTAAATATTTAAAAAAAATATCTAATAACTCATATAAAAAATAATATGCATATTTTATTAACAAGACCACTAGAAGATAGTCAAGAAATGATAGTTAATTTTAGTAATCTTGGACACCAAGTTTCTCATTTGCCACTCTTGAGTGTAGAGCCAATTGAATATGATCAAAGCCTTATAAAAAATTATAAGGCAATTATTTTTACAAGTGCAAATGCAATTAAGTATTTGAGTCATAAAGACTTGGATAAAAATTGTTTTTGTTTTTGTGTAGGTTCTGCAACAGAAAAAAAAGCAAGGAGTTTTGGATTTCAAAATGTAATTGCAGCAGAAGGCAATGTAAGAAACTTAAGAGAATTAATTTTAAGAAATTTTAATCAAAATAATGGAAAAATTTTATATATCAGTGGGGAACAGATATCAGTCGATCTAGACCAACAACTAATCAATGATGGATATGTTGTTGAAAGAATAATTAATTACAGAACTAATCATATAGAGATTTTTGATGAAAAATTTGTTGATCAATTAAAGTTAAAAATGCCTGATATTACATATATTTATTCTCAAAATAGCGCAGTTAGTTTTTTGAATTTTATTAAAAGATATCAATTAGAGAGTCTTTGGATGAATACTAATTTAATGTGTATTGGTGAGAAAGCCTCGTCTATATTAAATGAAATCAAGTGGAAAAAAATATTTCTTTTTAATCCTGGAGAAGAAGAATTTTTGTTATATAAAATTTAATTATGGAACTAATTAATAACTTTTCTGAGGTTTTCTTATCTGTATGGAAGCAAGGAATTTTAGGAGTAGATATTTTTGAAATTTTAATTGGTATTGGAATATTTTTTATATTTTTAATATTCAGAGGAATAATCAGTAAAATAATAATAAAAAAATTAGAATTAATTGCAAAAAAAAGCACTAATAAATTAGATGATACATTTGTAAGTTCTTTAACTGGTCCAGCTAGATTTTTGCCAATTGTTTTGGGTTTTTTTATCGCAAGTTATTATATGTCTTTTTCTATTGATGGTAGAGAAGTAGTAGACACAATTAATCGAACTTTAATTACAATATTAATCTTTTGGATCATTCATCAAATAGTAGAACCAGTTTCTTATATATTAAGTGGTTTAGATCAATTGCTAACAAGAGAATTAATTGGTTGGATAATTAAATCTCTTAAAATATTAATTTTTATTCTTGGTCTAGCAGCAGTATTAGAATTATGGGGCATTAAAATTGGACCAATTATAGCAGGACTTGGATTGTTTGGTGTGGCAGTAGCTTTAGGGGCGCAAGATTTATTTAAAAATTTAATTTCTGGAATTTTAGTTTTAGTCGAAAAAAGATTTAAAATTGGAGATTGGATTTTGGTTGAGGGAGTTATTGAAGGCATTGTAGAGAAAATTGGCTTTAGATCTACTTCTGTTAGAAAATTTGACAAGTCTTTAGCTATTATTCCCAACTTTCAATTTGCTGAAAATGCAGTTGTGAATGTAAGTGAAACTTCAAATTGGAGAATCAGATGGGTGATAACTCTTCAATACAACACCACGATTGATCAATTAAAAAAAGTAAGAGATGAAATTGAAAAGTATATCAATAATAGTAAAGATTATAATCATGCAGCAGGTGTTGCAGTTAGAATAGAAAAGTTTTCTGATAGTTCAATCGATTTGTTGGTTAGATGTTTTACAGCATCTAATAGCTGGAATGATTGGTTGGAGGTTAAAGAGAGATTAGCAATTGCAACTAAGGAAATAGTTGAAGCTAACGGAGCATCTTTTGCATTTCCAAGTCAGTCAATTTATATCGAAAAGAAATGATTGCTATTTTTTATTTAGCTTTACAAATTTTAAAAATTTATAGCTATGTTGTAATAGCAAATGTTGTTATCAGTTGGTTAATAGCTTTTAATATTCTTAATACACAAAATAAATTTGTGTATTCTATTTTAGAGTTATCATATCGTTTAACCGACCCAATTTTAAATAAAATAAGACGATTTTTACCCAATCTAGGTTCTCTCGATATTTCCCCTGTTGTATTGCTTCTATTGATTTGGTTTGTAGAAATGTGTATGAAGCTCTACATTGCGCCACTAATATTTTAAAAATTTATGATTCTAATTGATGGAAAAAAAGCAGCTGCTGATCTTAGAGAAGATTTAAAAAAAGAAGTAGCAGAATTAAAAACTAAATATAATAAAGTTCCTAATTTAACCGTAATTTTAATTGGAGATATGGCTCCAAGTCAAATTTATGTTCGTAATAAAGAGAAATCTGCTATTGAGGTTGGTTTGAAATCTGAAGTTATCAGATACCCTAACAGTGTTCAAGAAAAAGTAGTTTTAGAAAAAATAAAAGAACTAAATCAAGATGACAGTGTTTCAGGTATATTGGTGCAACTGCCATTACCAAAGCATATTGATAAACAAAAAGTGATTGAAACAATTGATCCTTCAAAAGATGTGGATGGTTTTCATCCGATGAATGTTGGAAATCTTTCATCAGGTTATGAAAGTTCGGTACCGTGTACACCTCTTGGATGTTATTTATTAATTAAAAAAATTGAACCTAATTTAAGTGGTAAAAAAGCTGTAGTTGTGGGTAGATCTAATTTAAATGGTAAACCGATGACACAACTTCTTCTTAAAGAAAACTGTACCGTAACCATCACTCATTCAAGAACAAAAGATTTAAAAGCGGAGTGTTTAGAGGCAGATATAATTGTAGCTGCAGTTGGTATCCCAGAATTAGTTAAAGGAGATTGGGTTAAAGAAGGAACAATAGTTATTGATGTAGGTATTAATAAAACTGACAAAGGTATTGTTGGTGATGTTGATTTTGATCAAGTTTCTAAAGTTGCAAAAGCATTAACTCCAGTTCCAGGTGGCGTTGGACCAATGACAATTGCCTGTTTATTAAAAAATACCATTGATTGTTTTAAACGTTCTCAAAAATAAAATTTTTTAAGGTTTTATTGTCACAAATATAAATATTTTAATTCAATTTATCTGTGATTTGTTAATCTAGATTTATGAAAAAACCCAAGTATCCATATAGAATTGTAATAATATTACTTATTCTCACAGTTATCCCTATTGGCGCAACCCAGCTAGGTTGGTATTTTTATAATAAACAAGTTGGATTTGATTATGGGATGATAGCTGGTACTTTTTCAGTTATACTTGCTGGATATTTAATGTATCAAAAAGGTTGGAGAGATGAGGATGAAGATTAATTTATGGAAAAAATAATTTTTTTTGCATTAGTTATTCCAATTTTGATATTTGTTTTTTATATGGGTGGGTCTGCGATAATGACTGGCTTTAAAGCAAAAATGCAAAATAAAAATGAAGACGAGGAAATTGCTCAAGAAAATGAAATTAACAACAATAGCAGTGTGAGTGATGAGTTAACAAAACTTAATGAACTTAAAAATAAAGGTATTTTAACTCAAGAAGAATTTGAAAAAGCAAAAACTAAATTATTAAGATAGTTTTGATCGGCCACCATCGACAGCAATAATTTGTCCAGTAATCCAAGAACTTTCATCGCTCAGTAAAAATTTAGCTAGGGAGGCAGAGTCTTTACCTTCCCCAAGTCTTTTTAAGGGGTGAGCTTTTGCTATTCCCTCTGCAAGAACTTTATTCTTTAGCATTGGTTCAGCAATTTTAGAATTTGTCAGGCTGGGAGCAATACAATTAACTCTAATATTTGGAGCAAATTCTGCTGCTAAAGAAACGGTTAAACCTTCTAAGGCTGCCTTAACTGAAGCAATTATAGTATGATTGGTAAAACCTCTTTGTGCTGCAACTGTTGAAAAAAGCACAATAGATCCTTTATTCTTTTTTAAACTATCCTGATAACTTTTAATTGCTTCTACAGCCGAATAAAAATTTAATTTCATACATTTGTTGAAATCATCTTCATTCACCATTCTAAAGGGTTTTAAATCAATCGAACCAACACAATATGCAATACCTTTTATTTCATTTAAATCATTTTTAATTTTATCGACAAATCCACTTTCCAAAACATCAGCTACAGTAAAAGTACATTCTAATTTTTCAGAGAGTTTTTTTACCTCATCATGATTTCTTCCTACCAAGTGAATATCATTACCTGATTTTTCTAAGCTAGTTCGGCCAAACTTGAGCCTATAGATCCAGTTGCACCAATGATTAAATATTTTTCTGACATAAAATTTTATATTCGTTATATTTACTTATGAAGTTATTTTTTATACTTGGCAACCAGTTATTTCCATTAAAATATATTGATCGCTTCAAAAAGGACCACCTCTTTTTTATGGCTGAAGATCAAGATTTATGCACTTATGAAAAACACCATAAGCACAAAATTTTATTATTTTTGTCGTCGATGAGATCCTATGCTGATGAACTTTATAAAAACAAATATAATCTTAAATATTATCAAAATCGAAGAAAAAGAATTTAATGATGAGTTATTTAACTAAAAATTAAAAAAGTTATTTCCTCAAACAAGGTAACTGAAATTTCTAGTTTTGAGATAGAAGACAAATTATTTGAAAAAAAAATATATGATTTTTTAAAAAAAGAAAAAATTATTTGGAATATTATACCGACACCTATGTTTTTAAATTCTAGAGCAGAATTTAAAGATTATTTAAAAAAATCAAAAAAACCTTTTATGGCAAATTTTTATAAAGAAGTTCGTCAGAAAATCAGGAATACTAATGGGTGCAGATCAAAATCCAATAGGGGGTAAATGGAGTTTTGACGAGGATAATAGAAATAAATTACCCAAAGGATATTAATGGTGCCCAAATTACCAAATATATCAGAAACAACACATACAAAAAAATTAAAGCCAATAATTGAGAAGTTATTTAAAGACCACCCCGGAAGTACAAACAATTTTTGGTTTGCTACCAATTATAATGATGTGATTAAACTCACAGACTTTTTCATAAAAAACAAATTAAATCTTATTTGGAGATTATGAGGACGCAGTGGATCAAGGCTAATAACATTTTATTTCATAGCACTTTAAGTCCATACATTAACCTAGGTTTGATTACCCCAGAGCATATTAATAAAAAAAGTTCTAGATTTTCATAAAAAAGAAAAAATCAGACTTAATTCTCTTGAAGGTTATATCCGCCAAGTTATTGGTTGGAGAGAGTTTATGAGAGGAATTTATCAAAATTTTTCAAAAGAAATGGAAGAAAAAAATTTTTTTAATCACAAAAGAAAAATGAAAAAATCTTGGTATGAAGGCAACACAGGATTGCCGCCATTAGATTATGCTATACAAAATGCTAAAAATCATGGCTGGTCTCATCATATTGAAAGGTTGATGATTTTATCAAACATCATGAACTTGTGTGAGATTAAACCCGTTATAGTTTACAAGTGGTTTATGGAAATGTTCGTAGACTCGTCTGAGTGGGTCATGGTGCCCAATGTATATGGGATGGGATTATTTAGTGATGGCGGAATTTTTGCAACCAAGCCTTACATCTGTGGATCGAGTTACTTTATGAAAATGATGGATTTTAAAAAAGGAGATTGGTGTAACACTATGGATGGTTTGTATTGGAGATTTATTGATAAAAACCGATCTTTTTTCTTAAAAAACCCAAGATTATCAATGATGGTAAGAGTTTTTGATAAAATGAAGTTAGACCGAAAAAAAATGATACTTGCTGAAGCGGAAAAGTTTATAAAAGAGCAGACACTTATAAAATGTTAAGAAGTTTATTTATAATATTTTTTTTTCAGCTTCTAGGAGAGGCTATCCAAAAATTTTTTGAAATTAATATACCTGGACCAGTTATTGGATTAATACTTTTATTATTGGTTTTTATTTTTTTTATAAAAAATGCATCACCATTTAGAAAAATAAAAAAAGAAATTTCAGAAACTAGCCATCAAATCATAAACTATTTATCATTACTATTTGTTCCTATTGGAGTTGGTGTGGTAATGCACATTAATTATTTAGGTGATAATTTATTTAAAATTTTAGCAATAATAATTATTGGTACTTTGAGCACTTTAGTTTTTGTGGCCTACGTAATGGAAAAAATAATTAACTTAGAAAAGAAAAATGCTAAAAGAAGATAAACTTTATAAAATTTGGGTATACTCTACAGGCAGAGCCATTATTCTGGATTACTCTAACCTTAGGAGCATATCTAGTTGGCGATTACCTTTATAAAAAATCTAAACTTAATCCTCTTGTTAACCCTGTTGCAATAAGCATTTTAATAGTTTCTTCAGCATTATTGATTGTTGGATGTTTCTTATGATCGATATTTTAATGGAGCTAAATTTATTCATTTTATGTTAGGGCCAGCAACTGTAGCACTGGCAATACCAATATATGAAAAAAAGAATTTAATTTTAAAAGAAATAAAACCAATAATTTTTGCAATATTTTTAGGAATCCCGTTTGCAATATTAGTTACTTTCTATTTGGCTAAATTTTTTAATCTTAATCAAGATATAATACTAACAATGATCCCAAGAAATGTTACGGCTCCTATAGCCATGGGAATTGCGGAATTAATTGGAGGCATACCATCGTCTGACAGCTATAATTACAATAATAACAGGGATAATAGGTGCATCTCTTGGAACCTTTGCACTCAACATATTTAAAATTAAAGATATGAGTGCTAGAGGTTTTGGCTTTGGTTTGGCAAGTCATGGAATTGGAACCGCAAGAGCAATGAGTAAAAATAAAACAGCTGGTGTTTTTGCGGCATTGGCAATGGGTTTGAGTGGAATTGCAACTTCAATATTTGTTTTGATTATTATTAAATTTATTTTTTAGTTTGTGAAAAAAGAAAATCTTCCATCAAAAGTTTGTCCAGTTTGTAAAAGGTCATTTGTTTGGCGAAAAAAATGGAAGCTTAATTGGGATAGAGTTAAATATTGTTCAAAAAAATGTTCTAAAGGAAATTAAATTTTAAAATTAAATGAATAATAAAATTTTTGAATGGGCTGGAGTAATTACAGCAATAATGTATTCATTATTTGTAGCATTAAATATTGGAATAGAGTTTTTTGGTTTTTGTTTATTGCTTATATCTGCAATATTAATTGGAATTTGGGCATATAGGGGAGGTCATAAAGGAATTTTATTACTACAATTTTTTTATGCAACTGCTGGAATTATTGGGATGATAAGATGGTTTTAATTAAAAGTTGAAATTATTTTTGGAATATAATTTTTAAAATTAAAAAAACCTTTATTACAATATTGCCAAGAGTTTTGATCAAGTTTTCTATATAAAAATTTAATATTTTTTTTGTTATTTTTATTTATCCAATCTAAATTTTCACCTACCGTTGGATACAAGCAAAAAATCTCTTCACTTATATCTTTAACCTTGTTTATATTGATAACTTCACAATCAATTGATTTTTCCATCAATCTTTGTTTTTGATCTTCAATTAATTGAGATTTAAAAGTTAAAACTTTTTCAAAAACTTTTTTACTGAGTTTTATAAATCTATCTTTGTTTTCAACTAATATAATTTTTTTAAATCTTTTATTTACAAAATCAGAGTATTCAAAGGAAAGATTATTATCAAAAATTAATAAATTTTTTTCTTCAAAAGTTTCTGGGTTGCTCAATTCCTTTTTAATAACAGGGTAAGTTTTTTCAGATAATATGGGTAATGCATTTTCATTTAATTTGATTTTGTTAAATCTGTTATTGGTAAATTTTTTAATATTCCATTCAGTTGCAAGATAATGTTTGCCATGTGTCTGAACTCCAGCAACCCAGCGCCAGCCAAGGGTATTAGATGCAGGATCACCATCATAAAGATGTTGCATAAAAAATTCAGCTCCAAGCTGCCAAGGTAAATTTAAAGTAAAAATCCAGATGCTGGCAAACCACATTCTTGTATGATTATGCAAATAGTTATAGTTTTTCAGCTCATTAACCCATTCATTAAAGCATTCTATATTTGTTTTTCCTTCAATAGCTTCTAGGTAATTTGTTTTATTTTCAAAATCCTTTCTTAGTTTTAATAATTCAGCTAAATAGTCTGCCCATACATTGGGTCTTAATTCCAACCAGCCTTTCCAATACGTTCGCCACAATACTTCTTGAATGAATTTTTCATTTTTTGAAAATGAATATTTTTTAAGTGACTTATTAATCACTTCAGTTTCATTGATGACTCCATGGGTGATAAAGGGTGACAAACAAGAAGTGTTTATTCTATTTTGAGGACCATAGTCAAAATTTCTAAGTTTTGAATATTCAGAAAGATGATTATCTATATAATAATCTAATTTTTTAATAACTTTTGATCTTGAATTTTCAAATATCATAAAGCTCTAGTTTAAATTTGTTTTAATAATTTTTTCCAATTCGATTGAATTTTGAGCTCCTGATACAAAATCTTTTCCTATTTCAAAGTAAGGCACACCAAATACTTTTTTATCTTTTGCAAATTTAACTTTTTCATTTATTTTATTAATATTTTCTTGAGTAATCAACTTTTCGAATGTTTCTTTTTTAATAGAGGTCTCCTCGGCAATATTAGATAAAATATTTTTATCTCCTATATCTAACCCTTCTACAAAATAAGATTGGTATATTTTTTCTTTTATCACATTTTCTAAATTATATTGTTCACTTAAAATAATAAGTAGATGAGACAATATAGTATTCGGAGTTTTTTTAATTTTATCTAAATTTAAAATAATTCCAGACTCTTTAGCTTTAATTCTCATATTTTCATACATAGGCACAGCATTATTTCTTCCACCAAACTTAATATCTAAATATTTTTCTCTTAAAATACCTTCTGCAGGCATATCAGGATTTAATTGGAAGGGTATATGTTTGATCTTAAATTTAATTTTTGGAAATTTTTTAAGAGCGCTATTAAGATTTCTGTGACCTATAAAACACCAGCCACAAATAGTGTCAGCAAAAAAATTTATATTCATTAACTATGAACGTAATTTTTTTTTATGAAAATTTATAAATCTTTCAACGTTTGATTTATTAAATGTTTTATTTTCTTCAAAAGAAACTTTTTTCATTGAATATGCAGAGCTTTTTGTTTGTCTAGACATGATTATCACATTGCCTTTATAAAGTTTTAATTTAACTGAACCGTTTACTTTATTTCTATTTTTATCGATAATTTTTTGGATTTTGAATCTTTCATTAGAATACCAATAACCATTATAAATTAATTCTGCGTACCTTGGCATAACTTGATCTTTTTTATGCATAGTTTCCTTATCAAGAGTTACAGATTCAATTGCTCGGTGGGCATTAATTAATAAGGTTCCGCCTGGAGTTTCATATACCCCTCTTGATTTTATCCCAATAAATCTATTTTCAACTAAATCAACTCGACCAATACCGTTTTTGCCTGCTAAAAGATTTAGTTTTTCAAGGAGTTTAGATGGTGATAGTTTTTTCCCATTTACTCCTATTGGATCACCATTTTTAAAATCAATAGTAACCACTGAAGGTTTGTTGGGTGCTTTTTCTGGAGAGACAGTTCTTTGAAAAATAAATTCAGGAGCTGAATTTTTAGGATCTTCTAAAACTTTACCTTCAGTAGAAGTATGAAATAAATTATCATCCACTGAAAAAGGTGGCGCTCCTTTTTTATCCTTTGGAATTGGTATGCTATGTTTTTTTGCGTAATTAATTAAATCAGTTCTAGACCTTAACTTCCATATTCTCCAAGGAGCTATGATTTTAATTTTAGGCCCAAAATAATGATACCCTAATTCAAATCTTACTTGATCATTTCCTTTTCCTGTGGCCCCATGTGACACAGCATAAGCTTTAAATTTTTTTGCTACTCTGATTTGATCTTTAGCAATTAATGGTCTTGCAATTGAAGTGCCTAATAAATATACACCTTCGTAAATCGCATGACCTCTAATCATTGGATAAACATAGTCTTTTACAAACACATCTTTTAAATCTTTAATAATTATATTTTTCACACCAAATTTTTTGGCATTAGTGATAATTTTTTTTCTATCAATTTCTTGACCAACATCTGCAGTATAACAAATTACTTCAGCATTATAATTTTCTTGAAGCCATTTTAAGATAATTGAAGTATCCAAACCTCCAGAATAAGCTAAAACAATCTTTTTTTTTGATTTCATGGAATTAACTGCAGGCAGTTTTTGCAGCGTTATAAGCTTTAGTAAATCCTAAAAGAGAGTAATGATCAATTGTTTGTGAACCTTTTTCGTTATAGCCGGTTACCATTATTCTTGATCCTTTTTTCATTCTATCAACCATGTTATTTTCAATTTTGTTGTCAGCAATCCATGCAAAACCTTGGCTCTTAACATCAAATTTAAAATTATCTGCTCCAGATGCGGCTGTTACTGAATTGTTTTTGTTAAATTCATAGCCAGCAGTAATACTTATTTCATTACTTACATTTTCACTAGGTCTAAAGGTAACAAATAGTCTTGCATCTCTTGGATTTGATTTTGGTGCTTGAAGCACAGGTGCTGATTGGGCAAAACATACATTTCCAGATTGATCAACCAATACCATTGTTTCCCAATCTTTAAATTTTCCAATTTTCTTAATTTCTTCAGCTGAACTTACATTCATTAAGTTAATTGAAATTATAAATGCTAGTGCAGTTATTTTTTTAATTATGGACATGGATTTGGATAAACTTTTTGTACTTCATTAATTTCGTTAATAACCTCATCAGTCAATTTAATATTTACACTTTCTATATTTGTTTGCAACTGTTCCATAGTTGTTGCACCGATTATAACCGTTGTCATGAATGGTTGGATCTCACAAAATTTAAGAGACATTTGGGCAAAATTTAAATTGTATTTTTTAGATATCTCATAGTAGGCATCCACAGCTTGAGTGGTGTTAGGTTTATTATATCTTGTCCAAAAATCACCGTCTCTTTCAATTCTAGAGTTTTTTGGTAGCTGATTATTTCTGTATTTTCCAGTTAAGTAACCACTTGCTAGGGGTGAATAAGCCAACAGCCCAATTTCATCTCTGATTGATATTTCAGCAAGTCCAATTTCATAAGTTCTATTCAATAAGCTATAAGGATTTTGAACAGACATCATTCTTGGCAATCCTTTTTCTTTAGAAAGTTCTAAACATTTAGAAACTCCCCATGGTGTTTCATTGGACAAACCTATTTGTCTTATTTTTCCTTCTTTTATAAATTTTTGTAAATTACCCAATACATCCTCAAACTTATTCCATTCATTTTCTTTATGTTCGTAGCCTAGACGACCAAACATATTTGTATTTCTCTCTGGCCAGTGTAATTGATACAAATCTATATAGTCTGTTTGTAATCTTTTGAGGCTATCGTTGATGGCCTGGCTCATTTTTTCTATTCCGTAATTATTTCCGCCACCTCTCAAATATGCTCTCATTGGTCCAGCAACTTTTGATGCTAGGATTACTTTGTCTCTCTTTTTATTTTCTTTAAACCAATTACCAATTATGATTTCAGTATGACCATAAGTTTCAGCCTTTGGTGGAACAGAATATAATTCTGCAGTATCCCAAAAATTTACTCCTTGATCTAACGCATAATCCATTTGTTGAAATGCTTCTTCTTGAGTATTTTGCTCACCCCATGTCATGGTTCCGAGACAAATTGTGCTCACATCTATGTCTGTATTGCCTAATTTTCTATAATTCATGTATTTTTATGATTAATTTAATATTTACCTTTTATGGGATCTTGAATAATTAGTAAAAGACTATTATATATTTCGCATATGGAACTAAATAGAAACAACATTTTAAATAAAGTTAAAGAAGCTCAACAATCAACAATCGTAATGGATGAGGGCCTAAGAGCCTACATGCTTAAAGTTTATAATTTTATGGCTTCAGGCATTTTGCTAACTGGGTTAGTGTCATTATTATTCTTTAAACTTTCTGTAGTAACAGATTCAAATGGATCTATCGTTGCACTAACAAGTATTGGAAATACAATTTTTCTATCAGGATTTAAATGGGTTGTAATGTTGGCTCCTTTAGGTGTTGTATTTTATATGAGTGCGAGAATGGGAAAGATGAGTGTTTCTTCAGCACAAACTACATTTTGGGTTTTTGCTGCATTAATGGGACTATCTTTGTCTTCAATATTTTTGGCATACACTGGAGCTAGTATTTCAAGAGTTTTCTTTATTACCTCAATTACTTTTGGAGCTATGAGTTTATATGGCTACACAACTAAGAGAGATTTAACAAAATTTGGTTCATTTTTAATGATGGGCTTAATAGGAATTATTATCGCATCATTGGTTAATTTATTTATGAAATCTTCAATGATGGATTTTGTAATTTCAATTTTAGGGGTATTAATTTTTGTTGGATTAACAGCTTATGATACTCAAAAAATTAAAAACATGTATGTTTCTAGCGATAGCGGCGAGATGATGGGTAAAAAAGCTGTCATGGGAGCTTTAACTCTTTACCTAGACTTCATTAACTTATTTATAATGTTGCTTAGATTATTTGGTCAAAGAAGATAATATAAATAAATCAAGCTTATAAATTAAATAAATATCTGCTTAGATTATTCGGTCAAAGAAGATAACTAAAACTTAATCGAACCTAAAAAACTAAAAAAATTATTTTTTGTTAAGTAATTTACAGTTTTTTCCAGTTGGTATTTTTTAAAAGCGATTTAAGGTCAAAAGAGTTTTTAAGTATTTTACCAGTAGTATCTGTTATTAAATATTTAAGATTTTTGTTTTTGGGTTTAAAGTTTTTACAAATTTTATATAAGGCATTTTCTGCAGCGTTTCTAAACACGCTAAAACTAACTTGTTTACTTGATATGCTTAAACCATAATCTTTCCAAGATCCTTCAGACACCATTTTCGCATATAAATCTAGGATAACTTGAAGCTCTTCTTTTTCAAAAAAATGTTTCTCTTCTATTTGTTTATGAGGATTATTAACTACTAATCTTAAATTATTACGCATCAATCTTATGTTTGTTTATTATTGGAATTTGAAAACCTGTAAAAACTATTGTTATTGGTAGCATACCCCAGACCTTAAAGTTAACCCAAAATTCTTCAGTTTGAGTTCTCCAAATAAATTCATTCAACAAAGCAAGGCCAAAGAAAAAAAGCATCCATCTCTTATTTAAAATTTCCCAGCCAGTATCTGTTAAAGGAATTGATTTACCCATTATTTTTTTAAGAATAGGTTCATTGGTGAAATATTTCCCAAAAAATAACGCTAAAGCAAACACAATGTTGATGATTGTGGGTTTTACATAGATAAATATTGGGTCATTAAAGTAGATAGTGAGACCACCAAAAAATGTAATTAAAATTCCACTTAAAAGAGGCATTGGGGGAATTTTTTTTTCAAAAAACCAAACAACTCCCAAAGCAATTAAAGTTGCAACTATCAGTGGAGGAATTGCAACCGCTAAATTCTTATCATTATTGTAATAGTAGAAAAAAAAAATTGCTAATGGACCAAAATCTGTAACAAATTTTAAAAAAGATTTATTCACTAAAAGATATTAACATATTAACTACAACACAAAACATTATTATTTTTGCTATTGATTTTAAATTTAAAATCCCCATACTAAGTATATGGCAATTCAAAAAGCTAAGTTCTCAATAGGCGATATTGTTAAACATAAACACTTTGAATTTAGAGGTGTAATTTATGATGTTGATTTTGAATTCAATAATTCCGAAGAATGGTATCAATCAATACCAAAAAATGTACGACCTAGAAAAGATCAGCCATTTTATCATTTATTAGCAGAAAATGATGAAATTACTTATGAAGCTTATGTTTCTGAACAAAATCTTTTAATGGACGATTCAGACGAGCCAATTAAACACCCGTTAATTGAAGAAATTTTTTCAGGCAAAAAAGGCTCTAGTTATTTCAAGCAATCAAATTAAGACTTCATTTTTTTAACACAATTTCCTCAAAACTTGGACATATCGTCTGATTATATATTTATTATCTGATCAAGAGTGTCAAAACGTATACCCCTTTTAATTATTATCTCCCTCTACATTCTTGATCAGAAATATGTTTCAAATTAAAAATCTCTAGATTAAAAAACATCTTATAAAATTATGTTTAAATATTTTGAACCAAATAAAATTTTTTCAATTACCTCTAGAGCTCCTAAGTATGTTTTGCTCATATTTGTTTTAGTAATCTCTATTGGCTTAACAGAGGCGTTAATATTATCTCCAGAAGATTATAAGCAAAGTCATGCTGTAAGAATTATGTATGTTCACGTTCCTTCTGCTTGGATATGTTTGGGAATTTTTTCAGCAATCACCATTCTATCAATCACAGGTTATATATTTAAAAACACACATTTTTTTTTGATCGCAAAAAGTTTGGCACCTTCTGGATTTGTTTTTAATATTATTGCACTAGTTACAGGTTCGATATGGGGAAAGCCTACTTGGGGGACGTGGTGGGCTTGGGATGCAAGAATAACTTCAATGTTAATTTTAGCTTTATTTTATGGAATGTATTTATTGTCATGGAGAATTTATGAAAATAATGAACAAGTTTATAAAATTACAACCATCATAACTATTTTAGGTGTAATCAATTTACCAATTATAAAATATTCAGTGGACTGGTGGAATACGCTTCATCAGCCAGCATCTATTAATATTTTAGAAAAATCTTCAATTCATAGCTCCATGCTGTTCCCATTATTAATAATGACTGCGGCATTTGCTCTATTTTCGTTGCTTATTTTTTTAATGAAATATAATACAGAACTGATAAAAATTAAAAACAAGGGTTTAGACAGATTATGATTAATGAAATATTACACATGAATGGTTACGGAATTTATGTTTGGTCAGCTTTTAGCTTTACGCTATTAAGTTTTACTTCTCTTTATGTAATTACAAAAATTCAGTTCATTAAAGAGCAGAAAAAATTTGTTACTAAGTTTGGTACTTTAAGCTCTGAGAAAGCTGCTTCTGCTAAATTACAAAATATTTACAAAGATATTTTATCAAACGCTAGCAAAATTTAATCTTTAAACCATGTATGGCAAAAAGGTTAAGTTAAGATTTTTTTTTGTAATATTAATCTTAACAACATTAGTTTTAAGTGTTTTTTTAGTCCTAAAATCTCTAGAAGAAAACGTAGTTTATTTTCAATCTCCATCTGAGATTCAAGAATTGACAGAAATCAATAATAAGAAAATTCGAGTGGGGGGAATGGTTAAAAAAGATTCAATTGTAATAACTTCAAATGAAGTAAATTTTATTATTACTGACTTTAAAAATGAATTAAATGTCACTTACTCTGGTTCAATTCCCAATCTTTTTGCAGAAGAAAAAGGCGTTGTAGCTGAGGGATATATTAAAGATAGAAGTTTTTTTGTTGCTTCTAAAATTTTAGCAAAACATGATGAAAATTATATGCCACCTGAAGTCAAGGAAGCATTAGGGGAGAAATAATTTGTTACCAAGCATCATAGGTTATTATTCCCTAATATTGGGATTTATCTGTTCTTTTTTTATAATATTTTTTTCAATAAGAAATTTTAGACAAGCAATAAAATTAGATTCAAAAATTTTATCTATTTCTTTTCTTCAACTGATGTTTGTAGTGATAAGTTTTCTTGGATTAGTTTTATCTTTTGTAATCTCAGATTTTAGTAACGAAACTGTTTTTAACAATTCTCATACTGCGAAACCTCTTTTTTATAAAATTTCAGGAACATGGGGTAATCATGAAGGTAGTCTATTATTGTGGTTGTTAGTTTTAACGCTGTTTATTTTTTTATTTTTATTAAGGACAAAAAAACAGTCCAAACAATACAGAATTTTAACATTATTATTTCAACAAATTATAATTATTGGTTTCTTTGTTTTTTTATTGAAAACCTCAAATCCTTTTAACTATATTTATCCCATTCCTAATGAAGGTTTGGGATTAAATCCAATATTGCAAGACCCGGCTTTAGCAATTCATCCGCCAATTTTGTATTTAGGATATGTGGGTACTTCAATTATTTTTTCTGCTGCTTTATCTGCTACAGTGCTTAACTATATTTCAAAAAAATGGGCATCCCATATAAAGAAATGGGTATTAATATCATGGGTATTTTTAACTTTTGGAATTTTGCTGGGATCCATTTGGGCCTATTATGAATTAGGCTGGGGAGGATTTTGGTTTTGGGATCCTGTAGAAAATGTTTCTCTTATGCCATGGTTTGCATTAACAACTCTTTTGCATTGTATATTGGTTTTAGAGCGAAGACTAATTTTAACTTCATGGGTTGTAGTTTTGTCAATCGCGACATTTACCTTGAGTATGTGTGGAACATTTCTAGTGAGATCTGGTATTCTTAATTCAGTTCATACTTTTGCAAATGACCCAGAAAGAGGAATTTTTATTTTAGTTTTCTTATTCTCTTTAATCTTTCTTTCAATATTTATTTTTATTTTTTTTCATAAGCCCGATAACAAAAGTCCAATTAATTTTTCATGGCTAAGTAAAGAATCATCTATTTTATTTAATAATTGGTTGATGATGTATTTTCTTTCAGTGGTATTAATAGGCACAGTTTATCCAATTTTTTTAGATGTCATTTCTTCAGAACAAATATCTGTAGGTCCACCATTTTATCATCGATCTAATAATACCTTTTCTAATTCCTTTTTTACTAATTATGGCAATAGGGCCTAAATTAGAGCTGGATAAGTACTACTCTTAAACAGAAATTTAATTTGATCAGTTTTTTTATTAATCTCATTTTTTTTAGCAGGTTTTATAGTTGTAAATTTAAATGTTGAGTTTTTAGTCAACACAATTCTTATCGGAAGTAGCTTTTATTTATTTTTTTTAACCCTATCTGATTTATTTAGAAATAAGCTTGCTTAATATTTCTCAAAATATTTCTCATTTTGGTTTTAGTGTTTTAATTTTAAGTATTTTATTTAACAATATTTTTTCTTCAGAAATTATAACCAACATGAAGATTGGCGAAGTTTATAAAAAAGATCAAATAGAAATAAGTTTTCAAAAAATAGAACAAAAAAAAGAGAAAAACTTTAATTCAATTATTGGAACTTTTAATATAACTGACTCAGAAAATAAAAGCATAATTCTTAAACCTCAGTTAAGAATTTTTAATCAACCAAATATTATTACAAGTGAGGCAGATATTAAAACAACTCTATTTTCAGACAAGTTTATGGTTATGAATGTAGTCCAGAACCAAGAGTACTTTAATGTAAGGTATCAAATTAAACCTTTCATGGTCTGGGTATGGATTTCAGTAATTATAATTACTTTAGGTGGCTTGGTTAGTTTTTACAGAAAAATATGAAAAATAAATTTTCAATTTTATTAATAGTATTTTTTACCTTTATTTTTATTATTTTTTACAAAGGTTTAAATAACTCCAATATATATGTTCCCAGCACTCAAGTTGAAAAAGATGTACCAGATTTAAAAGTTAAAATTATTAAGATCTCAAAATGAAATTGACTTAAAAAGCTTACTTCAAGGCAATGAATTTTATCTTATAAATATTTGGTCTTCTTGGTGTGGTCCTTGTAGAGAAGAACACCCCTTGCTTGATGAGTTTAAAAAATGAAAAAAATATAAAAATTATAGGATTAAATTATAAAGATAATGAAAACGAATGCAGAAAATTTTTTAATTGAACTTGGTAATCCTTATTATGAAATTTTAGAGGATAGTAATGGTTCTAAGTCAATCGAATTAGGTGCTTATGGTGTTCCTGAGAGTTTTTTGGTTTATCAAAATAAAATTATTCAAAAAGTATATTGGTCCATTAAATCAAAATTTATTTGCTGAAATTAACAATCTTATTAAATGAAGTATTTTAAATATTTAATTATTATTTTTTTTATAATGTCCTCAATCAGCATAAGAGCTGAAAGCAATGATTTGAGTTATCAAATTACAAAGAACTTGACGATGTTTAATTTGTCAAGGGTCAGTCAGTTTATGACTCAGACTCTGAGTTTGCAATTAGTCTAAAATTAGTTGTTGATGAAAAATTAAACGAAGGTTTATCAGAAATAGAGATATATGATTTTCTTAAAAGACAAATATGGCCAATGGATACTCTATGACCCTGGTCTCAATAAGAGCACTTATTTATTGTGGTTATTGCCCCTATTTTTGTTTGTTAATTGGAGGTGTAATTATATATAAAAAATTTATAATTAGAAAAAATTAAGTATATTGTCAACGAATGAATTTAAATAAATTATTACTTTTCTTTACAATTTTAATAACTGCATTTTCTTTAAATGCAGACGAAATGAAGTCAGATATAAAAAATACAGAATTCAATGTTTATACTGGAATGTTTGATTTTAGTGATGAAGGCAAGAGAGCTATATTAATTGGTTTTCAACATCAAAATGAAAATTTAAATAGAGATACTTTTTTAGGTAATTTATCACCTATCACTGGAGGCATGATAACTGCTGATAGTGCCTCCTATATTTACACAGGTGTACAGGCCCAATATAAGCTAGGTGCAATTAATTTTACTCCAAGTTTTGCTCCTGGATTATATTTTGAGGGTGATGGAAAAGACTTGGGTCATATAATTGAGTTTAAAAGTGAATTACAATTTTCATTTAATGTTTTTCAAAATAGTGAATTAGGATTTTCATATAACCATTTATCTAATGCAAGTTTAGGGGATAAAAACCCTGGGGCAAATAGTTATATGTTTAATTTTCTTAAAAAATTTTAAAATAACATCATGAATTTAAAAAATTGTCACAATTTTAGTGACTTTAGAAAACTAGCTAAAAAAAATCTTCCTTCACCAATCTTTCATTATATTGATGGTGGGGCTGATGATGAAACTACTTTAAAGAGAAACACCGATTCATTTAATGACTGCGATTTAATCCCTAATGTTTTGGCAAGTGTAGGTAAGCCAGATTTATCAACAACAATTTTTGGAAAAAAAATTAAAATGCCAATATTTTTATCACCAACAGCTATGCAGAGATTATACCATCATGATGGTGATAAAGCATCTGCTCGAGCAGCAGAAAAATTTGGAACTTTTTATAGTATGTCAACAATGGCTAATAATACCATTGAAGAAATAGCAGAAATTTCAAATGGTCCAAAATTATTTCAATTATATGTTCACAAAGATCAATCAATCACCGATGATTTAATTGATAGATGTAGAATTGCTGGATATGATGGAATGTGTTTGACAGTAGATACTCTTGTTGCAGGTAATAGAGAAAGAGACCATCGAACTGGGTTTACAACACCACCTAAATTAACTTTACAAAGTTTATTTAGTTTTGCAATGCATCCAAAGTGGGTTTTCAATTATTTTACACACGAAAAATTCCAACTTGCAAATGTTGCAACTAAGACAGATAAGGGTACTAACATTGCAAAATCAGTAATTGAATATATCAATGAACAATATGATCCAGCTATGAACTGGAAGGATGCTGAATATTGTGTGAAAAAATGGAATGGTCCTTTTGCTTTAAAGGGTGTGATGTCGGTAGAAGATGCTAAAAGAGCAATAGATATTGGTTGTACCGCAATTATGATTTCTAATCATGGAGGTAGACAATTAGATGGATCCAGATCTCCATTTGATCAGGTAAAAGAAATATCCGACGCAGTGGGTGATAAATTAGAAATTATTTTAGATGGGGGGGTCAGAAGAGGAACTCATGTTTTAAAAGCTCTAGCAGCAGGTGCTAAAGCTTGCAGTTTTGGTAAAATGTTTCTTTTTGCATTAAGTGCTGGTGGTCAAGCTGGAGTTGAAAAATTACTTCAAAACATGCATGATGAAATAAATAGAAATATGGTTTTAATGGGTTGTAAAAATTTAAGCGAATTAAATAGATCAAAACTTATTTATAGGAGATAATTATGAAATTAGCGAAAAGTCTTGAAAGATTGGGAACAGAGTCAGCTTTTAGTGTTTTAGCTGAAGCAAAAAAACTAGAAGCACAAGGTAAACCAATGATCCATCTAGGGATTAGGACAACCTGACTTTAAAACTCCAAAACATATTGTTGAGGCTGCAAAAAAAGCTTTAGATGATGGTCATCATGGTTATGTGTTGTCTAACGGAATATTAGAATGCAGACAATCAGTAACAAGAAAAATTAAAAAACTTTATAATCAAGATATTGATCCAGAAAGAATTATAATCATGCCAGGGGGAAAACCAACGATGCATTATGCAATTCAATGTTTTGGTGAACCTGGTGTAGAAATTATTCATCCAACTCCAGCATTTCCAATTTATGAGTCTATGATTAATTATACGGGTTCAACCGCAGTGCCATATGATTTAACAGAAGATAAGGATTTGAAATTTAGTGCAGATAAAATTTTATCTTTAATTACTGATAAAACTAGATTGCTAATATTAATCAATCCCAATAACCCAACTGGAAGTTTTGTTGAAAAAACTAGAGATAGATAAACTAGCAGAAGGTTTAAAAAAATTCCCTCATGTAACAATTTTAAGTGATGAGATTTATAGTAGACAAATTTTTGATGGAAAAGAAATGCCAACTTTTTTCAACTACCCCGAACTAAGAGACAGACTGATAGTTCTAGAGGGATGGAGCAAGGCTTATTCAATGACTGGTTGGAGATTAGGCTGGAGTTTCTGGCCCGAAGAACTTATTGGACATGTTAATAAGTTATTAATTAATAGTGTTTCTTGTGTTAATGCTGCTGCACAATTTGCAGGGATTGCGGCTTTAGATGGCTCGGATGACTCAATTCACGAAATGATGGAAAAATTTACTCAAAGAAGAAAATTAATTCATGAAGGATTAAATAGTTTACCTGGTGTGGAATGTAGCTTACCAGGAGGAGCTTTTTATGCTTTTCCAAAAGTTATTGGAACTGGAATGGATGGTTCAGAATTTTGCAAGAGAGCAATGCATGAGGCAGGAGTAGCAATAGTTCCAGGTTCTGCATTTGGTAAAACTTCTAAAAATTATGTAAGATTTAGCTTTGCAGCATCTCAAGACAATATCTCTAAGGCATTAGAAAATTTAAAAAAAATGTTAGGTTGAAATGAGTGAATTAGTGTTACCAAAAATAGATAGATCTATTCTTAATAATAAGGATTTAATTGTAAAAAAATTATCTAACTTAATAAATCCAGAAAATGTTTTAAGTCACGCTGATGAGATTAAACCATATGAAACTGATGCTTTAGCCGCTTATACGCAAACTCCACTAGCCGTAGTGCTACCTGTAAATACTGAGGAAGTTAGTAAAATTTTGAAGTATTGCTATGATGAAAATATTAAAGTTGTACCAAGAGGGGCTGGAACAGGTTTATCGGGAGGAGCTTTACCATTACAAGATGCAGTTCTTTTAGGTCTTGGAAAGTTTAATAAAATTTTAGAAATAGATTTTGAAAATAAGTGTGTGGTTACACAGCCTGGTGTTACTAATTTGGGAATTACTCATGCCGTACAACACAAAGGTTTTTATTATGCACCTGATCCTTCTAGCCAACTTGCATGTTCAATAGGTGGTAATGTTGCTGAAAATTCAGGTGGAGTTCATTCGTTAAAATATGGAACAACCACAAATAATATTTTAGGTGTAGAAATGGTTTTGATGGATGGAACAGTTTGTCGAATAGGAGGCAAAACATTAGACCAAGAGGGCTATGATATTATGGGATTAATTTGTGGGTCTGAAGGTTTGCTAGGAGTAATTACTGAAGTTACTGTAAAAATTTTAAAAAAACCTCAAGTGGTTAAAGCAGCGTTGATTGGTTTTCCTTCTATTAAAGAAGGTGGGGATGCGGCATCAGAAATTATTTCAAGTGGAATTGTGCCAGCAGGAATGGAAATTATGGACAAAGCTTTAATTGAAGCAACGGATAATTTTAGTAAAGCAGGATATCCTAGAGATGCAGAACTTTTACTAATCGTCGAACTTGATGGAACTGAGTCTGAGGTAAATGAATTACTTAAAAAAGTTAGTGATATATGTAAAAAAAATAATTGTTCTAGCCTAAAATTGAGTAAAAATGAAAAAGAACGACTTTCTTTTTGGGCTGGAAGAAAAGCTGCTTTTCCAGCTTGTGGAGCAATGGCGCCAGATTATTATTGTATGGATGGATCTATCCCAAGAGGAAAATTAGCAGAAGCATTATTAGAAATAAAAAAACTTTCTGAAAAATATAATTTATTAGTTGCAAATTGTTTTCATGCTGGTGATGGTAACTTACATCCACTTATTATGTTTGATGGTAGTGATAAAGAACAATTAAGAAAAACAGAAGAATTTGGAGCTGAAATTTTAAAAACATGTGTAAGATTAGGTGGGGTGATAACTGGTGAGCATGGGGTAGGTGTAGAAAAGCGAGAACTCATGTGTGAAATGTTTAATAACGATGATATTCAGCAACAACTTGATATTAAAAAAGCATTAGATGAAAAAAACTTACTAAATCCAGGAAAAGTTTATCCAATACTTAGAAAATGCGCAGAGGAAGGAAGGGTTCATGTCCACAAAAGTAAAAATAAATTCCCAGATCTTCCAAGATTCTAACAATATATTTTACCCTAAAAATGAAGAGGAAGTTTCAGATTTAATAAAAGAATTATATAAAAAAAATTCTTCTACAGAACTGATAGGCACAAACTCTAAAAGTTTCATTGGAAACAAAACTCAATCAGCTAATACGTTATCTATGTCTAAAATCTCTGGTATAATTGAATATTTACCGGAAGAACTTTATATAAAAGTAAAAGCTTGTACCCCTATTGAGGAAATTGAAAAAGCATTGGATAAAAATAATCAAGAGTTAGCATTTGAACCAATGGACTTTGGCTTTATTGAGACGGGTAAATCCAATAAAGGAACAATAGCAGGTTATTTATCGTGTAATTTTGCTGGCTCTAGAAGGTTTAAGGTTGGTAGTGTTAGAGACCACATACTAGGATTTAAGGGAGTTAACGGCAAAGGAGATATAATTAAGTCCGGAGGCACTGTAGTAAAAAATGTAACAGGCTATGATTTATCTAAACTTATAGCTGGATCATTTGGTACATTAGTGGCTTTAACTGAAGTAACCCTAAAAGTTTTACCAAAAAAAAAATTATCGAACACTATTGCGATATATGTTGATGATAAAAAAACAGTTTTTGAATTGTTTAATCAAATGTCTAGCTCTAGTAGTGAAATCTCTGGTGCTGTTTATATCCCCTTAGAGCCTAATGAAGATGATTTTCAAAAAAATAGAGATGTAGTGTTTAAGTTTAATGATTTAAAATATGATGGTTCATTTTTAGCAATACGGGTAGAGGGAGATAAAATATCTATTGATGAAAAAATTAAAGCACTTACTCAAGAATTAAATTTAGAAAAATATAAAATAACAATACTTGATGTTTACCAATCTGTACCATTCTGGAAAAAAATAAATAATCTAGAACTTTTTTCTAAGACAAAAAATAATCTAATTCGATTAGTAATCACGCCATCGAATGGAGTTAAAATGATGCAATTTTTAGCTAATAAGTTTAAGTATTATATTGATTGGTGTGGATCATTATTTTGGGTAGAAGTGCCTGCAAAAAAGAATATGAAAATTAAAGAACTAAAAAAAATTTCGCAAGATTACGGTGGATATTTAACCATTGTTAAAACTTCAGATGAATACGATTATGAAGAAACTTTATTTACTATTAATGATGTACGACTTTTAATATCTGAAAAAATTAAAAAAAGCTTCGATCCTAAAAGAATATTTAATCCTGGAAAGATGTATAGAGGAATTTAATGCAGACTAATTTTTCATCAAAACAGTTAAAAGATTCAGATAATCGATCTACTGAAAAAATCTTTAAACAATGTGTTCATTGTGGAATGTGTAATGCAACTTGCCCAACACATCAAATTTTAGGTGATGAGCTTGATGGCCCAAGAGGTAGAATTTATCTTATTAAAGACATGTTGGAGAATAATAAAAAACCAACACCAAAAGTTGTTAAACATATTGATAGATGCTTATCCTGCTATAGTTGTATGACCACGTGCCCTGCTGGGGTAAATTATATGCATGTCATAGATCATGGCAGAAAGTATATAGAAAAGAATTATGAGAGACCATTTTTTGATCGATTAATAAGAAATTTTTTATCAGTAGTCCTTCCAAATACTGGATATTTTAGACTAGCAAGTTACATGGTTAAATTAGCTAAACCTTTTCAATTTTTAATGCCATCAAAAATAAAAGATATGATGAATTTAATGCCAACAAGCTTTCCTAAAAAGACCATAAAACAAAAAGAAGTTTATGCAGTTACTGGACAAAAAAAAATTGCAAGAGTTGCACTTTTAACTGGCTGTGTTCAAAAAGAAATTTCACCTCAAATTAATGAGGCAACCATTAGACTTTTAAACAGACATGGTGTTGAAGTTATTGTTCCTAAAAAGATTAGATGTTGTGGATCGTTAAATCATCATTTGGGGAAAGAAGATGATGCACACCAAGATTTTAGAAATAATATTAATACTTGGTATGAGGAACATCAAAAAGGTAATTTAGATGCTATTTTATCCAATACTTCTGGCTGTGGAACAACCATGAAGGACTATGGTTTTATCTTTAAAGACGATGAAAAAATGAAAAAAAAAGCTAAGGTAATTTCTGATTTAACAAAAGATGTATCTGAATATTTAAATGAAAATCTAAAACTAAATTTTAAATCAAAGGACAAGAAATATAAAATTGCTTATCATTCAGCATGCTCAATGCAGCATGGGCAAAAAGTACACAGACAACCCATGGAATTACTTTCAAAAACAAATAATGAAATTATGGAAATTCCTGAAGGACATATTTGTTGTGGGTCCGCTGGAACTTATAATATTTTACAAACTGAAATTGCCAAAGAGCTATTAAGCAAAAAAGTTAAAAACATTGAGAGTTTAAAACCTGATTTTATTTCAACAGGTAATATAGGCTGTATTACTCAAATTTCTAATGGAACTAAAACACCAATTTTACATACCATTGAGATATTAGATTGGTATACTGGTGGACCAAAACCAAAAATATTACAAAAAAATTAACTATGAAAAAAATTATAATTACAAGAAAGCTATTAAAAGAATCTGAAGAAAAAGCCTCAAAAATTTTCGATGCAAAATCTAATGGTAACGATGAATTATACTCTCAGTCAAAACTTATTGAACTAAGTGAGGGGTATGATGCAATTTTAACCTCTTTAACTGACAAGATGGATGAAGATACTATAAATAAGTTACCAGATAGCGTTAAAGTGATTTCTAATTTTGCAGTGGGCTTTGGTAATATTGATTTAGAAGCAGCTAAAAAAAGAGGAATAGCCGTAACTAATACACCAGAGGTTTTATCTGATGCCACAGCAGAAATTGGAATTTTATTAATTCTTGGAGCATGCAGGAGAGTTCCTGAGGGAATTCAAGCAGCAAAAGAAAGTAGCTGGAGATGGTCTAGTGATTATTTGATAGGAAAACAGTTAACTGGTACGAGGCTTGGAATTTTAGGAATGGGAAGAATAGGTCAAAAGATTGCAAAAATAGCAAGATCTTTAGGAATGATAATTCATTACCATAATAGATCAAAACTAAGTGAAGAAAAAGAACAGGGTGCCATTTACCATGATGATATTAAAAGTCTTTTTGGGGTTTCAGATGTATTGTCAGTTTGTTGTCCAGCAACAAAAGAAACAGAAAATTTAATTAATAAAGAAACATTGGAATATTTTCCAACAGGTGCGGTTATAACAAATGTAGCACGTGGAGATATTGTTGATGATGAAGCTTTAATAGATGCATTAAATAGAAGAAAAATTTATGCAGCAGGACTTGATGTTTATAAAGGTGAACCAAATTTAAATCCAGGCTACCTAAAAATTAAAAGTGTATTCATTCTACCTCACCTTGGAAGTGCAACTAAACACACAAGAATTGCCATGGCCAATTTAGCTATAGACAATATTGATGAGTTTTTCAAAACTGGAAATTGCAAAAATAAAGTAAATTAATTTAAATTAAAAAAATATTTTTTCAAAAAGCCTATAAAAGTCAATAGATTCACCAAATAGAAGAAAAATTTTTGACTCCAACCTAAAGGTATCTCAACCAAATTATAAAATTTTTAAGGAATTTTTTCCCGTATTAATTAAAGTATGGTTTGGTTATTTTTATATATGAAACAAATACATTTAAGCTGTCTCAAAATAATTATATTCTCAAATTTTAAATATGCTTCAAAAAAATATTAATATTGAAAGTTCAGCAAGAGAGAAAAGAATTATTAAGAGGTTAAACCTAAAAAACCTTCCTTTTGAAACATCATTGGAAGAATTTTGTAGTAAGTACATTGAGATGATAAGTGATCTTAAAGAAAGTTTTATATTAGGATCTGACAAACCTGGCATGCAATGGTGTTTATCTACAATAAAAAAATTTAAAGTTTTTTTATTAATATTTGAAGCAAATGCACTTGGAATTGAGGTCTATAAAGAAAGTATATCCAGTAAATTACCCGAATACTCCTACAAAACAATTGCCCAAATTATTGATGAAGGATTGGAAAAAGGATTTTTTATTAAAATGTCAGCACGTATCCAAAAAAAACATGATTTAAAAATTAGAAACATTAGGCCTTCTGAAGATCTTACGGTTGAATTTATAAATTCGAATATAGAAATAATATCCTCGTTAATGAAATTTTTAAGAAAACATAAATAATCTTTTTATATCAAAAGATCAGCTATTTAACTGACCTATTACTTGAAATTTATTTGATTATATTTGAAGAAAACCCTCAGTTACGTAGATCTTAGTAATGCAGCAAACATTTACGTTAATCACTACTGTATACTTCAACCTTTAAACTTGAGACACTTTTTTTTTAATAAACTATAGGAGAGAAGATAATGAAAAAAATACTTTCAACATTAAGTACTTTTTTGTTCGTAAGCTCAATCGCTACTTCTGTTTTTGCTGCTGGAGATGAGGCAACAATTAAAAAATTAAGTAGCATGTACAAATCAGGTGATACAACTCAAGCAATTGTAATCCCTCAGGACACTAAATTTGCTGCAAATGTTAAGAAAAACATTTTGCCAAATATTAATTTACCTGCAGGATTTTCAATTAGTGTATTTGCTGTAGTACCTGATGCAAGACACATGGCTGTTGCAAGAAACAAAACAACAGTTTGGATTGGAACAAGAAAAGATAAAGTTTGGCAAGCAACTGATAGAGACATGGATGATATTGCAGATACTGTAGAGCAGTTTGCTCCAACAGTTAAGTTTGATATCCCCAATGGTGTTTGTTTTAGTGATGATGGCCATTTGTATGTAGCAGAAAGAAACAGAGTTTTATGGTTCCCAGCTGCTGAATATTTTATGGAAAGTCCTGACACTGTAGCTGTACCGATTATTGATCAAGGTAATTTGATACCAGTTGAGGAGGAATCTTATAACCACACGGCTAGAGTTTGTGCTGTTAATAAAGCAGACAATAAACTTTATGTTAGTTTAGGTCAGCCTCACAACGTAGCTCCAGCAGACAAATTGGATCTATACCAAGAAGTTGGAATTGGTGGAATGATTAGCTTTAATCGTTTCCCAGGAGACCTTGATAGAAAAGTTGTAGCAACTGGAATAAGAAACTCAGTTGGGCATGCTTTTAATCCTAAAGATGGATCTTTATGGTTTACTGATAACCAAGTTGACGGTATGGGAGATGAAACTCCTCCAGGTGAGCTAAACAGAATGCCTAAAATGGGCATGTGGTATGGTCACCCGTATACTGGTGGTGGAGAAGTTAGAACCAATGAGTATAAAGAACAAACAATTCCTAAAAAAGATGCAGACAGATATGTGAAGCCTCAAGTTGAGATGATTGCTCATGCTGCAGACTTAGGAATGATGTTCTATACTGGAAAACAGTTTCCAAAAAAATACCATAATGCAATCTTTAGTGCGCAACATGGTTCATGGAATGCTGTAAAACCTAGAGGTGCTAGAGTTATGGTTACTTACCTAGACAGTAAAGGCAATGCTACAAAAACAGAGCCTTTTGCTGATGGTTGGATGACTGAAATGGGTACTTACTTAGGTAGACCAGTTGATGTTCAACAATACTTTGATGGTTCTATATTAGTTTCAGACGATAAAGCTGGAGTTATTTATAGAATATCTTACGAAGGTTAATAAATAAATTTAAAAGGGACCGTTAATCAACGGTCCCTTTTTTAATAAAAATTTACAAAACGAAAAAAAATAAACAATGAAAAAAATTTTACTTTTAGTTACTTTCATATTTCTAAGCAGCTTTGCGGCAAATGCTGCAAGCGATGGTGAACAAAAAATTTGTAGTGGACTTGCTAATTGGACTGAGGATGGAGAATTTAAGCAAGTAAGAGACAGCAAATGTATGACGGAAGCAGAATATCAAGCGTACTTAAATTCTCCGGATTACCTGTGTAAGTACTATCAAAATTCAATCTGGAAAGAGTCTGAAAGAGAGTATGGAAAAAAACAATACAAATACACTCAAGCAGACCTTGATAAGATTAAAGTTCTTAAAGACGAAGGAAAAGCTTTATGTGATGCTGGAAAATTAAAAGAAGGTGAAGCAAAACTCGTAGAAGCTATAAAAATTATAAGTCATACTAGAATGAACTAATGAAAATTATTTTAGTTTTATTTATTACTTTATTTTCTTTTTTTTCAACGTTGACCTATGCTGATACCCAAGCTGAGAGTGGTTCAGTAGCCGCAACAGTAGCATCTAATTTAACAGATGAAATTAAAATAGGAAAAGAAAAAGCTCAAACTATATGTTCTGCATGCCATGGTTTAGATGGGGTGGCAGCCTCTGGTGGGAATTCTGTTATTATTCCTAACTTAACTGCACAACATAAAGATTATTTAATAGCTAAACTTCAGGATTATAAAACCAACAGACTTGCTCACCCTCAAATGTCAATCATTGCTCAAATGTTGACTGACGAGGAGATAGTGGCAGTGTCTGAATGGTATTCTAGAATAAAAATTACTATATTTGATCCAAACTTAATTTTAGCAAAGCCAAGCAAATAATAATTTAAATAGTCTTAGTGTAGCATTTACCAACACCTATTTGACCACCACCTTGTTCGTCAAAATACATATTAGAGTACTTTGCGTATTGAGTTATTTTGTTGAAGGTAAATATATTAATCATTCTGTTATTTAAGAAATATCCCACTAAAGCTCTGATTCATCATTTTGAATAACTTCAAAAGAATGTAAATATTGATTTGTCTGTCTGTCTAAAATTTTAATTTCTGATTTACTAGAGATAAATAAATCGTAATCAATAATTTTTTGACTCCACTCATTTTTATCAGTTTCATAAAATTTTGTATCTAGTTTACATAAATAAAGTTCTTCATTCGCAAAAGAATTGACTGAGAAAAAAACAAAAAAAATAAATGAGATTAAAAATTTCATACTAAATTATATATGCATTTTAAAAAAATAATCTTTCAAAAAACCAATACAGACCAACAATTGAGATTAAAAGAGAAATAGGTTTAGTTACTTTTCTAGAATACCAGTGCATTTTATAAAAAGGTAATTTTATAAAGAGATAAGCTAAAACAATTACCGAAATCTGTCCTAATTCAACACCAATATTAAATGAAATAAGGCTTGAAACAAAAAGTTCTTTAACAACGCCAATATCATTTAGAACTCCTGCAAATCCAAGACCATGAAGCAATCCAAATAGAAAAACGATAATGGTCCTACTTTTACTTAATTTATTTTTAAATAAATTTTCAATTCCAACATAGGCAATAGAAAGAGCAATAATAGGTTCAACTATATAAGAAGAAATTTTTATTACATTAAAAACACCTAAGAATAAAGTGATTGTATGAGCAATTGTGAAAATAGAAATTTGTAAAATCAATGTTTTAAAATTTGATGAAAGTAAAAATAAAGCTAATACAAATAGTATATGATCAAGGCCCTTTGGGAGTATGTGCTCATAACCTAGAATTAAGTAATTAAAAAAATTTTTAAAAAAATTATTTTTATTTTTTTCGATTGTTATATTTGATGAATAGCCATTGTTTTTAATTAGTTCAGTATGTAGCTCGCCAAACTCCATAGAGTTAACTCTTAAAATAATAGGGCCAAAATTTTCGCTCCAAAAAAATCTGAATTGATCACTTTCGATATCTTTAAAATATATATTTATTATCGAATCTCGGATTAATTTTAAATCCTCTATTTGAGGAACATCTATTGAATTAATTATTGGATTGTATTTATTTTTTTTTGTTTCTAAAAATATAAAATTTTCAATATTTTTAAACTTATTTTCAAATTCTCTTAATAATTGTTTGGGATCTAATTTTCTAAGATCATCATATAAATCTGATTGTTCTGACTCTTTAGAATTTTTATGTTTTGGATTTATACCGGCTATAATTGACTCTAAATTAACTCTTAAAGATAAATTGGCATTAAATGTTTTTTCGTTTTTTATTATTTCTAAATTTGCTATTGTTGGACGTAATTCATGAGCACAAATATTGGTTATGAATAATAAAGATAAAATGAATATTTTAAAAAACATAATTCTAATAAAATTTTTAACTTTTGTAACCTTTACAACTTTTATTAACAATAAGCTATATGCTCATGAGTTATGGTTAGAACCAGATTATAATAATAAAAATAATTATATTAATATTATGATCGGTCAAAATTTTAATGGTACACCTTTTGGCTTTTCAAATTCGGAGGTGAAACAACTTTTTTTAGAAAACAAAAATGATTTACAAAAAATTAATCAAAGAGATGGTAATTTTCCAGCTATACAAATTGATATAGATGTTAACAAATTTAATATCATCAATTATGAGACTAATTATAGTTTTTTAGAATATGACACTTATGATGATTTTGAGAAATTTATTAAAGAGCAAAATTTCAGTCATTTAATAGAAAATATTGATAAAAAAAAAATTCCAACAGAAAATTATAAAAGGTTTTCAAAAATGTTAATTTCAAATTCGAATGACTTTTTTCTACAAAAAAATAATTTAGACTATGAAGTTGTTGCTCTAAATTCGCCATTCGATCGAAAAAATGAATATTTTGAGTTTCGTGTGATGGAAGGAAATAAACCTCTAAAGAATTTTCAGGTTACTATTTTTAGCAAAGATGATGATAATTTTTATAAGGACTATGTCAAAACGAACCCAAATGGAGAAGGAAAAATAAGGCTTTTTGAAAACAGATCGTATCTTATTAGTGCCGTTACAGTTAAGAAGGCTTCTCTCTTAGAGAGAGTAAAACTTAAATCAGAGTGGATAAGTAATTGGGCAAGTATGAGTTTTTATTTAAATTACAATTATTAGTTGTATTTCTATTTTTATTTTAATTATTTTTCATATTAATGTGACCTTTTTAATCTTTAATAGTTTAGACTCTTATATCCGTTTATGTTTATATGCCCTTCGGTTAATTAACTAAAATAAATAGGAGAAATAATGATTAAAGAAAAAAAATCGTTGAAGAATGAAACTTCTTCAAGACGTAAGTTCTTTAAGACTGCTGCTAAAGCCGGTGCTGTAGCTGCAGCAACAGTTGCAATGCCAAATATTGCTTCTGCTGGTGCTCATGCAAAAGTATTAAAAATGCAAGCTGCATGGCCAAGTGGAGGAGACATATTCTTTGAAATGGCGGGTGACTATTGCCGAATGGTAGACGAAATGTCAGGAGGATCACTAAAAATTGATCTTCAGCCAGTTGGGGCAATTGTAAAAACTTCAGAAATTGGACAAGCGGTAAGTTCAGGCGTAGTTGATATGGGTCACTGGGTGACTGCATATTGGTACGGTAAAAATGCAGCTGCTTCTCTTTTTGGAACAGGTCCTTCATACGGAATGTCATCTCAAGAAGTAATGGGATGGATGGAGTATGGTGGAGGTAGAAAATTATATGAAGAAACACTTGCAAAAGTAGGTTTCGATTATGTTGGATTCTTCCATATGCCAATGCCTGCTCAACCTTTTGGTTGGTTCAAAAAGAACGTAACTCAAGTATCTGATGTAAAAGGTATGAAGTATAGAACAGTTGGTCTTGCTACTAACGTTCTTACTGCAATGGGAATGGTCGTTAGACAATTACCAGGTGGTGAAATTCAGCCAGCGATGAAAACTGGTTTGATTGATGCTGCTGAGTTTAACAACCCAACATCTGACTCAAATTTTGGTATGCAAGATGTTTCTAAGCACTATCACTTAGGAAGCTTCCACCAATCTCAAGAGATGTTTGAAATACCTGTAAACAAAAAAACTTATAATAGTTTATCACCTGCACACCAAGCAATATTAAAAAATGCTGCTTATGCTGCAAACAGTGATAACTACTTTAAAGCTCTTGTTAGATATTCAGACAGTTTATCTAAACTTATGAACGAGCATAAAGTAAATGTTTACCAAACTTCAGACGCAATCCTTGCAGAACAACTAAAAGGTTGGGATGCAGTAATTAAAGACTTTAGTGATAAAGATCCTTTCTTTAAATCGGTTGTAGATTCTCAAAAAGCATACGCTAAGAAAGTAATGAAATACTTGCTGATGAATCAGCCGAATTACAGACTAGCTTATGAAAATGAGTTTGGACCTGTAGATAAGGTTAAAATCTAATATTAAATAATTTTTAAAAGAGGGGGCTAAATGCCCCCTTTTTTTATTTATTTGATTAATCAAACTTATTCTTTAATAATATTCTCATTACGATGAAAGCATATATTAAATTTGCTGACAACCTAAGCACCTCAATGGGAAAAGCATTTTCTTGGTGTATCGTAATTTTGATGGGTGGAACATGCTATGAAGTTTTTATGGCTTATGTATTAAACGCACCCACACTATGGAATTTTGATTTTAGTCTTCAGATGTATGGAGCCATTTTTATGATGGCAGGTGCATATACTTTATCTACTGAAGCACATGTAAGAGGAGATGTAATTTACAGATTGTTTCCTCAAAGAGTGCAAGGCTATATTGACTTAGTATTATATTTTATTTTTTTCTTTCCTGGTGTAATTGCTCTAGCATTTTATGGTTATGACTATGCTGCCCTTGCATGGAAAATTAAAGAAACAAGTTGGAACAGTCCAGCACAAATTCAAATTTACATGGCAAAAGCCTTAATTCCTTTGTCTGGAACACTATTGACTATTCAAGGGATTAGTGAAGTATTTAGATCAATTATATGCATTAAAACTGGACAGTGGCCTGCAAGATTGGTTGTTGCTGAAGAAACAGAAAAAATTTTAATGAGATCAGCTCAGGAAGGAAAAGACGTCGATGTTATTTAGTTTAACTAATCCAGAAATTGCAATTTTAATGATGGGTTTATTTTTATTTGTAGTTCTATTAGGTTTTCCAATTGCATTTACATTAATGGCAATGGGTCTTGGATTTGGTTATTACGCATATTTTGATCCAACCAAAATGGAACATCTATTTGATAATAGAATATTCCAACTTTTTGTTCAAAACACTTATACGGTAATGGATAATAACGTCCTCACCGCCGTCCCACTCTTTTTGTTCATGGGGTATCTTGTTGAAAGAGCAGGTATTGTTGCAAAATTATTTTTTGCAATAAGATTAGCTTCTCATAAACTACCTGCCTCAATGGCTGTTGCTGCGTTAGTAACTTGTACATTGTTTTCTACAGCCACAGGAATTATTGGAGCAGTTGTTACTTTAATGGGATTACTTGCTTGGCCTGCGATGATTAAAGCTGGTTATGATAAAAAATTTGCTTCAGGAATTATTTGTGCAGGGGGATGTTTAGGAATTTTAATTCCACCTAGTATTATGTTAATTGTATATGCGGTAATCGCTCAACTTTCACCATTAAGATTATTTGCTGCAGCAATTTTTCCTGGATTACTTTTAGCAAGTTTATATATTATTTATGCTGTAGTAAGAGCCTATTTTGATCCATCTATAGCACCAAAGCCTCGTGCAGAAGAGATACCACCTAGAGCTCAAATTCTAAAAGAAGTTCTAATTTCTTTTTTACCTTTATTCTCATTAATTATGTTGGTCTTAGGAACAATTTTAGCTGGGATAGCTACACCAGCAGAAGCTGCTGCAGTAGGTGCTTTAGGTGCAATTGTCCTTTCATATTTTTACAAAACATTAAAATGGAAAAATTTTAAAGAGTCAGTGTTTTTAACAGCAAAAACAACTGCGATGATTATGTGGTTGTTTATTGGCTCATGGACTTTTGCTTCGGTGTTTTCATATCTTGGAGGTCACGAAGTATTTGAACATTTCTTTAAATCTTTAGACCTAAAACCTTGGCAGTTTTTAGTTATTACTCAAATAATTATATTCTTATTAGGTTGGCCTTTAGAGTGGACAGAAATATTAATTATTTTTGTTCCTATATTTTTACCACTAGTAGAATTTTTTGGAGTTAATCCATATTTCTTTGCAATGTTGATTGCTTTAAATTTACAAACTTCTTTCTTAACACCCCCAATGGCTATGTCCGCATATTACTTAAAAGGCGTTCAATCAAAAAATGTAGAACTGATGGATATTTTTAGAGGAATTATGCCTTTCTTAGGAATAGTTATATTTGCTATGGTCTTGATGTATATTTTTCCAGGGATCGCTTTGTGGTTACCAGAAACTTTATTTGCAAACTAAATTAATTAATGATTGATATCTTTTCCTTAAGCGTAGAAGAATTAGCTTTACAAATAAAAGAAGTACAAATTACTTCTGTAGAAGTTTGTAATCAATATATTGATCGAATTAATAAATTTGAAAAAGATGTTAAGGCTTGGGCTCATTTTGATAAAAAACTTTTATTAGAAAAAGCCGCAGAGTCCGATGATCATCGTAGATCTGGAAAGCCTTTGGGACCTTTGCATGGAGTTCCTGTAGCTATAAAAGATATTATAGGCACAGTTGATATGCCAACAGAATGTGGAACAGTTATAAGAAAAGGAAAGTCATATTCGCAAAATGCAGAAATTGTAGACTTGCTTCATGCGGCAGGTGCACTGATAATGGGCAAAACTGCAACTTCAGAGTTAGCTTATTTAGGACCACCTGAGACTACTAATCCTCATGATTATTCCAGAACACCTGGAGGATCATCAAGTGGCTCGGCAGCAGCAGTGGCATCATTTATGGCCCCTGTATCAATTGGATCACAAACTGGAGGCTCGGTTATTAGACCGGCATCTTATTGTGGCGTTGTTGGCTATAAACCAAGTTATGGTTTAATTTCAAGAAATGGTGTTTTAAAAACATCCTTTAGTTTAGATCACATCGGTCTTTTTGGAAGATCAGTAGAAGATGTTGCATTATTAGCAAAAGTTTTAATTAAAAAAGATCCTAATGACTCTGCTACAATCTATTATTCTCCAGAAAACATGCTTGCAGAAACTAAAAAAGGTCCATTGTTTGAGCCAAAGTTTATTTTTTATAAAACTGATCATTGGAAAATAATTGATAAGAAATCTAGAGAGTCTTTTGAATACTTTATTAAATCTTTTTCTAAAAATATTGAAGTGTTTGATACTCCTTCATATTTTAAGGATATTCATAAATATCATCAAATTATTCATGAAACAGATTTAGCAAATAATTTTTCACTTTATTATAAAAAGTTTAAGAACAAACTTTCAAAATATATGCAAACAGCTATTGCAAATGGTAATAAGCATTCGGCAAAAGAATATGCTGAGGCAATTGATTTTATGAAAAGAAGCTACGAGTCATACAAAGAAGTATTTGAGGGTTATCATGGCGTATTATCACCATCTAGCCCTGGGGTTGCACCTAAAGGCCTTAAAAGTACAGGCACTGCAGAATTCAATAGGGTTTGGTCTTATTTAGGAACGCCCTGTATATCTCTTCCTTTACTTGAGGGAGAAAATAACTTACCATTAGGAGTACAATTGATTGGTGATCGTTATGATGATCATAGATTTTTAGGGGTTGCCAAATGGTTAGAAAAAGAATGTCAGGAATAAAATGAGTAAAATTACAACAATTGTTGGTATATCTTTTGCTATATACTTTTTAGTTGGTTTAGCGACAACATTAACAAAATCAATGATGATAGGTTTTGTAGATGTGCTGCCTGTTTATATTTTAATGGTAATTGCTATCATTATGATGATCTACGAAGCTTTTTTCGATAAAAAATAAAATTTCATAAATTGACTGATCATAATAAAAGTTCTTGGTCATTCCTTTTATTATTTATACAGCCAATATTCATGGCTAGTAATTTAATCGTAGCAAGAGGAGGGGTAGAATATGTTCCTCCAATCTCTTTAGCCTTTTGGAGGTGGACAGTTGTTTTTTTAATTTTGTTACCGTTTACATATCTGTCTTTAAAAAAAAATTACAAATCTATTCAAAAAGAATATAAAAAATTATTTGTTCTAGGAGCCTTAGGATGTGGAGTTTGTGGTGCCTTTCCATTTTTAGCAGGGCAAACAACAACGGTTGCTAATATGGGAATTATTTATACTTCATCTCCTGTATTTATAATTTTAATTTCAAGTATTTTTTTTAAAGAAAAAATTAATTTTATCAAAGTCATTGGTTTAATTGCCTGCTTAGTTGGAGTTTTTGCAATTATAATTAAAGGAGATATCAATTTATTGATAAATTTAAATTTTACATTAGGAGATTTATGGATGTTAGGTGCTGCTATAGGTTGGGCGCTATATTCAATTTATTTATTTTATTGGAAAACAAATTTGCAAATTTTTCAAAGATTTACTTTAGTTGCTCTATTTGGAGCTATAAGTTTATTTCCATTTTATATTATCGAAGAAGTTTTTATTGAAAGAACTTTCTTTGACACAGATTTTTTTGCATGGGTTATCTTTGCTGCTATTAGTCCAGGCATTATTGCGTTCACGCTTTATACTGTGGCTCAAAAGAAACTTGGAGCATCTCTTACAGGTTTTACTCTATATATTTTTACTATATATGCTGCGATTTATGGTTATTTTTTATTTGATGAAAAATTAGAAAGTTATCATTTAATAGGTACAATTTTAGTATTTTTTGGAATTTATTTAGCTAGAAAAAATAATGTTAAAAAGACCTAGGAAAATTGTTTTGCAATTTATTACTTCAATTATTTTGGTTTATTTATTTGTATTGGTTTTTTTATTTTTTTATCAACGTAATTTATTATATCACCCTAATGAAAATAACTATTCAGGAAACCAACTAAATTTTGAGATAGAAAAGGTAAGTATAAAAACATCAGATAATATTGAATTACTTGGATGGTTTCATAAAAAAGACCTAGAAAAATTTAAAACTATTATTTTTTTTCACGGAAATGCCGGAACTTTAGAAAATAGAATTTATAAACTTAATCGTTTAAAGGACTTAGAGGTTAATTTTTTAATTATTGCCTGGAGAGGTTTTAGTGGAAATAAAGGTAAACCAACCGAAAAAGGCTTATATGAAGATGGAGAAAGTGCAGTTCAATGGATAAAAAGTTATGGTGTTAAGAGTGAAAATATTATTTTATATGGAGAATCTTTAGGCACAGGAATAGCCACTGAAATTGCCCAAAATAAAAATTTTGCTGGGGTAATTTTAGAAACACCTTTTACTTCCATGGGAGATGCTGCAAAAAAATTTTATCCATATATCCCAGTTAAATTATTATTAAGAGATAAATATGAAAATATTAAAAAGATTAAAAATATTAAATCACCAATATTAGTTATGCATGGTGAGATTGATCAGATTGTGCCTTTTTCAATGGGTCAAAAAATTTATCAAGAAGCCAATAACCCAAAGTATTCATATTTCACAAAAAATGATGACCATATGATGGAATATGATCAAAATTTAATAAATAAATTAAATTTATTTTTAAAGAGTTTAAATTAAGCCACATTCTAAACAAATATATTACAAACTTTTTTTCTAAAATTGAATTGTGAAAAAAGTTTTATTTATATTTTTATTGAATTTGTTAATTCAAAATAATTCATTTTCTAATGAAGAAAATTTTTCAGCAGATGATTTATTTTATATCGATCAAATGAATTCTCATAATAAAAATTTTGCTCTTTACTTTAAAACTAGAGAAAAAGCTATTTTAGCGAAAGGAGAAAATTCAAATTATATAAGTGATTATCCAAAAGATCTTTATATTCATAACTATGAAACTAATTCTTCTGATCCATTAATTTCATATGAATGGTTTCCCTCACAAGCAAGGCATCTGTTGCAAGAATATGACTTTCCAGTTTTTCCAGATGATTTTGCTTATTATCTTTTAAAGGATGATACAACTTTAGTTATGGTAAGTGCGATCAAGAATATTAATGCAAATTTTAAATTTGATATTCATAGTAAAAAACTTGAACTTTATCCATCAAATGGAAAACTTGATTTTATTATTTCATCAATAGCAAAAAAATGTGGTCACTTGCAGTTTGAGGAAAATTATAAATGTGGCTATTATAAACCTTTAATTTCAAGCAATTTAATTAATTAGTCTGAATAAAAGCATCTGCAAATTTTTCAGCTTCAAAAATTTGTAAATCGTCTTCTTTTTCTCCTAATCCCAAAGCAATAATGGGTAGCTTATATTTTTTTGCAACTGCTAGAAGAATACCTCCTTTGGCAGTACCATCTAGTTTGGTCATAATTATTCCTGTAATTGGTATTATCTTATTAAATTCTTCAACTTGATTTAATACATTTTGACCTGATGTGGCATCTAAAATTAAAATTACATCATGCGGTGCATTAATATCAATTTTTTTAGTTACGTTCGCAATTTTTTTATATTCTTCCATTAAATTTTTCTTATTTTGTAATCTTCCAGCAGTATCAATTAAAACCTGATCAAAGTTGTTTTTCAAAGCTTCATCTATTGCTTTGTATGCAACTGCAGCTGGGTCTGAACCTTGGGATGATTTTGTTATTTCAACTCCAACTTTATTTGCCCAATTTTCCAACTGTTCTATAGCTGCTGCCCTAAAAGTATCTGAAGCAGCAAGCATTATTTTATTGCCGTTATTTTTTAAAATTTTACTTATTTTGCCTATAGTGGTTGTCTTACCAACTCCATTGACACCTGAAATTAATGTTGCATTTAGTTTGTCTTTTTTTTTAAAAAATTCTTGGTTCTCGAGAGGTTGCATTATAGAAATGATATATTCTTTTAAGATTAAATTAACCTCATCATTAATATTTTTTTTTGGATCAATTTTTTTTTCTGAAATTATTTTTTTTATATCCTCAGCAGCTAACACTCCTACATCAGATCGAATTAAATATTCTTCAATTTGATCTAAAGTCTTATCATCAATCTCTTTTTTGATGATTATTTCTTTTAAACCAGAGGTAAATGCAGATGCGCTTTTCTTAAAACCAATTTTAAATTTGTCAAAAAATCCCATTATAATTTAATTTCAATTTCTTCAATGTTGGAAACAGGTCCTTTCATATGAATTATATCTTGTTCATCAATTAAAATAGATAAATTTCCAGAGTTAAATTGGATATCAACTTTATTTTCAGTAAAATTATTTAATTTTCCAGCCACAGCTGTTGCACAAGCAGCTGTACCACATGCTTTCGTAAGACCTGCTCCTCTTTCCCAAACTTTGACTTTAATTAAATCTTTATTAATAACTTCCGCTATAGTCACATTGCATTTTTCTGGAAAAAGCTCATGTACTTCAAATTGTGGACCAATTTTTTTAATGTCAAATTTTTCAATATCTTTAACAAAAAATATTAAATGAGGATTTCCAACATTAATTGCCATTCCACCATAAAATTCATTATTTTCTTTATCTAGAAGTTTTAAATTTAAATTTTTAGTATCAATATTTTTAGATAATGGAATTTCACTCCATCCTGTTTTAGCAATCCCAATTTGAGTGGTTACAAGATTATTACTCAATATTTCTGAACTTAAGTTGCCAGACTCTGTGGTAATTATAATTGTATTTTTATTCTTCTCTTTAGATAACAAATCAGCCACACACCTAGTTCCATTTCCACAAGCTCCAGAGGGACTGCCATCAGAATTAAAAAACTCTACGGATGCATCAGTATCGCTATTATTTTTTATAATTATTAATTGATCGCAACCTATAAATTCTCTATCACAGATTTTAACTATCTGTTCATTTGAAAGATTGATTTTATTGGTTCTGTTATCAATGATGACAAAATCATTACCTAAACCATCCATTTTAAATGCTTTTATATCCATATATAGTTATTTAACTTATTTATTGACTTTTTGAACCTCTATTATAATTTGACCCCGTTTCCGCAAAAACGTTAAATTTGCGGTGTCTTTGGAAACAAAGAGATCGACACTAGTCAGCGAGGGTTCGCCCACTAGTGCGATTACTGCTGTGCGTAATAAATATGTTTGAAAACTTAACAAATAAATTCGAAGAAATTTTTTCTTCTTTAAAAAAAGCACCTTCGCTTGATGAAAAACAAGTAGATGAAGGATTGCGGGGGATAAGACAAGCTTTATTAGAGGCTGATGTTTCACTAGATGTTGCAAAAGACTTTATTGAAAAAGTAAAACCTAAGGCTTTAGGTCAAGAAATCATTAGATCTACCTCCCCAGGCGATATGATCGTCAAGATTGTTTATGATGAGCTTGTAAATCTTCTAGGTGAAAAAAATGATGAAATTAATTTAAATGCTGTTCCCCCAGTATCAATGATGTTGGTTGGACTTCAGGGCTCTGGTAAAACAACTACTACTGCAAAATTAGCCAAATACTTAGAAAATCAAAAAAAGAAAAAAGTAATGATGGTTAGTTTAGACATTTACAGACCAGCCGCTCAAGAACAATTAAAAGCACTTGGAGAACAGAGCAGTATTCTAACTCTGCCAATAATTAGTGGTCAACAGCCAATAGATATATGTCGAAGAGCCGTAAGTGCCGCTAACCTTAATGGTGCTGAAATAATATTATTTGATACTGCAGGAAGAACTCAAATAGATTTACAGATGATGAGTGAAATTAAGCAAATTGAAAGTGTTATAAACCCCACAGAAACCTTCTTAGTAGCTGACTCTTTAACTGGGCAAGTAGCAGCTTCGGTAGCAAAAGAATTTAAAAATACAGTAAATTTATCCGGAATAATTTTAACTAGAGCTGATGGTGATGCTAGAGGTGGTGCTGCAGTCAGTATGAAGTATGTGTCTCAAGTTCCAATTAAGTTTTTAGGAATCGGAGAAAAAATTGATAATTTTGAGGTATTTCACCCTGATCGAATAGCTAATAGAATTTTAGGTATGGGAGATATCGTATCTCTTGTTGAAAAAGCTGCTCAGGATCTTGGTGAAGAAAATATTAAAAAGACTGAAGAAAACTTAAAAAAAGGTGAGTTTTCTATGGAAGATTATTTAACTCAGTTAAGACAAATGAAAAAAATGGGAGGGATAGAAGGGATAATGTCATTTATGCCAGGTGTTTCAAAAATTAAATCCCAAATGGAGTCTGCTGGTATTGATGAAAGTATAATAACAAAAAATGAAGCTATTATTTTGTCTATGACAAAAAAAGAAAGAGAGAACCCAAAAATAATTAATGGTTCAAGAAAAAAAAGAATTGCTAATGGTTCAGGAACAGATTCTGCCACTATCAATAAATTGTTAAAGCAATTTAAAATGATGTCTGAGATGATGAAAAAGATGTCTAAAGGAAATCTGAAAGGTATGTCTGATAAAGGAATACCTCCAGAATTATTTAATCAACTAAAATAAATAAGGAGAGTAAATGTTAAAATTGAGGTTATCAAGAGGTGGAACAAAGAAAAGACCTGTATATAAGGTTGTAGTAGCAGATAGTCGTTTTGCAAGAGATGGAAGATTTATAGAAAAAGTAGGTTTTTTTAACCCTCTTTTGCCAAAAGATAAAAAAGAAAGAATTGGTCTTGAGGCTGAGAGAATTAAATATTGGTTAGGCCAAGGTGCACAACCAACAACTAGAGTTGCAAGAATATTGGGTGAACAAGAAATAATGCCAATGCCTGCAAATGGTAATAACCCTCAAAAAGCGATTCCTAAAAAAGATAGAAAAAAAGATGGTGAAGAAGCTCCTAAGACTGAAGCTCCAAAAGCGGCAGCACCAGCAGAAGCAGCTCCAGCAGCAGAAGCACCAGCAGAAGCAGCTCCAGCAGCAGAAGCACCAGCAGAAGCAGCTCCAACAACAGAAGCACCAGCAGAAGCAGCTCCAGCAGCAGAAGCTCCATCAGAGGAAAAATAATATAATTTTTAACTATGTGGAAAGCTCAAGTTTTTACGCTTTATCCTGAAGTTTTTCCAGGACCTCTGGATAAAGGTCTTTATGGAAAGGCCTTAACAAAAAAACTTTGGGATTTAAAAGTTGTAAATATTAGAGATGCTGCAGAGGATAAGCACAAAACTGTTGATGATAATCCTTATGGAGGAGGCTCTGGAATGTTATTAAAACCTGATGTGTTAGCAAAATCTTTGGATATTAATAAAATTGAAGGTGAAAGGATTTTTTATTTATCTCCGAAAGGTAAAAAATTCGATCAAAATTATGCTCAAGATCTTGCTAATGAAAAATCAATATCTTTAATCTGTGGACACTTTGAGGGTGTTGATGAAAGAGTTTTAGAGACTAGAAATATTGAAGAAATTAGCATTGGAGACTTTGTTTTATCTGGTGGAGAAACAGCAGCATTAGTCGTTATCGATAGTATTTTAAGATTATTACCTGGAGTATTAGGCAACGAAAAATCTACTAGCGATGAGACTTTCCAAAATGGATTGTTAGAATATCCTCAGTACACAAAACCGCAAATTTGGGAGCAAAAAAGTGTACCAGATGTGCTATTATCGGGAGATCACAACAAAATTAAAGACTGGCGTTTATCTCAATCTGAGGCTATAACACGCGTCCGAAGACCAGATTTGTGGGAAAAATATAAGAGAAACTAATTTGTTAAATACTATGAAAAATATAGAAGAAATTAATCAACATAACGTTAAGAAAATTTTATCAGAAAAGAAAATACCTGAATTCCATCCTGGTGATGTAATTAAAGTTGGTGTTAGAATTACAGAAGGTAAAAAAGAAAGAATTCAATATTTCGAAGGTGTTTGTATAGCAAAAAAGAATAGAGATATAAATTCTTCATTCACAGTGAGAAAAATTTCTTTTGGAGAAGGTGTTGAGAGAACTTTCCCTTTGTATGGTCCAGTAATTGACTCAATTAAAGTAATTAGATCTGGAAAAGTTAGAAGAGCTAAGCTTTATTATTTAAGAGATAGAACTGGTAAGTCAGCTAGAATTGCAGAAAAAATTAGAAAGAAAATTGGTATTGATATAGAGGCAAAACCTGAAACTGTAACTGAAGAAAACTTAGCTCCTGTTACTCAAGAAGCAGAAAATGCTAATGAGGTAAAATCAGAAGCTCCTGCAGAGCAAAAACCAGAAAGCACTTCAGAAAAAAAATAATTTTTTTTTTCAATGTCTACAACACTTTACGATAAAATTTGGAATGATCATTTAGTTGATCAACAAGAAGATGGAACTGCATTACTTTTTGTAGATAGACATTTAGTGCATGAGGTAACAAGTCCACAGGCATTTGAGGGTTTAAGGAATTCAAATAGAAAAGTTAGGCATCCAAGCCTTACTTTAGCTGTTGCTGATCACAATGTTCCAACTACAGACAGATCAAAAGGGATTGCAGACAAGGAGTCAAAAATACAAGTAGACACTTTGGAGGCAAACTGCAAAGAGTTTGGTGTCCAACTATTTGGTATGAATGATAAAAGACAAGGTATTGTACATATCATTGGACCAGAACAAGGATTTACACAACCTGGAACAGTTATAGTTTGTGGAGATAGTCATACCGCTACTCATGGAGCCTTTGGTGCACTGGCTTTTGGAATTGGGACATCAGAAGTTGAACATGTTTTAGCAACACAGACTTTGGTTCAAAAAAAAGCTAAAAATTTTAGAATAAATGTAAACGGAAAATTACCATTAGGAGTTACTTCTAAAGATGTAATTCTTCAAATTATTGGAAAAATAGGAACAGCAGGTGGCACAGGATGCGTAGTTGAATATGCTGGAGACTTGATCAGATCCTTAAGTGTTGAGCAAAGAATGACAATTTGCAATATGACTATTGAAGGAGGTGCTAGAGCAGGCTTGATAGCCCCTGATGAAAAAATATTTGAGTACTTAAAAAATAAACCAATGTCACCAAAAGGAGATAATTGGAATAAGGCACTAGAATATTGGAAAACACTTAAAACTGATGATGGTGCTAAGTTTGATAAAGAGATTAGTTTAAATGCAAATGAAATTTTACCTATGATTACTTGGGGAACTTCTCCACAAGATGTAATTACAATTGATGGCACCGTTCCTAATCCAGCTAATGAACAAGATGAAGATAAAAAAAATTCTATTGAAAGAGCTTTAAAATATATGGGTTTAAAACCAGATATGGCAGCAAAAGATATTAAAATTGATAAAGTTTTTATTGGTAGTTGTACAAATGGCAGAATTGAAGATTTAAGAGAAGCTGCAAAAATATTAAAAGATAAAAAGAAAGCAAACCATGTTCATGCAATGGTAGTTCCAGGCTCAGGTTTAGTAAAAGAACAGGCAGAGCAAGAAGGTTTAGATAAAATATTTATTAATTCAGGATTTGAATGGAGAGAACCTGGATGTTCTATGTGCTTAGCCATGAATGCTGATAAACTAAAACCAGAAGAAAGATGTGCATCCACTTCAAATCGAAATTTTGAAGGTAGACAGGGTAGAGGGGGCAGAACACATTTAGTTAGCCCAGGTATGGCAGCAGCCGCAGCAATTGCTGGAAGTTTAGATGATGTCAGAAAGTATCAGAATTAAATGCAAAAATTCAATAAATTAAAAAGTATTCCAGCTTATCTACCAATAGTAAATATTGATACAGATATGATTATTCCAAAACAATTTTTAAAAACAATTAAAAGAACTGGGCTTGGCAAAAACCTATTTTTTGAAATGAGATATGACGATCAAGGACAAGTAATTGAAGATTTTATTTTAAATCAAAATCCACACAACAGTTCCAAAATATTAATTGCTGGTAAAAATTTTGGTTGTGGATCGTCAAGAGAACATGCGCCGTGGGCACTTTTAGATTTTGGTATTACTTGTGTAATAAGTTCAAGTTATGCAGATATTTTTTATAATAATTGTTTTAAGAATGGAATTTTACCAATTATTCTAGAAGAAGATAAAATTAAAGAACTGTCAGAATATTCTAATAGAAAAGAAGAAATTTCGATAGATTTAAATGATGAAAAAATAATTTATGGAAATAGTGAGATTCAATTTGAAATTGATCCATTTAAGAAAAAATGTTTGCTCGAAGGTTTAGACGACATCGCTTTATCTTTGAAAAAATCAGATAAAATTGAAACATTTGAAAACAATTTAAAAAATCAGAAGCCTTGGATATTCAATGATTAAAGTTAAAAAAAGAAAAATATTATTATTACCGGGAGATGGTATAGGCCCAGAAGTAATAGGAGAAGTAAAAAAAATTATCAATTGGTTTAATGACAATAAGTCTTTAGACTTTGAAATTGATGAAGATTTAGCAGGAGGATGTTCTTATGACAAACATGGAACACCTATTACAGATGAGGTTTTTTATAAAGCTTTAGAAAGTGCTGTAATTATGCTTGGAGCTGTGGGTGGTCCTAAATGGGATTCTGTGGAATTTTCAAAAAAACCTGAAAGAGCATTATTAAAATTAAGAAAAGAATTAAAATTATTTGCAAATTTAAGACCAGCTATTTGTTTTGAACAGTTAGTTGATGCATCAACTTTAAAACCAGAAATAGTTTCAGGATTAGATATTATGATCGTAAGAGAGCTTACAGGCGGAATTTATTTTGGAGAACCTAGAGGTATTAAGCCAATTGAAAATGGTGAGAGAAAAGGAATTAACACTCATACTTATACCAGCAGCGAGATTATTAGAGTTGCTAGAGTAGCTTTTGATCTTGCAAAAAAAAGATCAAATAAAGTTACGTCATGTGAAAAATCTAATGTTATGGAGGCTGGCTTACTTTGGAGAGAAGAGGTGCAGGCTTTACATGACAGTGAATATAAAGATGTCGAATTAAGTCATATGTTAGCAGATAATTGTGCAATGCAGCTTTTAAGAAATCCAAAACAATTTGATGTAATTGTAACTGATAATTTATTTGGTGATATGCTTTCTGATCAAGCCTCTATGCTTACTGGGTCTTTAGGACTTCTACCTTCGGCTTCTCTAGGAGCTAAAAATAAAGATGGCGAAATGCGTGCTATGTATGAGCCAATTCATGGTTCTGCCCCTGATATCGCAGGGAAAGGTATAGCAAATCCGATTGCTAGTATTTTAAGTTTTGCAATGGCTCTTAGATATTCTTTAGATTTAGATAATGAGGCAGATTCTTTGGAAAAAGCTGTTCAAGATGTTTTAAATGATGGATTAAGAACCAAAGATATTTTATCTGAGGGCACAAAAGAAGTATCAACCTCTCAAATGGGTAATGCAATTATTTCGAAATTGCAATAATTTCTAATTTAACCTAAACTATCCTAATGCCAAGCTATACTGTTCCATTAGAAGATATGATGTTTCTTTTTGAAAAACTAAGAAACAATAAAAATTATAATGAATTAGAAAAATATAAAGAAGTCACACCAGATCTAGTAAAAGACATTTTGCAAGAAGCAGCAAAGATAAATGAAAACCTAATACTACCTCTTGCAAAAATGGGAGATGAAAATCCAGCAATATTAGAGAATGGAGTAGTTAGAACTCCACCTGGCTATAAAGAAGCTTATCAAAAATATATAGAAGATGGTTGGATTTCACTATCTTGTGATCCAAAATATGGAGGACAAGGTATGCCAAAAACTGTAAGTGCTTTTTTTGATGAGATGCTATCCTCAGCAAGTTTATCTTTTAAATTGTATAGCGAATTAACTATTGGTGCTTACAATTGTATCAATCATCACGCTTCAGATGAAATTAAACAAATGTATTTGCCTAAACTTGTAGAAGGAAGGTGGAGTGGCACAATGTGTTTAACAGAACCAGTTTGTGGTACTGATTTAGGATTGTTAAAAACCAAAGCTGAAAATCAAAATGATGGCTCTTATAAAATAAGTGGACAAAAAATTTTTATAACGTCAGGAGACCATGATTTAACTGAAAATATTATTCATTTAGTTTTAGCGAGAGTTTCTGGTGCTCCTACAGGAACTAGAGGTATTAGTTTATTTTTGGTACCCAAATATAAAGTAAACAATGATGGCTCAGTTGGTGAAAGAAATGGAGTATCAACAGGTTCAGTTGAGGATAAGATGGGCATCAAAGGATCAGCAACATGTGTTTTAAATTTTGATGAAGCAACAGGCTACATGATAGGTGAAAAAGATAGAGGCCTAAATGCAATGTTTACCATGATGAATTTAGAGAGAATTGTTGTTGGTATACAAGGATTAGGCATATCAGAGATAGCTTATCAAAATTCACTTTTATATGCAAAAGAGAGAAAACAAGGAAAAACAAATAATTCAAAATCAAATAATGGTGCCGATTTTATCATTGAACACGCAGATATTCGAAGATCACTCTTAAATATGAAATCAATCATTGAAGGAGAAAGAGCTTTGTGCTTTTGGCTGTCACAGCAAACTGAAGTTAGTCTTCATCATCCAGATCCAAAAATAAAACAAGAAGCTTCCGATTTTGTTTCATTGCTGACACCAGTTGTAAAATCTTTATTTACAGATCTAGGTATGGAAATAACCAGTGAAGCAATGCAAATTCATGGGGGTTATGGGTATACAAAAGATCAAGGAATTGAACAGCTTTATAGGGATAACAGAATTACCCCAATATATGAAGGAACTAATTCTGTTCAAGCAGCTGATTTAGTTTTTCGTAAATTAAATAATAAGAATGGAAATATAATTGAGAGATATTTAAATAATATAAAAGCAGAATGTAATATTCAGAATGAAAAAATCAGACCATTTATTAAAGAATTAAATTGTCATTTAGATATTTTGTCAAAATTTAATGATTGGAATAGTCAAAAAATTAAAGAAAATAAAGATGATGTAAGTGCTGCTGCTAATGATTATCTCAAAACTCTTGGATATGTATCAGTCGCGTATGCATGGATTAAAGTGCTTGAAGTTTGTTTTAATGAATATGATAAAAATGAAAATTTCTATTCTGATAAAATTAATACGGCAAAGTTTTATTTTGATCGAGTTTTACCTAGAGCAGAGTTGCATTATAAATCTGCAATATCGGGAAGTTCTAACATTATGAGTTTTAAATTTAAATAGTATGAGCCATTACGATACAAATTTAGATAAAAATAAAGCAAACTATGTTCCTTTAACTCCATTGTCTTTTTTAGAGAGAGCAAAAGATGTTTATCCTAACTATGAGGCAATTGTATATGAAGATCGAAAATATACTTGGCTAGAGGTTTACAAAAGAGCTGTTAAGTTTGCAAGTGCTCTTGAAAAAATAGGAATTAAAAAAGGTGATACAGTTTCATTTTTAGCTTTTAACACTCCTGAAATATTTGAAGCTCATTATTCGGTGCCTATGACCAGTGCTGTTTTGAACACAATTAATATTAGACTAGATGCTAATACAATATCCTATATTTTAAAGCACAGTGATGCAAAAGTATTAGTGGTTGATAGACAATTACATCAAGAAGTTAAAAAAGCACTTTCACAATTAGACAAAGAGATTATCGTTATTGATATTCATGATCAATTTGCAGATCAATCTAAGTTAGAAACAATAGGTGAGTTAGAATATGAACAGTTTTTAAATACTGGTGATGAAAATTATAAATGGAAAATGCCAGAGGATGAATGGCAGGCAATTTCATTAAGTTATACCTCTGGAACTACAGGAAATCCAAAGGGAGTAGTGTATCATCATAGAGGATCATATTTGATGGCAACTGGAAGTGCAGTAGCTTGGAATATGCCAAATAGATTAAATTTTTTAACAATTGTCCCAATGTTTCATTGTAATGGTTGGTGCTATCCTTGGACGATACCAATGTTAAATGGCAGAACAATATGCCTTAGAAATATTGATGTTAAAAAGATTTTTGAAGTAATTGAAAAATATAATGTAACTCATTTTGGTGGTGCACCAATTGTCTTAAATATGATTACTGGCGCTCCAGAAGAGTACCATAAAAAATTAAAACAAAAAGTATACGTCTTAACTGCAGGTGCTCCTCCACCAAGTATAATTTTTCAAAAAATGAAAAAACTTGGTTTTGAAGTGATGCATGTCTATGGCTTAACAGAAACTTATGGTCATGTAACTCAATGTGCGTGGAATGAAGAGTGGGAGTCTTTAACCGAGGATAAACAAAATGAAATTAAAGCAAGACAAGGTGTTAGATATCCAAATACAGAGGGTGTTACCGTAATGGATCCTGAAACTATGACTGATGTTGCAAGAGATGGAAAAACAATTGGTGAGATCATGATTAGAGGCAATGTTGTTATGAAGGGTTATTTTAAAGATAAAGAAGCAACAGATAAAGCAATGTCTGGTGGCTGGTTCCATACAGGAGATTTAGCAGTTATGTATCCTGATGGTTATGTAAAAATTCAGGATAGATCAAAAGATATTATCATCTCAGGCGGAGAAAATATTTCATCTATAGAAATTGAAAATACGTTAGCTAAACACCCTTCAGTTTCAATCTCAGCTGTTGTTGCTAAACCAGATGAAAAATGGGGAGAAGTTCCTTGTGCTTTTATCGAAACAGTTCAAGGAAAAACTGTTACAGAAAAAGAATTGATTGAATTTTGTAGAGAGACATTAGCTGGCTTTAAAGTTCCAAAAAAAATTGAATTTTGTGAATTGCCTAAGACCTCAACAGGAAAAATTCAAAAGTTTGAATTAAGAAAGAAAGCTAAGGAATTGGCTTGATTTTCAAAGTTAACAATCAAAAAGTTTATGCATCTGATGCTGGTAAAGGCATTGATCTTAAAAAAGAAACTGTAGTTCTGTTACATGGTAGCGGTCTATCTCATGTAGTTTGGTCACTTACTGAGCAGTATTTATCTAATCAAAACTTTAATGTCCTTTCTTTAGATTTGCCAGGCCATGGAAACTCTGAGGGAAAAAGTTTAACCTCTATTGAGGGTATTGCAGATTGGCTTGAGACAGTATTTAAAGAATTAAATTTAGAAAAATTAAATTTAGTAGGCCACTCCCAAGGATGTTTAGAGATTCTTGAATATTCTTCTAGATACCCAAACAGAATAAATAAATTAATCTTTGTGGGTGGATCTTACAAAATGCCTGTAAATCAAGATCTAATTGATCTTGCTGAGAGTGGAAATTCAGATTCTGTAAAATTAATGATGAAATGGGGATATAAAGATTCAAATAAATTTATTGGAGGCAACCCAGTCCAAAGAATAATAAATTCTTCGAGAGATATTAGTGAAATTTTAGCAGTTGATTTAAAAGCATGTAATAATTATTCAAATGGAAAAATATCTGCAGCTAAAATTAGCTGCCCAACTCTTTTTATTTTTGGTGAATTAGACAAGATGGTTAATCTAGAAAAAGGTAAAAAATTTTCAAATGAAGTAAAAAACTCTATTACTCATATCATTGCAGAATGTGGACACATGATAATGATTGAAAAAGCATTTGAAATGCGAGAAAAGATACTAGAATTTTTAAAAAAATGACAACTTTTTCAATTGCAAAATCAAGAAGAGTGAGAAGTACACCATATACTTCAAGAATAGAAAAACAGGGTGTAACCGCTTATACAGTTTATAATCACATGTTGCTTCCAGCTGCCTTTGGTTCTCTAGAGGATTCTTATCATCACTTAAAAGAACATGTGCAAATCTGGGATGTTGCTGGTGAAAGACAAGTAGAAATTACAGGAAAGGACTCAGCAAAGCTAGTTCAGCTTATGACTTGTAGAGATTTGTCTAAATCGAAAGATGGAAGATGTTATTATTGTCCAATAATAGATGATCAGGCAGGTTTAATTAATGATCCGGTAGTTTTAAGAATTAACCAAAATAAATGGTGGATATCAATTGCGGATTCAGATGTAATTTTATTTGCAAAAGGCTTAGCCATTGGAAATAAATTTGATGTTTTAATTAAAGAACCTAATGTTGACATTATAGCAGTTCAAGGACCTAAATCATTTAAGTTAATGGAAAAAATATTTGGAGTTGAAATAACAAAATTAAAATTTTTTGGTTTTGATTATTTTGATTTTAAAGGAGTAAAACATTTAATTGCTCAATCCGGATGGTCAAAACAAGGAGGTTATGAAATTTATGTTGAAAATACTAAATCAGGTTTAGAGTTGTATGATCATTTGTTTGATCTTGGAAAAGAGTTTAATGTTAAACCTGGTTGTCCAAATTTGATTGAGAGAATTGAAAGTGCCCTATTATCATACGGTAATGATATGGATAATAATGATAATCCTTATGAATGTGGTTTTGATAAATTTATAAACTTAGACTCTGATGTAGTTTTTTTAGGAAAAGAAAAATTAAAACAAATTAAAAAAGATGGGATTAAAAAAAAATTAATGGGTGTTCAGCTTGATATTAAAAGTTTGAGTTTAACATCCTCATTAGATATAAAAAATGATAAGGACGAAATCATTGGGGAATTACGCTCTGCTTGTTATTCACCTTATTTTGATAAAGTTATTGGTATTGCTATGATGAAAAAACCTTTTTGGGATGTTTCTTTACCAGTAAAAATTGAAGTAAATTCGAACATTTGTACTGGAAACATTTGCGATTTACCTTTCATCTAGTATAAAGCACAACATAATCATGAATATTGCAATTGTAGGAGCTACTGGAAATGTTGGCAGAAAAATTTTAGAAGTTCTTGAAAAAAAAGAACTTAAATTTGATAACCTGTACCTTCTTGCCTCCTCTAAAAGTGCTGGAACTAAAATCTTATTTTCAGGAAAAGAACATATTGTATCTAATCTTGAGACTTTTGATTTTTCTAAAGTAAAAATAACTTTTTTTGCAGCAGGTGGAAAAATTTCTGAAAAATTTGCAGAAAAAGCCGCAAAACACTCTTTAGTTATTGATAACTCAAGTCATTACCGAATGGATCCTGATGTGCCACTTATAGTGCCTCAAGTAAATTCTCATCATTTAAAAGGTATTAAAAAAAATATTATTGCTAATCCAAATTGTTCTACAGCTCAATTAGTATTGGTTTTAAAGCCACTTCATGATTTATTAAAAATTAAAAGAGTAGTTGTATCAACTTACCAGTCAGTTTCGGGTGGAGGCAAAGCTCCAATGGACGAGCTTATTGAACAAACTAAATTATTTTTAGAAAATAAAAAAATTTCTTCAAAAAATTTCACTAAACAAATTGCTTTTAATATTATTCCTCACATCGATGTTTTTGCTGAGGCCGGATATACTAAAGAAGAACTTAAAATGACTAATGAAACAAAAAAAATTCTTGATCCAAATATTGAATTAACTGCGACTTGTGTAAGAATTCCAGTTTTAGTATCCCATTCAGAATCGGTAAATATCGAATTTGAAAAATCATTTACTCTTGATCAAATTAAAAACTCTCTATCTAAAGCAGAAGGTTGTAAAGTAATTGATGAAAGACAAAATGGTGGTTACTCAACGCCTTTAGAAGCGACAGGAAAAGAAGAAACTTTTATTTCAAGAATTAGAGAAGATAAAACCGTTCAAAATGGATTAAACTTATGGATAGTTTCTGATAATCTTCTAAGAGGTGCTGCTTTAAATGCAGTAGAGATTGCTGAAACATTGATTAATAATGATTTTTATGGAAAATAAAAATCCTTTATCACCCCATATTCAAATTTATAAATGGCATGTGTCGTCACTTGTTTCAATAACTCATAGAATTACAGGTATTATAAATATTTTAGCTGTTACCCTTATCTGTATTTGGGTTTCTTTTTTATTTTTAGGAGAAAATAATTATTTGATAATAGAAAAATTTTTAAATTCTTTTTTAGGAAAATTTTTGATCCTAGGTTTTACTTGGTCTTTTAGTTTTCAAATATTAAGTGAAATTAGACATTTAATTATGGACTTAGGATTTGGATTTGAATTAAAAACAACCAAAATAACTGGCAGTATTGTAATCGTAGGATCGGTGATTTTAACTGTTATATTTTATTGGTTAGGGAGAAATATTATTTAATGAATATAGCTACAAGAAAATGGATTTTTTTAAAAATAGCATCAGTTATTTTATTACCATTGATGCTTTGGTTTATAGTAAATCTTATATCTATTTATGATCGAAGTTATTTAGAGGTTGTAGGTTTTTTTTCTAATCAGTTATTCAAATTTTTATTTAGTTTTTTTGTAGTGTTTTCTTATTTTTTTTCAGCTTTAAGTATAAGTGAGGTATTTGAGGATTATATCACTGATCATAAACTCAAAAATGTCGCAAACAGCCTATCATTTATATCTGCTATATTAATCCCAATAATTACAATAATATTTTTATTTAAATTAAGCATATGAGTTCTTATAAAATAATTGATCATGAATATGATGTGGTTGTACTTGGAGCTGGTGGTTCTGGTTTAAGAGCTGCTGTTGGTCTAAGTGAGGCTGGTCTAAAAACTGCATGTATTTCAAAAGTATTTCCTACAAGAAGTCACACTTCAGCTGCACAAGGTGGAATTTCTGCAGCATTGGGAAATATGGGCGAAGATGATTGGCGTTGGCACATGTATGACACTGTTAAAGGTGCTGATTGGTTAGGTGATCAAGATAGTATTGAGTATCTCTGTAAAGAAGCTCCTAAAGCTGTAGTCGAGTTAGAAAAATACGGAGTTCCTTTCAGTCGAACTGATGATGGTAAAATTTATCAAAGACCATTTGGAGGCATGACTAAAAATTATGGAAATGGAATAGTTCAAAGAACTTGTGCAGCAGCAGATAGAACTGGTCATGCAATTCTTCATACTCTTTATGGTCAAGCTTTAAAACATAATACAGAATTTTTTATTGAGTACTTTGCTTTAGATTTATTGATGAAAGATGGTGAGTGCAAAGGATTAATAGCGTGGAACCTTAACGATGGAACTATTCATAGATTTAGAGCACACATAGTAATCATTGCTACAGGTGGATATGGTAAAGCATACTATTCTGCTACTTCTGCCCATACATGTACAGGAGATGGAAACGCAATGGTTTTGAGAGCTGGCCTACCATTACAGGATATGGAATTTGTTCAATTTCATCCAACAGGTATTTATGGACATGGCACATTGATTACAGAAGGAGCAAGAGGAGAAGGTGGATATCTAACCAATTCTAAAGGTGAAAGATTTATGGAACGATACGCACCTAAAGCAAAAGATTTAGCTTCAAGAGATATTGTTAGTCGCTCTATGTCAATTGAAATTAATGAAGGTAGAGGTGTTGGAAAAGAAAAAGATCATATTTTTTTAAACTTAAGTCATTTAGATAAAGATATAATTGAGAGCAGACTACCCGGTATAACTGATGCCGCAAGATTGTTTGCAAATGTTGATATAACTAAAGAACCAATTCCTGTAGTGCCAACGGTTCATTATAATATGGGTGGAATTCCAACAAATTATAAGGCTGAAGTATTAACCGTAAACGGTTCAGATAAAGTTGTTCCAGGATTAATGGCTATAGGAGAAGCAGCTTGTGTATCTGTTCATGGAGCAAATAGATTAGGATCTAACTCATTAATAGATTTAGTTGTATTTGGTAGAGCAGCAGCAAAGAGAGCCGCAGAAATCATTAAGCCAGGAATGTCACATGAAGAAATAGGAAATTCTGAAACTGAAAAATGTTTGGATAGATTTGATAAATTGAGAAATGCTAATGGAGATAATGCAACATCAGAACTAAGATTATCAATGCAAAAAACAATGCAATCCAAATGCGCAGTTTTTAGAACTGAAAAAACATTAAAAGAAGGTGTGGAAGAAATAAGAAAAACTTACGATGGAATGGGTTCCATTTCAGTTCAAGACAGATCTTTAATATTTAATACTGACTTAGTTGAAACACTAGAGTTTGATAATTTAATAAGACAAGCCCTAGTAACAGTTGACTCTGCTTATAATAGAAAAGAAAGTAGAGGAGCACATGCCAGAGAAGACTTTCCAAAAAGAAATGATGAGAAATTTATGCAACATACATTAGCATGGTGCGATGGAAAAAATACTAAGATTAATTATAGACCAGTAACAAAATCTACATTAACTAATGATGTTCAATATTTTCCACCTCAGGAAAGAGTTTATTAATGGTTCAGATTAATTTACCTGAAAATTCTAAAGTTCAAAAAGGAAAATTTTTCAAAGATAAGACTGGTTCCAAAAATTTAAAGACAGTTAATGTTTATAGATGGGATCCCTCATCAGGTGAAAATCCAAGATTGGATAGTTATGAAGTTGAGATGGATAATTGTTCAACAAAAGTCTTAGATATTTTAAATAAAATTAAAAATGAGATTGATCCGACTTTAGCATACAGAAGATCATGTGCTCATGGAGTTTGTGGATCCTGTGCAATGAACATGGGAGGCAAAAATGGATTAGCCTGTACTACACCTCACTCAGAAATTAAAGGAGAACTAAATATTTATCCATTACCTCATTTAAAAGTTAAAAGAGATTTAATTGGAGATTTAGACGGATTATATAAACAATATCAATCAATTGAACCGTGGTTAAAAACTAGTTCCAAAAATGAAACTAATGAAATTAGACAATCTAAAGAAGATAGAGCAAAACTTGATGGTGCTTATGAGTGCATAATGTGTGCGTGTTGCTCTACTTCATGTCCAAGTTATTGGTGGAATGGAGATAAATACTTAGGTCCAGCAGTTTTGCTTCAAGCGTATAGATGGATTATGGATAGTAGAGATGAAGAAAGAGAAGCTAGATTAAAAAAAGTTGGAGATGAATTAAAACTTTACCGATGTCATACCATTCTTAACTGCACAAGTGCGTGTCCAAAAGGATTAAACCCTGCTAAAGCAATTGCAGAAATAAAAAAAATGTTAGCTACAGCTAATATTTAAACATTAGACTAATAGGATATTTTGATTTAAAAGTTCATATTCATGAAAATTATTGAGCATTTCGTAGGTGGAAAAACAATTTCTGGTACGTCTAATAGAAAAGGCAATGTATTTAACCCAGCTACTGGCGAACAAGAGTCCGAAGTAAGACTTGCTTCAAAATCTGATTTAGATCAAGCAGTTGCAGTTGCTAAAAAAGCATTTGAAACTTGGTCTTTAAAACCTGCTCTTCAAAGAGCAAGAGTGATGTTCAAATTCAAAGAATTGATAGAAAAAAATTCAGATGAATTAACAAAGTTAATTGTTTCAGAACACGGCAAAGTATATGAAGATGCCAAAGGTTCTCTAACTAGAGGTTTAGAAGTTGTCGAGTTTGCCTGTGGTATACCGCATTTACTGAAAGGTGAATTTTCAGAAAATGTTGGAACTAATGTAGATAGCTGGTCAATCAGACAGCCTTTGGGTGTTGTTGCTGGAATTACACCATTTAACTTTCCAGCGATGGTTCCAATGTGGATGTTTCCAATTGCAATTGCCTGTGGAAATACTTTTATTTTAAAACCTTCTGAAAAAGATCCGTCTTGCCCGATAAGATTAGCTGAACTTTTAAAAGAAGCTGGGCTACCAGATGGAGTTTTTAATGTAGTTAATGGAGATAAAGAGTCAGTAGATGCAATTTTAACCAACCCAGATATTAAAGCTGTAAGCTTTGTGGGATCTACTCCCATTGCAAAATATATTTATGAAAATTCAGCTAAAAATGAAAAAAGAGTTCAAGCATTGGGTGGTGCTAAAAATCATTTAGTAGTAATGCCAGACTGTGATTTAGATGGTGCAGTAAACGGTTTAATGGGTGCCGCATATGGTTCGGCTGGAGAAAGATGTATGGCACAATCTGTTGCAGTAGCAGTGGGTGATATTGGAGATGAATTAGTTTCAAGATTATCTAAAAAAGCTGAGGCATTAAAAGTAGGTCCAGGAATGGATATGACATCTGAAATGGGTCCATTAGTTACTAAAGAGCATCTTGAAAAAGTAAAAAGTTATGTTGATCTGGGAGTTAAAGAGGGTGCAAAACTTGTAGTTGACGGAAGAAATTTAAAATTACAAGGCTATGAAAACGGTTTTTATATCGGCGGATGTTTATTTGATCACGTTAATAAAGATATGAGAATTTATAAAGAAGAAATTTTTGGACCAGTTTTATCAGTAGTTCGAGTTAAAACTTTTGAAGATGCGGCTAAACTAATTAATGACCATGAATATGGCAATGGAGTAAGCATCTACACAAGAGATGGAGATGCAGGAAGAACATTTGCTAGCAAAATCCAAGTAGGAATGGTTGGAATTAATGTTCCTATTCCAGTGCCTATGGCATTTCATAGTTTTGGTGGATGGAAGAGATCATTATTTGGAGATAGTGCAATGCATGGCATGGAAGGAATTAAATTTTATACAAAATTAAAAACAGTTACATCAAGATGGCCTTCAGGAATTCGCTCAAATGCAGAATTTGTGATGCCAACGATGAAATAAAAGGTAAATCATGAAGAAAATATCGTTAATAGGAGCTGGACAAATTGGTGGTACTTTAGCTCACTTAATCGGAATAAAAGAATTAGTTGATGAAGTTGTATTGTTTGATGTAGCAAGTGGAGTTGCAAAAGGAAAAGCATTAGACATTGCACAATCATCGTCTGTTGATGGATTTAATGTTAAATTTAGTGGAACTGATGACTATAAAGACATTAAAGACTCAGATGTAATTATAATTACAGCAGGCGTTCCTAGAAAACCTGGGATGAGTAGAGATGATTTATTGGGAATAAATCTAAAAATTATTAAACAAGTTGCAGAAGGTGTTAAACAGAATGCACCCAACGCTTTTGTTATATGTATTACTAACCCTCTAGATGTGATGGTAATGGCATTTCAAAAATATTCTGGACTACCGACAAACAAAGTAGTCGGAATGGCAGGTATACTTGATAGCTCAAGATTTAAATTATTTTTGTCTTTAGAATTTAATGTTCCAGTTAGAGAAATTGAAGCAATGGTAATGGGTGGTCATGGAGATACAATGGTGCCACTACCTAGATTTACTAAAGTTTCAGGCAAGCCTCTAATGGAAATAGTTAAAGAAGGAAAAATTTCTCCTGAAAGATTAGAGAGCATAAATCAAAGAACTCGTGATGGAGGAGCAGAAATAGTTAAATATTTGGAAAAAGGTTCTGCATTTTACGCACCAGCTGCATCAGGTGTTGAAATGGCTAAAGCCTATTTAAATGATGAAAAAAAAATGGTTCCATGTGCAGCTTTCATGAATGGTGAGTATGGGGTTAACAATATCTATGCGGGTGTTCCAATAATTATTGGCAAGGAAGGTGTTGAAAAAATTGAAATTATTAATTTAGATGAAAAAGAGAAATCAGAATTTATGAATTCAGTAGATGCTGTTAAAAAATTATGGGAAGCAGCATCAGCGATTGATCCGGATTTAGCTAAGTAATAATGAACATCCACGAACATCAGGCTAAAGCAATTTTAAAAAAATATGGTGCTGTCGTCCCAGACGGTATTTTTTCTACTTCTGTTGATGATTTAGTCAAAAAATCAAAGTCCTTAATAACCGATAAGTATGTTTTAAAGGCACAAATCCATGCTGGAGGTAGAGGTAAAGCTGGTGGTGTTAAGATACTTAATACAATTGAGGAGCTAGAGGTATCTGCAAAAGAATTATTGGGAAAAAAATTAATAACACATCAAACTGGCCCAGAAGGAAGAGAAGTCAAAAGATTGTATGTTGAAGTTTCATCAAATATTGAAAAAGAATTTTATTTATCCTGTTTAGTAGATAGAGCAAGTTCTAAAATTGCATTTATTTCTAGTGATCAAGGCGGAATGGATATCGAAGAGGTAGCTGCAAAAACACCTGATAAAATAATTACCACTAAGGTTGATTTTAAAGATGAAATTAGTAAAGAGGATTGTAATAAAATAATTAATATTTTTTCTTTAAATGGATCAGCTAAAATTGAAGCGATTAATTTGATTAAATCAATTTACAAGATGTTTATAAGTACAGATGCTAACATGGTTGAGATAAATCCATTAATTCTTACTAAAGAAGAAAAAATTATTTGCCTTGATGCGAAAGTAAATTTTGATGACAATGCATTATTTAGACATCCTGAAATATTAGAATTAAGAGATTTAAACGAAGAAGATCCTGCAGAAATTGAAGCTAGCAAATACGACTTAGCATATATTAAGTTAGATGGAAGTATTGGTTGTATGGTTAATGGTGCTGGATTAGCCATGGCTACTATGGATATTATTAAACTTTATGGTGAAGAACCTGCTAATTTTTTAGATGTTGGAGGTGGAGCTTCTAAAGAAAAAGTCTCCGCAGCATTTAAAATAATTTTATCAGATAAAAATGTAAAAGGAATTTTAATAAATATTTTTGGAGGCATTATGCGTTGTGATGTTCTTGCTCAGGGAGTAGTAGATGCAGCTAAAGAAATAAATATTAATGTTCCATTAGTAGTAAGACTGGCAGGTACAAATTTTAAAGAGGGAAAAGAAATATTAGATAACTCAGGATTAAAATTGATTTCTGCCGAAAATTTAGATGATGCGGCTAAAAAAATTGTTGGAGCAATAAAATAAATGTCTGTGCTTGTTAATAAAAATACAAAAGTTATTTGTCAGGGTTTTACCGGAGCCCATGGAACATTTCATTCTGAGCAAGCTATTAAATATGGAACAAATTTAGTTGGAGGTGTTACCCCTAAAAAAGGTGGCCAAAAACATTTAGAAAGACCAGTTTTTAATACAGTTGCAGAAGCAAAAAATGAGGTTGGAGCAGATGCAACCATGATTTATGTGCCAGCAAAATTTGCAGCAGCAGCTATAATTGAAGCAATCGATGCTTCAATAGATTTAATTGTGTGCATTACCGAGGGTATTCCAATTCAAGATATGCTTAAAGTTAAACAAAAACTTATAAATTCAAAAAGTCGATTAATAGGTCCAAATTGCCCAGGTATAATTACTCCTGATGAATGCAAAATTGGAATTATGCCTGGAAGCATTCATAAAAGAGGGTCTGTAGGTATTGTGTCTAGATCTGGGACTTTAACTTATGAAGCAGTTGCTCAAACTACAGAAAATGGATTAGGTCAATCAACCTGTATAGGAATTGGAGGTGATCCAATTAATGGAACAAACTTTATCGATTGTTTAGATTTATTTTTAAATGATCCAGAAACTGAATCTATTCTTATGATTGGAGAGATTGGAGGAACTGCTGAAGAGGAATCTGCAGAATTTGTTAAAAATCATAAGATTAAAAAACCAATGGTTGGATTTATAGCGGGTATTACCGCTCCTCCAGGAAGAAGAATGGGGCATGCAGGCGCTATAATTTCAGGTGGCAAAGGTGGTGCAGAAGATAAAATAAAAAAAATGGAAGAGTGTGGAATTACTATTGCAAAATCACCATCAATAATAGGAAAAACACTTTTTGATAAATTGTCTAATTGAAAATTGGTGATCCAGCATTATAATTCTAAAAATAAATGTCTTTAAATAAGAATCTAGAATTCGAAAAAACCTCATTTTTAAATAAATCGAATAGTGCATTTATTGAAGAAATGTATGTTCGATACATTAATAAAGATCCAGAGCTACCTAAAAGCTGGAAAGAATATTTTGATGATTTGGGTGAAGAAATAGAAGTTATAGCAAATGAAATTAAAGGTCCATCATGGAACCCATTAAAAAAAATTAAAATAAAAGATATTTCTGAGGATACCCAGGAACCAACTAACGGTCATTTAGAAAAAAACAATGGAGCCTTGTTAGGCTCTGACGAAATTATTAAAAGTAACTCAGATTCTATAAGAGCAGTTGCCCTAATCAGGGCCTATAGACAAAGAGGACATCTTTTAGCAAAGCTAGATCCTCTAGGTATGATGAAAACAGAGTATTTAGATGAACTACATCCTGAACATTATGGGTTTAAAAGTAGCGATTATAAAAAAGAAATTTATTTAGATGGGGTCATAAATAAAAAAAAATCAAATGTAAGAGAAATATTAGATTTTCTAAATAAAGTTTATTGTGGTCCGGTTGGTTATGAATATATGCATATTACAAATCCTGAGGAGAGAAAGTGGCTTAGAGATAGGATAGAACTAGACAAAAATGCTCTTGAATTTACCGAAATTGGTAAAGAAGGAATTTTAAATAAATTGATTCAAGCAGAAGGTTTTGAAAAATTTTTACATACCAAATATGTTGGCACAAAGCGTTTTGGTCTAGATGGTGGTGAAAGTTTAATTCCAGCACTTGAACAAATTATTAAAATTGGCGGCCAATCAAATGTTTTAGAAGTTAAAATTGGCATGTCTCATAGAGGCCGATTAAACGTTTTGGCAAATGTTTTACAAAAGTCTTATAAAAGAATATTCAATGAATTTACTGGAGATATTCATTCACCAACAAAAGATGGAGCGGGAGATGTTAAATATCATCTTGGAGCATCTTCAGATAGGGAATTTGATGGAAATTCAGTGCATGTCAGTTTGACAGATAATCCATCGCACTTAGAGGCGGTAAATCCAGTTGTTCTGGGTCAAACAAGAGCTAAGCAATATTTCCACAAAGACAAACAAAGAAATAAAGTAATACCTATTTTAATACACGGGGACGCAGCTTTTGCAGGTCAAGGAATTGTTGCTGAATGTTTTGCAATGTCAGGTTTACCTGGGCATAATACTGGTGGAACAATCCATATAATAGTTAATAATCAAATTGGTTTTACTACTAGTCCTAGGTTTGCTAGATCTTCTCCTTATCCTTCAGATGTGGCTAAAATGGTTGAAGCGCCTATATTTCATGTAAATGGTGATGATCCTGAAGCTGTGGTTTATGCAACAAGAATTGCTACAGAATTTAGACTTAAATTTAATAGAGATGTAGTTATTGATTTAATTTGTTACAGAAGATTTGGTCATAATGAGGGAGACGAACCTTCATTTACACAGCCATTGATGTACAAAAAAATAAGATCACATCCAACAGTAACCAACTTGTATGGCAAAAAGTTAATTGAACAAAAATTATTTAATGAAAAATCATTAAAAGAAAAAATAGATAAATTTAAAGATTTATTACATGATCAATTTAAAAATGCAAAAGATTATAAACCTAAAATAGAATGGTTTGAGGGTACTTGGTCAAGATACAAACCAGAAAAAGGAAAAGACAAACGAGGAATAAGTGGTGTTGATGAAAAAGTTTTAAAAGAGATTTCAAATAAAATCAATGTTATCCCTGCTGATGTTAGTGCTCATAAGACAATAATTAAAATTTTTGAATCTAGAAAAAAATCTATAGATGAAGGTAAAAATATTGATTGGGCAACTGCTGAGGCTTTAGCTTTTGGTTCTTTAGTGGAACAAGGTTTTCCAGTAAGATTAGTGGGCCAGGACTCTGGAAGAGGTACTTTTAGTCAAAGACACTCAGTATTAAGAAATCAACTAAATAATAAAAGATACGTTCCTCTAAATAATATTTCAAAAAGTCAAAAACAATTTGAAATTGTTGACAGTTTTTTATCAGAGTTAGCAGTATTAGGATTTGAATATGGTTATAGCTTGGTAGAACCCAACACACTTACATTGTGGGAGGCGCAATTTGGAGATTTTGCTAATAGTGCACAGGTCATTATCGATCAATTTATTTCATCAGGAGAAAGGAAGTGGTCAAGAGCATCTGGACTAGTAATGTTATTACCTCATGGCTATGAAGGTCAAGGCCCAGAACATTCTTCAGCGCGACTTGAAAGATTTCTTCAACTTTGTTCTAATGATAATATGCAAGTATTAAATTGCACAACACCTGCAAATTATTTTCATGCCCTTAGAAGACAGATGAATAGAGATTTTAGAAAACCATTAGTAATTATGACACCAAAATCTTTATTAAGAAACAAATATTGTGTATCAAATTTGGTTGATTTTAATAAAAAGAATTCTTTCCATAGAGTTATGTGGGATCATGCTATCGATCCTGCTTATAATGGTTTTATTAAACTCAAACCAAGTTCAAAAATTAGAAAAGTTATTATGTGTTCGGGCAAAGTTTATTTTGATTTATTAGAAGCAAGAGAAAAACTTAAAGTAGATGATGTTGTTTTATTTAGGATTGAACAACTTTATCCATTTCCAGCAAAAAGTTTAGTGAAAGAAATAAAACCATATGCAAAATCTGCCAAGTTTTATTGGTGTCAGGAAGAACCTAAGAATATGGGTGCTTGGTTCTCTGTAAGAGACTATATCCAATGGACATTAGATAATATTAAGGCTAATAATAAAGAAATTTCTTATATTGGAAGAAGCCCAGATGCATCCCCAGCAACAGGTTATGCGAAAAGGCATATTTCTCAGCAACAAGAAATTATTAAAAAAGTTTTTGAATAATTATTATGAGTGAAAAAATAGTAGTTCCAGTCTTAGGTGAAAGCATATCAGAAGCAACTGTTGCTAAATGGCTTAAAAAAGAAGGTGATTCTGTTGAAGCAGATGAGCCAATTGTAGAATTAGAAACAGATAAAGTTAATCTAGAGGTTCCATCTCCTATAACAGGTACTCTTACAGAGATTAATTCTAAAGATGGATCTGTTGTGGAAGTTGGTGCGCTGCTAGGCTCTGTTAGTGAAAAAGGTAGTGCGGTAGATAAAATTAAAGAAATTAAAAAAATAAGCACACAACCTAAAGAAAATAATGTAATTCCCTTAGAAGTTTCTAAAAAACAACCAAAAGTTTTTGAAGAAAAACAAGACAACGAAGATTCAGAAGAGTCCCCACTTATTCTTACAAATGAGATTAAAGAAGTGGCACCACAGATAGAGACAATAAGCAATAAAACTTTATCACCAGCAGTAAGAAAAATAGTTGTTGAAAATAAAATTGATGTTCAAGCTGTTAAGGGTACCGGTAAAGATGGTAGAATTTTAAAAGGAGACCTAATCAGCTTAATGGGCGCTAATCCTCAACCTTCAGAAAGAAAAGTTCAGTATGGTCAAGAGGAAAGAATAAAAATGACTAGGTTAAGACAAACAATTGCAAAAAGATTAAAACAAGCGCAAGAAAATGCAGCTTTATTGACTACATTTAATGAGGTTGACATGTCAAGCATAATGGAAATGAGAAAAGAAAATCAAGAGGATTTTCAAAACAGATATGGAATCAAATTAGGTTTTATGTCTTTTTTTGTAAAAGCTTGTGTATTGGCTTTAAAGGCTTTTCCAGCAGTAAATGCTGAAATAGATGGTGACGAAATAATATATAAAAATTATTATAATATAAGTTTTGCAGTTGGTACGGATAAAGGTTTGGTTGTACCAGTATTAAGAAATACCGATGAACTATCGTTTGCAGATATAGAAAAAAATATCAAAGAAATTTCAGAAAAAGCAAGAGATGGTAAACTTACAATTGAGGATCTTCAAGGTGGAACATTCACCATTAGCAATGGAGGTGTTTATGGATCAATGCTTTCAACACCAATATTAAATCTTCCACAATCAGGAGTATTGGGAATGCATAATATTGTTGAAAGACCAGTTGCAATTGATGGAGAAGTAAAAATTAGACCAATAATGTATTTAGCACTTTCATATGATCACAGAATAATCGATGGAAAAGAGTCTGTTTCATTTCTAAAAATGATTAAAGAAAATTTAGAAGACCCTAGAAGGTTATTTTTAGGTATTTAATGTCAGAAAAATTTCAAGCTGTAGTAATTGGTGGTGGACCTGGTGGTTATGTTTGTGCAATTAGATTAGCTCAATTAGGATTTAAAACAGCATGTGTTGACTCAAGAGGTGCTTTGGGTGGCACCTGTTTAAATGTGGGGTGTATACCATCTAAAAGTCTATTAAATTTATCAGAAGAATTTCATAAAGTTCAAAATTTATCCAGCAAAGGAATTGAAGTTGGAGAAGTTAAGCTAAATCTTGAAAAAATGATGAAAAGTAAGGATAAAGCAGTCACTGTGTTGACTAAGGGTGTAGAATTTCTTTTGAAAAAAAATAAAGTTTCATATTTTAAAGGTACTGGAAGTTTTAAAAATAATAATGAAATATCAATCTTAGATGAAAAGGGTACCGAGACTCTAATTCACTCAGAAAAAACAATAATTGCAACTGGATCAGTTTCTGTTTCCTTACCAGGAATTGAAATTGATGAAAAAATAATAGTATCTTCAACAGGTGCTCTTAAATTAGATAGAGTACCCACAAAAATGGTTGTAGTTGGTGGAGGATATATAGGATTAGAGATGGGATCAGTATGGTCTAGGTTAGGTGCTGAAGTACATGTTGTTGAATTTTTAGATCACATTACCCCTGGCATGGATAAAGAAATATCTATTGAATTTATGAAAATTTTAAAAAAACAGGGAATACACTTTCACATGCAGAATAAAGTTGAATCTATCGCTAAGAGTAATTCAGGTGCAACTGTAATTACTATTGATAAAGATGGAAACAAAAATGAATTTGATTGTGATGTAGTTTTAATTTCAGTGGGTAGAAAACCAAATACACAAGGTTTAAATTTGGAGACAATTGGTGTTCAACTTGATGATAAAAAAAGAGTTAAAGTAGATCATGCCTATAAAACAAATGTGCAAGATATTTATGCTATAGGTGATGTAATAGCTGGACCCATGTTAGCTCATAAAGCTGAAGACGAAGGTATTGCGGTTGCAGAAAATATTGCAGGTCAATCAGGTCACGTAAATTATGATACTATTCCTGGAGTAGTTTATACAACGCCCGAAGTAGCTTCTATTGGCAAAACTGAAGAACAACTCAAAGAGTCAAATATCGAATATAAAATTGGAAAATTTTCATTTATGGCTAATTCAAGGGCGAAAGCAATTGATGATGCAGAAGGGTTTGTAAAAATATTAGCAGACAAAAATACTGACAAGGTTCTAGGAGCACACATTATTGGACCACATGCTGGAGAATTAATTGCAGAAATTGGAGTTGCTATGGAATTTGGTGCAAGTTCAGAAGATATTGCGAGAACATGTCATGCACACCCAACTTTCTCAGAAGCAGTTAAAGAGGCAGCATTATCAGTTGATAAAAGAGCAATACACTCTTAATTTTTTCTCTTAATATAAAAAGATGAAAGTTCCGATTCTTTTACCCAACATTTTTAATCATCCTTTTACATATGAGTCAGATCAAGCTTTAGAGACTGGAGACTATGTATTAGTTCCTTTTGGTAAATCTAAAATTACAGGAGTGGTTTGGGATGATTTTGAGAAAAAAAATAATAAAAACTTTAAAATTAAAAAAATTATTAAAAAATTAGAGGTCCCAAGATTAAAAAAAAGTACTATTAAATTTTTAAACTGGTTCTCAGAGTATAATATTATTCCTAAAGGTATGGCTTTAAAACTTATGTTGTTGAGTGGCAATGCTATTGAGAAACTTTCAAATTCAGATCTTCAAAAATTTGAATTTATAAAAAAAAATAATTCCTTTGAACTTTCTGAAGAACAAAAAAATTCATTAAAAAAAATGAATGAAATTAATGAAAAATTTAGAGTTCACGTTCTTCAGGGCACCACTGGTTCTGGAAAGACAATGGTATATTTTGAGGCTTTAAAAGATAGAATTATAAAGGGATTTCAAGGATTAATCTTGTTACCGGAAATTGGTTTAACAGGCCAATTTGAAAGTAAGTTCATTGAATTTTTTGGTTTTCAACCAGCAGTTTGGCACTCTGGAATTACAAAAAAAAACAAAGAAATTATTTGGAGTGGAATTGTTAATGGAGAAATAAAAGTAGTTATTGGTGCTAGATCATCTTTATTCCTACCTTTTAAAAATTTAGGATTAATTATTGTTGATGAAGAACACGATCAATCCTACAAACAAGATGAGGGTGTTACTTACAATGCAAGAGATATGGCTATTTCAAGAGCATCATTTGAAAATATACCAATAAATTTAATTACAGCCGTACCATCAATCGAAACTTTTGAAAATATTAAAAAAGGAAAATATTCATCTTCTAAAATTGAAAAGCGATTTAAAAATGCATCTTTACCTGAGTATGAAATAATAAATTTAAACAAAACAAAATTAGATAAACAATCATGGCTTTCAAAAGAAATAATAGAAAAAGTAAAATTTCATTTAAATAGAAAGGATCAAATATTATTTTTTTTAAATCGAAGAGGGTTTTCCCCACATGTTTTGTGTAACAAGTGTTTTAACAGTTATACGTGTCCAAATTGTTCGATTAATCTAGTTTATCATAAAAATAAAAATAATTTATTATGTCACTATTGTGGTTTCAAAGGATCATTAAATAGAGATTGTGTTAAAGATGGAAAATGTGAAAATATCTTTAGTGGTCCTGGAGTAGAAAGAATTTCAGAGGAAGTAAAAAAAAATTTTCCAAATAAAAAAATTGAAATTTTTTCAAGTGATACAATGAATAAAAAAGACTCTTCTATAAAACTTGAAAAAATAATTAATAATGAAATTCAAATTTTAATTGGAACCCAATTAATATCAAAAGGTTTTCATTTTCCAAATCTTAACTGCATTGTTGTTGTTGATATTGATTTAACTTCACAGGGTCATGACTTAAGAGGTGCAGAAAAAAATCTACAACTCTACCATCAATTATCTGGTAGAGCAGGAAGAACCGGAAAACCTGCTGTAGTATATTTTCAAACATATAGCAACAACCCTAAAATGATCCTTGATATCACAAATAAAAATCCTGAAATTTTTTTAGAAAAAGAATTAGAGTTGAGAAAGATGAACAAACTTCCACCTTTTCAAAGATTTATATCTTTAATCTTAACGGGAGAAAATGAGGATAAATTAGAAAAGGAAGCATTTAAATTTAAAGATTTTTTACAAGGAAAAATAATTGGAAAAATTCTGGGACCTGTAAGTGCCCCAATTTTTAGATTAAAAAAAAAATATAGGGTACGATTTTTAATAAGGGGTCCAAAATCAATGAACATGCAGAACTCAGTCGCAAATATTGTCCCAAATTATAAATTTCCCAGTGGAATAAAACTGTCGGTTGATGTTGACCCAATAAACTTCAATTAATCCTTAAAAAAAAGGATTTTTTAACTAATGTGCTACTTGAAGACATTAGGGTCATATGTTAATTAAACCGTGTTTTTAAATTAATCTTCATTAATTTTAGAGGTAATAAGTTGAGTAAAAATAAAGGATTTTCTAACACATCAGCTAATAGATACTCTTTAGCGCTTTATGAGCTTGCGTCTGAAGGTAACTTAATCAGTCAAATTGAAGATCAGGCAATTGCTATAATAAATCTAATAAAATCAAGTAATGATTTTAAAAATTTTATCAAAGATCCAACCTCAAATAAAAATGATTTAATTACGGTAATATCAAAATTATCAGAACAAAATAAATTAGAAAATTTATTTAAGAATTTTTTAAACTTCTTGATTACAAAGAGAAGATTTTTTTTCGTGGAACAGATATTAAAAAGTTTTGTAGAAATTTGTTCTAAAAAAAGAGGAGAACTTAAAGCTGAATTAAAGTCAGCCAAAGAACTTTCAAGTCAAGAAATTCAAAATATTACAAATGAGCTTACTCAAAATTTTAGTTCTAAAATAAAATTAAACTACAAACATGATAAGAGTTTAATTGGAGGTTTGATCGTACAAGTAGGTAGTACAATGGTTGATACTTCCATTAAAAATAAATTACAACAAATCCAAAATAGAATGATAGAGGCATAAATGGAAATAAACCCTTCAGAAGTAACAAAGATATTAAAAGAGCAAATTAAGAATTTCGGTGATAAAGCAGAAGTCACAGAAGTAGGACAAGTTTTATCTGTTGGAGATGGTATCGCAAGGATTTATGGACTTGATAATGTTCAGGCTGGAGAAATGGTTGAATTTGCAGACGGATCAAAAGGAATGGCTCTAAACTTAGAGAGCGAGAATGTAGGTGTTGTAATTTTTGGAGATGACAGAAATATCAAAGAAGGAGATGTTGTAAAAAGAACTGGAAACATCGTTGATACTCCAGTCGGAAAAGAGTTATTAGGTAGAGTGGTTGATGGATTAGGAAATCCAATAGATGGTAAAGGAGCATTAGATAAAGGTATTAAAAAAAGTCGAGTAGAGGTAAAAGCTCCAGGTATTATTCCAAGACAATCAGTTAGCGAACCTATGCAAACAGGATTAAAATCAATTGACAGTCTTGTCCCAATTGGAAGAGGTCAAAGGGAATTAATTATTGGAGATAGACAAACTGGAAAAACAGCAGTTGCGATTGATGCAATAATTAACCAAAAAAAAATAAATGAATCTGGTGATGAGAAACAAAAGCTTTATTGTATTTACGTTGCTATTGGACAAAAACGATCAACAGTAAGACAAATTCAAAAAACTTTAGAAGAAGCTGGGGCTATGGAATACACTACTATTGTAGCTGCAACAGCTTCTGACTCAGCTCCTTTGCAATTTTTAGCTCCTTATACTGGATGCACAATGGGAGAATATTTTAGAGATAATGGTATGCATGCTCTGATAATTTATGATGATTTGTCAAAACAAGCTGTAGCTTATAGACAAATGTCGCTACTTTTAAGAAGACCTCCAGGAAGAGAAGCCTATCCAGGAGATGTATTTTATCTTCATAGCAGATTACTTGAAAGAGCAGCTAAATTGAGTGATGAGCATGGTGGCGGTTCTTTAACAGCACTTCCGATTATTGAAACTCAAGGGGGTGACGTTTCGGCATTTATTCCAACTAACGTAATCTCAATTACAGATGGTCAGATTTTTTTAGAAACACAACTTTTTAACCAAGGTATTAGACCAGCAATTAACGTTGGATTATCAGTATCAAGGGTTGGATCAGCCGCTCAAACAAAAGCGATGAAAAAAGTTTCAGGATCTATGAAATTAGAGTTAGCCCAATATAGAGAGATGGCTGCTTTTGCACAGTTTGGATCTGATTTAGATGCTTCAACGCAACAATTATTAAACAGAGGTTCAAAATTAACTGAGCTTTTAAAACAAAAACAATATTCACCTTTGACTGTAGCTGAACAAGTTATTTCAGTATTTTGTGGGGTTAAAGGCTACCTAGATAATGTTGAGCTGAAAGATATTGCAGAGTTTGAAAGAAAAATTATAGATAAGTGTAAATCTGAAAAACCTGAAATTTTAAGCTCTATTTTAAGTACTGGAAAATTAGAGGAAGATACAGAAAAAATGTTAATTGAAGTAATTACTCAACTTAAACAAAATTTCAAATCTTAAATAAAGTATGGCAAGTTTAGACGACCTAAAAAAAAGAATAGCCAGCGTTAAATCTACGCAAAAAATTACAAAGGCTATGAAAATGGTTGCAGCAGCAAAATTGAGAAAAGCTCAAGAAAGTGCTGAAAGGGGAAGACCTTATTCTGAAAAAATGAATAATGTTATTCTAAACTTATCAAATGGTATTTCTGATAAAGAAAATGCTCCAAAGCTATTATCTGGTACAGGAAAAGATAAAGTTCATCTTTGTGTTGTAATGACATCAGACAGAGGTTTATGTGGAGGCTTTAATTCAAACATAATTAAAAAAGCTAAATTATTTTTTAGTAAATTAGCTAAAGAGGGTAAAGAGTTAAAAATTATTACAGTAGGCTCAAAAGGAAATGACCAGTTAAAAAGAATTTATGGTAAACAAATTATTGAAAAGTTATCATTTAAGAATTCAAAAAATGTAAATTATGTTGATGCTGAAAAAGTAAGTAAAATAATAATAGATAAATTTGAAAAAGAAGAGTTTGATATTTGTACAATTTTTTATAATCAATTTAAAAATGTGATTACTCAAATTCCCCAAGCTCAACAAATCATACCATTAAAAACTGATAATGAAGCAGCGGCTAAATCAGATGATAGTTATGAATTCGAGCCAGATGAAGATGAGATTTTAAGCAATTTATTACCTAAAAATATTTCAACGCAAATATTTAAGGCAATGTTAGAGAATTCAGCTAGCGAACAGGGTTCAAGAATGAGCGCAATGGATAATGCAACCCGAAACGCAGGTGAAATGGTTGACAAACTTACTATTGAGTATAATAGAAGTCGTCAGGCAGCAATTACTAAAGAACTAATAGAAATTATATCAGGAGCAGAAAGTTTATAATTATGAGCAAAGGAATAATTACACAAGTTATTGGAGCAGTAGTAGATGTTAAGTTTGAAGGAGACCTTCCTAATATTCTTACAGCATTAGAATGTAAAAATGGTGGTAATAGACTAGTTTTAGAGGTTGCCCAACATTTAGGAGAGTCAACAGTAAGAACAATCGCAATGGATGCTACTGAAGGATTAAAAAGAGGCGATGAAGTCACTAACACAAATGCTCCTATTCAAGTTCCAGTTGGACCAGAAACTTTAGGAAGAATTATAAATGTTATTGGAGAGCCAATTGATGAGAGAGGTGAAGTTAAAACTAAAGAAACTTGGTCAATACATAGACCTGCACCAGAATTTAACGAGCAGTCAACTGAGACTGAAATATTAGTAACAGGAATTAAAGTTATCGACTTATTAGCGCCATATGCCAAAGGTGGTAAAATAGGTTTATTTGGTGGTGCTGGAGTGGGTAAAACAGTTTTAATTATGGAATTAATCAACAACGTAGCTAAAGCTCATGGTGGATTTTCAGTTTTTGCGGGTGTTGGTGAAAGAACTAGAGAAGGAAACGATCTTTATCATGAAATGATAGAGTCTGGTGTAATTAAAAAAGAAGGACCAGGATCTAAAGCGGCACTAGTTTATGGACAAATGAATGAACCTCCTGGAGCAAGAGCTAGAGTAGCTTTAACAGGCTTAACTATTGCTGAATATTTTAGAGATCAAGAAGGTCAAGACGTACTTTTCTTCGTTGATAATATTTTTAGATTCACCCAAGCTGGTTCTGAAGTTTCAGCTTTATTAGGAAGAATTCCATCTGCAGTTGGTTATCAACCAACACTAGCAACTGATATGGGTAATCTTCAAGAAAGAATTACTACCACTAACAAAGGTTCAATCACATCTGTTCAAGCAATTTATGTTCCTGCAGATGACTTAACTGACCCTGCACCGGCAACTTCATTTGCTCACTTAGATGCTACAACAGTATTATCAAGACAAATTGCTGAAATTGGAATTTATCCAGCTGTAGATCCACTAGACTCAACCTCTAGAATATTGGATCCAAGAATAGTTGGAGATGAACATTATAGAGTGGCTAGAGAAGTACAAAAAGTTTTACAAACTTACAAGTCATTACAAGATATTATTGCAATTCTTGGTATGGATGAATTATCTGAAGAAGACAAGTTAACAGTTGCTAGAGCAAGAAAAATTCAAAGATTTTTATCTCAACCATTCTTTGTTGCAGAGGTATTTACGGGATCACCTGGAAAATTAGTTGATCTAGAGTCAACAATTAAAGGCTTTGCAGCAATCTGTAATGGAGACTACGATCATTTACCAGAAGCAGCATTTTATATGGTAGGAACTATTGAGGAAGCTATAGAAAAAGCTGAAAAAATGGCCAAAGATGCAGCTGCGTAATGAGCGAAGAGTTTAAAATAGAAATTGTAAATCCAGAAAAATCTTTTCTTTTAAAAGAAGATGTTACAGAAGTAGTTGTACCTGCCTATGAAGGTGAAATAGGAATACTTAAAGACCATATTTCTATTATTTCTTTTTTAAAACCAGGGATCATTAAAGTTATCACTAAATCTGTTGAGGAAAAATTTTATGTCGATGATGGTATTATAGAGTTTAAAGACAATAATTTATCTATTTTAACTAGTTCAATTATAAATCTTAAAGATTTAGACAAAAACAAAATAGATGAATTATTAAAACAGGCGGAAGAAGTAAATTCAAAAGCCGAAATCAATGATCAAACAAAATATTTAGCTGATCAAAAAATAGAAGTTTTGAAATCTATTAATTAATTATTTTTTTTACTTTTTCTTTAAGTAATTGATAAACATGAAGCTTAAAGTCCACTACAACATTGGTAATTTCATCTAATTCTATCCATTTCCAATCTAAAAATTCAGGCTTTTTTGTTTTAATATTTATATCTTCATCTTTTCCAAGATATCTCATTAGAAACCATTTTTGTTTTTGACCTCTAAATTTACCTTTCCATATAATTCCAAGTAAATTTTTTGGTAGCTCGTAAGAAATCATTTCATCAATTTCTTTAATAAGCTTTACATTTTTGATTGAAGTTTCTTCCTCAAGCTCTCTAAAAGCAGCTGTTAGAAAATCTTCTCCTTCATCAACTCCTCCCTGAGGCATTTGCCAATAATCTTTGGGATTGTCTATTCTTTTTGCGACAAAAACCTTATTATCTTTATTTACAACAATAATACCTACTCCACTTCGCAGCGGTAAATTTTTAAATCTCTCATCCATCTTAGCCGTTTAATAATTTTATGGCGTAACTTAACTGATTGTCTGTTTCAGTTTTAATTCTAAATTCATCGGAATCTTCAACAACCTCTATGTCTGGTGTAACTCCAACTTCAGAAATTGATTTTCCAGAGGGTAAATAATACTTTGCAACTGTTAATCTAATGGCGCCTCTATTTTTTAATGGAATTATTGATTGCACCGATCCTTTTCCATAACTTCTTTCGCCCAATATTATTGCACGCTTATGATCTTTTAATGCTCCAGCAACAATTTCTGAAGCAGATGCGGAGCCATAATTAATTAATACAACTAAAGTTTTACCGTCTGTGATATCACCTTTTTTGGCAAACCATTTTCTATTTTCAGAAGCTTTGCGACTTTTTGTTGATACTATTTCTCCATTATCTAAAAAAAAATCAGAAATTTTAATCGCTTGAGATAACAATCCACCTGGATTGTTTCTTAAATCTAAAATGTAAGCATTTAAATTATCGTTTTTATTTAATTCTTTAATTTTATCTTCTATTTGCTCTCCACTATTGTCATTGAAAGACGTTAGTCTTATGTAGCCTATGTTATTATCTAATAAATCAGATTTTACTGATTGGACTTCAATTATTTCTCTAGTGATATTAAATGTAAGTGCTTTTTTTTCACCTCTTCTTCTAACCGTCAATTCGATAGAAGATCCAACAGGTCCTCTCATTAAATCAACAGCTTCACTTAAAGATTTTCCTTGAACCTGAGTATCATTTATTTTTACGATATAATCTCCAGCTTTTAGACCAGCCTTATCTGCAGGCGTACCATCCATTGGAGTTATGACTTTGACTACTCCCGCTTCCATGCCAACTTCAATTCCAAGTCCACCAAATTCACCACTTGTTTCTGTTTGCATTTCTTCAAAAATCTCAGGTGTCATATATGCCGAGTAAGGATCTAGTGATTGTAAAAGACCATTAATTGCAGAGTCCATACTTTCTGATTGATTAATTTCATCCACATATTCTTTATTAATTTTTTCTAAAACTTCTCCAAATAAATCTATTTTTTTATAAATTTCATTTTCTACTGAATGAGAAATTTGAAAAAAACTTATGTGAATAATTAAAAAAAATATTATTAGTTTAAATTTTTTCATATCATTACTTTTTCTTTAGGTATTAATTCAGACCATATTTTTTCTAACTCATAAAATTTTCTTTTTTCAGGATGAAAGATATGAACTATTAAATCTATACCATCTACCAATTTCCACTCAGTACTTTCTTTACCTTCAATTTTAGAATTTTTAATTCCATTATCTTTTAATTTTTCTAAAACCTGTTCTGATAATGATTGAATATGTCTTGAAGATGTACCACTTGCTATTATCATATAATCTGCCATAGAACTTTTATCTTTAAGGTCTATGGTAACAATATCTTGAGCTTTGTTAGAGTCTAAAGTTTGAATGATGATTTCTTTAAGATCTGAAGTTTTATCCATTAATTAGTTTTACAGTATCAAATTTTTCTTAATTGAGAAGACGAAATGTTGACTTTATTAAATTTAACAAAAGTTAATACATTATTATCCAACGTTTTAAATGCCTTTGATTTTAATGATTTTTTTTTATAGCCCTGTCTATCAAAAACCACAATATTACACTTTTGTGAAATTAATTTCCATTTATGCCATTTATGAAAGTTAATTAAATTGTCTGCTCCCATCAAAAAATAAACTTCATATTTTGGGTTTTTTTTTAAATGATTTACTAAGTCAATCGTTTTGTTGGATTTTATATCATTTTCATAAAATTTAACTTTAATAAAATTATTTAGTTTTATAATTTTTTTACAATTTTTAATTCTTTCGATTAAATTTTTTGGATTATTTATTTTAAAAGGATTTTTTTCAGTGACTGCCCATATAACATATTTTAATTTGAAAAGTTTCTTGGCCTCTTTTGAAATAGCCAGGTGACCTTTATGGGCAGGATCGAAGGACCCACCCAATACGCCAATTTTAATTTTTTTAATATTCAAATTAATCCCTTATTTGTCCATTGCTGGTGACTTTGTATTTATAAGAAACTAATTGATTTAGACCAACAGGTCCTCTCGGTGGCAACGTATTAGTAGATATTCCAACTTCACCACCAAAACCAAATTCTCCACCATCTGCAAATTGTGTAGATGTATTATGCATTGCAATTGAGCTTTTTACATTTTTTAAAAAATTATCAGCTGTGTTTTTATTTTGGGTTATGATGGAGTCTGTATGCATAGTGCCATAAGTATTAATATGATTAATTGCATCTTCTAAATTATTTACTGATTTAACAGATACTACTGATGACAAATATTCTTTGGACCAATCTTTATTTGTAGCCTTAATAGATAAACCTTTGTATCTTTTTTTTATAACTGTATCGGCAATTATTTTACAACCATTATCGGCTAATTTTTTTAAAACTGGATTAACAAATTTATTTATAATTTTTTTGTGAAATAAAATAGTTTCTGTTGCACCACAAATAGCTGTATTTCTTAATTTAGCATTGTAAACAATTTTGATTGCCATGTTTAAATCAGCATCTTTGTCAACATAGGTATGGCAGTTTCCTTCTAAGTGACTAATAACCGGGATATTAGAATATTGCTGAACTTTTTTAACTAAACTTTTTCCTCCCCTAGGAATAATAACATCAATAAAATTTTTCATTTTTGTGAGCAAATAATCAACAACTTCTCTTTTTCTAGAGTTTATCAATTGAATAAAATTTTCATTTATTCCATTTTTTTTTAATGCAACTCTAAAAAATTTGGACAAAATTTTATTTGAATTCAATGCTTCAGAACCACCTTTTAGAATAACTGGATTGCCTGACTTAAAGCATAATGCTGCAACATCACAAGTTACATTAGGCCTACTCTCATAAATAACCCCAATAACTCCAATTGGTATTGTTACCTTAGAAATTGTTAATCCATTTGGTCTTTTCCATTTTTCAAGAACTTCGTTGGTAGGATCTTTGAGTTTAATAATTTGTTTAAGAGATTTAATTATTTGTAATATTTTTTTTTCATTAAGAATTAATCTATTGATTAAATTTTCTTTTATTTTTTTTTGGGTTGCTATTTTTATATCTTTTAAATTTTCTTTAATAATTAATTTTTTATTTTTTAATAATAGATTACAATAATCATTTAAAACTTTATTTTTAATTTTTTTGCTAATTTTTATATTGGCTGCTTTTCTTGCATTCTTGCCAACAAGAATTAATTTATTTTTCATTTAATTTTTACCATATCATCTTTATGAACAACTTCAGATTTTGAAATATATCCCAATATTCTTTCAATATCTTTAGAATGTTGACCTAAAATTTTATTAATTTCTTCAGATGAAAATGAACTTAAGCCTCTAGCAAATTCTTTATTTTTTTTATCTAGAATTTTAATATGGTCACCTTTTTTAAATTTTCCAGAAACTTTCTTAATTCCAGCTGCTAATAAGCTTTTACCATTTTTGAGTGCTTTTTTTGCACCATCATCAATTATTAATTCTCCTTTTGGAGAAATAGAACTAATAATCCATTTTTTTCGTGCATCTAATTTAGATACTTTAGGTAAAAACCAGGTGCAATTATTTTTTTTTATTATTTCTGTAATTGGATTTAAATGTAAACCATTAGCAATTACCATTGAACATCCTGATAGCTGACATATTTTTGCAGCCTCTATTTTTGTATGCATACCTCCGCTGCCATATTCGTTTACACCTTTAATATCTATTTTTTTTAAATATTTATTTAAATCATTAATTTTTTTTATCAGCTTGGCATCCTTATGGATTTTAGGGTTTTTATTATAAAGACCATTTACGTCTGATAATAAAATCAATGTATCGGCATTAGTTATTTGAGCAACACGGGATGCTAATCTGTCGTTATCACCATACTTTATTTCACTAGTTGCTATAGTATCATTTTCATTAACTACTGGAATAAAATTTAAATCAAAAAGATTCTCAAAGGTTCTTTTGGCATTAAGAGATCTTCTTCTTTCTTCTGTATCTTCAAGGGTAAGTAATATTTGTGAAATATTAAGCTGATGTTTCTCAAAAGTTTGAGAAAATAAATTCATTAATTCAATTTGCCCAATTGATGCAATTGCTTGGCTTTTATCTAATTTTAGATTTTTTTTGTTAATATTCATTTTAATACATCCAAGAGCAATAGCTCCTGAGCTGACGATTATTATTTTTTGATTTTTTGACTTAAGTTTTTGAATATCTTCTGCAAAACTAGATAGCCATTTTTTTCTGATTTTTTTATTGTCATCTACTAGTAATGATGATCCAATTTTGATAACTGTGATTTTAGAGTCTTTAAGCAGCATATGAGATTAATTTAGACTTTATTTTAGAGATAGAATCTCTATCAAATGTTGTTAAAGTTACAACTTCTACATTTTTATCTTTTGAAAAATCTTCCAAAATTTCTTTAACCATTTCTTCGTCTACTAGATCAATTTTATTTAACACGACTAACTCTTTTTTCTTTAAGAGATCTGGACTGTAAGATTTTAATTCCTTTTTTACTTGGTTATAAGAATTATTTAAATCTACATTGGTAATATCAATCAAATGTAGTAGGCATTTGCATCTTTCGATATGTTTTAAAAATTGAATTCCTAAACCAACTCCTTCATGTGCCCCTTCGACAAGACCAGGAATATCTGCAAGTGTGATTTCTTTGTCATCATAAGATGCAACCCCTAAATTTGGATTAAGTGTTGTAAATTTATAATTTGCTATTTTAGGACTGGCATTTGTTACCGCAGCCAACAAGCTAGATTTTCCGGCATTTGGTAAACCAATTATGCCAATATCTGCAATTGTTTTAAGTTGTAACCATATTACAAATTCCTCACCTTTAGAACCTTTGGTAAATTTTTTAGGAGCTCTATTAGTTGAACTTTTAAATCTAGTATTTCCTAAGCCACCTTTGCCACCTGCTGCAGCTACAAATTCTTCACCTTCTTTATTAAAGTCATAAATAAGAGTTTTATTATCTTCTTCAAAAACTTGTGTACCGATCGGAACCTTTAAAATTAAATCTTCTCCACCTTTACCAGTCCTGTTTTGACCAGAACCGTTTTCACCTCTTTGAGCTTTATGGTGTTGTTGATACCGATAATCAATTAATGTATTTAAGTTTTGTTCAGATTTTAAAACTACTGAACCACCTTTACCACCATCGCCTCCATCTGGGCCGCCGTATTCAATAAATTTTTCTCTTCTGAAACTAGGAGAGCCATCGCCACCATTGCCAGCTTTTACGTAAATTTTAACTTGATCTAAAAATTTCATAATACAACACCTATTTAAGTTGTACTATTAATTGGGTTTTACTGAAACGAAAGTTCTATCTGATTTAGATTTTTTAAATACTACTTTGCCTTTGACTACTGAAAAAATAGAATGATCTTTTCCCATTCCAACGTTTTCTCCAGGAAAAATTCTTGTTCCTCTTTGTCTTACAATTATATTTCCAGGAATTACAGTTTCACCACCGTATTTTTTTACACCAAGTCTTCGGCCAGCACTATCTCGACCGTTTCTGGATGATCCACCTGCTTTTTTTGTTGCCATAAATTACCTAATTATTTTTTAACTACTTCTGTTGTTTCTTCAATTTTAGAAGGCGTAGAAATCTTTTCTGCTTCTGATAGTAGTTTTCCATCTTTTGCAAAAATTTTGTTAATTCTAATTAAAGAGTATTGTTGTCTATGACCATTTTTTCTTCTTGAATTTTGTCTTCTTCTTTTTTTGAAAATTAAAATAGTTCTATTTTTACTATTTTTAATTAAATCTGCCTCAACCTTAGCTCCCTCAACAGTTGGAGCACCAATCTCTATAGTTTTATCATCTCCATAAGCCAAGATTTCCTTAAATTCTATTTTTGTATCAGGCTTTGAATCTACTAGCTTTTCAATCTTAAGGATTTCCCCAGATTTCACTTTGTATTGTTTTCCACCTGTTTGTATTACTGCGTATGACATAATGTTATTCTTAAATTTTGTAACAGCAATATAGTCCGAGTAAGGCTTTAGTCAAGCCGAATAAGTTAGAAATTATCCTTTAAATCTCTTAATTTTGAGAAGTTTTCTAAGTCTTTTACTTTTAAAAATACATTGCATTCCAACTCATCTTTTATAGTTGAAGGAAGTGTCGGCAGGTTATTTGATAATTTAGATTTTATTTCTTTAATTTTATTTTTAAGTTTCAAATTGTTAGGATCATATTTCAAACAAAATTCTGAATTTTTTAGAGTATATTCATGTCCACAATAAATTTTTGTTTCTTCAGGAAATTTTTTAAATTTATTAAGAGAATTGAACATCTGATTATAAGTGCCTTCAAAAATTCTCCCACAGCCAAGTGAGAATAGAGTATCACCTGTAAAAATAATTTTTTCGTTGAAAAAGTAAAAACATATATGCCCACTTGTATGACCGGGTATATGAATTATTTTTGATTTAAAGTTATTTGCTTCCCAAAGTTGGTTGTCATCAACCATAATATCAATTCCAGGTATTCTGTGTTTGTCACCTTTAAATCCAACAATTTCACAGTTATATCTTTTTTTTAATTCTTGATTACCTCCGATATGATCATAGTGATGATGTGTATTTAAAATATATTTTAGTTTAATTTTTTTTTTATCAATAAAATTTGAAATAGGGTGAGCTTCACTTGGATCAACAACGCAAGCTACATTTTCATTTTCATCAATAATTAAATAACTATAATTATCTTGTAGACATGAAATAATTTCAACTTTCATTTTATTTTTCAATTATAAAAATTCCTAAATCTGCAAAAAAATTTTTAAAACTTAAATTTGAATTTTTGATTTCTGATACCTCTTCTTTACTTAATGCTAAAGAGCTCTTTATTTTAAAATTCTTTTCTGTGGCAAAATTAAAAAAATCTTTGATAGTACACATATGTAAATTTGCAGTATTATACCATTGATCTGGAAGTGTTTCGGTTACAGGCATTGTTCCTTTAATAAGTAAATGCAATCTTACTTTCCAATATCCAAAATTTGGAATAGTTACTATTGCTTTTTTTCCAACCCTTAAAAGTTCATTAATTACAATTTCAGGATTAAGAAAAGCCTGTAAAGTTTGACTTAAAACAGCATAATCAAATGAGTGATTAGGAAATTGTTTTAAATCACTTTCTGCATTCCCTTCAATAACAGTTAACCCTTTTGAGATACATTTTTGAACTTTATCTTTTGAAATTTCTAAACCTCTAACATCTATATTTTTATTTTGTTTTAAAAAATCCATTAATACACCGTCACCACAGCCTACATCAATTACTCTGCTGTTGGCTTCTATTAAATCAGCAATTATTCTAAATTCGTGTTTCATAATTAATATGATTTTTCTAAAAAATTTTTTAAAGCTTTTAAAAACTCAGGCACATCCAATAAAAATGAGTCATGACCTTTATCAGACTCTATTTCTACAAAGCCGACATCCGCACCAATTGCATTTAAGGCAATTACAATCTCTTTATTTTCTTGAGTAGGGTAGAGCCAATCTGATGTAAACGAAATTATAAAAAATTTTGTTTTAGTATCTTTAAATGCTTTTGATAAATTTCCTTCAAATTTTCTAGATAGATCAAAGTAATCCATTGCTCTTGTAATATACAAATAGCTATTGGCATCAAATCTATCTACAAAAACTGAGCCTTGATATCTTAAATAACTTTCAATTTGAAAATCGGCATCAAAACCAAATTTTAAATCATCCCTTTCTTGCAGTTTTCTTCCAAATTTTTCTTGAAGTCCTTTTTTTGAAAGATAAGTAATATGTGCTGCCATTCTAGCTACTGCTAAACCTTTATTGGGATTTGAATTTTTAGCAATATAATCTCCATCACACCAATTTGAGTCAGAAGCTATTGCTTGTCTTCCCAATTCGTTTAATGCTATATTTTGAGCTGAATGACTGGATGTACAAGCAATCGGAATAGCAGTTTTTGCTCTATTGGGAAAATTACTTACAAACTGTAAAACTTGCATTCCACCCATTGATCCTCCAATAACTGAAAAAAGTTTTTCTATGCCAAAATAATCTATTAAATTAATTTGAGCATTCACCATGTCATTAATAGTTATTACAGGAAAATTAATTCCATAAATTTTTTGAGTTTCTTGATCTAAATCGCTTGGTCCAAAAGAACCCATACAGCCGCCAATTACATTTACACAAATAATAAAAAATTTATCTGTATCAATAGCTTTTCCTGGGCCTACAGCATAACTCCACCAACCATCTTTATTAGTAATTGGATTAATTCCTGTAACGAATTGATCCCCAGTTAATGCATGAAATATTAAAATAGCATTATCTTTTTTTTGATTAAGTGATCCATAGGTTTCATATGCTAATGGAAAATTACTGATTGTTTTACCACAATCTAATTTTAGTGGTTTTTCTACTAACAAATTTTTTATGTCTTTTTTAATGTTCATAAGCTAAAGCTGAGAGTTGAATTGTGAGAAAAAAAACTTATTTAGCGGTTTTTTTAAAGCGCTCGCAATTCAGATAAATCAGCGCACAAATTTTGTACTAGAAGTTATTTAGTATGTCAATTTTTTTTAAAGAATATACATATTCAGTATAAATAAATAATAATTTATTTATAAAGAACAAAAACAAAAAAATGCCTATACCAAAATTTAAACAGTTTAATATTGAACCCTATAAGCCAGGTAAGTCTGAGATTAAAAAGATTAAAAATGTTTTAAAATTATCGGCAAATGAGTCTGCTTTAGGAACTAGTAGCAGAGTTAAAAAAATTTTATCCAGTAAAAATTTAGAGTTATCTAGATACCCAGACAGCAAGTCTATTGCTCTAAGAAAACAAATAGCAAAAACTTATAATTGTAATTTTAATAAAATTATATGTGGGGCCGGCTCAGATGAAGTAATACAAATGATTTGTAGCTTATATCTGAGTAATAATGATGAGGTAATTGTCCCAGAATTTAGTTTTTTGATGTATAGAATTTATGCTGAGATAGTTGGAGCAAAAGTTGTTTTTGCAAAAGAAGATAAATTTAGAGTTTCAATTTTAGAAATATTAAAAAAAGTAACTAAAAAAACAAAAATTGTATTTATTGCAAACCCGAATAATCCAACTGGTACTTATTTAACAAAATCAGAACTTATTAGCTTAAGAAAACAACTTGATCAAAATATTTTATTAGTACTTGATGATGCTTATCAGGAGTATGTGACAACACCAGATTATATTTCAGGATTAAATTTATTTAAAAATAATGATAATGTTTTTATAATCAGAACCTTTTCTAAAATCTATGGATTGGCATCACTTAGAATAGGATGGGGCTATGGATCATCAAAAATAATTAATGCATTAAATTCAATTAAGCCCCCATTTAATGTAAATCAAGTTGCACAAATTGCTGCTACAGAATCTCTGAAGGATAAAAAATTTATAAGACAATCAATAAAATTTAATTTGATTAATGGCAGAAAGATTAAAAAATTTTTAGAAGAATATAATATATTTACAAATGAGATTACTACAAATTTTTTATTACTTAATTTTGATAAATGTAAATACTCATCAAAACTTTTTTATGAAAAATTAAAACGAAAAGGGATATTAGTCAGATCTACCGAAGAAGGATATAAGATTAAAAATCATTTAAGGTTAACTATAGGTTCTCAAACAGAAAATTTAAGGTTATTAAAAGCTATAAAAAATATATTTAAATAAATAATGAAAAATATTTTTATAATAGGATGTGGTTTATTAGGTTCATCTTTATTAAGAGCTATAATAAAAAAAAATATATCAAAAAAAGTTTTTATTTATGAAAAATCTAAATCCAATTTAAATAAAATTAAAAAACTTAAGCTACCATGTATATTGGTTAATGATTTTCAACATGCAGTTACAAATTCAAATCTAATTATTTTATGTACTCCTATGAGTGAATACAAAAATATAGTTTTAAAAATAAATCCACACTTAACTAGCAAAAATTTAATCACTGATGTTGGATCATCTAAAGTAGAGTCCTCTAAAATTATTAAGAAATATTTAAAAAAAGATGCTATTTGGCTTTCAAGTCATCCAATAGCTGGCTCTGAAGTAAGTGGCCCTGAGCATGGAAAAGCAGATTTATTTGTTAATAGATGGTCAATTTTGATTAAAGATAAAAATTCAAAAAAAGAGCATTTAAAATTATTAAATAATTTTTGGAAAAAACTTGGCTCTAAAGTTGCAATTATGACAGCTGATAAGCACGACAAGATATTTTCTATTACTAGTCATTTGCCTCATCTAATCGCTTATAATCTTGTTAAATCTGCCCAAGATTTTGAAAAGAAACAAAAATATAGTTTAATTAAATTTAGTGCTGGAGGTTTAAGAGATTTTTCTAGAATCGCTGCATCTAATGAAATTATGTGGCGTGATATTTTTTTTAATAATAATAATAATATTATTAAAGCAATAGAGCTATTTATTAAAAATTTAAATTCATTCAAAAAAGATATTCAGACAAAAAATAATAAATCTATATTAGAAAAGTTAATACAAACTAAAGGTGTTAGAAAAAAAATAATTAAACTGAAACAGGATATTAATAAACCTGACTTTGGTAGAAGTTAGTATTGAGAGATATTGCTAATTTTTCTAATTTTTAATTTTGCTGTTTTTTCAATTAAATTGATAGTTTTAATAGTAGGCATAATTAGAACTTTTTTTCTTGGTCCATAAGCATGGATAAAATTTTTATTATCAATACAAATTCCAACATGCCCCTTCCAGTAAATGATATTACCTTTTTTAAATTCTTTTTTATTTATTCTTTTGCAATATTTAACTTGGTCTTTTGTGTCCCTTGGAAAAAATTTATTATTGAATTTAAAGTATATTTGTAAAAGAGCAGAACAATCAATTCCATGACAAGATTTTCCACCCCAAAAATATTTAGTATTTAAAAATTGTTTAAAAATTTTTACAAAGTTTTTATTTATAAAATTGATTATTTTTGTATCTTTTTTTTTAATCCATTTATTTTTTTCAAATTCAAAATAATTTTTTTCTTCACTTAAAATTGAAATATTGCTACTAAAAAATAAACAATCTGGAGTTTTAATAAATTTATTTTTAACTTTTCTATATATATAAGATCGAATTTTGAATATTTTATGAGTAGAATTTAGTTTATTTCTAAATTTATCAATTTTAATAAATCCATAATAGTTGTCATATAATGTTTTTATCTTGACCCAATTTTTAATTTTTTTTTGAATGATAAATTTTTCACCATATAAAATTTGTGAACTGACTTCAGAATTTGATGATGGTTTTATATATATATTTTCTATACTTTTATTGAAATAAAACTTATTTTTCACTTAATTTTAATTTGTTTCTCATGAACCATAGAATGATTAAAGATGGAATAACCATAATGGCTGTTAATATAAAAAATACACCCCAATCTCCATTTAGCCAATCTACCAATGCTCCTGATGAAGAAGCTAGCGTGGTTCTTCCTGCGGTTCCAATGGATGCTAATAACGCATATTGCGTTGCTGTATAAGCTCGATCGACCAATAAAGAAATAAAAGCAACAAAAGCAACTGTTGCAAATGCTGCGGCTATATCATCAAATATGACTGCTATTGCAAAAAGTAACTCTGATTTGTCACTCCATGCTAATAAAGTGAATAATAAATTTGTACTAGCCATTAGAATTCCAGCTAGAAACATCGCTTTTAGAACACCGGATCTAATTACAAATAACCCACCAAGTAATGTAAATATCACAGTTGTAACCCATCCGAGAGTTTTCGAATAAATAGCTATATCGCTCTTGCTAAAACCAATTTCTTTATAAAAAATTATGGACATTCTCCCCAAAAAGGCTTCGCCAACCTTAAAAAGAAAAACAAATCCTAAAATTCCTAATGCAATTTTAAAGCCATTCTTTTTAAAAAAACTAACGATAGGACCACCTACGGTACCACCAATCCATGTGAGTAAATCTGTAAATATATTTTTTGAATTAAATTTATTAGAAATTAGTTTATCGTCTTCTTTTTGTTTCTTTTTTCTATCTTCTGAACCTCCTTCAGAAATAAACATCAATCCAATATTCATCAATATTACTAAAACACCAAGTATTAAAAAAGTAAGTTGCCAATAATTTTCTAAGCCTAAATTTTGTAGATATTCTGCAGAAAATAATGAAATAACACCACCTAATTTATAACCACTCCACCAACCAACAACTGCCATCGCGGCACCTGCAGCCATAGATTTTCCCTCGTGTTCACCAATTTGTTCTATTCTTAAAGCATCAACGGTTATATCTTGAGTAGCTGAAGCAATTGCAATAAATAATCCAATAGTAATTACTAGTGCTAAATTTTGGGTTGGATTAAGAATACTCCATAAAACAAGACAAATTAAAATTAATGATTGCATTAAAACAATCCAAGCTCTTCGGTGACCAATTTTTTTTGTAAGAAAAGGAATTTGAATTCTATCTATTAACGGTGCCCACAAATAGTTGAACGCATAAACACCAAATATTAATCCTGCCCAACCAATCGTTGATCTGCTTAATCCGTCCTCTTTTAACCACAAACTAAGACTACTTCCTATAAGCACCCAAGGAAATCCCGAAATTGCACCGAGCAATAAAATTTTTAACATTCTAATGTCAAAATATATTGAAAATGTTTCTGATAAGGTTTGTTTTTTTATTTCAATCAAATTAATTTCTCCAAAATGATGGTATAAATAATACTAAAATAGCGAACAACTCAAGTCTACCTAAAATCATTCCAATAGTTAGTATCCATTTAGAAATATCTGGCAAAGTTGAAAAATTACCATTTGGACCAATTATGTTCCCTAGTCCTGGGCCCACATTTGAAATTGAGGTCGCAGCACCTGAGATAGCTGTTACAAAATCAAGACCAGTCAAAGATAATAATGCTGCTAAAATAAAGAATATTACAAAATATAGATATATGAATGAAATTATTGAAGAAATAAATTTATTATCAATAACATTCTTGTCATATTTCATAACAAATACTCCCTTAGGATAAATGATTTTTTTAAGTTGGTTGGAAATAAATAAATATAGTATTTGAATCCTGAATATTTTTATTCCACAAGTTGTAGATCCAGCGCAACCACCAATAAACATTAAAGCTAAAAATAATACTAACGCAAAACTACCCCAACCATCAAATTCAGCATTTACATACCCAGTGCCTGTAAGAATTGAAATAACATTAAAAAATATAGATCTTAAATTAAATTTAGTTCCATCATAAAAAATCAAATAAATTGATAGAATAATGATTGCTATTAAAATTATTTTTATAAATGTTCTGATTTGAATATCTGAAGTAAAAATTCTTTTATTACCATTTATAAATTTTATGTAGACAATAAAGGGTAGGCTTCCTAAGATTATAAATAGCATTGAAGCAATTTCAATTGGAATACTATTAAAATAACCAATGGACTCGTTATAATTAGAAAATCCCCCAGTTGCTATTGTTGTCATGGAATGGGTTAAGCTATCAAAAATACTCATGCCAAAAATCCAATAAGTAAAAGCACACAAGATTGTAAGTGATGAATAAATATAAATTAGTCTAAGGGCAATCTCTTTAGATTTTGGAAGAATTTTTTCAGAAGAGTCGTTACTAGATATTTTAAATAATTGCATACCTCCTACATTCATTATCGGCATCAGTGTGATAGCCATTACAATTATACCAATACCCCCTAGCCATTGAAGTATTGCGCGCCAGAGCAGTATACTTTTAGGCGTTATCTCTAAATTAGAAAGTATAGTTGAGCCAGTAGTAGTAATTCCAGACATGCTTTCAAAAAAAGAATCTGTAAATGATAAATTTAGATTAGAAAAAATAAAAGGCAAAGACCCAAAAATTGCAATACTTAACCAAGATAAAGCTGTTAATAAAAAAGCTTGTTGCAAATTTAATTTTTTATCATGATCTAAGTTAGATAAAAAAAATAAAGTTCCAAAAACAATTGTGATTATTGATGCTCCAAAAAAAGACGAATCTATTTCTGAATAAATTAGCTGTATGATTATTGGAAGAAACATAGAAGCTCCCAAAATTATTTGCAAAATACCCAGTGTAAAAAAAACAGTTTTATAATTAGACATTTTGAAAGAACATTATTTTATGGTAAATAAATTTCAACTCTATAAGAATTAGTAAAATCGTTAATTTAAGATTTTTTATAAGTTATTCATGATTAAAAAAGAAAATTTAGATAAAACAAGTGCATGGCCTTTTGTAGAAGCAAAAAAAATGCTTCGAGAAAGAAAGTCATTTATAGAAAAAAAAGGTAAAATAACTTTACAGACAGGCTACGGACCAAGTGGTTTACCACATATTGGAACATTTGGTGAAGTTGCGAGAACTTCAATGATGGTAAATGCATTAAATCAATTGACTGATCTTCCAACAGAAATAATTACGTTCTCAGATGATATGGATGGATTAAGGAAAGTGCCTGACAATGTCCCTAATCAAGATTTATTAACAGCCAACTTACACAAACCACTAACTCAAGTCCCCGATCCTTTTAATAAATTTAATAGTTTTGGCGAACATAATAACGAGATGTTAAAAAATTTTTTAGATAGTTTTAATTTTAAATATAATTTTAAAAGCTCAACCTCGCTCTATAAAAGTGGTTACTTTAATCCAACACTTCAAATTATTTTAGAGAACTACGATGGAGTTATGAATATTATTTTACCAACCCTTGGTAAAGAAAGACAAAAAACCTATAGTCCTTTTTTACCGATATGCCCAGAAACAGGACATGTTTTAGAAATCCCTGTACTAGAAATCAATAAGGATAATTCAAAAGTTGTTTTTGATAATAAGGGAAAAAAATTAGAAGCAAGTATTTTAGATGGCAATTGTAAATTACAATGGAAAGTAGATTGGGCAATGAGATGGTATGCGCTCGATGTTGATTTCGAAATGTATGGTAAAGACCTTATAGAAAGTGCAATTTTATCTACAAAGATAATTAATTTAATTGGAAAAAAAAATCCATCTGGATTTGCTTATGAACTTTTTTTAGATGAAAAAGGTGAGAAGATATCTAAATCAAAAGGAAATGGTATAACCATAGATCAATGGTTAACTTATGCCTCTCCTGAAAGTCTATCACTTTATATGTATCAAAATCCCAAAAGAGCAAAGAAACTTTATAAAGAAATTGTACCAAAAGCAGTAGATGAGTATTTAGACTGTATTGAAAAAGCAAAAAAACAAGATGAGCTTCAACTGTTAATGAATCCGGTTTGGCATGTTCATAATGGAAAAATTCCTAAAGAAGATTCGATTATGACTTTTTCAATGTTATTGAATCTTGTTGAAACTAGTAATGCAGATAGCAAAGACTTACTATGGAAATTTGTTAAAAAATATAACCCTAATATCTCAGAAAAAAATTCTCCGATATTTGATGCTTTAGTTGGTTATGCTATTAAATATTTTAATGATGTTATTAAATCTCAAAAAAAATATAAAATTCCAAATGATTCAGAAAAAATAGCATTAAATGCATTGGTTAAAACTTTAGAAACATGTAGTGAAAAGATGAGTCCTGAGGAAATTCAAACACTAATATACTCAACAGGTAAAGAAAATGGTTATGCTGAAAATTTAAGAGATTGGTTTAAACTAATATATGAAGTTGTCTTTGGAGATGAAAATGGACCAAGAATGGGATTTTTTATCAGCTTCTTTGGACTGAATGAAACAAAGGAATTAATTTTAAGTAAAATTAAATAATGTTTTCAAAACTTAGATCACTAATTTTTAAATTTGATCCTGAAACAGCTCATAATCTTGCAATTAAGTCTCTTAAACTAAATTTAGTAAATAATATTTTTGACGTTGATAAGAATGACCCAATTTTTAAAGCAGAACTTTTTGGTAGCGAAATTGAAAATCCTATTGGGATAGCGGCAGGATTTGATAAAAATGCTGAAGTATATAACCCTCTATTTAAACTTGGTTTTGGCTTTGTTGAAGTTGGAACAATCACTCCTTTAGAACAATACGGTAACCCTAAACCAAGAGTATTTAGACTTGTTGATGACAAAGCATTGATCAATAGACTTGGATTTAATAATAAGGGTGCAGAAAACGTTTTAGATAGAATCAAAAACAATCCTAAACAAGGACTTCTTGGCATAAATATTGGTCCTAATAAAGATACCAAGGATCGAGTTAATGATTATTTGATTGGGTTAAAAACCTTTCATGAATTTGCAGACTATATAACAATTAATATCTCATCTCCTAATACGGAAAATTTAAGAAATTTACATGATCAAACAAAGTTAAATGATTTACTTAAATCTATAAGTTTAGAAAAACAAAAACTAAAATCAAAAATTCCAATAGCGGTAAAAATTTCACCTGATGTAATTGATCATCAGATAAATGAAATTGCTGAAATTCTTTTAGAAAATAAAATTGATGCTGCTATAATTTCTAATACTTCAGACTCTACAAGAGAAAATTTAATAGATATTCAAAAACATCAAAAGGGTGGTCTCTCAGGAAAACCTATTGAAAAGAAATCCAATTTAGTTATCAACAAATTCTATAATTTATTTAAAGGTAACATTAAAATTATTGGTGTAGGTGGCATTGACTCTGGCAAAAGTGCATATGAAAAACTATTAGCTGGTGCTGATTATCTTCAACTCTATACGGGAATGGTTTTTCAAGGACCAAATATAGTAAGTATTATAAAAAAGGACCTGAAAGATTTGTTAATTAAAGATGGGGTTAAGAATTTCAAAGAAATTGTTGGAAATAGCAGGCCATCATAATTCTATTAAACTTGACGCAATCAATATCTCGCCTTATATAGGCACTATTATTATGTCTAAAAAATGTGAATTAACCGGAAAAATACCCATGAAGGGTCATAATGTCAGTCATGCTAATAACAAGACTAAAAGACGATTTCTTCCAAATTTAAAAAAAGTAAAATTTACAAGTGAACTTTTAAAAAGAAGTTTAAAGCTAAAAGTAAGTAATGCCGGTGTAAGATCGGTAGATAAAAAAGGTAGTTTTGATGAATTTTTAAAAACAGTAAAAAATAAAAATCTATCTCCAAGATTAAAGAAATTAAAAAAAAGTATATTAATTATATCTCCATTTAAAAAAGTAGTTTCTACAAAATCAGCATAATGAATAAATTATTAATCACCCTGTCATTTATGATGGGTGTGGTTGTCTTAGCTTCAAACTATCTAGTACAGTTTCCAGTTAATCATTATGGATTAAATGAAATACTAACTTATGGTGCGTTTAGTTACCCAATAGCATTTTTAATTACTGATTTAGCCAATAGATCATTTGGTAAAATTATAGCAAAAAAAATTGTTTATTTAGGTTTTACAATAGGAATTTTATTTACACTTATTTTTTCAACAAACTTTGGAGACTTAATATCTATAAGAATTGCTGTTGGCTCTGGTATAGCTTTTATAACTGCTCAATTGTTAGATGTTCAAATTTTTGACCAACTAAGAAAAAAAAAGTGGTTTATTGCTCCATTAACATCATCCTTAATAGGATCGGTAGTTGATACGTTTATTTTCTTTTCAATTGCATTTTATGGAACGGGTGTGCCTTGGGTTACACTATCTCTGGGTGATTTAGCGGTAAAATTTATTGTTGCTTTAGTGATGTTGATACCTTTTAGAATTTTATTAAATCTTTTTAAACCGGTTAAAGCTTAATATAAAAATTTATAAGATAAAATTTTATAAGCTAGTTTTGCGACTAAAAAATTATAAGAATTAAAACCTTTTATTGGAGATAATTCATTAATATCAGCTCCAACTATTTTAGAGTTTTTTGCTGCAATTCTAATTATATTTAGTGTTTCATCCCAAAGTAGACCTCCAGGTTCAGGAGTTCCAGTTGCGGGCATAATGCTTGAGTCTAAACCATCTACATCAAAAGTAAGATAAACAGTTTTATTCTTGATCATATTTTTGAACTTTTTTAGATCCCATTTAGCTTTATCTTTTGCCCAAAATATTTTTATTCTAGAGGAGTTTTTCTTTAAAAAGGGAATTTCACTTTCTGAAATGTTTCTGATTCCAAATGAAATCACAGAAACATTTGGAAAATCAAGACATCTTTTAATTGCTGAAGCGTGAGAAAATTTTTCCCCATTGTAACTTTCTCTTAAATCTGCGTGTGCATCAAAATGCAATAAACATAAATCTTTATACCTATTTACAAATGGCTTAATACATCCTGGTGTTATTGAATGCTCTCCACCAAATGTTAAAGGAAAAAGTTTTTTATTTAGGATTTCTTCATTTATTTTAGACATTTTATTAAGTGCTTTTGTAATATTTTTGTCAATTTTAAAAGGTTTTAAAGTTTTGATACCAATTTTTTTATAAGGCTCACAATTCAATTCTTCATCATAAAGTTCAACTTGATGTGATGCTTTAATAATTTCTTTAGGACCATTTCTAGTACCACCACCATAACTTACTGTTTTTTCTAAGCCAAAAGGTACTACAACAACTTTTTCTTTGAAATTGACTTCATTATCAATTCCCAAAAATCCATTTTTATTTGAAAGATAATTCAATTTTTACCCAAAGATTTTAGCAAAGTTTTTTCTAGATCTATTTTTCCACTCACCTCTGTGAAAGGCATCACTAGCGATTAAAGGTAAAACACTTGTAGCCTCAGCAAAAACCATTTGTTCTTTAGTGACATCTACTTTTCCCCATGAGCTAGCTTCCTTTAAAGTTGAACTACTACATGCTCCATCTCTAGAATCAGCCACAGTGATTTGTACTGCATATTTATGCATATCTACATCTTTACCAAGAAGCTCTGCACATATAACCGTATCTTGAATAAAATTTTTTGGAACACCACCACCTATCATAAATAGACCAGAACCTTTTGACTGCATTTTGATTTCTGTAAGTTCTCTAAATTCTCTAATTGAATCTATAGTCATATGATTTTTAGGATTTTTTTCTTGATGTATAACCAATCCAAATCCAGCACTTGAATCTGTGAAAGCAGGACAAAAAATTGGAACATTGTTATCATACGCTGTTTCAATTAAAGAGTCTTTCTTTTTAGAATGTTCTTTTAAATATTTGCCCATTTCCCAAATAAACTCTCTTGAGGTATGGCTTCTAGGTTCTAATGTATCTGCAATTTCACAAATTTTTTTATCACACATTTGTAATTCATCTTCATCGATATAAGTGTCATAAATTCTATCAATATAATTTTTTCTAAGTTCTGTATCATCTTGGAATTGTGAGCCTTGATAATGTTTAAAACCTAAGGCTTCAAAAAAATCCATGTCTACTATTGAAGCTCCAGTTGCAACTATTGCATCTACCATATTGTATTTAACTAAATCTTTATAAATATTCATACAGCCTGCAGCTGAAGTTGAGCCTGCTAGAGTTAAAAAAATTGTACATTCTTTATCTTTTAACATCTCATTATAAATATTTGCAGCATTAGCAGTTTCTCTAGAGACGAAAGACATTTTTTCCATCGCTGAAATAATCTTTCTCGAGTCAAATGATGTTATATCAATATGTTCTACTGGATTTTTGAGAAAATCTTTTTTACTATTATGACCTAAATTTTTATTATCAGACATTAAGCGACTAAAATTGCTTTATTAATGTCTTTGTCATACATGGTCATAATAGGTTGATCTTCTACTTCAAAAATTTCATTGGAGTAAAAACCATTGAATTGAGTTCTAAAAGTCAATCCATATGCTCCTAATTGACCTAATTCAATGTAGTCATTTTCTTTGATATTATTCGGAAGTAAAAAAGGACCTTTCATATAATCCATACTATCACAAGTAGGTCCATAAAAATCAAATGCAGTTAACTTTTTTGAAATTATTTTATTTGAACTATCTTTAATCATCCTTGATGGATAAACAATATTTGGTACACCTGCATCAAATAAAGTTCCATAAGTTCCATCATTTATATAAAGCTTTTGTTTTTTTCTTAAATTAACCCTAACTATTGTTGAACCACTTTCAGCAACTAAAGCTCTTCCAGGTTCACAAATTACTTCAGGCATTTTTTCTAGTTTTAAATTTTCTAATCCATTTTTAATTTCAGAAAAATAATTTTCTAAAGCTTGTGGTACCAAATCTGGATAAATTGCAGGAAAACCCCCACCAACATTTATGTAATCTGGTACAATTTTTGTTTTTTTAATTATATTTCCAATTTCATTTATACCTTTAGCATAAGAAATAGGATGCATACATTGTGAGCCAACATGAAAACTTAACCCAACTTTATTTGCATACTGCTTTGCTAATCTTAATAATCCTAAAGCCTCAGAAGTTTGTGCACCAAATTTTTTTGATAAATCTATTTCCGCATGTTCATTTGACACAGCTAATCTAACAAATAATTCTAGATCATTAGCATTATTTGTTGATTGAATTATTTTGATTAGTTCATCTTTTGTATCTAGTGAAAATGTTTTAACTCCATATTTAAAATATGCTTCAGCGATACTTTCTCTACTTTTTACAGTGTGCATATAGCTGCATTTAACAGTAGAGCTAAATTGTTTAACTAGTTTTATTTCGTTTATTGATGCTACATCAAATTGATCAATACCACTTTTGATTATTGTCTCAATTACCTCTGGGTGAGAATTTGTTTTTACAGCGTATAAAATGTTACCAGGAAAGTGTTTTTTGAAATGATGTACAGCTGTTTGAATAGAATTTCTTCTAATACAGTAAACTGGTTGTTCAGGTTTCAGTTGATTAATTAGTTCTTCAACTGATTTAAATTTTTGCACTAATAATGCCTCCAAAAAAAATTTAATAAAAAAAATTTTTTAAAACTTGTAAAAAACTTTCAATTTTTCATGCAATTAAGCCAATAGAATACCAATGTAAAGCAAATAATAACGGTTGAATAATTTAAATTCATGACCATATTTAAGTTATGAAAGAACAAGCTACACTTAAAAATATCAATGATTTTGATAATAAATCATTACTGATTGTGGATGATGATAATCCATTTAGAGAAAGACTTGCAAGAGCAATGGAGAAAAAAGGTTTTGAGGTTTTTCAAGCTGAGGGTGTACAAAAAGGAATCGAATCAGTTAAATCTAAAAGCCCTGGATTCGCAGTTGTTGACTTAAGACTTGGAGATGGGAACGGACTAGAGGTTGTAAAAGAAATACAATCTTCTAATTCAACTAGTCGAATTATTATGTTAACCGGATATGGCAACATTCCAACTGCAGTTGCGGCTATAAAAGAAGGAGCAATAGATTATTTAGCTAAGCCTGCTGATGCCGACGATGTAGAAAAAGCACTTCTAGCTGATCCTTCAAAAAAAGCAGCACCACCTGAAAATCCAATGTCAGCTGATCGAGTTAAATGGGAACATATTCACAGAGTTTTTGAGTTGTGTAATAGGAATGTCTCAGAAACAGCCAGAAGACTTAAAATGCATAGAAGAACTCTTCAAAGAATTCTATCTAAAAGATCACCTAGATAAATTTTCTAAATTTAATTATTTTTTTTGAGATTATTGTTAATAAAATAATTTTAAAACTTTCTGCTAATAGAAAAGGAGTTACTCCAAGTTGAATAATTGGTTTATCCCAACCAATAAGAGTTCCAAGCCACAATATACCAAGCACATAGATAGTTGATACTGATAGAATTAGTTTAGTTAATATTTTTAAAAAACTATCATTTAAATCTATTTTTGAAGAAAAATAGCATGCAGTTAAAAATCCAATTAGATAACCCATTGTTGGCCCTATAAAATATGCAAGACCAATTCCTTTTTCAGGTGAGTTAGAGAATACTGGTAAACCTGCAATTCCCTCTAATAAATAAAGAGATATAGTTGCTAAACCTAATTTATATCCAAATGCTATACCAATAAACATTACCATAAATGTTTGCATAGTCATTGGTACTGGATAGAAAGGAATTTTTATTTTTGCTGAAATTGTTAATGCAATTGTTCCAATAAAAATTAAAGCTAAATTTTTAAATATTCTTGTTTGTGAATTTTGCTTTATCAGCTCCATAAGTAATAATACTCCTATTTTTTATGATAATCTAGTTTTATATTAATTGAATTAAGTATGGTATATTTTAAGAAGTATAGATGTTAATACCTAGATAATATTTAAATTATTTCATGACTAATATAAAAAAAACTGATCATTTTTATTTAATAGATGGTTCAGGATATATTTTCAGAGCCTATTATGCCTTACCTCCTTTAACTAGAAAAAGTGATGGCCTTCCAACTGGAGCTGTAAGTGGATTCTGTAGTATGTTATTTAAATTATTAGAAGACTCTAAATCTAATCAAAATTTACAAAAACCTACTCATTTTGCAGTAATTTTTGACTCAGCTAGAAAAACTTTTAGAAATGATATTTATAGTGATTATAAAGCCAATCGGTCAGAGGCACCAGATGATCTAGCACCTCAATTTGAATATATTAGAAAGTCAGTTTTAGCGTTTAATTTGCCTTCGGTAGAACTAATGAATTACGAAGCAGATGATTTAATAGCAACATATGTAGATGAAATTTTAACCATTGGTGCAAAAGTCACTATTGTTTCATCAGATAAAGATTTAATGCAATTATATAAAAAAAACGTTCGTATTTTTGATCCAATGAAAAATAAATTTATACTAGAAGAAGATATTTTTAATAAATTTGGAGTAGATGCAAGTAAAGTTATAGATGTTCAGGCTTTAGCAGGGGATAGTAGTGACAATGTTCCTGGGGTGCCAGGCATTGGAGTTAAGACAGCAGCAGAACTAATTAATAAATATGGAACACTAGAAAAACTTTTAAAGTCAGCTGATGAAATAAAACAAAACAAAAGAAGAGAAACTCTTATTGAAAACAAAGATAAAGCTTTGATTAGTAAACAGCTGGTAACTTTAATGCATGATGCTCCGGTAAATCAAAAATTAGAAGATTTTAGATTAAAAGAAATTGATAAAGATAAACTTTATAAATTTTTAAGAGAAATGGAATTTAATAGATTACTTAGTTCGGCCATTTCTGCTTATGGCGAACCTAATTTTTTAAGCTCAAAAACTGAAGTTCAGGATAAACAAAAAGAAATTACTAAAAAAAATTATTCTTTAATTAGTGAAATAGATGAATTAGATGATTGGATTAAGGAAGCAGAAGAAGTTGGTGAACTTGCCATTGATACAGAAACAACCTCTGTTGATCCTCATCAGGCTAGTTTAGTTGGTATCTCTCTTAGTTCAAAAGTTGGTAAAGCTTGTTATATTCCAGTTGGTCATAAATCTAAAAAAAACTTAGATAAAAAAAGTGTAATAAGTAAATTAAAACCTTTATTAGAAGACCCAAGCATAAAAAAAATTGGTCAGAATATAAAATTTGATTTTATTATTTTATATAGAGAAGGAATTTCAATTTCTCCAATGGAAGATACAATGCTTATGTCTTATGTGTTGGATGCAGGAAAAAATAGACATAATATGGATACTCTATCTGAACTTCATCTTGGACATAAAACTACTACATTTAAAGAATTAGTGGGCTCTGGAAAAAAAGAAATTAATTTTAGCGATGTAGAACTTGATAAAGCAAAAGATTATGCTGCAGAAGATGCTGACATCACTTTTAGATTATATAAAAAATTCATTAAAAATTTAAAATCAGAAAAAATGATTAATATTTATGAAATTTTTGAAAAACCCATGATTGAAATTTTAGCCTTTATGGAAATGAAAGGAATAAAAATTGATAGTAATTTTTTAAAATCTTTATCATTAAAATTTGAAAAAAAAATTGAAAAGCTTGAGAAAGAAATTTTTAAAATAGCTCAAAAAGAATTTAATATAGGCTCACCAAAACAACTTGGAGACATCATATATAATGACTTAAAAATTGCAGGTTTGAAAAAAACTAGAAAAGGTGGATTTGCAACCAATGCAAGCGTTTTAGAGGACTTAGCTTTTAAAGGTCATAAATTTCCTCAACTAGTTTTAGACTGGAGACAAGTATCTAAATTAAAAAATACTTATTCTGATGCGCTACCAGAGCATGTAAATCCCACAACAAAAAGAGTGCATACCTCTTTTTTACTAGCAGCAACCACCACAGGAAGATTGGCATCAAGTGATCCAAATTTACAAAATATACCTATTAAATCTGAAGATGGTAAAGATATTCGAAAAGCATTTATAGCTGAAAAAAATCATACATTAATATCTGCTGATTATAATCAAATAGAAATGAGAATTTTAGCTGACTTAGCTGGGGTTAAAGAATTAAAAAAGGCATTTAAAAATAATGAAGATATTCATTCTTTAACAGCAAGCCAAATATTTAATATAGAAATTAAAAAAGTTGACCAAGATCAAAGAAGAAAAGCTAAAGCAATTAACTTTGGGATAATCTATGGAATTTCACAATATGGTTTGGCAAAACAAATTAATGTATCTAATTATGAGGCAGAAGAGTTTTTAAATGCTTATTTTGCAAAATTTCCTGAGATTAAAATTTATATGGATGACACAATTAAATTTTGTAGAAAATCTGGTTATGTTAATAATATTTTTGGAAGAAGATCTCATTTTAATGCAATAAATGATAAGAACTTTAATGTAAGAAATTTTCAAGAAAGAGCGGCTATTAATGCGCCAATACAAGGTTCTGCATCAGAAATAATGCGACTTGCAATGATTAGACTTCAAAAAAACTTAAGTGAAAATAAAAAATTAAAATCAAAAATGTTACTACAAATTCATGACGAGCTAATATTTGAGGTTCCTAAAGATGAAGTAACTGAGATGACAAAAATAATTAAAAAAGAGATGACCAGTGTTAGTGAAAGTGAGCATCATTCATTCTCAACTCCTTTAACTGTGGACATAAATATCGGTGATAATTGGGGTGCACTTCATTAGTTTTAATTATATTGCCCAATTTAGAACATTTTAGTATTTTTATATTGAATGATGAACAAACAAACAATTGCTTTAGTAGATGACGATAGAAATATACTTACTAGTTTAAGTATAGCTCTTGAGAAAGAAGGATTTAAAGTTCAAACCTACATTGATGGTGAGAGTGCTCTTATTGGTTTAAGTAGAACTCCACCTGACTTAGCAGTAATAGATATAAAGATGCCCAAAATGGATGGAGAAGAATTGCTAAAAAAACTTAGAAAAAAAACTTCTTTACCTGTAATTTTTTTAACTTCAAAAGATGATGAAATTGACGAATTGCTTGGCTTAAAACTTGGAGCAGATGATTTTGTAAAAAAATCAGGAGGTTTTTCAATAAAAGTATTAATTGAGAGAATTAGAGTTCAATTAAGAAAAAAAGATTCAAATAATATTATTGAAGAGAATAAAAGTATTATATCTCATGGAAAACTAAAATTAGATCCATCTCAACTAGAATGCGAATGGAATGGAAAGCAACTACCTGACAAATTAACCACAACAGAATTTTTGATTGTAAAAGAGTTAGCTAAAAGGCCAGGAATAATAAAAGAGAGAGCTCAATTAATGGATATAGCATATAGGGAAGATACAGATATTGAAGATCGAACGATTGATAGTCATGTAAAAAGAATTAGAAAAAAATTTAAAAAAGTTGATCCTGATTTTTCAGCTATTGAAACTAGATACGGTAGTGGATATAGATGGAATGTTAGTTGATGTTAAGTAAATTTTTAAAAAATCTATCAATATTAAAAAAATTTTTATTTATAAATTTTATTTTTTTTACCATTATTGGTTTATTTACAGCCCTATACTTAAAAGAAGTACAGCCAAATTTAATTAAAAAAAAATCAGCAAATCATATTAATATTATTAATAATACAATTGACAATATTTTAAGATTAAATGTTGAATTTAATGAAGAAGATGTAAGAAAATTTTTATTTTCTACGCGATTTATATTTCAAAATTTAGATAGAGTAATATTTTTTGATAATGATTTAAATTTAGTGGGCGATACTGATACTTTAGATCTTGATCCAAGATCTTTTTCATCAAGATTAAATGTTATTGAACTTGAAGTATTAAATGAACAAAAAAATAAGGAAACAATTGAAAAAAAAAATATAAATATTGATGAAAAAGAACCTGTATCTTTCAAGGATATTTTACTAATTTATTTAAACTCAAAAGATTTTGGAAAGCCATTTACTTTTACTCAGGATAATTTTAATCAATTTAAGTTGACAACTATTAAAAATGTAATGAGAGATGGATCAAATGTAGGATTTATTGTAATTACAGAAAATGCCAATGATATAAAAGCAGCAATTAATGAAAGAGAAACTTTTATACTAAGAACTGCAATTGCAGTTGGGCTGGTAATATTAATTTTTTCATTTGTTTTAAATAGGTATTTTTTAAAACCTATACAAAATTTAGTTAGTTACACAAAAAAAATTAAAGAAAAAAGTAGAGAAAAAACTAGTATTGAAAATTTAAAAAATAGAAATGATGAGTTAGGTTTATTATCCAATTCATTAGATGATATGACAAATGAATTACAAAAGCGTATTACTCATGCAGAAAATTTTTCAACTGATCTTGTTCATGAAATTAGAAATCCATTGGCTTCTCTTAAAGGAGCCTCAGAGATTTTAAAAGATACGACTGATTCCAATCAAAGAGATAAGTTAGTTGATATATTAAGTCATGATGTTTTAAGAATTGAAAGACTAATCACAGATTATTCTCAAATGCTTAAAGATGAAGTTGCTTTGAGTAAAGAAAAAATGAAAAAGATTGATATTGAGCCAATTATTCAGTCTGTTGTTGATGATTATAATAATATTTATAACATTAAAAGAAACATCCAAATTTCTTTTGTAAATGATAAAAATAAAAATTACTTCATTAATGGAATAGAAAATAGAATTGAACAGATAATTGCAAATTTACTTGATAATTCAATATCTTTTAGTCAAGATAACCAAAAAATTTTAGTAAAAATTTTTAAAAATCAAGAGAAAAAAATTACTATTCAAATTATTGATGAAGGTGAAGGTTTTAAAGAAAAAGATATGAGTAAAATTTTTAATAGATTTTATAGTAACCGACCCAATAAATTTGGTGAACATTCAGGACTAGGCTTAAATATTGTTAAAAATTTGATAGATGTTCATGATGGAAAAATTAAAGCTAGTAATAGATTGGATAATAAAGGTGCTATAATTGAAATTAGTTTTCCTGAGTTTTAAACTTTTATTGATTAATTAACACTTTGTTGTTAGAAAGCCTGCCATGGAAGATTTTAAAGTAAAAGATTTATCATTAGCCGATTTTGGTAGAAAAGAAATTTCAATAGCTGAGAGTGAAATGCCTGGACTTAATGGCATTAAGGGAAGAATATGCTGGAAAAAAACCTTTAAAAGGAGCCAAGATAATTGGCTGTCTACATATGACTATTCAAACAGCTGTATTAATTGAAACCCTAACAGACCTAGGTGCTGATGTCAGATGGTCATCATGCAATATATTTTCAACACAAGATCATGCAGCGGCAGCGATAGCGAAAGTTGGAATACCTGTTTATGCATGGAAGGGTGAAACAGAAGAAGAATATTTATGGTGTATTAAACAAACTATTGTTGGAAAGCCTGATTGGAAACCTAATATGTTATTAGATGATGGAGGAGATCTTACTGCCATCATGCATAAAGAATATAAAGAATTATTAAAAGAAGTAAGAGGCGTTTCAGAAGAGACAACCACTGGAATTAAGGCATTGAATAAGATGGAAAAAGATAAATCTCTAATGGTGCCTGCTATAAACGTTAATGATTCAGTTACTAAATCAAAATTTGATAACTTGTATGGTTGTAGAGAAAGTTTGGTTGATGGAATAAGAAGAGCAACAGATGTTATGATGTCAGGGAAGATAGCAATCGTTGCTGGGTTTGGTGATGTTGGAAAAGGTAGTGCAGCATCTTTAAGACAAAGTGGGGCAAGAGTTCTAGTAACAGAGGCAGATCCAATATGTGCATTACAAGCTGCGATGGAAGGTTATGAGGTAGTTTTAATGGAAGAAGCTATCAGTAGAGCCGATATAGTAGTAACTGCTACCGGTAATAAAGATATTGTTACAGCAGATCATATGAGAGATATGAAAGATAGAGCAATCTTATGTAATATTGGTCATTTTGATAATGAAATTCAAGTTGAAGCTCTAAGAAATTATAAATGGACAGAGATAAAACCACAAGTTCACGAAATAGAACTTCCAAGTGGAAAAAGAATTATTCTTTTAGCTGAGGGAAGACTGGTAAATTTAGGATGTGCAACAGGTCATCCAAGTTTTGTAATGAGTGCTTCTTTTACTAATCAAGTTATAGCTCAAATAGAACTTTGGAATAATCATAAAAATTATGAAAATAAAGTCTATGTCCTTCCAAAACATTTGGATGAAAAAGTTGCAACATTGCATCTTAAAAAAGTAGGTGCTAAATTAACTAAATTATCTAAAGAACAAGCAGATTACATTAGTGTTGGTGTAGAAGGTCCATTTAAGCCAGATGCCTATCGCTACTAATAGTGGTAGAATTGATATTTCCACTGAAAGACTTACTAAAGATATAGCTGAAAAAATTTCAGCTCAGTTAAAAAAAAATCAAATCATCTTTTTGTACGGTGAAATAGGAGTTGGAAAAACAACATTCGTTAGATATTTAATCAATAAATTACAAAAAGATAAAAAAATTAATATCACTGAGGTAACCAGTCCCACATTCAATATTCTAAACGAATATCAGATAGGGGACTTAACAATTAAACATTATGATCTTTTTAGGATCAAATTGAAAGAAGAGATAATAAATTTAAATATTTTTGAAGATAATTTTAATTCAATTTCACTAATTGAGTGGCCACAAATGATAGACAATAAATCTAATGAATATATAGAATTGTTTTTTAACTATGAAGAAGATTTAAACAAAAGATCATTAGAAATCAAAGGTTTGAATATCAAATGAAATGATTGATTTAAAAAATACAAAAAAGATAAAGGGTGACGCATCATTTAGAACTTTTTTTAGAAAAACTAAAAATAATAAATCTTCTATAATTGTTTTTACTAAAAAAGAAAAAAGAAAAAATTTACTAATTTATGATGGGATAAATAAGATTTTATTAAAAAATAATATAGTTGCACCAAAACTTTTTTTTGAAAAATATTCTAAAGGACTTATAGAAATAGAAGATCTTGGAGAAAAAACTGTTTTTCAAATTTTAAAAAATAAAGAAATAAATCAACAAATTATTTTTAAAAGGACAATTCAACTTTTGAATAAAATTCAAAAAATAAAAGATATAAAAGTTAAGACGTTTAAAAATCAAGATTATCATTTAGAAAAATATTCTAAAAAAATTTTATTAAAAGAAGCATCATTATTTTGCAATTGGTATACCCCAAAAGTATTGAATAAAAAAAATTTGTTAATTACAAATTTAAATTTAAAAAAACAAATTAAGCTACTGATAAAGTCATTAAAGTTGAAAAATGACACCTTTGTTCATAGAGATTTTCATGTATCTAATATGATGTATAATAAAAATGAATTTGGATTAATCGATACGCAAGATGCATTGATTGGTAATATTGCTTATGATCTTGCTTCATTGGTAGATGATGTAAGATTTAAAACATCACTTAATCAGAAAAATCGAATGATTGATTATTATTTAAAATTAAACCCTCAAATAGATAAAGAGAAATTTAAAAATGATTTTGTTATTTTGTCCGTACTTAGAAATCTTAAAATTATCGGCATATTTACTAGATTATCAGTTAGAGACAAAAAAAATAACTATTTAAAATTAATTCCATATGCTTGGCAACTAATTAATTTAAGAATTAATAAAAATAAGATTTTTGAACAATTAAAAGAAATTTTAAAATCTAATTTTCCAAATAAAATAAAAATATGAAAATAAATACAGCTTTAATTTTATGCGCAGGATATGGAAAAAGATTAAATCCAATCACACTCGATGTTCCAAAACCATTACTAAAAATTAATAATGTTTCAGTTTTAGATCAATGCATTAATCTAATTAATAAACTAGGTATTGAAAATATTTTACTAAATACTTTTTATTTAAAAGAGCAAATTATTAATTATTTAAAAAATAATCATTCCAATCTTAATATTAAAGTCATTGATGATGGAAAAGAAATATTAAATACAGGTGGAGGTATTTTAAATATGATGAGTCATTCAAATGATGAAAATTTTTTAATTTTTAATCCAGATACAGTTTGGAATATGGATTATTTGGAGGAAATTAAAAATATGGAAAAATTTTTTTTTTCAAAAAATTTGGATAATTTACTTTTTCTTGTAAATAAAAGATTAAGTTTTGATAAAAACCTAAAGGGAGATTTTACTTTAAATGATAATAAAATTTATAAAGAAGTTGATAATCATTTTATTTATACAGGTTGTCAAATTTTGAATAAAAAATTATTCAAAAGTTTTAATATTAAAAATTTTTCCATATCAAAAGTTTGGGATGATTTAATAAAATTAGAAAAACTAAATGGCATAGAAAGTCAAAAAAACTTTTATCATCTTACTAATTTAGAAGTATTTAAAAAACTACAAGATTTTTAGCTCTAGTTTCATCGAGATATCTACATTCTTGAATTTGTTTATCTTTGTTAAAACTTATTAATAATGGGTTTCCTGTTGGAATTTCTAATTGTGAAATTTGTCCATTATCTAATTTAAAAAGATATTTACATAATGCTCTTATAGAATTTCCATGAGCAGAAATTAATATATTGCTATTTAAAAGATATTTTTCGATTTCTTCCATATAGTATTTCACAACTCTCTCATAAGTATCTTTTAAAGACTCTGTATCTGGAATATTTTCTTTTTTAACCTTATTATAAATTCCAATATTTAAAGGATGGTAAGGACTATTTTTATCTAATTTATCTGGCCTTAAATCCCAAGACCTCCTAAATTGATAAACTTTATCTTCACCAATTTTTTCTTTCATTTCTTCTTTATTTAATCCAGTTAATGCTCCGTAATGTCTTTCATTTAATTGCCATGCTCTCTTAAATTCTTTTTTATCTTTCAGTACTTCCTGTATCAATTTTAGAGTACTATTTGCCCTTAACTGTAGAGAAGAATAATAAAGATCAATTAAAATTTTGTTATTTTTAATTAATTCACCAGCTTTTTTAGCTTCTAATTTTCCTTGTTCTGTTAGATCAACATCAACCCATCCAGTAAATTTTTTTTCTAAATTCCAGGTGCTTTGCCCATGTCTGGTTAAAATTAATAAACTCATTTTTTTGATTTTTATGATTATAATGTTTATATCAATTTATGCCTAATATATTTTCTAAAAATAAATTTATTATATTAGTTTTTTTTATTATTACTTCTTGCTCATCCATTCCAAGTAATACCTCTAATAGTTGCTCTATTTTTGATGAAAAATACTTTTGGTATAAACATGTGAAAAGTACTGAGCAAAAATGGGGAACCCCAGCACATATTCAGTTAGCAATAATTAAAATGGAATCTGATTTTGATCAATTAGCAAAACCACCAAGACAAAAATTATTTAAAGTTATTCCTTATAAAAGACCTTCAAGTTCTTTTGGATACTCTCAAGCCGTAAAAGGAACGTGGCAACAATACAAAAATGAAACTGGCAATAAATTTGCAACAAGAGCAAGATTCAAGGACAGTGTTGATTTTATAGGTTGGTATACAAATAAAACAGAATCTATTTTAAAGGTATCTAAGAATGATGCTTTTAAACAATATATTGCTTATCATGAAGGTTGGGGAAATTATAAAAATTATAAAAAAAATAAAAAAGTTATTCGTTTAGCTAAACGTGTTGAAAAACAATCTAATCTTTATAAGAAACAACTCTCTCAATGTAGTAATTCTTTATCTACCAATAAATATATTATTTTTTAGTAAGTTCTTGTTTTAGCTCTATATCAATTGCATCAATTCTTTTTGTATTTTTAGCTAATGTTAAATACATAGTGGGTGTTACATAAAGTGTGAAGAAAGTTGAAATTATCATTCCTCCTAAAATTGTTGATCCAACAGCTAGTCGTGAAGCTTCACCTGCACCTGGCCCAATATTACCGATTACCAAAGGTATCATTGCAATCATAGTACTAATCGAAGTCATAATGATAGGTCTAATTCTAAGTTTACACGCTTCTATTACTGCATCTTCAATCTCTTTGCCTGTTGTTCTTATTTGATTTGCGTAATCTACAATTAAGATACTATTTTTTGTTGAAACTCCTATTAGGATTACTAGTGCTATTTGGGAAAAAATATTAATTGAGCTATTCAAGAATAAAATAAACACAAGTCCACCAAAAATAGCCAATGGTACTGTTAAAATTATAATAAAAGGGTGAATAAAAGAATTAAATGTTGCAGCCATTACAAGGTAAGCGGTCAGTAATGCAAGTGCAAAAATTATAAAAATTTCATTACTAGTTTCTTTTAGTTCTTCCGACTCACCTTTCCAGGTAATTTGATTTGTCGGTGCAACTTCTTCCATAATATTTTCTAAATATTTTATGGCATCAGCTAATGAGTAATTTTCCTCAATGTTTGCTGAAATTGTTACAGCTCTCTGCCTATTATATCTTGATAATGCTTCAGCTGTGCCTTCTTCTTTAAGATCGACAAGACTAACTATTGAAACTAATTTACCTGTTGTATTTGATCTTACATATATTTTAGATAAATCCTCTTTATTTCTTCTGTCTGATAAATATTGCTGCAATATAATTGGGTATTCTCTTCCCATATTATTAAATGTGGTTACTCTTTTTCCGCCATACAATGTCTCTAAGTGTTTTTCCAATGTTTTCTGTAGAAACACCCAAATCATTTGCTCTAATTTTGTTGGTAATTAATTTTACTTCTGGTTTATTTCTTGTGTAATCAGACTCTATTCTAGATAAGTTTCTATTACTTCTAAGTTTATTAATTACTGCATTAGATATACCTTCTAACTCTTCATAAGTTGATCCATAAATTACCATTTGAACAGGCTTATTATAACTTGAAACTCTTATCGATTGTGGAGATATAGGAAAAGCTAGAGTTTCAGGTAAGCTTACAATTTTACCTATAGCTTCTCTCATAACAGTTTGGCTATCTTTTTTTCTATTTTTCCAATCATCTAATAAAGCAATAATAATAAAACTATTATATGTTGTGCTAGACCTACCAAAACCAGGAACTCTCATTATTAACCTTTGATAAGGACTATCCTCAGCTTCAAGTAATGGAATTAATCTATTTTCTATTTGCTGAGCTTTATCTTTAGTATATTCAAACGAACTTCCTTCATCAGTTTGTCCAATAATCAAATAAGATCCCCTGTCTTCATTGGGTAAAAGTTCTTTAGTAGTGTAGTTAAATAAAAAAACTGATCCGGCTAAAATTAAAATAATAAATATTGAAATTGTTTTTTTTTTATTAATCCAAAACTCTAAAGTTTCTAAATAAAAAGTTGAAAAACTTTTGAAAGCTTTATCAAATCCAACAACAATAAAATTATTTTTTGGTTTTTTAATTAAAAATTTACTGGCAAGCATTGGTGAAAGAGTTAAGGCGACGAAGGATGAAACTATAATAGAAAAAGATAGTGCAATTGCTGTTTCTCTAAATAGAGTTCCTGCAATTCCTTTTATAAAAACCAAAGGTAAAAATACTGCAACTAGTATTAAAGTTGTGGCAATGATTGCGAAGGTAATTTGTTTAGAGCCTTTATAGGCAGCAACTAGTGGTGTTTCACCATTTTCGATACGAGTGTAAATAGCATCAGTCATAATAACAGAATCGTCTGTAATTATTCCAATTGCTAAAATAAAACTTAATAAGACAAAAATATTTATCGATAATCCAAATAAATATAGTCCAAGAAATGAACCTATTAAACTTACAGGTAAAGCTACAGCAGGAACTATCACAGCTTTAAGATTACCTAAAAAAAGATAAATAATTGCAACAACTAGTATGAAAGCTATGATTAAAGTTTTATAAACTTCTTCAATCGCTGTACCCACATAAGTTGCTCTGTTAAAAGCAATTTCAAGTTTTAATCCCTCAGGTAAAGCTTTATTGACTTCTACAATCTTCTTTTTTACTTCTTTTGATAGTTCTACAGTTGATGCCCCACTTTTTGCATATATTCCAATACCAACAGTTTTAAGATTTAATGCATTTTTTCTTTGAGCGGTAAAAAGAGTTTTTTCAGATACAGGTCCAAATTCAACTTCAGCAACATCTGAAAGTAATATTACTTTTTCTTTACTTTTTTTAATTGGAAGTTGTTTAATACTCTCAATATTTGAATAAGATTTATCTATATTTAAATTAAGATCTTTATTAGTTGCCTCTAATGTACCTGCTGGTAAATTTACATTTTCATTTCTCAATGCTCCTTCAACTTCTTGAATTGTAAGGTCGTTTGCAGCAAGTTTAATAGGGTCAATCCAAACCCTCACACTTAATTCTCTTAATCCACCAACTAAAATTCTTCCAACATTAGGTACACTAGAAAAAACATCAATTAGATATCTTTCAGCATAATCACCTAAATCTAGATCACTCCAAGTTGGAGAAGATAAGGCAACCCACATAGTAGTTGTAAAACCAGCTGATTGTTTTAAAATTTGTGGTGCATCTGCTTCGCTAGGAAGATTATCTACTACCCTTGAAACTCTCTCTCTAATATCATTGGCCGCGTCATCAAGATCTATATTTGTATTAAATTCTACATTAATTCTGCTTCTGCCATTAAGGGAGGTTGAGTCTATGTTTTTAATTCCTTCTGCACCTCCAATGACATCTTCAATTTTTTGAGTAATTTCTTGATCAATAATCTCAGCTGAAGCTGATTTATAATCTACCTGAACTTGTACCACAGGAGGCTGGATTCCGTCTGGCAATTCTCTTACTGGAAGTTCCCAAAAAACAAAACCTCCAAATATAATTAGAATTAGAGACATTACCCATGCAACCACCGGTCTACGAATACTTACATCAGTAATAAACATATTTATTTAATAATTGGTTTTATTTCAAAATTTGGTCTAACTTTTTTTAAACCTTCAGAAACAATTTTTTCACCTTCACTTAATCCATCATTGATTTCCATAAATCCTTCTAGACGGTCACCAGTTTTGACTTCAACTTTTTGTGTTTTATTTTCATCAGAAACTTTAAAAATATAAGATTTATCTCCTTCAACCAAAATTGCTGTATCAGGTATTCCAAGTGATTTTCTTTCATTATATTTAATTGAAAATTCTAGAAGTGAACCAGGTAAAATTTCAAAATTTGAATTGTCAATTTTAATTCTTGTTTGAAGGGATCTTGTATCTTCAGTAATTCTACTCGACAAAGAGTCGATTACACCGTTGAATATTTTATCTTTATATCCAGAAAATTTTACATCTACTGGTAAGCCTTCTTTTACATAAGGAGTAAATATTTCTGGAATATTTACATCTGAGTATATTATGGATGCATCATCAAAATTTATTAATATTGATGTTTTAGATACTTCTAAATCTTCTGAAAAATCTCTTTTTCCTACCACTCCATCAAATGGAGCAACAATATTTCTATTTTTTAACTGAGCTATTACATCACCTTTTTTTAATTTTTTATTAAATTCTATAGGTGACAATATTTCATACTTTTCTACTTTATATGATTTTGTTTGAGAGGGTATAGCAGTTCCAAAAGTACTTATTTTATTTGCAAAAACTCTTTCATCAACCACACTTACAATTATACCAGGTGGTGGTCTTTTGCTAAATTTCTTCTTAAAATGATTTCCAATCATTGTTCTTGCAACAATTACAGAAGTAATGATCAAGAAAAAAATTAATATAATGCTTGTTATCTTAGTAGATCTTTTCATTTTTAGATTTTTCCGTATTCAGCCCATGAGCCGTCATAAATATTTGGCATATAATTATCATTTATTAAGGAATAAGCTAGAGCCAAAACGCAAGCAGTAACCCCTGATCCACATGAAAAAACAACATTAGAACTATTTATCTCAATTAAATTTGATTTAAAAATCTGCGAAATCTCTAATTTGGTCTTAAAAGTATGATCTTCATTTATTAGCTCATTAAAAGGAATGCAAGTTGATTTAGGAATGGATCCACTTCTAAGCCCTTGTCTTGGTTCTGGAACTTTTCCACTAAATCTTTCTCTACTTCTGGCATCTATTACTTTAAATTTTTCAGTAGAAATATTTTTATCTATAAAATTTTTATCTTTAACTAGGCTAATGTTTTCTTCTGCTTTGTAGTTTGATTTTATTATTTTACTTATTTGATTTGTTATTATTTTTTTTTCATTATTCCATTTTTTAAATCCACCATCCAACACGTGAACCAGCTTAGGATTGTGTCCAAAATAAATAAAATTATACCAACATCTACAAGAACTAATTACATCAGAGTTATCATAAATGATAATTTCATCATCATTTTGTATACCCATTTCAGATACTATCTCTTCCCAACTCTTTTTATTAATTAACATGTGAGGCAAATCAGTATCTATTCTTGAATTCTTATCTAGATCAAAAAAAATTGCATTTGGAATATGATTTAATTTATATTCTTCAAAACCATTACGTTTAGTTTGAGGCATATGCCATGAGCAATCTATAATTTTAACCTTATCTATATTTTGTTCTAAATAACTAGTATTAACTAATATCATTCTAATTTTTTTCTAAATATTTTTGATGATATTCTTCTGCTCTACAATAATTTGTTGTTGGAGATATTTTAGTAACTACTTTACCAGATAATTTTTTATTAAATTCTTCAAAAACTTTTTTTGCAATTTTTTTTTGATTATCATCATTATAAAAAATTTCACTTCTATATTGTGTTCCAAAATCAGGTCCTTGTGAATTTAAAGTAGTTGGATTATGTAAATTAAAAAATTTATTTAATATTTCCTCATAGGTGATCTGCTTTGGATCAAATGTTAATTTAACAACCTCAGCATGATTAGTTGTTCCTGAACAGACCTCTTTATATGTGGTAATAGAACTATTGCCTCCACAGTAACCAACTTCTGTTTCAATAATTCCTGGAATTTTACTGAATTTAATTTCAGGACCCCAAAAACATCCAAGTGCAAGTATAGCTATTTCCATTGATTAAACTTTTATTTAATTTAAAGATTATTCTCATGCTTAACAGAAATCAATTAGGCCTTTTGTACATGTTTATGTCCGTATGTGCATTTTCTATTATGGATTTACTGGTTAAATGGTCCCAAGAGTATCCCACAGGTGAAGTTTTATTTTTTAGAGGGTTCTTTGGTCTGCTTCTTACATATTTTCTAATTCCAAAAGACAAGCTTAAGTCTTTCTATAAAACAGATCGTAAATTAGAACATTTTTTTAGATGTTTTGCTGGCATAATTGCTTTAATTGCAATTGTAGTAGCGTTAAGGGAACTCCCTCTAGCGGTTGTTGTTAGTTTATCTTATGCAGCTCCACTATTTATAACTATCTTATCAATTTTTTTATTAGGCGAAAAAGTTGGTATTTTTAGATGGATAGCAGTTTTAATTGGTTTTGTTGGAGTGCTAGTCATTTCTGAACCAGGATTTAATGAAGTAAACTATTTATATATTCTTCCAATTATTTTTTGCATTGGAATGGCTTTTGTTACTATTACTATTCGTAAATTATCTACTTCAGAGCCAGTATGGTTAATTTCAATTTTTTTTACTTTAACCATTACATTTGTATCTTTATTCACAATACCTTTTGGTTGGGTATTGCCCAATTTTAAAGATTTTATTTTGTTAGCGTTAATTGGAGTGACCGGTGGAGGTGCTAATTTATTATTAACACAATCTTACAAATTGTCAGAAGTTTCATTGGTGGCACCTTTAAAATATTTATCACTGATATTTGCAATTTTATTTGGATATTTAATTTGGGATGAAATTCCAAGCTATAAAAATTTAGTAGGAGCAGCACTGGTTATTACAGCCTCTTTAATAATATTGAGAAGAGAAATTTATTATAATAAGAAAATTCCATCTACATTAAGACATGACTAAAATACCAAAATATTGGAACACAGCAAAAAAATATTTATCTAAAAAAGATAAAATAATGGCAAAATTAATTCTTAAATATAAAAGTCCCTCAGAAACCGTTCTTACCTCTAGAAAAGATATTTTTTTCTCACTATGCAAAAGCATAATTGGTCAACAAATAAGTGTTGCTGCTGCAAATTCAGTTTTTTTAAAATTCAAAAAAAAATGTAATAATAAAATTAATGCTAAAACTGTAAAAAAATTGAATTTTATGCAATTAAAAAGTTGTGGTTTAAGTAAACAAAAAGTAAGGGGTATAAAAAGTTTGGCAAATCAAATCTTAGATAAATCTTTTAACCCAAAACTTATAGATAAAATGTCTGATGAAGAGGCAATTGTTTATCTTTCACAATTAAGACAAATAGGAAGGTGGTCAGCAGAAATGATTTTACTATTTACGTACAATAGATCCAATATATGGCCTATTCAAGATATTGGTCTTTTAAGAGCAATATCTAATAATTATAAAAAAAAATATTTTCCACCTAATAGTTTTGTGAATTTACTTAATAAAAAATTTACACCTTATTGCTCTGTTGCTACTTGGTATTTATGGAGATCAATCGACAATGAGCCTATTCAATATTGAACCCTTCTACTATTTGAAAGTGTCTTTCTGTTGTATTTTTTGCTAAATTCCAACCCTCTTGATAATCTTTAGAATTGTGACATTCTTCAGCTTTTTCAAAGCTAGGAAATTCCCAAATTACTGTTCTTGAAAACTCTTCACCTGAATAGAATTTATATTTACCACCTCTAACTAGCGGAACACCTCCATAACTTCTAATTATTGGAGTTACTTTTTCTGCATATTTTTTCAAGTTATCTGGATTATCTACTTTGGTATATAAGGCTACCCAATATCCTTTCATTTATTCTCCTTTTGTAATTTTTTTTTTATGTGATAATAAATTTTATGGCAGACAAATTAATTATCAGTTTTGATGAGTATACTAAAATTGTCGAGAAATTAGCTATACAAATTCATCAAAATTATAAACCAACAGTTCTAGTTGGAATCATGAGAGGTGCAGCTCCTATTATTGATATTCTGTCCAGAATATTAAAATTACCAATCGCCTATATTGTTATTCAAAGTTATTCAGGTGAAGGAATGGAAGATAAGCAAGGTCAATTGATGTTTGCAAGAGATATCAGCTCTCTTGCAGAAGATAAAGATTTTGATCGAGTTTTATTAATTGACGATTTATCGGATACAGGACTAACGTTGAATAAAAGTATTGAATGGTTAAAAAATTATGGTCCGACAAAAAATTTTATTAATCAGGTAAAAACAGCTTGTCTTTGGAAAAAAAAATCTTCCACATTTGAACCAGATTTTTGTCCTGTTATATTAGACCATGATCCATGGATTGTTCAACCTACTGAACATTACGAAGAATTGTCTATAGAAGAAATTATTAAAAGAAATCAATAGGGCTAGCTTTTAAACTAGCCCTATTTAATATTTTTTAAATTACTGCGAAACTAACCACACTCAATAGTGCAATAATCCAAATCGCTGGTGAAGTACTTGAAAATTTACCAGTAAAGATTTTGATTAAAGCATAAGAAATGAATGCTAGGGCTATACCATAACTAATACTATATGTTAAAGGCATTGCTATCATTGCTAAAACTGCAGGTGCGGACTCGGCAATATCATCCCATTCTATATCTGTAATGTTTCTAACAAATAAGATTGCAACATATAGAAGTGCAGCCCCATCAATTTCTTTTGGTAAACTTGTTGCAAGAGGTGATAAAAATAAGCAAGCTAAAAATAAAACACCAATGACTAATGAAGTCATTCCTGTTCTTCCACCGGCTTTTACTCCAGCACCAGATTCTACATAACTTGTTACGGTCGTAGTTCCCATCATTGCACCAGCAACTGTTGCAACACTGTCTGACATCATGGCTTTATCAATATCCTGTACTTTTCCATTTTTATCTACTTTACCAGCAACATTTGCAACTGAAGTTAATGTTCCTGCGGTATCAAAGAAATCAATAAATAATAATGTAAAGATTACAGTAGACATCCCCGCCGTAAATGCTGCAGATAAATCAAAATCCATTAGATAGGTCATTGGAGGAATACTACCAACAACACCATTAAATTTTGCAAGACCTGAAACCCAAGCAATAATACTGAATACTATAATTCCAATTATAATATTTCCTTTGATATTTAATTTTTCCATTACAATCATAGAAACAAAAGCTAAACAGCCTAAAATAATTAGTGGATTTTTAATATCTCCTAATGTTACCAGTGTTACTGGATGATCAGCAACTACACCCATAATTTCAAGACCAATAATTGCTAAAAATAATCCAATACCTGCTCCTATTCCAAGTTTTAAACTTTTTGGAATTGAATTAATTAACCAAGCTCTAATTGGTGTTAAAGATATTATTAAGAATAGCACACCAGCAACTAATACTGCTCCTAAAGCAGCTTGTGGTGTGTAGCCCATGCCAGCAACAACTCCAAATGCAACAAATGCATTAATTCCCATCCCTGGCGCAAGACCTATTGGCCATGTTTTTCCGTAGAATGCCATAATAAAGCAAGCTAATGCAGTAGCAACAATAGTTGCTGTGAATACAGCTCCAAAATCAAAAAATCCTTTTTCAGGACCAGCAAATTCTCCAGACAGTATGAACGGATTTAAAAACATAATGTATGCCATAGTTAAAAAAGTTGTAACTCCAGCTATTACTTCAGTTTTAAAATCTGTTTTGTGTTTTTTATAATCAAAATATTTTTCAAGCATTTTTCCTCCTAATAAAGAATAAGTAATCGATTCTATTGTTAATTACTCTTTCAATCTGGGGTTTATTCACAATATTCAACTAATAAGTTTATATTTATGCCATAATTGGATTGTTAATATACTTTTATGCAAAAAATAAAATTTTTTTTAATTACAACTTTATTGTTAGTAACGCTAAATGGTTGTCAAACAATTAAACAAAAAACAGATGCTATAGTTGAAAAGGAAAATGAAAAATTAAGCAAATTTATTGGAAAATCTTCAGATGACTTAAGAATGGATTTAGGAAAACCAGATGAAGATTTTAAAAATGCCAAAGGAAATTTAGAATTAATTTATAATACAAAAAAATATGGCATTCCTTGTGAGAGAAGATTTGAAATAGACTCAAACTCTATAGTTATAGGTTTTGTATCTAATGGATGTTTTTAATTAGTACTTGCGGAGATTTATTCTCCGCAAGCAAGGCTCAATTTATTTTATTTCGATAAGTTTTTTCTTTTTGTGCTCTGGTATAATTCTTTCGCAAGAAATAGTTAAAAGACCATCTTTCAACTCTGCTCCATTAACCTTTACATCATCTGCAATAGTGAATGATCTTGCAAATTGTCTTTGAGAGATACCTCTGTGAATTATCTCGCCATCAGCATTCTTATCTTCTGATTTATCAACTTGTTTTGTTCTAACAGTTAATAAATTATCCTCAAACTCAACCTCGACATCCTTTTTATTAAAACCAGCTAAAGCAACTTCAATTGCATAGTTGTCCTTTCCAGTTTTTCTAATATTGTAAGGTGGGTAATTTGACTGCATAGTCAAATTTCCATTCCCTAACATATTTTCAAATTGATCAAACATATCGTCAAAACCAATTGAAAAAGGTCTTAGTGAGTTAAATATAGATAAATCCTTACTTGTCATAATTTCCTCCTTTTTAAAGCAAGTTAGTTTTTGTAAATCCCATTAGGCGACTTACAGGATTTATTTAGGAATTAGATAATATTTTTCAAGATCACTATCTAAATTTTTTTAGAAATTTTTAGAGCAAAAGCATAATCTAATGCTATTTCTTCAATAGCACCATCTCTGCCAGATTTTCCACCATGTCCTGCATTCATTTCTGTTTTTAAAAGTAATAGATTACTATCTGTTTTATACTCTCTTAACTTTGCGGTAAATTTTGCTGGTTCATCAAACAGAACTCTATTGTCACTTAAACTTGTAGTTATTAAAATATGAGGGTAATCCATTTTTTTAATATTATTATAAGGAGCGTAGGAATAGATATAATCAAAATGTTCCTTGTTATCTTTTGCATTTCCAAACTCATCAAATTCTCCAACAGTTAAAGGTAAAGAATGATCTAAGTTTGTTGTTAAAGAGTCAACAAATGGTACTGCCATAATTATTCCCAAAAATAATTTAGGTGCTTTATTGACTACAGCTCCCATTAATAAACCACCCGCAGATCCACCCATTCCAATAATTTTTCCTTTAGATGTGTAATTATTTTCTATTAAATAATTTGCAGAATAAATATAATCCTCAAATGTATTTTTTTTATTGGTAAGCTTGCCTTCTTTCCACCATTTCATTCCTTTTTCCATACCTCCACGAATATGAGCAGTCACCCAAATAATATCTCTATTAATTAAGCTAAGTCTTGTAGATGAAAATCCGGGACTCATTGAATTTCCATATGAGCCATAACCGTATAGAAGCAAATTTGCTGATCCATCAAGTTTTGTTTTTTTATGTCTAGTAATTGTCAATGGAACTAACCTTTTATCATGAGACTCAATTTCAATTCTTTCAACAATATAATCATCAGGATTATGACCAGAAGGAATTTCTTGTTCCTTAACTATTTTTTTAGTTTTAGTAGATAAATTGTATAAATAAACTCTTGTAGGAGTCTTTGGTGAAGAATAACTAAGGTATACTTCATCGGTATTTCTATCTTTTTGTTTTAAAGTAATTCCTGGAACATATATTTTTTCATTTGAAAAAATTAATTCCTCTTCAACATTAGTTTTTATATTTCTTACAAAAAGTTTATCCAAAGCATCTGAAGTTTCTGATCTAAGTATCCAGTTTTCTAAAAAAGTGCATCCTCCAATTAACACTTCTTCTTTAGGTGCTATAAATGTTTGCCAATTTTGATTAGTTAAACTATCAGAAATATCAATTTTAAAATCCTCAGCATTTTCATTTGTATGATTGTAGAATTTATTGTTCCAAGAATTTACTGAATACAAAATACCTCTAGCTCTTGTTTTAATAAGTTTTGGTTTAGGATTTATCTCATTTGCCTCAAAATAATATTGTTCACATGTATTATGATCTGAAGTTGTTATAAAATAATACTTTTCATCAGAACTTAAACTAATGCTTGCTGTAAACGCTTCACTTTTCTCTTCAAAAATTAATTCATCATTTTTTTCAAACTCACCAATTTTGTGTCTATAAATTTTTCGTGCTCTATGATGTTCGTCAAGCTTTGCATAAAAAATATATTTGTCGTCAAGACTAAATAATATACCACCGGAAGTATCTAAAATTTCTTTTGAAATAATTTTATTAGTTTCAATATCTCTTATAAAAATTGAGTAGTATTCTGAACCTTTTAAATCTAGCGAATACCCTAAATATTTATCATTATTACTAATTTCTACATCTCCGATCCCAAAATAATCAGCTTGAAGTTTATTTTTTTCAAAGTCACCATTCCATATTTCTTCAACTAGATTGGAATTTATTTTTTTTCTTAGTTTAATAGAATAATTCCCAGTTGCAGTCGTTTTATCCCAATATTCATATGAATGATCCTTATAGGGAAGAGATTCATCCTCTAACTTAATTCTACTTTTTATCTCATCAAATAGTTCTTTTTGTAAATTTTTTGTATCTCTTAGATTATAGTTTGTGTATTCATTTTCATCATCAAGGTATTTTTTTACCTCTGGATCTAATTTATTTTTATCTTTTAAAACCTCTAAAATATTTTTTTGATGTATCCAACTATAATTGTCTTCCCATGTTACATTATGACAAGATTTTATTTCTGATTTTTTTCTAAGATATGGTATTTTCATTTGTTAACGGATATATGAATATAATTATATATACACTAATTATTATAGTAGGAATTTATTTTTTACTAAAACTATTCAATAAAGTTTTTTTAGGAAATAGAGCTAAAAATTCAAATTTTTATCTTTTTTTATTATTAATTTTTTTTGCATTAATAATGGCAGTTGGGGGAAAGTTTATATTTTCGCTTCCACTTACTTTAGCAAGTTTAGCTTTTCTAAAGTTAAAAGGCATGTCTATATTTCAGTTAATAAGCTTATTTAGATTATTGCAAACGTTGAAGGCATCAGGAAGATTTTCTTTTAAACAGAACAATAAGTTTTCCAATTCTTCAATGATTTCTTTAGCTGAAGCATATAAAATATTAAATTTAGATATCAATAAAAATGTATCTAAAGAAGACGTTCAGAAAGCCTATTTAAAGATTCAAAAAAAAATTCATCCAGATATTTCTCCTGAAACCGCAAGATTGTCAGCTATAGTTAATGAGGCAAGGGAAATTATTTTAAAAAATATTAGCTAATATTGGCTAATAGTTTGGACTTTACTAAATATTTCTTCTTATATAAGTTTTTGTTATGAAAAAAATTACAGGAATTTATGCGGCCTCAATGTCTTTATTAAATAAGGATTTAAGCCTTAACATTGAGCGAACTATTAAGCATTCTGAAAACCTAATAGAAAAGGGGTGTCATGGAGTAGCTTTTTTTGGTAGCACAGGTCAAGCTCAGCTTATTTCTGTTTCAGAAAAAATAAATTTATTAAATAGTTTAACTGTTAGTAGATTTAGAGAACAATACTTAATTGGCACTGGATTAAATTCTTTAGTTGAAACTATTAATTTAATGAAAGTGGCAGTTTCTTTAAACTTTAGAAAATTTTTAATTATGCCACCTGCTTTTTATAAATATAGTGATATTGATGTAATAAATTTTTATTCTAGAATTATAGAAGCAGTTCCTGAAAGTGAAATTATTCTTTATAATTTTGAAAAATTGAGTGGATACAAGTTTAGTTTAGATTGTATCTATAAGCTTGTTGATCTATTTCCAGATCAAATTATTGGAATAAAAGATAGTTCTTATAATGTTTATGAGAATCTAAAAATTGAAAATTTTTCAATTTTACCTGGCTCAGAGTCAAAATTATTAAATGGATTAAAACTTGGTTGTTCTGGTATTATAACCGCAACATGCAATGTAACAGCTGAATTATCTAGAAAAGTTTATGATGATTTTATTCAAGGTAAAGAAAATAGTTTAAATACAAAGTTATGTGATGTGAGAAATGTTTTTGAAAAGTATAATTTGATTTCCGGACTCCATAGTTATTATTCTAAACAAGATGAAATTTATAAAAACCTTTTGCCCCCACTAAAAATTTTAAATGAAAAGGAGGAGAAGGATTTATTTAAAAGTTTAGAGAAACTTAATTTTTTCACAAAACTAGAAACAGCTGCCTAAATGCAACTTGCGAGATTTCTAAATAAAATTTTTAAAAAAGGTGGATTTATTTTAATTGATGCAAATGGCAATCAATTCATTATTGGCACCCCAGCGTCAGAACAACCAATAAAAGTTAAAATATTAGATAAAAAACTTCATTATAAATTATTATTTCATCCAGATTTATATTTAGGTGAAGCCTATACAGATGGTCAATTAATAATTGAAAATGGAACACTTACTGATTTTTTAGATTTAGCATTAATGAATATAGGAAGAAGTGAGTTTAATATTATTAGTTACTTAATAAATAAATTTAGAGGATCTTATAGATACCTAACAAATTTTAATATTATAAAAAAATCCAAAATGAATGTATCCCATCATTATGATATTTCTGATGATCTTTACGATTTGTTTTTAGACCCTAAGAGACAGTATTCTTGTGCATATTTTAAAAATGATGATGATAGTCTGGAAACAGCACAAAATAATAAAATTCAACATATAATTAAGAAACTCAATATTAAACCAAATCAAAAAATTTTAGATATCGGTTGTGGCTGGGGTTCTTTGGCAATGGACATCGCAAAATCTGCACAATGTGAAGTAACAGGTATCACTTTGTCAGAAAATCAATTTAATTATTGTGTAAAGAAAGCAAAAGAGCTTAATTTAGAAAATCAATTAACATTTAAACTAATGGATTATAGAGAGTTAAATGAAAAATTTGATAGAATTGTAAGTGTTGGCATGTTTGAACACGTAGGAAGAAAATTCTATAATAAATTTTTTAAACAAATAGATAACTTATTAGATAAAGATGGTGTTTCTTTAATACATACAATTGGATCTGTAAATCCTCCCCGTGACCCACATCCATGGATAACAAAATATATATTTCCAGGAGGTTATACGCCGAGTTTAAGTGAAGTTACTACACCAATTGAAAAAGCAGGATTAATCGTGTCTGATATTGAAGTGTTAAGATTGCACTATGCGCATACCTTAAGACATTGGAAAGAAAATTGTATTAAAAATAAGGAAAAAATAATTAGCATGTTTGATGAAAGGTTCTTTCGTATGTGGGAATTTTATTTGGCAGGATGTGAAATGGCATTTAAATGGGGAGATCAAGTTGTATATCAATTTCAATTAACAAAAAACTATACCTCAACTCCAGTTACAAGAGACTATATTTATCAATAAATAATTGATAGAATCTTGCTCTCTTGAAAATGAAAAAAAAAATAAAAAAATTTTTGTAAAATCAAAGAATAGAATTAAAAAATCTTTAAAATCAAAAAAAATTAAAAAAAAAACAATTATAAAATCAAATCAGGTAAATAAAAAATCCAGTAAATCTTTAAAAATAAAAAAAAAACAAATAAAGTTAAAATCTAACAACTTAAAGCAAGATAGTTTTATTTCCAAAATAGTAAAATTTCAATTTTCTATAAAACCAAAAATTAATTTTACAATAAATTTTAGCTTAGAGAAATATATTCAAGCATTTTTTGACAAAATAGCAAATTCAATTTCACAATATAAATTTTTAAAAGAAGAGCAAAAAAGAAAAATTAAACTCGAGGAGATTGAAAGAGAAACAAAAGAAAAAATAGAATTAGAAAAACAAAAACAAAGAGAAGAGGCTCTCAAATTAAAGCTAAAAGAAAGTGCTTTAAGAGAAGAAATTAAAATTGAGAAACAAAGAACTAAGGATATCAAGCTATTCTTAAGAAAAGAACAAGCAATTCTAAGAATTGAACAAGCTGAAAAACAAAAACAGTTTTTACAGCAACTTAAGTTAGAAAAACAAATTGAAAAATTTAGAATTAGAGAGGTCAAAGAGTTAGAAAAATTAGAAAAAATATCCTTACAGGAAAAAAGAGATGATTATGCAGGTCTTCAACAAAGAATCGAAAAATTAAAAGAGAAATATAGAATAATAAGAGATCAAAAAATTAGAGAAAGGGTAGAGGCATTAGGAGTTAAAATTCGAGGGGATGAGGATAGAGAAACTTTATTAAGGAAAGAAAAAGAATATACAATTGCAAGACAAAAAATTGAATTTGCACTTGAAAGTTTTTATAGAAGTGCCAGCAGTCTAGTTTTTCAATTGAATAAAAGGCATATAACAAGACATATGTCGATATTGAGATGTATCGACAGAAGATTTGAAACTGGCGAAATTTTTGTTAAATGGGATGAGTCTGAGGATGAAGATTGGTTATTACTTATTTATATAAAAAATAATTCACCAGATGAAGGAATAGTTATTGAAGATAAAACTAATCCAGAAAAAAATGTTTCTCATGAGTTTAAAAATAATGAAATTTTCAAGGCCTCAGATATGATGGTTGACTCATTAACTCAGCTTATAGGAAGAAAGAGATCGAAAGCTGATTAAATTAAATCGTTTGGTTTTTGATTATTTCCTCTAATTCAGGGATTAGTTTGTTACCTCTTATTATTGGATGAATTTTTTTTGCTTTTTTTAAACTGTCTACAGCTCTTTCATATTCTTTTAGTTCTATAAATATTTGTGCTTGTCCCGATAATGCACCAAAATGTCTAGGCTCTAAGTTTAAAACTACCTCAATATCTTTAAGAGAGTCTTGAAAATTTTTCATAAAAAAAAATAATGTAGCTCTTTTATTCCATGCTTCAGACCATTTTGGATCTGTTACAATTACATTGTTAAAAACTTTTAAAGCATAATCATAATCTCCGTCGTACATGAGGCGAGTTCCTAGTTCTAATTTTGCTGTTAATTGGTAGTCATCAGGATGCCAATTCCATATAGCCCATATTTCTTTTTCTAGTTTATCTGCTCTATCTTCACTTTTAGTTTCAGATAATTCTAAAAAAAGTTTATCTAAGTTTCTAAATTCATTGGAATGACTATTAAAAATTGGAAATATAATAAAAAAAAATGATATTATTAATGTTAACTTTTTCACTTTATAAAATATAATTTATCTAAAAAATGATCTCAAGTTTAATTATACTTATATTATTATATTTGGTTTTTAAGTACGTAATTTCTTGGATAAATTATTATAACCAAAGTGATAAGAGATTTGGTAATTCAACTTGGAGGTGGTCTTATGATTATCCTGTTGTTGGCAAAAGAGATATTTCAGATCTTGATGACAAATTTTTTGTAAGACTTAGAAGAAAAAGAAATAGAGTTATAACTATAATGTATCTTTTAGTTTTTTTATTTTTTATAGTTTTAATGTCTTTTTTTAGTAACTTATTATTAATTATTCTTAATTAATTTTTTTAAGATGTTTTGTATTTTTTAAATACAAAAAATAAGCAATAATCTCATAAGAAACATTAAATAAGCTAAATATTATTGGTAATTTTAAAATTCTATATAAAAATCTATATTTTGGCATATTTTTCCATAACACTAAAAAAGCTTCTGCCCCACCAATAATTTTACCATTTTCTTCAACATGCAATCTTCTGAGCAATGTATGGGATTTTTTACCAGTATCTCTAGTAACTGAAGAGCCATCCGTGATATCTACCCATTGAATCTCATCAATTTTTTGCTTTTTATAGAAATCAATTTCTGTCTTACAAATTTTACAGGAATTATTATAGTAAACTTTCATAATTATTAGTTAATAACATAATTAATTAATAACCAAATGTATTTATATGCGTTAAATACAACGATTGAAAATATAAATAAAATAACTAGTTATTACTGATGTCAAATTTCTTTGAAAAAAGCGACTTATCCAGAAAAGATGCTGAAAATATAATTTCAGAAACTTTAGTTAATTGTGATGATGGTGAGTTATATTTAGAGGACTCCAAGTCAGAGTCAATTGTTCTAGATGATAATAAGATCAAAAGTTCCAATTATAGTGCTGATTTAGGTTTTGGATTAAGAGGTATTACAAATGAAGTTATTGCATATTCTCATTCTAATGAAATTTCAAAGGACTCTCTAAAAAAATCTGCAGAGAGCTTAAAATCAACTTTTAAGTCAACTAAAGGTGTCTATAATCACGCTATACCAAAATCAAATGAAAAATATTATCAGGATATTAATCCTATAGATCAAAAAACATTAGATTCAAAAATAGAATTATTAAACAAAGTAAATGAGTATCTCAGATCTAAAGATAGTTTTGTTAAACAAGTAACTGCAAGTTTCAGCGGTGAACAAAAATCAATAGAAATTATTAGATCTGGAGGAGAGGCTATAACAGATGTTCGTCCATTAATTAGATTTAATGTTTCGGTAATGCTTGAGAAAAATGGAAGAAAAGAAACAGGAGTATATGGAATTGGAGGAAGGCAATCCTATGATGATTATCTTACAAATGATAATTGGAAAAATGTTTGCGAAGAAGCTTTGAGAATAGCAACTGTTAATTTAGATAGCAAACCTGCACCAGCTGGAGAAATGAAAGTTGTTTTAGGTCCTGGTTGGCCAGCAATATTAATTCATGAGGCAATCGGGCATGGACTAGAGGGAGATTTTAATAGAAAAAAAACCTCAGCTTTTCATAATTTAATGGGCCAAAAAGTTGCAAGTGAAGGAGTTACAATTATTGATGATGGCACAATTCATAATCGAAGGGGAAGTTTGACAATCGATGATGAGGGAACACCCACTGAAAAAACTGTTTTAATTGAAAATGGAATTTTAAAAAATTTTATGCAAGATCGATTAAATGCCAGATTGATGAATACTAGATCTACTGGTAGCGGAAGAAGAGAGAGCTACAAACATATCGTGCTACCAAGAATGAGAAACACAATCATGTTAAATGGAAAACAAACTCAAGATGAAATGATCAAATCTGTTGATAAAGGCATATTTGCAGTGAGTTTTGGAGGAGGTCAAGTGGATATTACCTCTGGAAAATTTGTTTTTAATTGTACAGAGGCATACGAAATTAATAATGGAAAAATTGGCGCTCCAATTAAAGGTGCTACATTAATTGGTGATGGTCCATCAATTCTAAAGGAAGTATCTATGGTTGGGAATGATATGATGTTAGATCCAGGAATTGGAACTTGTGGTAAAGCAGGACAGGGCGTACCAGTAGGTGTTGGTCAACCATCAATTTTGATAAATAAAATGACCGTTGGTGGAACCCAGCTTTAAGCATGGTAAAAGATCAAGAGTATTTAAAATCAAAAGCACAATATTGTTTAGAACTAGCAAAAAAAATTGGTGCTACTGATGCTAGTATAACTGTTGCAAATTCAATATCAGAAACTGTAAGTTTTAGAAACAAACTCTTAGATGAATCTAATAGATCAGATAGTTTAGCAATTAGTATTACAACATATATAGATAAAAAAAAATCTTCAATCTCATCATCTAACTTATTAGATAATAATTTAAAAACCTTAGTTGAGAAATGTGTTGAAACAACTAAGATAACACCAGAAGATGAAAACAACTCTTTACCTGATAAAGATTTATTAGCTAAAGAAATTAAAGATTTAAGTTTATATGATGATACTCATATAGAAAATATTAAAAAAATTGAGTATCTTAGAGAACTAGAAGAAACTGCATCACAAAATCAAAAAATAATTAACACAGAATCAGGATTTTCAGAGAATAAATCAAATTTTATTTTAGCAAACACACTTGGGTTTTGTAGTGGTTATAAAACTTCCTCATTTTCAGCATCGTGTGTAACAGTTGCAAAAGATGGAAATAATATGGAAAGAGATTATGAGTTTACCAGCAAATGCTATTTAAGTGATATAAAAAAGCCATCTGAACTTGGAAAAATCACTGCTGAAAAAACAATAAAAAAACTTAACCCACAAAAAATTGGTAGTGAAAAAATAAATATAATTTTTGATAAAAGAATTGCTAAAGGTTTTTTGAGTGCATTTGCAAGCGCTATCTCTTCTTCAGCAATTGCAAGAGGAACTTCATTTTTAAAAGATAAACTTGGACAACAGGTTTTTTCAAATTCATTAAATGTTTTTGATAAGCCTGATTTACCTAAAGGTATGGGCTCACAATCATTTGACTCTGAGGGGGTAAAATCAGAAACATTAAAATTAATCGACAATGGATATTTAAAAGATTATTTAGTTGATACCTATAACGGTAAAAAACTCAACCTAAGATCTAACGGAAGAAATAGTGGTTCAACTAATTTATACTTTGAAAATGGAACAATAGGTTTTGAAGATTTATTAAAACTAAGTCCCAAAAATCTTTATATTACAGAGACAATTGGGCATGGCAGCAATTTAGTAACAGGAGATTATTCAGTTGGTGCTGCTGGTTATTTAATTGAAAATGGTGAATTTAAATATCCTATAAGTGAAATAACAATTGCTGGTAATTTTAATGAAATGTTTAAAAATATAACCTTAGCTAATGATCTAAACTTTGAATACTCGACAAACTCTCCAACCATGATGATTGAGGGTATGGTTGTAGCTGGTAAATGAGTGAATATTGTATAATCGGATCTGGAATTTCTGGATCAACAATAGCAAATCTTCTAAATAAAAAAAATTCAGTAAAAGTTTTTGATAAAGCCCGAGGACCAGGTGGAAGATCTTCATTTAAAAGGTTAAACAAAAACCAAGGATTTGACCATGGTATGCAATATATATCTCCAAAAAGTCTAAAATTTAAAAAATTTATTAATAGTACGATTAAAAAGAATGTTTTAAAAAAATGGGAGGGAGAACATATTTATTTAAAAAAAGGAGAAAAAAAAAATCATGTCAAGATTATTGGAAAAAAAGGTAATAACGATCTTTGTAAATTTCTTCTAAAAAAAATAAATATTTCTTTTCAATCAGAAGTTAAAAAAATTGAATACAAAAATAAATTTTGGAATCTTAAATTTGCAAATGGTGAATTAAAAAAATTCAAAAACTTGATATTAACTTGTCCATTTCCTCAACTTGTTAAATTATCAAAAAAATTTATTCATCATCCATTTATTAAAAAAAAATTAAAAATGGATGCAAATATTACAGTCATGATAGTTATAAAAAAAAATAAAAATAAACCAAGTAGCTATTTATTTAATGATAAGATTTTAGGATGGGCCGCAAATGAGAATAGTAAAAAAAGATTTTCAAGTAGGTTTGATTTATGGACACTACAAAGTACTTATAACTGGGCAAATAAAAAAATTAATAAAAATAAAGTTAATAAAGAAATTAATTCAAAAATCTTAATTGATAAATTTTTTGAGCTTACAGGGTTTAAATATGAAGAACCAAAATTAATATTCAATCATGGATGGAAATACTCTTCACACCCAAAAAAACTTAATATTTTAAGTTATTGGGATCCTAAAATTAATTTAGGAATTTGTGCTGATTGGTTCGCCGGGCCAAGATTAGAAGCAGGATGGATTAGTGCAAATGATTTATATAAAAAAATAAATAACTAGTTTTACTCAATATTTTTAACTCTATATTCCCAATTACCCATTCTTGAATATGTTACTTTTCTAATAATATTATTTTCTTTATCGTACCAAATTTCAAATTCTAACCTTTTATCTTTTGGTAGGCTCATATCCTTAGAGTTTAATTTAAATCGTTCAGTGTCATAGGTTTTGCCATAAAGATCTATTTTTTCTTTTCTAATAAATGTAACCACCTGTTCCTTAACGCTACCAGAAATAGGACTAATTTGGCTATCAGTTGTTAAAATATTATGGCTCCACCAATTTCCAACAATATTATTTAAACTTGCTTCACCGTTATAAGAGGACCCTAAAATATCAAATTTATTTGTTTTTCTGTTTAATTTTAAATTTACAAATTTTTCTTTGTCATTTTGAAGGGTTTTTGAGCTGAAAGAAATTAACTGATCATCAATATATTTTTCCTCCCCATATCCCTCTATATCAAAAATAGTTGCTCCAAATAATTTTACAGTAAATTTGATCTGATTTGTGACCAGAGTTTCATTGCCATCTCTTTTAAAAAAATAATAATTATAGCCTATCACTTCTCCATCTCTTAAAATTTCCATTTCTATTTTATTGTAATTGTTATAATGAGCTATATGCGCATTTGAATTAGAAGAGATAAATAAAAAGATTAATAAAAATAAAAATTTTTTCATTGTAAAATTACAATAATAGAATTTTAATTTAATAGAAGCGATTAATTAAAAATGTTTTTAAAGATTAAAAATATACCTATTGTATCTTGGAGTTCTGGAAAACCATATAATTTTAAACCAAAATTTTTAACATTTTTTTATTTATGTTTTGGTTTAACTTTATTTGGCTTAGGAGAAGGATTGCTAATTGTTTCTTCTTCTGGTGCATCACCCTGGAGTGTATTGGCTCAGGGTATTTCCTTAAAAATTAATCTATCAATTGGAACAATAACTTTTTTAATAAGTGTAGGTGTTTTGTTTTTATGGATTTTTTTAAAACAAAAACCAGGTATGGGTACAATTTTAAATGCAGTAATTATTTCTATAATGATAGATTTATGTATTAAATACGTGCCAACTCCTGAAAATTCTTTGAGTCAGATTTTATTAGCTGTTATTGCTGTAATAACAGTAGGCATTGGTGGTGGTATTTATTTAGTTTCTAATCTTGGAGCTGGACCAAGAGATGGTTTGATGATTGGTTTACAAAAAAAAACTAATTTACCAATTGCTTTTGTTAGGGCAAGTTTAGAAATAACCGTTGTTTCTGTTGGATGGTATTTAGGTGGAACAGTTGGAATAGGGACTCTTTTATTCGCTTTTGGGATTGGTCCTTGCGTAGCTCTTGGATTATTTTTAGTTGATAAAATTTTTAACTAGGCTGCAGCTCCAGATTTCTCACTTCTTTTTCTTTCGTGAGGATCTAAAATAGCTTTTCTTAATCTACAAGAAGTAGGAGTAATCTCTAAAGCTTCATCAGTATTTAACATACTTAATTGTTCAGCGATGGACATTTTTCGAACAGGAGTTAATACTACGTTTTCATCAGTACCTTGGGTTCTCATGTTAGTTAATTTTTTACCCTTCATAACATTTATAATCATATCTCCTGGTTTTGGAGCTAATCCAACTATCATTCCAGGATATACTGGGTCATTATGTGTTACAAACATTTCTCCCCGTGCCTGTAAATTAAATATAGCGAATGCAACAGCTTTACCTTGTTCCATTGCGATTAATGCACCATTTCTTCTTCCTTCCATTTCACCCTCAAAGGCCCCATAAGAATGAAAAATTCTATTAATTACACCATTACCTTTTGTTAAAGTTAAAAATCTACTTGTGTAACCCATTAATCCTCTTGTTGGAGCATGGAAAATTAATCTTTTTTTATTTTTACCTGTATCTTTTAAGTCTATCAATCTACCTTTTCTTCTATTCATAGAGTCAATTACTTTTGATGAGTATTCTTCATCTAAATCCATGGTAATTTCTTCAATTGGCTCTAATTTATTTCCATTTTCGTCTTTTTGGTACAACACTTTAGGAGGACTTACAGTAAGTTCAAAACCTTCTCTTCGCATTTGCGTTAATAAGATTTCTAACATTAATTCTCCACGTCCACTGATTACAAAAGAGTCATTACCTGGATTTTCTGAAAAAGATATCCCAACATTATTTTGTGCTTCTTGAACTAACCGATCTCTAATTTGAGTACTGGTTAATTTTTTACCTTCAGTTCCAGCTAAAGGAGAAGTGTTTACAGTGATAGTAATTGACATTGTAGGGGGATCAATTGGAGTTGCAGGTATTGGTTCATTTACCTCTAAATCACATATAGTATCTGCAACGTTTGCTTTTTCTAGTCCAGCTATAACAACAATATCTCCAGCTTCACCAACCTCAATTGGAACTTTTTTAGTTCCTTCATATCTAAAAATTTTAGTTAATTTACCTTCGTCAACTTTTTCACCTTTTAAATTTATAGCTTTGATAGCTTGATTGGCTTTTGCTGTTCCTTGAGTAATTCTTCCAACTAAACTTCTTCCTAAAAAACTATCTGCATATAAAAGGGTAGATAACATTGCAAAAGGTTTTGTTTTATCTAAATTTGCAGGCTTAACGTGTTCAACTATCATATCTAATAATGGGTTAAGATTTTCTCTTGGACCATCAACCTCTTTATCAGCCCAACCTGATCGACCACTAGCATATAATACAGGGAAATCTAATTGTTCTTCATTTGCATCCAAGCTAACAAATAAATCAAATGTCTCATCTAAAACTTCATTTGCTCTTTGATCTGCTTTATCTAATTTATTAATTACAACAATCGGTTTTAGCCCTTGTTTTAAAGCTTTCGATAGCACGAATTTTGTTTGAGGCATAACACCTTCAGCCGAGTCAATTAAAAGTAAAGCACCATCAGCCATACTTAAAACACGCTCTACTTCAGCGGCAAAGTCTCGGTGACCTGGTGTATCTATGATGTTAATTCTAGAGTCCTTCCAATTGATTGAAGCTGGTTTAGCTAAAATTGTAATTCCTCTTTCTTTTTCAAGCTCTCCAGAGTCCATTAATCTTTCATCTACAATTTCATTTTCCCTAAATGAACCACTTTGTTTCATTAAGTTATCAATTAAAGTAGTTTTACCATGATCGACATGGGCTATAATTGTGATGTTTCGAATATTATTAGTCATAAAATGTGGCTCTTATACATCAATTAAGTAATTTGAAAACTTAAAAAAACTCTTAAAAATCAAATAATCTAGCTAATTTATATTAATTCATTTGTTGTTATTAACCTAAAAAGGTTTAGACATCCCTTGGAAAACAAATTTAAAAAATAATATTCGTCTTAAAACTATACCCCCTCTTTCATAAAATGGAAAATTTTGAATCATTAAAAATTGAAGACGCTTTAAAATTTTCTTTAAGCAAAATGCAATTTACTAAACCAACTCCTATTCAAGGAATGGCTATTCCTGTTGCTTTAACGGGTAAAGATATTCTTGGTACAGCTCAAACTGGCACAGGAAAAACTTTGGCATTTATTATTCCTTTAATTAATAAATTAATTTTAGATAAGGAAGCCATGGCATTGGTGATGTGTCCTACAAGAGAACTGGCATCACAAGTTATGGATGCAATTAAAACTCTTTTAGGGGATAAAATAAATATTAAATCTGCATTATTAATTGGTGGGGAAGCAATGCAGCGCCAATTAAAGCAGTTAAATAATAGATCGAGAATAATTGTTGGCACTCCTGGTAGAATTAATGATCATCTTAAAAGAAAAAGTTTAAATCTTAAGGCAACAAAATATTTAGTTTTAGATGAAACGGATAGAATGCTTGATATGGGGTTTACACCTCAGATAGAAATGGTTTTGAACTTTATACCTAAAGAGCATCAAACTTTGTTATTTTCAGCAACTTTACCTGGTAATATTTTAAAAATATCTGAAAGATATTTAAATCAACCAGAAAGAATTTCAGCAGGCTCAACTTCCGTTCCAATAGCGAAAATAAAACAAGAGACCTTAGAAGTATTTAAAGAAAATAAATATGATGAATTGGTAAATCAGTTGCTAGCAAGAAAAGGATCAATTTTAGTATTTGTCAAAACTAAAAGAAATGCTGATAGAATGGTCAAACGATTAAAAGAAGAAGGACACTCAGCTGATGCAATTCATGGAGATTTAAGACAAAGCAAAAGAGATAGAGTGATCAGTGGTTTTAGAAAAGGAATTAAAAGAATTTTAATTGCAACTGATGTAGCTGCAAGAGGTTTAGACATACCATTAATAGAGCATGTTATTAATTTTGATTTGCCACAAGTACCAGAAGATTATGTTCATCGAATAGGTCGAACTGCTAGAGCAGGTTCAAATGGATCGGCATTAACATTTCTTACAAGAGATGACAGAGCAATGTGGAACTCAATTAGTAGATTAATAGATCCAAATTTTAAATCTTCACAAAATAATTTTAAAAGTAATTCAACTAAAAATAAAAGAAATAGAAATTCTTTTGATAAAAAAAGAAGTTTTGGCGATAAGAAAAAATTCTTTAAAAAAGATGAGTCTAGAAGCTCAAGTTTTGGCGATAAGAAAAAATTCTTTAAAAAAGATGAGTCTAGAAGCTCAAGTTTTGGCGATAAGAAAAAATTCTTTAAAAAAGATGAGTCTAGAAGCTCAAGTTTTGGTGATAAGAAAAAATTCTTTAAAAAAGATGAGTCTAGAAGCTCAAGTTTTGGTGATAAGAAAAAATTCTTTAAAAAAGATGAGTCTAGAAGCTCAAGTTTTGGTGATAAGAAAAAATTCTTTAAAAAAGATGAGTCTAGAAGCTCAAGTTTTGGTGATAAGAAAAAACATTCTGGATATACAAACAATCCTAATTATTTTGATAAAAAGCCTGTAGAAAATTCATCATCGATTGAGGAAAAAAAAGATTTTGGTTTTAAAAAAAAAAAGAAGTTTAAGAATAGAAATAGTCGACCAAAAAATTTTACCTTTAAAAAACATAGCCAAAAAAGAAAAGAATTTTAAGATTTTTTAGCTTTTTCTTTTTTTAATTGTCTTTTTTCCTTAAGATTAAGTTTAGGTTTTTTAGCAACACTAGAATCTTTAAATGATTTTCCGCTATATCTCTTAGACATACTTTACTTATATAAGCTTGTTAAAAAAAAGCCATCTAAAAAGATGATTTAATTTTTAGACATCACCTGGTATTCAAAATTTTGAGTTGTATCGTTTTCTTGTAATAACTTGGCACCATTTCTACTATGAAAGTTAGTTGCCATTTCTGTTAGTGGTGACAGGGTAACTAGTCTATTTAAATGATTTGATTTTTTTATTTTTTTAAAAACTTCTTTTACGATTAGCTTTCCACCACCTTTTTTCTTTGACCAAACTGTATAAGCAATGGCAATTTTTCCAACATTTTGGTCTCTCATAGCACTTTGTAAAAAAGCATCGTGACTAAATTTATCTAATTCCTCAACAGATTTCGGAATTTCATTCGTGTAAGCAAAACACATCACAGCATGAATTTCATTTTGATATTTAACTCCATAAATTTTCCTTCCATAATTAGTTCTAAACTTGTTGTCTAATTCTGGTCTAATAGGATCTTCAGACGTATCACACTCATTCAATTCTACTAATTCAGCACCCTTTACCCAATTAAAAAAAGTGTCTATATTTTTTTTAAAAATTTGACGATTTTTCCTAATTCTCGCTTTTATTCTTGGTTTAAATTTTTCTAACATTATTTAATTCTATCATAAAAAAACCCCCAGAAATTTCTTTCTGAGGGTTTCTAATTTGTTTAACTTTTGTATTTAGAGTGTTCTGGTCGGGGAACCGTATTACATGCCCATTCCACCCATACCACCCATGCCGCCCATTCCTCCAGGCATTCCACCAGCACCACCAGCATCTTTGTCATCAGGTTTATCGGCAATCATTGCTTCAGTCGTAACTAATAGACCAGCAATTGAAGCTGCATCCTGTAAAGCTGTTCTTACAACTTTAACTGGATCAACAATACCTTTTGCAAACATGTCACAATACTCTTCATTTTGAGCATCATAACCTTGGTTCTTTTTATTTTGTTCTAACAATTTACCAACAACTACCGAACCATCTATTCCAGCATTTTTAGTAATTTGTCTGATAGGAGCTTCAAGTGCTTTTCTAACTAAATCTACACCAGCTTTTTGATCATCACCTTTAACTTTAACTTTATCAAGATCTTGAGCAGCATATAATAGAGCACATCCACCACCAGTTACTATACCTTCTTCAACAGCAGCTCGTGTAGCATTTAAAGCATCTTCAACTCTATCTTTTCTTTCTTTAACTTCGACTTCTGTAGCACCACCAACTTTGATAACAGCTACTCCACCTGCTAATTTTGCAAGTCTTTCTTGAAGTTTTTCTTTGTCATAGTCAGATGTAGTTTCATCAACTTGTTGTTTAATTGAAGAACATCTAGCTTCGATATCAGATTTTTTACCGCTACCATTAACAATTGTAGTGTTGTCTTTGTCTACTTTGATTTTTTTACAAGATCCAAGATCAGTAAGTTTTACGTTTTCAAGTTTAATTCCTAAATCTTCAGAAATTACCTGTCCACCAGTAAGAATTGCTATATCTTCAAGCATAGCTTTTCTTCTATCGCCAAAACCTGGAGCTTTAACAGCTACAACTTTTAAACCACCTCTTAATTTGTTGACTACTAGTGTAGCAAGAGCTTCACCCTCAACATCTTCAGAAATAATCATTAATGGTCTGCCTGCTTGAACAACTGCTTCTAGAAGTGGCACCATTGGTTGTAAGTTAGTTAATTTTTTCTCATGTAATAAAATGAATGGATTTTCAAGTTCAGCAATCATTTTATCAGCATTAGTTATGAAGTAAGGAGATAGATAACCTCTATCGAATTGCATACCCTCAACAACGTCTAGTTCAGTGTCAATTCCTTTTGCTTCTTCAACAGTAATTACACCTTCGTTACCAACTTTTTGCATTGCTTTTGCAATCATGTTGCCAATTTCTTTATCACCATTAGCTGAAATTGTTCCAACTTGAGCAATCTCATCACTATCTTTAACTTTTTTTGCTGATGCAATTAAGTTTTGTTTTACATGTTCAACAGCTATATCAATCCCTCTTTTAATATCCATAGGATTCATTCCAGCTGTCACATATTTAACACCCTCTTTTACGATCGCTTGAGCTAAAATAGTTGCTGTAGTTGTACCATCGCCAGCTTCCTCATTGGTTTTGCTAGCAACTTCTTTAACCATTTGTGCACCCATGTTTTCAAATTTATCTTCAAGATCAATTTCTTTAGCTACAGTAACACCATCTTTAGTTATTCTAGGAGCACCATAAGATTTATCTATTACAACATTTCTTCCTTTTGGTCCTAAAGTAACTTTTACAGTATCAGCTAAGATATTAACTCCTCTTAGCATTGCTGCTCTAGCTTCAGCATCAAATTTAATAACTTTTGCCATTGTACTTTCTCCTTTAAATTAAATTATTTACTTGAAATACCCATAATGTCTGACTCTTTCATTATGCTGTATTCTTTACCATCAATTTTGACTTCAGTTCCTGACCATTTGCCAAATAAAACTTTGTCCCCAACTTTAACGTCCATTGGAATTAATTTTCCATCTTCAGTTTTTGCACCACCACCAACTGCAACAACTTTACCTTCCTGAGGTTTTTCTTGTGCGGTATCAGGTATGATTATTCCACCAGCAGTCTTTTCACTGCTATCTAAAACTTCAATTAAAACTCTATCGTGTAACGGTTTAAATTTCATAAAATTCTCCTTTATAAATATGTCCCTCATATAGATACTGGCTTAGGTATTTCAAGGGATTCTCTGAAATAAGTTTGTAAAAAAGCTAGGAATTTGTTGATTTTATGGTTTATACCTTAATTTTATGACCAAAAATTTAGATAGCGAAGGACTAAAGTCTATAGTTAAGAATTATGACCTATTTTACATTGATTTGTGGGGTGTGGTGCATAATGGAATTTATCTTCATCAAGAAGCTATTAATGTTTTGAAAAAATTATCTGATCTAAAAAAAGATTACGTATTACTGACTAATGCCCCTAGACCAAATTCAATAGTTAAAAATTTTCTAGAAAAAATGGGCATGGATGAAAAGATGAGAAATCATGTTTTTACCTCAGGGGAAGCTGCCCTAAATTATCTAAAAAATAATTATAACAAAGAGAAATTCTTTCATATTGGACCTCCAAGAGATTTTGATTTATTTTTGAGCTTTAAAGATAACAAATGTCAAAATATTAGTGATGCAGAATATATTCTTTGTACAGGATTATTTGACAAACATGAGGAAGATCTTAAATTTTATAAAAATTATCTAGAAGGAAGTTTAAAAAAAAAAATGATTTGCACTAATCCAGATTTAATTGTTGATCGAGGAGATAAAAGAGAATTTTGTGCAGGATCAGTTGCTATGGTTTTTGAAAAAATGGGTGGAGAGGTAGTGTATTTTGGAAAGCCTTATCCAGAAGTTTATAACCAGTCTATTGATAATAATAAGAAAAAAGTTTTATCTATAGGAGACAATTTAAATACAGATATCAAAGGTGCAAATTTATTAAATTATGACAGTTTAATAATTTCAAATGGAATTCATAAAAAAGAAATTAATGATGAGGGTATAGAAAAAACTTCAAAAAAATATGAAGCAATAGTAAATTTTATTCAATCTGAACTAAAATGGTAAAAAAAATTAAATTATATAAAAATTTTAACATAGAAAAAAAACACAAACGCTCAATTTTATTAATTGGAAATTTCGATGGTGTACATCTTGGACATCAAAAATTATTTAAATTAGCTAAAAATTATAAAAAAAAATTTGATTTAAATATTGGTGTTGTAACTTTTGAACCAATGCCAAAGATGTTTTTTAATCCATCTTTAAAAAATTTCAGAATATCAAATTTAAAACAAAAAATTAATCTTTTAAAAGCTTTAGATGTTAATTTTATTATAACAAAAAAATTTGACAGAGATTTTTCAAAAACAAATTCTTTAGATTTTATAAAACAAATTTTATTTAAAAAATTAAATGCAAAATATATTTTTGTAAGCAATAATTTTAGATTTGGTAAAAATAGAGAAGGGGATGTTAATCAATTAATTGCTAATGAAAAAATCTATAATTATAAAATAGTTGAGCCCAAGCCTCTTTTAATTCAAAATAAAATTGTTTCATCTTCATCTATTAGAAAACAATTAGAAAATGGTAATCTTGATAAAGCAAACAAATATCTAAAAAGAAATTGGACAATTGGGGGGTATGTTCAAAAAGGACGACAATTAGGAAAAAAAATTGGTTTTCCAACATGTAATATTGATTTAGGGGATTACGTAATTGCAAAACCAGGGGTTTACGCTGTTAAAGTTTTGGTAAATAACAAGTTAAATTATATTAAAGGTATTGCAAACTTAGGCTATAGACCAACCTTTAACCAAAAAAAAATATTATTAGAAGTGCATTTGTTTAATTTTTCTGGAAATCTTTACAATAAGTATTTATCAGTAGAATTCTTAAAATTTATAAGAAAAGAAAAAAAATTTAAAAATATTGAGCATCTAAAAAAACAAATAAAAATTGATCTAACTATTGCAAGGAAAGTTAAATGAGTAAGTCACAAATAAATCTTCCTAAAACTGCTTTTTCTATGAAAGCCAATTTACCTGTAAGAGAACCAGAAATTTTAGAATATTGGAAAAAAATTAATCTTTATCAAGAGTTAAGAAAATCTAGCAAAGGAAAAGAAAAATTCGTTCTTCATGATGGACCCCCGTATGCTAATGGGAATATTCATATGGGCACTGCTTTAAATAAAATTTTAAAGGACATCATTGTAAAATTTCATCAGATGGACGATAAGGATTCAATTTATGTACCTGGTTGGGATTGTCATGGTCTACCAATAGAATGGAAAATTGAAGAACAATATAAAAAAAACAAACAAAATAAAAATGAAGTACCAATTGTAGAATTTAGAAAAGAATGCAGAGCTTTTGCAGAAAAATGGATAGAGGTCCATAAGGAACAATTCAAAAGATTAGGAGTAATTGGAGATTGGGAAAATTATTATTCTACAATGAGTTATGATGCGGAAGCACAAATTGTAAGAGAACTTGGAAAGTTTCTAAAAGAAGGAAGTTTATATAGAGGTTTTAAACCTGTATTATGGTCTACAGTTGAAAAAACAGCATTAGCAGATGCTGAGGTTGAGTATCATGATCACAAGTCTGATACCATCTATACATCTTTTCCAATTAAAACTTCTAACTTAGACAACATAAAAGATAGCGAAATAATTATTTGGACAACTACTCCTTGGACAATTCCAGCTAATAAGGCTTTAGCTTATAACGAAAGTTTAGATTATCTATTAATCCAAATTCACGATGATGGAGATTTTAAAGACAAAAAAATTATTATCGCTGAAGCTTTATTAGATACAGTAATTAAGGAATGTGAAATTAAAGAGTACTCAAATATAAAAAAATTTAAAGGAAAAGAATTTAAAGGGACTATTTGTAAACACCCTTTTTTTGAATTGGGCTATACTTATGATGTCCCAATGTTAGAAGCAAGATTTGTAACAACTGAACAAGGTACAGGTATTGTGCATTGTGCACCAAGCCATGGTCCTGATGATTTTAATTTATGTTTAAATCATGGAATTAAAGCTATCGAAACAGTTGATGGAGATGGAAAATATACTGATAATGTTAAATTATTCGAAGGTCTTCATATATTTAAATCCAATCCAATTGTTATTGAAAAATTAAAAGAACAGAAAAAATTATTATATAGCGGAAGTTTGGTTCATTCCTACCCACACTCATGGAGATCAAAAGCTCCATTAGTTCATAGAGCTACTCCCCAATGGTTTATTTCAATGGAAAGTCATAAACTTAGAGATAAAGCTTTAAAAGCAATTGATGAAACTACATTTTATCCGAAAAAAGGAAAAGAAAGATTAAAAGCAATGATAGAAACACGCCCTGATTGGTGTGTTTCAAGACAGAGAGTTTGGGGCGTTCCGTTGCCAATATTTATTAATAAAAAAACTAATGAAATATTAGTTGACGATGAAGTTAATGAAAATATAGCAAGCATATATGAAAAAGAGGGATCTGATTGTTGGTTTTCTGATGATCCGCAAAAATTTTTGGGAAAAAAATATAAAGCTGAAGATTTTGAAAAGTTAAGTGACATAGTAGAAGTTTGGTTCGATAGTGGTTCAACGCATTCATTCGTTCTAGAAAAAAGAGAAGATTTAAAATGGCCAGCATCAATGTATTTAGAAGGTTCAGATCAACATAGAGGGTGGTTTCATTCATCTTTATTAGAATCATGCGGCACAAGGGGAAGAGCCCCATTCGAGACTATCCTGTCTCATGGGTTTGTTGTGGATGGAAAAGGTCTTAAAATGTCGAAATCATTAGGGAATGTTATTGCACCAGAAGATATATTGAAAAAATATGGTGCCGATATTTTAAGAATATGGGTTGCTTCATCTAATTATGCTGAAGATTTAAGAATAGATTATGGAATTCTAGAACAGCATTCAGACTCCTATCGTAAAATTAGAAATACTTTTAGATATTTACTTGGAAATCTTAATGATAAATTTGAGGATATAAAATTTAGTGAAATTAAATTAAATGAACTTCCAGAATTAGAACAATTTATGTTGCATAAAATTTATACGTTAAATCAAAATTTTAATCATTATTTTAAAAATTATGATTTTCATAATCTTTATAAAGAACTTTTAAACTTTTGTACTGTAGATTTATCTGCCTTTTATTTTGATATTAGAAAAGATACATTATATTGTGATCCAATAGATTCTTCAAAAAGAAAATCTACATTAATCTTATTAAATATTATTTTAGACTCATTATTAAAGTGGTTTGCCCCAATACTTTCATTCACAACTGAAGAAATTTTTAAACTTATTTCACAAAATAAAAAAAGTATTCATTTACAAAAATTTTTAAATTTTCCTGAAATTTTTCAAAACAATAAGTTAAATTCTAAATGGGCTGAAATTTTAAAGATTAGAAATGAATGCAATATTAGTATTGAAGAAATAAGAGCCTCAAAAGAGATCGGCTCAAGTCTTGAAGCAAATTTAAAGATTTATTTAAACAAAAAATTTCAAGGGATTACTAATAATATAGATTTTGCTGAAATTTGCATCACATCCAATGCTGAAATAATTTATGATGAGGAGCAAGAAGTAAGAGTTAAGGCAATTAAAGCGACTGGAGAAAAATGTCCAGTTTGTTGGAAAATTAGTCAAATGCCTTGTATTCGTCACACATAATGATTTTTACTTATTTAACAAAAAAATTTTATATAAATATTTTTACTATATTTTTTATTTTTTTTTTAGACAGGATTTCAAAGTTATATGTAATTTATTTACATGATAAAAGATTTGGAGGAGATTTATTTTCTTCAGATTATTTAAATATCAATTTAATTTGGAATGAAGGTATCGCTTTTGGTTTATTTGCTTTTGAAGAAAGCGAATTTTATAATTTTCTAACATTATTCATTTCATTAATCATATCAGTGATTATTTATATGGTAATTAAATCAAATGGACTAAAAAGGTTTGCTTTACTCATGATAATTGGAGGAGCTTTAGGAAATTTATATGATAGGGTTGTTTTTTTAGCAGTTCCGGATTTCATAGATTTTCACATCGGAAATTTTCATTGGTTTACATTCAATATTGCAGATATATTTATTTCTGTAGGAGTGATTTTTATGATTTTATTAGAGTTTATTGATAATAATAAAGATAAAATAAATGAATAAAATAAAAACTACACTAATTATTTTTTCTTTAGCTTTTTTATTAGGCTGCCAATCATTGCAAAAATCTATTTGCACCCAACAAAAAAAGCTGGTGGTGATGAATTTTTAGTAAAAAAAAAATCACCATTAGTAATGCCTCCAAGTTATAATGAACTCCCAGAGCCTAGTCAAAATCAAAGTCAAGATGCTGATAATTCACAAGATACAGATATTAAATCTTTAATTATAAATAAAAGTTCAGAAATAAAAAAACAAAATGATAGCACGAATTCTGTCAGTTCCTTAGAAAGTTTAATATTAAAAAAAATCAAGGATGAATGATAAGTAAAAATATTATTTTAAAAAATTTTTATTCGTTAAAAAAAAATAAAAAAATAAAATTAGAATTAAAGAAAATTTTAAACTCTAAAAGTGAGATAATTAATTCTCTTAAAAAGGAATTTAAATTAAATTATGACTTACAAAATTTAAACATTAAAAAAAATTTTAATTTAAGAATAATTGGTGTTGGTGGTTCAATTTTAGGGGCAAAAGCTATTTATAGTTTTTTAAGTAATACTATTAAAAAAAAAATTAGTTTTATTGATAACTTAGAAATTGATAATTTAAAGCAAACAAAAAAAAACTGCACAAATTTAATAATATCCAAATCAGGAAATACACTTGAAACCATTGTTAATTCGAATTTGTTAATAAAAAAAAATGATCAAAATATTTTTTTGACGGAACAAAAAGAAAATTATTTAAATTCATTAGCTCAAAAATTGAAATCAGAAGTTATCAGTCATAATAATTTTATTGGAGGCAGATATTCTGTGTTATCAGAAACCGGAATGCTCCCAGCTGAATTGATGGGCTTAAAAGTTAGTCAATTCAAACAACTAAATAATTTAGTTAAAAAACCAAATTTTTTAAATACTTTAGTTAATAATGTTTCATCAACTTTACATTTTTTAAAAAAAAAGAAATTTAATTCCATTATCATAAATTATGATCCAAAATCTGAAGATTTACTTAAGTGGTATCAACAACTGATTGCTGAAAGTTTAGGAAAAAATAATAAAGGAATTTTACCAATTATATCGACTATGCCAAAAGATAACCATAGTGTAATGCAGCTGTTCCTAGATGGGTTTAAAAATAATTTCTTTACATTTTTTTTTGTAAATGAGTTTAAATCACCAAAAATTAATAATAATTCAATATTGTCATCTCATAAATTTCTTAAAAATAAAAATTTAAATCAAATATTATTTGCTCAAAAAGTTGCAACTGAGCAAGTTTTTAAAGATAAAAATATACCCTTTAGAAGTTTTCAAGTTATGAAAAGAGATGAAAAATCTTTAGGAGAGTTATTTTGTTTTTTTATATTAGAAACGATATTGTTAGCCAAAGTTCTAAAGATCAATCCTTATGATCAGCCCGCAGTTGAATTGATTAAAATAGAAACAAAAAAAAAATTGGTTTAAATTTTAGCAAAAATAATTTTTGCAATCCCATATTTTTTTTCTTCGACTACTTTTAATTTTTCTGGAAGTTTATCAATTTCATTTTTATGTCTGTGAATTATTATTAGTCCATTTTTATTTAATATATTTTGATCAATTATTTTATTGATAATTTCAAAGATTTTTTTTTCTTTATAAGGTGGGTCTAAAAAAATAATATCAAATTTCTTTTTAAATGAATTAAAATCAAAATTATTTAGTATGTCCTTTTCTAAGATTTCATAATTATTAATTAATTTTAAATTTTTTAAGTTTTTATTAAGAATTACTAATACTTCTTTATAGTTTTCTACAAAAGTAACAAATCTAGCACCTCTAGATAAACATTCTAAACCAAAAGAACCTACTCCTGAGAATAAATCTAAAATAAGTGAATTTTCAATTTTGACAGAGAGCTTATTAGAATGATGAATGATATTAAAAATTGACTCTTTTACTAAATCTTTAAGGGGCCGAGTTTTATTATCGTTTGGTTGAATTATTTTTTTTCCTCGAAAAATACCAGCAATAATTCTCATTAATTAATTACTTTAAATCCAATATCTTTTCTATGAAAACCGCTAGTCCAATTTAATTTATTAATATTTTTATGTATAGTTTTTCTAGCACTTAGAAAGTTATTAGATACAGTCACAAAATTTAAGACTCTGCCACCAGTAGCATAAACTTCTTTTTTGTCTATTGATGTGCCAGCATGAAATAAATAATCATTTTTATTTATTTTTAGTTTTTCTAAATTATTTATCTTAATATTTTTTTTAAAAGTATCAGGATACCCTTTAGAACAAAGGACTACGCATAAACTTTTTTTATTATTCCAACTAATTTTTAATTTATGTAATTTTTTGTCACAACATGCCATTATAACATCTAATAAATCATTCTTTAATTTAGGAAGTATTGTCTGGCACTCTGGATCACCCATTCTTACATTATATTCAACTAGATAAGGATTATTATTAACTATCATTAATCCTGCGTATAAAAATCCTTTATATATTGACCCTAATTTACCCAAACCTTTGATAGTAGGTTTAATTATTTGATTAATAATTTTTTTTTCTAAATTTTTATTGATCAATCTTGATGGTGAATAAGCTCCCATACCTCCAGTATTTTTTCCATTATCACCTTCTTTTACCCTTTTGTGATCTTGAGCAGTCTCAAAACTTTTTATAGTTTTTCCATCACTAATTATAAAATAACTCATCTCTTCCCCGTTAAGAAATTCTTCCACTAACACATTTTTAGCTTTACCAAACTTGCCTCCAAAAATTTCTTTAACAGATTTAATTGCTTCATATTTATTTTTACAAATATATACCCCTTTGCCTGAAGCTAGATTGTCAGCTTTGATAACTAAAGGATACTTTGTACTTAACAAAAATTTTTTAGATTTATCTAAATTATTAAAAATCTTAAAATTTGCAGTTGGGATATTATATTTCTTACATAATTTTTTTGTAAATATTTTAGAGCCTTCAAGCTTTGATGATTTTTTATTCGGCCCAAATACTTTAATCTCATTATTTTCCAAATAATCCACAAGTCCTTCAACCAAAGGTTTTTCTGGCCCAACAATTACCAAATCAACTTTATTTTTTTTTATAAAATTCTTAATTTCTAAATGATTATTAATGTCTAAGTTTACATTTTCAGAAATTGAGGAAGTACCCGCATTACCTGGAATACAATAAATTTTCTTTATTTTTTTTGATTTGCTTAAAAAATGACAAATAGCATGTTCTCTACCGCCACTTCCAATAATACTAACTTTCATATATAAATATATAGACTAAAAATGAAAAAAAAATTAGCTAAATTAAAATATTTGCCAAACAATTTTAAAATTGAGGAATCTGGCGACTATGTAATATGTGCAGTTTCTGGTAAAATTATTAATTTAGACCAGCTTAATTATTGGAATGTTGATTTACAGGAACCTTACTATTCTTACAAAGAAGCTTTCAAAAAAAAAGAACTATCGAGCAAATAGTATTTTGCTATTTCCATCTATTATGAGACCAAATCCATTGCTCAGGTTTTGTCAGTATCATTTTTTCAAGTATGGAGTTTAATTTTTGAGTAATGTCTTTCTCTGAAGTATCTTTTGTAAATTTAATTGGATCATAAAAGGTTATTTTAAATTTAGTACCTTCAAATCTTTCAATAAAAACTGGTACCACATCATAGCCATATTTTTTTACAAGTTGAGCTGGTATTGTTGTTGTAAAGGCATACTGATTAAAAAATTTTGATTTTATTCCTTCTGTAACTCTTTGGTCAATCATCAAAGCTGTTGAAAAACCATCTTTGTTTAATTTTATAATTTTTCTTAATCCACTGACACCTTTTTTAATCTGGAATTTACAAATATGCTTAGTTCTAATTTTTTCCATCAACACATTTAAAAATTTATTGTTTAATGGTCTATAAATTGCAGATAGCTTTAAACCTAGTTTTTCTATAGTCATTGCCATAAGTTCGAAGTTACTAAAATGTCCAGATATAAATATTACTGGTTTATTTTTTTTTTTAATATTTTTTAAAATTTCCTGCCCCTTGATGGTTATATGTGAAGAAAAATATTCATTTCTTAATTTTTTTATAAATATGTATTCAGCAAATATTCTTCCATAATTATCCCACATCTTGTTGGTGATATTTTCAATTTGCGCTTCATCTATATTTGGCAAAGCTTTTTTTATATTTGTTTGAATAATTTTTTTGGACCTAAATAAAGGACCAATAAATTGAAATAATTTTCCACCTAAATAAGATGAATTATTTAATCCAATTATTTTAAAAATTATAAATAATAAAATTATTAATATAAATTGTATTAAATATTTAATGTATTTCATTTATGTTAAGAATAGCTTTGATTAATTTTTTTTCATCCACAATCTTTAGTTTTGTTTTGACAAATTTAATTTCATTAATATTTTCTTCTTCTAATCTAAGAAAATCTTTTTCTGTTGTAATTATTTTACAATTTAATTTCTTTGAAATTTTAAGTAATTCTTTAATATCATTTTTAGAATATTTGTAATGATCGGGATACTCGATATGTTTAACTATTTTAAATTTGTTTGATTTTAACATAGCTATAAAAGTTTCATGATTACCTATTCCTGAAAAAGCTAAATAATTTTCATTGAAATTAAATTCATTTAAATTGGTTGGTATATATTCTCCTATCATTATTTGTATTTTTGGGTTTAAAGAAAAAATTTCTTTTTTTATAAAATCTAAATTTTCTAAATTTCCATTCAAAAACACATAATTATACTGTTTAAGATTTTTAATATTTTCTCTTAATGGTCCAGCAGGAATTACCATTCCATTTCCAATCCAATTTATAGTATTGAAGCAAACTAATTTAAAATCATAATCAATAGAATGATCTTGCAAACCATCATCGAAAATAGCATATTGATATTTTTCATTTTCAGCAATTTTTAAACTATCAAATCTTTTTTTTTCTAAAAAAACTCTACCATTTTGTTGCAATATTTTTTGTTCATCATCTTGGTTAGAGTAAAATTTTTTAATAAAACAAGTTCTAAATTTATTTTTTTTTAAAATTTCATTAATTGTGATAGCCAGTGATGTTTTGCCTGTACCACCTATATAAATATTACCAATACAAATAGTTTTAATTTTAAAATTATTTTTTTTTTTGTTTAAAAAAAAAGATGAGTATACTTCAACCAGCTTTGATATTGGGAACAGAAGCCATGATATTAGGTTTGGTTTTTTATAATCCCAAAATTCAGGTTTTTTTAATTGCATTGTTTAATACTTTATCTATTTCAATAGTAGTTTTCCTTAAAATTTCATTTCCAAGTATTTTAATTTTTTCACCACCATTTTTGGTGGACTTAAAAACAATAGATTTTGCTATATCGATTGGGTTATTAACTACCTTGGATATACCCAATGATTTTAAAAATTTATAAATATCCACAAAATTTTTAGTATTTTTGCCTGATAAAATCCTTGCTCCATATCTGGCTGGTTCAAGTGGGTTTTGGCCACCTCTATTAATTAAAGATCCTCCTAAAAAAACAGTTTTAGAAATTTTATAAAAATTCTCAGACAATCCATATTCATCTACTAAATAAATATCGACATTTTTGAGATCCTTTGCGCCTGAACTATGAAGTGCAATGTTTAAGTTCTTTTTTTTTAAATCAGAAAAAATTTTATCTACTCTATTGATATGTCTAGGAATAATAATTGTAATTAGATTTTTAAATTTTCTTTTTAAAATCATGTGTGCTTCTGCACAAAGTATTTCTTCATTATCATGAGTGCTAGCTGCTACCCAAATTAAATGTTTTTTTAATCTAGATTTTAAAGTTTTTTCAAACTCTTTTTTATTTTCGTAAGGATTTCCAATAAATTTTAAATTGCCAATATATTTTATTATTTTAACTTTTAATTTTTTAAGATAATTAATTGTTTCTATATTTTGTGGGTATGAAGCTGAAATATTTTTAAAAATTGAAAGTGAATATTTTTTAAAGAAATACCATCTATTAAATGTCTTTTTAGTTATTCTTGCATTAAGAAGGATTAGCGGAATTTTTCTTTTATTTATAAATTTATACATACTGGGCCAAATTTCAGACTCTACAAATATTGCCATTGAGGGTTTCCAGTAATTTAAAAATATTCTTGAAAAAAAAATTAAATCTAAAGGAAAAAACTGATGAATAGTTTTTTTTAATTTATATTTTTTTTAATATTTTTGCTGAACTTAATGTGGTGGAAGTAATTAAAATTTGATTAATATTTTTTTTATTTTCATAATAATTTATAATTGGCAAAATACTCATAAGTTCACCCACGCTTGATGCGTGAAACCAGATTAGTTTTCCAGATTTCCTAGATTTTGAAAAAAAACAAAATTTTTCTCTAAATCTTACACTATCCTCTTTATTTTTTAAAATTCTGTAGAGAATTATAAGAGGTGAAATAAGTATTATTAAAATTAAAATTAGTTGATATATTAAAAATACCATCACTTTTGTATTTGTTTTTCATAAAAGTTTTTGTACATTTCAGACTTATTCATTAATTCATCATGCTTCCCATGATCAATAACTTCACCAGATTCTATTACATAGATATTATTTGAATTTAGGATTGTTGAAAGTCTATGTGCAATCACTATCGTTGTTTTATTTTCTGTTAAAATTTTAAGGGCACTTTGAATTTTCGATTCAGTTTCAGCATCCAAAGATGATGTCGCCTCATCTAAGAGTATAATTGGACTTTTTTTCATCATTGCTCTAGCAATTGATATTCTTTGTTTTTCTCCACCTGAAAGCCTCACACCATTCTCACCAATAATTGTTTCATATTTATCAGGAAGTTTATTTATGAATTCATCGCAAAAAGATTTTTTTGCTGCTTCTATTATTTCTTCTTCTGTTGCATCATATTTTGCATATTTTATATTATTTTTAATAGTGTCATCAAATAAAGTCGTCTCTTGGCTTACGAGTGAAATAGAGTCCCTCAGGGATTTAAGTTTTCCCTTATAAATTGACTGACCATCAATCGTAATATCTCCAGACTGAACATCATAAAACCTAGGAATTAAATTCAATATAGTTGATTTTCCAGACCCACTATGCCCGACAAGAGAGGTCATTTTACCACCTTCAAAAGTAAGATTAATATTTTTTAAAATATTTCCTTCTTCTCTCTCGTAAAAAAAATTAACATTTTTAAAATTGATTTCTCCTTTATTAAGTTGAATATTTCTAGCATCAGCTTGTTCTTGTATTTCATTTTCTTGATCAATGATGGGAAGGATTCTTGATGCGGCAGATAAACCTTGTTTAAATACCATAGCTAAATTTGATAATGCTCTAACTGGTTGATAAGCCAACATCATTGCAGCTAAAAATGAAAAAAAATTATTTATATCAAGTTCATTTTTTGCAACTAATTTGCTTGAGTAAAAAATTAATGTTGCAATCATAAATCCTGTCAAAGTTTCCATGACTGGAGACATTCTTGTAAATACAATAAGTATCTTTTTATTTTTTTCTTTTAATTCGGACAATCGTTCATTAGCTCTATCTTTTTCATAATTTTCTTTTTGAAATATTTTTATTAATTTATGATTTTTGAATAGTTCGACTAAATAAGTTGTTAAAAATCCAGATTTTTCTTGAGCTTCAATTGTTACTTTTTTAATTCTTTTACTTAATGTTTTTGAGACAACACTTGCTAAGGGAATCATGATAATTGCAATAAGAGACAGCTTCCAATTTTGAAAAAACATCACCATTAATAAACCAATTAGTGTGACGCTATCTTTAAATAAATTTAATACTCCAGTACTAAGACTATCTGTTATGTGATTTACATCATAAGTAAGATTAGAAATAAATTTTCCAGAATGTTTTTTATGAATTACTTGAAGTATCAGCATTTATCAACGATTTAATCATATCAAACTGAAGTTTTTTTTTGACCTCTTCCCCAATACTTATCATCGTAGTTTTTGCAAGATATAAAGAGATACCCTTAATTGAAAAAGCAAGGATTATCGCAAGAGGTATGATGAAAATTAAAGATTGGTCTTTTTCAATGAACAATTTTTTTATTGCAGGATCCAAAAGCCATGCAATTGCAGATGTGCTTACAGCAATTATTATAGAAAAGAAAGCTGCAAAAATAATTTTATTTAAATATAATTTTGTGTAGTCTTTATATAATCTTTTATAAATGTTTTTGTCATTCATTAAATAAATTTTCCTATCAAAATATTAAAAAGAACAATTAATCCAAATAAATTGTTACTCTTAAATGCCTTAAGACAATTTTCTGGGCTATTATGATCAAATATTTTTATTTGATATATAAAAAGATGGATAAAAGGAATTATTAAAAAAAAATAATAATATTTGCTAAAGCTCATCATGTATCCAATAATTATTAGAATTAATATTAAGACTAAATAGCATGTAATTAAAAATTGTTTCGCTTTATTTTTAAATTTTATAGATGTTGATTTAAGTCCAATTATCTCATCATCTTTAATATCTTGATATCCATAAATTGTGTCATAGCCTAATGTCCAAAATATGGCCCCAATATAAAAAATAAGTGGAATGAAATCTATTTTTCCATAAACTGCTGTCCAACCTAATATTAGTCCATAATTAAAAGTTATACCTAAAAATAATTGAGGCCAATAAGTTAATCTCTTCATTAAGGGATAAGTGAATGCTAATGGCATAGATCCCAAAGCTAAAATTATTGTAAAGTAATTAAAATTTAATAAGACCAATAATGCTAATAAGCATAAAATACATGAGTAAAGAATTGCAACTTTTACAGTAATTTTTCCAGAGGCTATGGGCCTATTTTTTGTTCTTAAAACTTTTTTATCAAAATCTTTATCAAAAATATCATTTACTATGCATCCGGCAGACCTCATCAATACTGAGCCAAGAAAAAAAAGAACAATATAAAAAAAATATAAATTTAAATTATTCTCAAAATTATAAGCAACTGACAAACCCCATGAACAAGGCCAAAACAAAAGCATAAAACCAATTGGTTTTTTTAATCTGATTAATTCAATAAATAGGCTTAGCTGTTTCATAATATTTTACTTGTAAATAACAAAGGCTAGTTTCATAATCAAATTGATTCGTATGAATATAGATTACACAGTAACTGCCTTGATGTTTCCTGCAATACCATTGTTAATGAGCGTTTATAGTAATAGATTCCATTCTTTAAGTATTCTTATCAGACAACTTCATGACGAACATGTTTATGAAAAACATATTCCTCCAGAATGGAAAAAGCAGTTTATTAATTTAAGTGGTAGAATCACTCTGTTGAGATGGACTATTCTTTTTGCTTCTTTTGGCTTTTTATTTAATATGCTTACAGTATTTGCGCTATATTTTGATGAAGTTTTTTTAGCTAGATTAATATTTGGATCTTGTTGTCTATCGATGATTGTTTCTATTCTTTTTTTTATAAGAGAGATTCATATATCAACAAACGCATTAAAATTGCATATGTCTGATATGGATGTTGATGTTGATTAGGGAATAAGCACTGCAGGGCCAGTAAGAATTCGTGACTCTAGATCTGTATGGGCTTTAGCAATATCTTTTAATGAATATTTTTTTGAAATTTTTATTTTTACTTTTCCGCTAGATACCATTTCAAAAACTTTATTTGTAGCTTCTTCTAATTCTTCTCGAGTAGTTGTGTATTGCATTATACTTGGTCTTGTTAAATATAATCCCTTTGGTTGAATTGACTTAGCTACATTTACAAGATCTAGAGGTCCCGATGCATTACCAAAAGAAACAAGCATACCTCTAAGTTTTAAACACTCTATTGAGCCATCAAAAGTATTTTTTCCAACGCCATCGTAGACAACTGATAAACCTTTACCATTTGTAATTTCTTTAACTTTTTCTGCAAAATTATCTTTGTTATAATTTATTACGTGGTCATAACCATTTTGTTTTGCAATCTCGATTTTTTCATCAGAGCCAACAGTTCCAATTACATTGCATCCTAAGCTTTTAGCCCATTGACCAAATATTTGACCAACACCTCCTGCTGCAGCATGAAACAAAATATCTTCTCCAGATTTTACAGGATAAGTTTTATGTAGAAGATAAAAAGTCGTAATTCCCTTGGTCATTAAAGTTGCTGCAGTTTCTAATTCAACTGCTTCAGGAACTTTTACAAGACTTTTTATCGGATAATTTCTGTGCGTTGAATATGCACCAACAGGAGCAGCGCAGTAGGCTACTTTATCTCCAACTTTAAAATTTTTTACTTCAGATCCAATTTTTATTATTTCTCCTGCACCTTCTAATCCAATAGAAGAAGGAAGACTTAATGGGTAAAGACCCGAACGATGATAGGTATCAATATAATTTAAACCTATTGCATGATTTTTAATTGTTACTTCATCAGCCTTAGGTTCTTCGAGTTTTAATTCTTTATATTCTAAAACTTCTGGACCACCTGGTTTTGAAATAATTACTGTATTCATAAATTTATTTTACAAATGTACCATTATGATAATCTTGCACTGCTTGCAAGATTTCAGCTTTAGTATTCATTACAAATGGACCACCTCTTGCAATTTCTTCGTTAATAGGTTTTCCAGAGATAACTAAAAATTTAGCATTACTCTTTGCTTTTATTTTTAATTTATTTCCTTTTGTTAATAGGATTAAGGTACTGTTTGATACTTCTTCATGATCTTTATCACCAATTTTAATTTCACCATTAATTAAATAAATAAATGAGTTATGAGTTTGGGGTAGTTCAAAATTAAATTCTTTATCTTTATTTAATTCAACATCAAAATAAACAGGTTCAACATTATGGCCTTTAACTGGACCTTCTGCATTTTCAAATTTTCCTGCAATAACTTTAACTTGTTTATCTTTATCTTTATGAACACTCATTTTATCTGCATCGATATAAATGTATTCAGGCTTACTCATCTTTAATTTAGCTGGCATATTAATCCATAACTGAAACCCATGAAGTTTACCTTCTTTCATAGCTGGCATTTCAGAATGAATAATTCCACTTCCTGTTCTCATCCATTGTACATCACCAGCTGTCATTCTGCCTTTACCACCAGTACTATCTTCATGCTCAAAGTCTCCAGCCAACATATAAGTTACAGTCTCTATCCCCCTATGAGGATGTGGAGGAAAACCAGCAATATAATCTTCACTATTTTCAGATCCAAACTCATCTAACATTAAGAATGGATCAAAATAATTAGGCTCAACACCAATACTTCTTTTTAATTTAACACCTGCACCATCAGATGCTGGAATTGGATCAATAATTTTACTAACTTCAATATTTTTCATAGCTTTAATCTAATTACTAAATATTTTTAATCAACTTACTTATTCACTTTTACCGTGAGATCCATCACAAAATGGTTGATTATTTGTTTGCTTACAAGTGCAAAAAAACATTTTTTTTGTTTCCTCGGCTTTAAAAACCTGTGGATTAAATTCAGACCCTTTATGAGATCCATCACAGAAAGGTTGTTTTGAGCTTTTTCCACATGAACACCAGTAATAAGATTTTCCTTGTTCGACATCTATTGCAATTGGTTTATCTCCAGCTTTTTGTCCTCTATTCATTTAATTTCCTTTAAGTTTAGATTATTTATAAAGTAGATAGTGACTTTTAATTTAAATTACAAGTAGACAATAAAATCATACCGGTATGATTTAACATACTTGAAAGTTTTTTTCATACTTATATACCATAATCATGAAAAAAATAATCCAATGTCCCGCTGAAAGAGCCACTTATTTGTTTGGTGGTAAATGGAAGATAAGAATTCTTTTTAAACTTTTTAATGAAAAAAAAGTTAGATTTGGAGAATTAAAAAGAACGCTTTCAAAAATTACTCAACAAATGCTATCGAAACAGCTTAAGCAATTAGAACAAGATGGACTGGTGAGTCGTGAGGTTAAAAGTGTAATGCCTCCAAAAGTCGAATACTCTTTAACATCTTTTGGACAATCATTAATTCCTATTTTGAAATCTCTATCAAATTGGAATGATAAAAATTCTAAGATTATTAATTTAAAATTAAATAAAAGTTTTGATGAAAAAAGAATATGAAAACTAGAATTAGTGAAGTTTTAGATTTTTGGTTTGTTAAAACGCCATCTGAAAAAAGATTTAAAAAAGACGAAAAAATTGATCAAGAGATAAAAGAGAATTTTTTAATTGATTATGAAAATGCTAGCTTAAATAAATATGACGATTGGCAAGATACGCCAGAAGGTTGTTTGGCTTTAGTTATTCTTCTAGATCAATTTTCTCGAAACATGTTTAGAGGACAGTAAGAAATCTTTTGAACAAGACTCAAAAGCAAGATTGATAGTCAATTATGCTTTAAAATCTGGGTATTTAGAACTCCGTTAGATCAAGATCAAAGACTTTTTATGTTGTTACCTCTTATTCATAGTGAAGAATTATTTGATCATGAAATGGCATATTTTTTTTTAGATAGATACCTTAGTGATCACCCTGGATTAAATGATATTAAAAAATCCTGGAAGGATCATACAAAAGCTATAAAAAAATTTAATAGATATCCCACATAGAAATGAGATCCTTGATAGAAAGTCAACCGAAGATGAGATTGAGTTTTTAAAAGATCCAAATTCCTCTTGGTAGTTAGATAATATTTGTTAACTCTTTTAAATTGTTAATTTCATAAGATGGTTGATAATCTAGAGCATCAAAAATATTGTTATTTCTATTTACCCAAATAGCATTGTATCCATAGTTGCCAGCTCCAGAAACATCCCATGTATTAGAGCTTAAAAATGCAACTTCATTTTTATTAATTTGATATTTTTTTATTGGTATATCGTAAACTTTACTATTTGGTTTATAAACACCTACTTGTTCTATTGAAAACAGGTCATCAAAAATATTTTCTAAATTATTACTTCTTACTAATTCTTTTAATAATTCAGGAGTACCATTAGACAGAATAGCTAATTTATTTTTTTTTTGTTTTAAAATATTTAGTACTTCTTGAACTTCTTCAAAAGGTGATAAAACTTTATAGAGATCTAATAATTCATCCCTCATAGCAAGATCAATATTGAATGCTTTCATTGATTTGTCCAAGCTATCCTCAGTAATTTGCCAAAAATTTTTATGTCTACCCATCATACTTCTAAGCCAGGTGTATTCTAGCTGAGTAGTTCGCCAATAGTTTGCAAATCCTTCCCACTTATCACCAATTTTTTCTTTACATTTTTTTGCAGCTGAATTGACATCAAACAAAGTGCCGTAGGCATCAAAAATTATTGCTTTAATATTTTTCATAAACTAACTTAACATAAATGAGCAATATTCGATTATTCTTTTTAGAAAATCTATCTTTAAATTTAAGTGATAAACTTGATAAATCTCAATCACATTATCTAACAAAAGTAATGAGACTAAAGATTGGAGATAATATTTCATTGTTTAATAACAATGGTGAATGGGAAGCAAAAATTTTGAATATTTCTAAATCTATTGTTGAGTTTAAAGTTACCAAACAACTTAGACAAAAAGAAAATAGAAAAGAACTTTGGTTAGCTTTCTCTCCAATTAAATCTAATTATTTTAATTTCATGATTCAAAAAGCAACAGAACTTGGGGTCACAAAATTTTTTCCAATAATTTTTGATAGAACTGTAGTTAGAAAAATTAATAAGGAAAGATTGAACAAAGTTATTATAGAGTCTTCGGAACAATCTAACAGATTGATAATACCCAGTATCGAAGATCCAAAAACTTTAGATGAATTTTTAACTTTAAATAATTTTGAATTAATTTTTACTGACCTGAATTCAAAAAATTCAAAAATAGATGCTTCTAAATTATCTGATAAACCTATTTGTATAATCATTGGTCCTGAGGGTGATTTTTCTGAAAGTGAAAGACAAAAGATTCTCTCATATAAAGGTGTTCAGCCGATAAAAATTAATGAAAATATATTGAGATCAGAAACTGCAGTTATTTCTGCAATTTCAATCGTAAATTATGCAATTTTTTGATAAATTGTCGCGAAAACAAAAGTGTAATTTTTTAAAAAGAGCTTTATATACATCTTAAATGAAAAAATATTTTTTAACAATTATAGCTCTATTTTCAGCAACCGAGACCTTTGCTAATCAGCCAAAAAATTGGCAATTAAGTTTTCAAGATGCAGCATCTCAGTCCATGAGGGAAATTGTGAATTTTCATGATAAACTTTTATTACCTATTATAATTGCAATAAGTGCATTTGTTTTATTTTTAATGGTTTATGCGTGTATAAGATTTCGAGCATCAAGAAATCCTAATCCATCTAAAAGAACACACAATGTGGCTGTTGAGGTATTGTGGACATTAATACCGTGTTTAATTTTAATAGTAATGGCTGTTCCATCATTTAAAATTTTATATAAGCAAGACGCAATTCCTAAAGCAGATGTAACAGTTAAAGCTATTGGGTACCAATGGTACTGGGGATATGAATATCCTGATGAAAATATAATTTTTGAATCTTACATGGTGGCAGATAAAGATCTTAAGGAAAACCAACCAAGATTACTAGCTGTTGATAATGAAGTAGTTGTTCCTGTTAATAAAGTAGTTAAGGTATTGATCACTGCAAACGATGTTCTTCACGCTTGGGCACTTCCATCTTTTGGAGTTAAAAGAGACGCAGTTCCGGGAAGAATAAATGAAACATGGTTTAAAGCAGAAAAAATTGGAACTTATTATGGTCAATGCTCTGAACTCTGTGGAATTAAACATGCATTTATGCCAATTACAGTAAGAGTAGTCTCAGAAGAGGACTACCAAGAGTGGTTAATGGGTGCAAAAATAAAATTTGCAAAAGAACCATTAGAAGAAGATCAATTTAAAAAACTAGCGAGTAAATAATTATGTATACACAAACAGCATCACACGACGATCACCATACGCCAACAGGTTGGAAAAGATGGGCGTATTCCACAAATCATAAAGACATAGGAACGATGTATTTAATTTTTGCAATTGTTGCAGGAATTATTGGAACTCTATTTTCTGTTTTGATGAGAATAGAATTAATGCATCCTGGTGATGGTATCTTGGGTGGAAATTATCATTTGTATAATGTTTTAGTTACTGGTCATGGTTTAATTATGATTTTCTTTATGGTGATGCCAGCGATGATAGGTGGATTTGGAAATTGGTTTGTTCCAATTATGATTGGTGCACCAGATATGGCATTTCCAAGAATGAATAATATTTCATTTTGGTTGTTACCGGTTTCATTAACGCTATTAATTTTATCAATTTTTGTAGATGGCCCTCCAGGTGCTCAAGGAGTAGGAGGTGGTTGGACTATTTATCCTCCTCTATCATCTAAAGCCGGTCAACCAGGACCTGCAATGGATTTAGCTATTTTAAGTTTACACTTAGCTGGAGCTTCATCAATTTTAGGAGCGGTTAATTTTATTACTACAATTTTGAATATGAGAACTCCAGGAATGACTTTGCATAAAATGCCATTGTTTGCTTGGTCAATTTTAGTTACTGCATTCTTATTGTTGTTATCTTTACCAGTACTTGCTGGAGCGATAACAATGCTTTTAACAGATAGAAATTTTGGAACTGCATTTTTTGATGCACAAACTGGAGGTGATCCAGTTTTATTTCAACATCTATTTTGGTTTTTTGGTCACCCAGAAGTTTATATTTTAATTTTACCAGGCTTTGGAATGATAAGTCATATCGTTTCAACATTTTCTAAGAAACCAGTGTTTGGTTATTTGGGAATGGCATATGCAATGGTTGCAATTGGTGTGGTAGGTTTCGTTGTTTGGGCTCACCATATGTACACAGTGGGATTAAGCACTGATACAAAAGCATATTTTTTAGCAGCCACAATGATTATTGCAGTTCCAACAGGAATTAAAATATTTTCTTGGATAGCAACGATGTGGGGTGGATCAATTTCTTTTAAAACTCCAATGGTATGGGCGTTAGGCTTTATATTTTTATTTACAGTAGGTGGTGTAACAGGAGTTGTTCTAGCAAATGCTGGTGTTGATACAGCTATGCATGACACTTATTATGTTGTTGCTCACTTTCATTATGTCCTTTCACTAGGTGCAGTGTTTGCAATATTTGCAGGGTTTTATTATTGGTTTGGTAAAATGTCTGGGTATGAGTATTCAGAATGGATGGGGCAATTACATTTTTGGTTAACTTTTATTGGAGTGAATTTAGTATTCTTCCCTCAACATTTTTTAGGATTAGCGGGTATGCCAAGAAGATATGCAGATTATCCAGATGCATTTGCTGGATGGAACTATGTGTCATCAATTGGTTCATATATTGCAGTCGCAGGACTTGTGGTGTTTTTTGCAAATCTAATATATTCATTTTCAAAAAAGAAAGCTGCAGCTCAAAATCCATGGGGTGAAGGTGCCACAACATTAGAGTGGACTGTTCCATCTCCACCAAATTTTCATACTTTTGATGAGTTGCCAAAATTTGAAGATAATGAGGGTGCACAAAAATCTCATAGCTAAGAGTTTTAAGCATCAAGAATAATGGAAAATTTTAGGTCAAAGACTAAAAACTTAAGTCAGGAAGATTTATTTAATTTTTCTGAACTCTTTAAGTTAATGAAGCCAAGAGTAATGTCTCTGGTGATATTTACCTGTGCTGTTGGATTATTAACTGCACCAAATGTAATTCCAAATAAAGACGCAATAATTGGTATTCTATTAGTATCTCTTGGTGCTGGTGCAGCAGGAGCTTTAAACATGTGGTATGAATCTGACCTAGATGCGCTTATGACCAGAACCTGCTTAAGACCTATTCCAGCAGGAAAAGTAAATAAAAACCAAGCATTAATATTAGGAGTTACTTTATCTATAGTTTCAGTAATTACACTGGACTATTTTGCCAATAGAATTTCAGCTGGTTTATTACTTTTTACAATTTTATTTTATGTTTTTGTTTATACAATTTGGCTTAAGAGAAAAACTCCACAAAACATTGTAATTGGTGGAATAGCCGGTGCATTACCACCTGTAATTGGTTGGACAATTGCAACGAATTCTATTTCCATTGAGCCAATAGCGTTCTTTTTAATTATATTTTTTTGGACTCCTTCACATTTTTGGGCATTAAGTTTGTACAAATCAGATGATTATAAAAAAGCCAAAATACCAATGTTACCTCTTACTAATGGAATTCAAAGCACAAAACTAAATATCTTTGTTTATTCTCTTTTGATGTTGCCAGTTATTATTTTTCCTTATGCAATAAATTTTGTAGGTTTAATTTTTTTAGTTCCATCTTTAATTTTTACTTTGTATTACAATTATTTATGTTATGAACTTTATAAATTTAAAAAGAATAAATTTAATGCAAAAAAAGCTAAATCAATTTTTGGATATTCAATATTGTATCTTTTTTTAGTATTTGTGCTTTTTTTAATAGATAAAATTTTATGATAACTCCAGATAGAAAAACAAAAAGAAAAAACATTTTAACAGCTATAGCTATTTTAGCATTTATGGTTTTTTTATTTTTGTTTACTCTTTACAATGTTGGAGTTTTTGACAGACCACTATGATTAAAAATAAAACATTAACACCTGTTCTGCTTGCTGGAATTTTCTTTTTAATGCTTGGGCTTTCATTTGCAGCAGTGCCTTTGTATGATATTTTTTGTAGAGTTACTGGCTTTGGTGGTACTACACAAATCTCAAAACAAGCTCCAGCAGTTGTTTTAGATAAAATTGTTAGCGTTAGATTTGATACTAATGTCAATAATCTTCCATGGAATTTTAAAGCTAAAACAAATGTTATGGATGTAAAAGTGGGTCAGGTTAATAAAATAGAATTTGTAGTAGAAAATTATGGTAATGAACCATCGTCTGGGGTAGCGAGCTTTAATGTTTCGCCTGCAAGCTTTGGTAAATATTACAATAAACTTGGTTGTTTTTGTTTTGAAAAACAAGAGTTAAAAGCTGGAGAAAAAGCCACTTATGTTATGACTTTTTATTTAGATCCGGAGATGGTTAATGATGCTACAACTAAAAATTTAGAAGATGTTACTATGTCATATACTTTTTTCTCGACAGATTATTATAAACAATCATAATTAGAAATATGTCAGCAGAAAAAAAACACGATTATCATTTAGTAGACCCAAGTCCTTGGCCTATATATGTATCTTTTTCATGTTTGGTTTTAGCGCTAGGTACAGTTTATTATTTTCATAGCGAAGTTTCATGGGGCATGTATTTAGGTCTTGCTCTAGTTATTTATGGAGCTTACATGTGGTTTAGAGATGTAGTTATTGAAGCTGAGCACCAGGGCCATCATACACCTGTAGTGCAAATTCACCATCGATATGGAATGACTTTATTCATTGCTTCAGAAGTAATGTTTTTTGTAGCATGGTTTTGGGCTTACTTTGATATTAGCCTATTTCCAAATGAGTTTGTTGGAAATGTATGGCCACCTAAAGATATCGAAACTTTTGATCCATGGGATATTCCTCTAATAAATACTTTAGTATTACTACTATCAGGTACTACAGTTACTTGGGCACATCATGCTTTATTAGAAGATGATAGAAAAGGCTTTATTCAAGGACTAACACTCACAGTAATACTTGGGTGTTTGTTTTACTGCGCTACAAGCTTATGAATATCATCATGCAACATTTGATTATTCTGGTCATATTTATGGCGCTGTCTTTTATATGGCCACAGGTTTTCATGGTTTTCACGTTATAGTTGGAACAATATTTCTTAGCAGTCTGTTTATGGAGAGGAAGATTAGGTCATTTTACTAAAGATCATCACTTTGGATTTGAAGCAGCTGCATGGTACTGGCATTTCGTTGACGTAGTTTGGTTATTCCTATTTGCAGCAATTTATATTTGGGGAAGTTAAGAAATAACTTTTGAAGCATAAGTTTTTATTTTCTGTTTTTGTTTTCTTTTTTATTTTCATTTTTTTATCTTTAGGTTCATGGCAAATTATTAGATTAAATTGGAAATTAGATTTAATTAATCAAATAAATAGTTCTTTAAAGAGTGAAGCTGTATTTTTAACTCAAGGTGAAAAAAAAAATTATTTAAAAATAAAAGCTTCTGGACAGATTGATTTTAATAAACAAATCTACTTATACAATCTTAATCAACAAGGCAAACCAGGTTTTGAAGTATTAAATCCAATTTTAGTTAATGGAGAAAATTATCTAATAAATAGAGGATGGATTCCTTTTGAAATGAAGAATGCACCTGAAATTAATGAAATTAATCAAGAAAATATTACTGGTATTTTAAAACTTCAAAATAAAGCAAATTATTTTAAACCAGAAAACGATATCGAAGGATAATTATTGGTTCACATTAAACAGAGATGATATTTTTAAATATACAGGTAAATCATTTTCAAAATATATTATATATTTGACTGGTGATTATAAAAATCCAGTGCCAATAAAAATATCGGCTGATATTTCAAACAATCATAAAAAGTATGCAATTACTTGGTTTTCATTAGCGATTTCGATTCTTTTCATATATTTATATTTTAGAAAAAAAAATTATTAGATGAGATACGTTAGCACTAGAAATAATAACCAAGACTACAGTTTTAAAGAAGTTTTTTTAAAAGGATTAGCAGATGATGGTGGTTTGTTTGTTCCTAAATCATTATTTAGATTTAATGAAAAAGAACTATCTTCATTAAAAGAGCTGAATTATCAAGACTTAGCAAAAAAAATTATCCAACCATTTGTTACAGATTTTATTACAGAAAATGATTTATCTCAAATAATTGATAAATCGTACTCTGTTTTTAGAAAAAAAAATGTTGTGGACTTAATTGAAATAGAAAATAAGAAAATACTTGAGTTATTTCATGGTCCAACATTAGCATTTAAAGATGTAGCTATGCAGCTTTTGGGTAATTTTTATGAATATTACTTAAAAAATGAAAATAGTAAAATAAATATTATAGTAGCTACTTCTGGGGACACAGGTGCTGCGGCTATCGAAGCTATAAAGGGAAAAAAAAATATAAATATTTTCGTACTTCATCCATTAGATAAAGTCTCATCAGTCCAAAGAAAACTAATGACTACTGTAAAAGATAAAAATGTATTTAATTTAGCGATAAAGGGAAATTTTGATGATTGTCAAAATCTAGTTAAATCGATGTTTGCAGATAAAAATTTCTCAAATTCAATAAAAATGTCTGGTGTAAATTCAATTAACTGGGCAAGAATTATTGCACAAGCAGTTTATTATTTTTATTCTTATTTTTTAATTGATCCCAATAATCAAAAAGTTAATTTTTCTGTTCCTACTGGAAATTTTGGAGATGTTTATGCAGGCTATTTAGCAAAAAAAATGGGATTACCCATAAATAAATTGATAGTTGCAACTAATCAAAATGATATTTTACACAGAGCAATTTCTAAAGGAAGTTACGAAGCTCAAGAAGTTACAGAAACTAATTCGCCCAGTATGGATATTCAAATTGCCAGTAACTTTGAGAGATTAATTTACGATATTAATGAATCAAATGATTTATTAACAAATAATATTATGAAAGGTATTAAAGAGACTGGAAAATATAATATCGCCACAAAAGAGTTAGAGAAAATTAATTCAAATTTTTTATCATCTAGCGTAAGTGAAGAAGAAGTTTTAAAAATAATTAAAAATGTTTATGAGAAGAATAAAATAATGTTAGATCCACACACTGCCATTGGCTACGGTGCATTAAAAAAGGTAAATATAGATGGTATCAACATTATATTAGCCACTGCACATCCCTGTAAGTTTCCAAAAGCTATTTTAGAAGCAACAGGTGTTAACGAAGATCTACCTGAAGAACTTAAGTTTATTTTGGATGAAAAAGAAAATTATGATGTAATTGAAAATAATCTTGATAAAGTAAAACAACATATAAAAGTGAGAATTTAATGAAGTTAAAAGAGAATGAAATTGTACCTAATTCTGAGGTATTTATTATTGAAAATGGTGATCCAGTTCAAAAAAATATAGATGTATTTCTTAAGGACAAAAAAGTTATAATTTTTGGTTTGCCAGGTGCTTATACTTCTGTTTGTTCAGCCAAACATTTACCAGGATATGTTAAAAATCATGAAAAATTTAAAGAAAAAGGTATTGATCATGTAATTTGTATCTCTGTTAATGATCCTTTTGTTATGAATGCCTGGGGTAAAGAAAACAATGTGGGTGATAAAATTTTGATGATTGGTGACCCTTTTTTAAATTTTACAAAAGCAATAGGTGCCGATGTTGATAAAAGTGCAAGGGGTCTTGGGATAAGATCAAATAGATACACTATGCTAGTTGATAATTTAAAAGTTATTAAATTACAGGAAGAAGAAGATACAGGAGCCTGTGAAATTTCTGCAGCGGAAAATTTTCTAGAATTGATCTAATTCGATTGGGCAGCTTTTTTTGCTAAAAAATCTGCTTCTTCATTTAGTAGATTACCCGCATGAGCTTTAACCCATTTCCACTCAACATCTAGAGAGTTTGTAATATCAAACAATTCTATCCATAATTCTTTATTTTTTACATCTTCTTTTTTTGAGGTCTGCCAATTATTTTTAACCCACTTATGTATCCATTCAGTAATACCAAGTTTTACATATTTTGAGTCAGTAAAAATTTGAATTTTTTTATTTGAATTTACTTTTTTAAGAGCCGCAATTGTTGCCATTAGTTCCATTTTATTATTTGTAGTATTTTTTTCACTACCACTAATTTTTAATATTTTTCCATCATCATTAATTATTGCAGCCCAACCTCCATTACCAGGATTATTAATGCAAGATCCGTCAGTATAAATTTTTATCATTAATTAATATAATCGTTAAATGAATGTAATTTATTGTGGATTAGAAGTTTTTGATAATATTCCTTTGGATCCTTTATCTTAATTAGTGCTGTTTTGGGAGTATTGATAAAATCATAAACCCTAGTCAAAAGATATCTTAAGGCTGCACCTCTACACAAAATATTTAAGGAATTTTTTTCATTATTAGAGATATTTTTTATTGTTTCATAACCTTTGATTAAACTGTTAACTTTTTTTTTATTTAATAAAAATTTTTTTCCTCTTTTATCAAAACATAATGCATTTACACAAATTGCAATTTCATACATAAAAAAATCATTTGCAGAAAAGTAAAAATCTATAAATCCTGAAAATTTACTTTTATTAAAAAAAATATTATCTATAAATAAATCTCCATGTATTATTCCTGAGGGTAGTTTTTTAGGCCAATTTTTTTTTATTTCTGAATAATTTGAATTGATAAAATTTTTAAAGTTTTTATCTATATTTATTGATTTGAAATTAATAGTTTTGATTAAGCTTCCAAGCTTGTTAATTCCCATTGAATTTTTTCTAAATAGAGAACTTTTTCTGGTAATTTGATGCATTTTTGCGATATTTTTTCCTACAATATAGCATTCATTATCACTCAAACTTTTTTTATCTTTTCCCTCTAAAAAAGAAACAATACATGCTGATTTTTTATTAACTAAAGTTAAGTATTTGTTATTATTATTCTTAAGTGGCTTTGGACAAATTACATTAAATTTGCTTAAAGAGTCCATTAGTTTCATAAAGAATGGAATATCTTTTTTATGAACTCTTTTTTCGAATATTGTTAATATAAATTTTTGTTTTTTTGATTTTAATAGATAATTGGTATTTTCTATCCCTTGTTTTATTCCTGAAAAATTAATTATGTTTCCAAGAGAATATTTCTTATCTAGAATTGATACATCGTGCTTACTAATTTTTGTATAAACTGCCATTTAATTAAGTTTTTTAGGAATATTAAACACAATATCTTCTTTAATTATTTCTACTTCCTCAATTTTGATAGATAATTTTTTTTTTAATTCATTAATAAAATTTTTAACTAAAATCTCTGGAGCAGAAGCTCCAGATGATATCCCGATAGTTTTAACTTTCTCAATTTCCTTAAATGGAATTATACTATTTGAGTGAATCAAAAAAGAATTTTCACATCCTGCTTTTTTTGCTACTTCAACCAATCTAACAGAATTTGATGAATTTCTGCTGCCGATTACAAAAAACATATCACATTTATTAGCAATATTTTTTACTGCTTTTTGCCTATTAGTTGTAGCATAACAAATATCTTCTTTAATTGGTTCTTTTAAAATAGGGAATTTTTTTTTTAAAATATCAATTATATTTACAGTATCATCAACAGATAGTGTAGTTTGAGTAACATAAGCAATTTTTTGATTATTTTTTGATAGATATTTTTCAGCCTCTTCTTCATTTTGAACAAGATCAATAGAACCTTTTGGAAGTTGTCCCATGGTGCCAATGACTTCAGGATGATTTTGATGGCCAATTAAAATTAAATGATAGCCAGCTTTATGTAAATTTTCAGCTTCCCTATGTACTTTAGAAACCAAAGGACAAGTTGCATCAATATATGTCATGTTTAGGCTCTTTGCATTATCTGGAACACTTTTTGGAACGCCGTGAGCTGAAAAGATAACAGGCCTGCTCTTATCAATTATTTCATCTAACTCTTCAATAAAAACAGCGCCCTTAGTTTTTAAGTTATCCACAACAAATTTATTATGAACAATTTCATGTCTAACAAATACAGGCGCGCCATATTTCTCTATTGTTTTTTCGACAATTTCTATAGCTCTTTCAACGCCAGCACAAAAACCTCTGGGTGCAGCTAACAATATTTTTATTTCATTGTTTTTCATTTTTTTCCAAAAGATATTCCAGCAATATATGTGGAAAGGTTAAAGACGCCAAACCTATAAATATAATTTTTAAAATTGCATCATTAATTTCATAATAATTATATGCAATAATTAAACTAAAAATAAATAAAATAGCAGTCACAATTGATAGAGGTAATGCTTTTTTGATAAATTCTTTAATACCATGGTAAAAATTCTCATTATTTAATTCATTGGCAATAGAAACAATATGTCTGATTGAATGTAGAAAACAAAAATACAGAGTAAACGCCACAAGAGGTGATAAGAAATAGTTTAGTATTATTATTGATGTAAAATCTAATAGTAAAACTATATTTATTATCCTAAAATTTTGAATGATAAGTAAAATATTTGCTAAAAGACTAATTCCTATAATAATTATTAAAACATTTTTAGTTTCAATCCAATCGAGATATTCATAAAAATTTTCATTTTCTACCAATAGAAGTTTAAAGATATTTATAGTCTCTACAAAATTAAAGTACAGTGGGGCAGCAACTATAAGAAATCCTTTAGAAAAAAAAAGTATTGAATTTATAATGGATGATTTTTTTATTAAAAACTGCGAATCCTCTTTTCCAAAATGAAAACTAGCAATAATCAAAAAGATCAATAATGAAATTGTTGGAGCAACAATCCAAGACAAGATAACAATTGTTCCAAATAAAATATAACTCAAATAAAATATATAAATATGATTAATATTGTAACTTTTAAGTAAAGATTTTCCCTTGATGTTGTCATAAGCTCCATGAGAAACACCAATAGTGAGTATTAAAAAAAAACATACTAAGGAAGATAGCTGTAATAATTTGTATTTATAAATCAAAATAGAAAAACTAGCTGTAAATAAAAAAAAAATTATAGAATGTATTGAGTTAATCTTATTTATAAAATTATTCATTATCTGAGTAGATTTTTTAAAAAAACAATTTTTGGCATTTTAAAAATAATTGATAGATCTTCAACAAAAGAGCTTTTATTAGATAAAAAATTAATTACAGTTTTAGGTTGAGCTTCAAATAGTTTAAAAAAGATGTTTGGCATTTTGTCAGGATGATTTGATAAAACATTCAAAAACACATTGTCTAAAAAATTATATTTTTTATTAATTTTAAAAATTTTTGTGTTTTCAATATTTTCAATATTTTCTCTTATGTGCTTGCTTTGCTCTTGTATATTTAAAAAAGTATAACCAGTGCTTAATCTGGTCATTCCCCCAGCTGAACCAATATACATTTCATTTACTCTTTTAATATTTTTTTGCTGGAACAGAGGAATTGCTCCTTTCTCTGAATAAGATATTTTATATTTTTTAATATTTAGATTATTGTTAATATAGTTTTTAAGCTGATCCTCATAATTTAAAAGATCATCGTTGTTTAATTTTGAAAGCCATGTGGTCTCAACCAATGCTTTGGTTTTTGAAAAGGGTAGTGTATAAAAAAAATGTACAGCATCCTTTTGCTCACAGTTAAAATCCATCAAATTAAATATTTCTTCATCAAAAAAATCTTTGTAAGTTTCAATTTCTAAACCCATAAAATGTTGCCACAATAGATTTTTAGAATAATTTGCAGTTGGGACACTATTAAAGATGTATCCACTTTCCATGTTAATTTCGTTAATACTTTTAAAAAAATGGATATTTTTATTCTGTCTCAATTTATTAATTATCTTTTTATAAAAAAGACCACTATCTATTGTTTGATATGGAGTGTGATCACATTTTATATATTTAGTTTTTTTTGGCAGATTAATAGAGAAATCTTTCCAACTCTTTATGACGCAATCTACAAAGTTATGATCAATAATTTTCCAAAACGACCAAGTTTTGTCTCTTTCATAGTTTTTTCTAGGCTCAATTATAGCTAAAGTTTTATTTTCTAGTTTATTGTGAATATCCAGCTCATATGCAAGAGATAATCCTGCACATCCACCGCCTATAATAATGTAATCAAATTCTTTCATTTATAAATGATTCTTCATTAATTAAATCAAGATCTTTATCAATAGTATAGTTATTTTTATTTATAAAGTTAAGTTTTAATAAATCTGTAATTGACATCATCGTTTCATAAATTTTTTCAAGTTTTGTTACATAAATTTTTTTAGAAGCCTCATATTCTGAAAAAGTATTTTTTTTTGAAATCTTGTATCCAATTCGCTTATAGACTCTTCGGGCAACAAGTATTGAAAAACGAAATGAAAGTGGAATTTGTCTTATGGCCCAAAAAGAACTGTCATAAAAAATATTTGATAAATCTATTGTTGATTTAATAACATTAATGTTTTCTTTTATATAAAATCTATTATTCATTTTATCTTCGACTACATCCCTACTAATGTTTGTTAATTGCATAGCAATACCAAGGTTTATTGCTGATTTTAAAGCATCTTTATTTTTTACATTTAAGATCTTAGCCATCATTAACCCCACAGTACCAGCAACTCTATATGAGTAAACTAATAAGTCTTTTTTATTATTAAATACTACTTTTTCTTTTAAGTCAGTCTCTATGCCATCGAATAAGTCATTTATAATTTTTAAAGAAATTTGAAATTCATCAATTAATTTCCACATGTTGATTATAATTGGGTTCATTGAATTTTTACTATTAAAATCAGATTTAAATTTTAAAAAATTGTTTTTTTTAATTTCTAGAGAATTTTTTTCATCAGCCAAATTATCTACTGTTCTACAAAAATCATACAAGGCTGAACACTTTTCATAAGTTTTTTTTGGTAAAAAAAATCCTGCCCAGTTGAATGATTTTGCATATAATGAAAGATAATTTTTTGTTAACATTATAATAATTTATCAAGTACTTTTGCGGACGAAAGTACCCCAGGCACTCCAGCACCAGGGTGACTTCCAGCACCCACAAAATATAGACCATTATAAATTTCTGATTTATTATGAAATCTGAAATAAGCGGATTGGGTAAATTTTGGCTGGATAGAGAATCCGGAACCATATTTAGTGTTAAGTTCTTTTTCAAAATAATCTGGAGTTAAGTAAAAATCCTCAACAATATTACTCCTAAGATCTGGCATAAGATGTGCCTCCATTTTGTCAATTACAAGATTTTTAATTTTTTCCCCTTCAATCATCCAATCAATTTTTGATTGATTGTTTGGAACTGGCACCAAAACATAAAAACAATCATGTCCTTCTGGAGCCATAGAAGAATCGGTTGCTGTAGGTCTATGAAGATAATAACTGATATCATTATTTAGTTTTTTATTGTTAAATATATCATCTAAATGTTCTTTATATTTGTCTCCAAATTTAATGGTGTGATGTTGAATATTTTCATATTTTTTTTTTGTTCCAAAATAATAAACAAATAAACCCATTGAATATTCCATCCTTTTCGTTTTCCAATTAAATAAAGAGTTATAATTTTTATTATTAAGCAATTTTTCATACACTGCTGGTGGATCTGCATTACAAACCACATTATCTGCGTTAATAATTTCTTTATTATCAAGCTCAATTCCATTGATAATATTTTTAGAGCTTAATATTTTTTTAACCTCTTTACCTTTGATGATATTAATTCCTATCTCATACATTAACTTTTCAAGACCATTTATGATATTTCCGGTACCACCCATTGAGTAATGAATACCCCATTTTTTTTCTAAATATAAAATTAATCCATAAATTGAGGTAGTAGTAAAAGGATTACCACCCACTAAAAGTGGGTGCATACTCAACATTCTTCTTAATTTTTCATTTTTAATATAAGTTGAAACTAAGGAATATACTGATTTGTAACTTTTAAGTTTTAACAAGGAAGGCAATTGTTTCATCATTGTTATAGGATTGTCAAAAGGGATATCAGCAAGCTCTGAAAACCCTTTATCAAAAATTTTTTTTGTAAATTTTACTAACTCTTCATATCCCTTGATATCCTCTTTCTCTATTTTACCTATCTGAAGTTTCATATTATTTTCGTTTCCGGAATAATCGAAGTTAGATCCATCCTCAAAAACAAATCGATACCAAATATCTAGCGGCTTGAGCTCTATATAATCTTGAGGTTTTTTGTTAAATAATTCAAATAACTCATTAATTAGATAAGGCGCAGTGATGACAGTTGGTCCTGCATCAAAAGTAAATCCATTTTTTTTAAATACTCTTGCTCTACCTCCAAGGTCTTGATGTTTTTCAATTAAAGTAACATTATGATTTTTAGCTTTTAATCGTATTGCTGCTGCAATACCACCAAAGCCAGAACCAATTACTATAGATTTCATTTTTACAATCTATAGTTTTTTTGAAAAATTGTAAGGGATTATGAGTTAATTTTTTTTAATTGCTCTTTAGTTTCTTCAAGATTTTTTTGAAATAGAGTGTCTAATTTTGAAGCATCAACTGAAGTAGTAATAATTTTTTTAACTGAGTCTACAGCAATCTTAATTGAAGCATCTCTGATTTCTTTAATTGCTGCTTCTTTCATTTGATCAATTTTATTTTCCGCTAGATTTTTTTTAATCTCTGATGACTTATGAAATTTATCATTCATTTCTATTATCATTTGATCACTTTCTTTTTTTGCCTCTTCGATAATGTCATTACTAACTTTTTCAGCTGTATCTAATTTGTTTTGAGCACTATCCAACAAATTTTTTGCTTCAGATCTTAATTTTTCACTTTCATCAACTTCATTTTTTATGTCTAAAATTAATTTATTTAAAAGCTCATTAACTTTTTGAGGAATTTTTAGATAAATTAAACCACCAAAAAAAATTATGAATGATATAGCTACCCAGAAAGTTGCATCAATTGCCATAATATTTATTTCCACCTCTCCTTGATAAATCATCTACTATCGCTGAAATACTGCTACTGTTAACTTCTACACCAATTAGTTTACGGATTAGCTCCGAAGATGTTTCGATGGCAATTTTGTTTATTTTATCAGGCGCACCATCTCTTAAAACTTTAATTTCTTCCTCTGCTTTTTTAACCTCTTCATCTATTTGCTTGGCTAATACTTCTCTCTTAGCATTTATGTCTTTTATTGCTTTTTCTCTGGCTTGATTAAAAATATTTTTTGCTTCAGTTTTTGCTTTTAAAACAATATCGTTGAACTCTTGTATCTTATTTTCACTTTCCTCTCTCTGTTTCTCTGCAGCCTCAATATTCTCAAGTATTTGAGATTTTCTAGACTCTAAATTATTGCTAATTTTTGGGAGTATTAATTTTGCAAGAGCAAAATATAATATTCCAAAAGTTATTGATAACCAGAATATTTGTGAAATCCAAAATTCAGGATTTAATTGAGGCATGCCACCGCTTTCAGCCGCAAAAGCTTCCTTAAAAAAAAGGAAGCTAAAAAATAAAGACTGAAAAATTATTTTTTTAATCATTTAATTTAAAACGCAAATAAAATAATTAATGCCACAACTAATCCAAACAATCCTGTTGCTTCAGCTAAAGCAAATCCTAAAAGCAAATTTGGGAATTGTTTTTGTGCTGCAGAAGGGTTTCTCATAGCTCCTGATAAATAATTACCAAAAATTATTCCAATACCAACACCGGCACCAGCTAGTGCTATTGCCGCTAGACCTGCTCCGATCATTTTTGCTGCTTCTAATTCCATTATATCCTCCTATGTTAATTAATGGTGTAAATTTAATGCATCATTTAAATAAATGCATGTTAAAATTGCAAAAACATATGCTTGAAGAAAAGCAACTAAGATCTCCAAGCCAGTTAATGCAACCGAAAAACTCAGTGGAAGCCATCCACCAACTATTCCAAGACTTATTACAAAGCCTCCGAAAACTTTCATCATTGTATGACCAGCCATCATATTGGCGAATAATCTAACTGATAAACTTATAGGTCTACTTAAGTAAGAAATTATTTCTATTACTACGATTAGTGGCAATAATACTACGGGTACTCCACTTGGTACAAATAATTTTAAATATCCTACACCATGTTTCATAAAACCGATTACTGTTACTCCTATAAAAATAAATGATGCTAAAACAAATGTTACAATAATATGGCTTGTGACAGTAAAAGTGTAAGGTATCATTCCGAACATGTTGCAAAACAAAACAAACATAAAAAGTGAAAAAATAAATGCAAAATATGGTTTTGCTTTTGAACCAGCGGTATCACTTATCATTTTTGAAACAAACGTGTAACTCAGCTCAGCTAGTAGCTGTAATTTGTTTGGTAAAATAGAATTTTTTTTTGATCCAAGATTGAAAATTATTAAGATAGCTAGAGAACTTATAACCATAAACAAACTTGCATTTGTAAATGATATATCAAATACCCCTAATTTAATTTCTGGACCAATTCGGTAAACTTCAAATTGGTTCATTGGATTTGTAGCCATATATATCTAATCTATTTTTGCATGTTATTTGCAGATCTGATTACATTCATTATCCCAGCAACCACACCAACAAAAAAAAATATTAATATTAACCAGGGCTTAGTATCAAAGGTCGTGTCTAAAATAAACCCAATAATTGTCCCAACAACAACTGCAGAAACTAACTCTGTGCTTAATTTAAAGGCAGTCCCAAATGATGAAGAATTCTCATTTTTATTGTATAATTGTCTCTTGGAAACCTTATTTTTTGCAATCTCTAAGCGAGTTTTGAACGGATCTTTTGACATTATTTTGGTCTATGCAACCATACTTTCAGCTTTTTGTAAATCAACAGCCACAAGCTGACTAATACCTTTTTCAGGCATTGTGACCCCATAAAGTCTATTCATTTTAGACATAGTTAAAGCGTGGTGTGTCACAATAATAAATTTAGTATTTGTTATTTTGGTTAGTTCTTCAAGAAGATTACAAAATCTAGTTACGTTAGCATCATCTAAAGGAGCGTCAACTTCGTCTAAAACACAAATAGGTGAGGGGTTAGATAAAAAAACTGCAAAAATTAGAGACAATGCTGTTAGAGCTTGCTCTCCACCTGATAACAAGGTTATTGATTGTAGTCTTTTACCTGGGGGGCTGACTAACATTTCTAATCCCGCTTCAAGTGGGTCATCAGAGTCAACAAGTTCAAGCTTGGCATTTCCACCATTAAAAAGTTTAGTATAAACTTCATTAAATTTCCTATTAACTCTCTCAAATGCTTCAATTAATCTTTCTCGACCTTTTTGATTTAGCTCATTAATACTTTCTTTTAACTTGATAATTGCTGTTACCAAATCTGTTCTATCTTGCTCCATTTTTTTGATTTCAATCTCATATTTGCTTGTTTCCTCATCAGCCTTTAAATTTACTGATCCCAATTTTTCTCTTTCTTGTTTCTTTTTATCTAGCAAATCTTCTTGAATAACGGCATCTGGTAGATCCTCAACACCATTTAAATTTGAGTTTTCAAGAATATTGTCTTCTGTTAAATCTAAGTCTGAGTCAATTCTATCAAGCAAATCACCTTTTCTTTTTTTAAGTCCATCAATAGTAGCTCCCGAACTAGCTTTACGCTCTCTAAATTGAATTGATTGTTCTTGTATTTCATTTAGCTGAGATCTTAGATTCTCTATTTTTTCATCTGTTTCAAATATAATCTTTTCATTTTCAATTTTTTCTTTTTCTGAAATTCTTAAACCTTCAGATATTTGCCCTTTTTTTTCAGCTTGAAGTTTAGGTTGATTATCTAATTTGTTTAATTGAGAATTAAGTTTATTTTTTCTTTCTGTTAATTCTACAACCATTTTTTCTGAATTTGTTAATAAATTTCTCCAACTTTCAATTTCAGTTTCAATAGTATTTATTCTTTGATTTCTTTTAATAGACTCATTTTTTATTGATTGGTTTTTACTATATGCATCTGCATATTTTTCTTGAAGAACTTTTATGCTTTGAGTTTTTTCATTTACGCTTAGCAATTCATTTCTGCTTTTGTCATTTTTTAATTCATTTAAAAAACTATCAAGTTCCATAGTACATCTATCAAGTAATGCGCTCGCTTGGTTTAGTTGATTTGAGTCAATTAATTCTTTAATTTTGAGTATAGTATTTTTTACATTTTTAATTGGTCCAATGCTAATATTGATAGCTCCGTCTGCAAAATTACTAACAACTTCGTCTACGGATTTTTGTTCCTCACTTAGGGCTTTTTTTGCTTGTTCAAGATCTTCGTTAGATAGTTTTTCTGTCTCAAAGTATTTGGAGTCTGTTTCAATTAATTCATTTTTTTCTTCTTTTAGTCTTTTTTCATTTGAATTTGCGTCAATTATTATACCTCTCTCACGACCTATATCTTCCTCAATAGTCTGAAGAGATTTTTTTAATGCTTCAATCTCGGTTTGTGTTCTGGTATTTTCCTCATCCAAACCTTGTAATTCTAGATTTAGTCTCTGTATTTTTGATAAATTTTCTATATTTCTGGATCTTAAGGGCAAAACTTTATCTGTTTCTTGTTTGATTAGTTTTTCAAGTTCTGCAATTTTATTATTATAACCTGCTACCTCTCCCTCGGCTTCGTTATTAATTTCATTTTCAACCTTAATTTCATTATCAATTTCAATAAGTTTTAAATAATACAAACCAGCTTCAATTTTTTTTATTTCTTCAGAAATTAATTTATATTTTGTTGCTTCCTCTGCTTGTTTTTGAAGATTGGCTAATTGTTTTTCCTGCTGTCTTCTAAGCTCATCTGCTCTTTTTAAATTATTTTCTGCAGCACCCAATCTCAGTTCTGCCTCATGTCTTCTTACGTGTAGACCAGATATTCCCGCAGCCTCTTCTAAAATTGCTCTTCTATCTGTTGGTTTTGCAGTAACTAAAGCACCAATTCTTCCTTGACTAATCATTGATGGCGAATGAGCACCAGTAGATAAGTCTGCAAAAAACATTTGAGCATCTCTTGCTCTTACTTCTTTATCATTAATATAAAATTTTGATCCTTTATCTTTTTCAATTTTTCTTCTTACATGAATTTCTCTAAACTCTCGATATTGCAGGGGTCCTTCATTATTTTCATTGGCAACACTGATTGATACTTCAGCTATATTTTTTGAAGCCTTGTTAGAGGTTCCTGAAAAAATAACATCCTCCATACCCGAACCACGCATACTTTTTGCAGAAGTTTCGCCCATCACCCAACGCAATGACTCTACGATATTTGATTTTCCACATCCATTAGGCCCAACAATACCTGTTAACCCATCTTCAATTAGGAAATTGGTTTTTTCAGCAAAAGATTTAAATCCATTAAGTTGGATTTTTTTAAACTCCATGAGCTAACTTATATCAGCTTTTCTAGAGTTTTTTTCAAATTTTTATAATTAAGTGATTTTTCAAACTTTTTATTGTTAATTATGATCGTAGGAGTAGCATTAACATTGTAGTTTTTTACTCCTTCGATTCGATCATTTAAAACAAAATCTTCAATTTGTTTATCTGAGATACATTTTTCAAATTCTAGATTAAAACCTTCATTAGTTAGAAATTTTTGCAAATTTTTGTTTGCTTCTTCTACCGAACTACCCTTTACCCATTTTTGCTGATTTGCGAATAAGCTATTATAGATTTCTGTCTCACCATCATTTCTACATTGTGAGATTTTTGCAGCATTAAAAGCCGCTAAATCTAAAGGAAAATGTCTAAATTCAATTTTTGCTAGTCCAGTATCTAAAAAATCTTTTTTTAATTGTGGATATACGTCTTTATGAAAATTTGCACAGTGACTGCAGGTTAAAGACTCATAAGCAATGATTGTGATTTTTGCATCAGGATTGCCAACAAACATTCTGTTGATATTTTTTTCTTCAGCATTACTTTTTATAATTGGATAAAATAATACCAAGAGAATTATTAAGAGTTTTTTCATTTTTCTTTAAAAACCTTTGTTAGTTCAATTAGAGATTTTTTAATTTTTTCATTCTTTACAGCATTAATCTTATTTTGAAATTTATTTATTGTCACGCTTTGATCTTCATTATTCTCTTTATCTAATTTGATTTGCTCATTATCAAAACTTATGAATTTAAGTTTTTCAACTACGGTATATCCAAAAAAACTATTCATTTTGTCTATAATTTCTTTTTTTGAATATTCTAGATCAACTTCATGCCCTCTCTTTACCATTACTTGTAACGTACTTACCCCGAACTTGTTAGAGTTTTTAAATGATTTTGGATAGCATACGGCGAACAAGTCATTCCCCACAATATATTTCCAGTTATTTAATGTCTCAGAATATATATGACCTTTCTTATTTATTATTCTTTTTATGTTTTTTGGCAAAGTGTCTTTGAACGATCTTAATCCTTGTATGGTAAAGTTTCTGTGCTTAGTATTATTTTTTAAAGACATATGAAAGATCAAATAATAACAAATAAAATTCTTAATTGGTATGATATTCACAAAAGATCACTACCTTGGCGAAGTAGAGTATCTTCAAAAAAAAAGCAATATTACACTTTAGTGAGTGAATTTATGCTGCAACAAACGCAAGTTGCAACAGTGATACCTTATTTTAATAGATTTATTAAGAATATTCCTGATCTAGAAACTCTGGCTAGTTTTGAAGATCGAAAACTAATTAAACTTTGGGAAGGACTTGGTTATTATTCAAGAGTTAGAAATTTAAAAAAAGCTGCCCAGGTCGTAATTAAAAATTTTAAAAAAAAAATACCTGATAATTATTTAGATTTAAAATCACTACCAGGCATTGGGGATTACACTGCAAGTGCGATATCAGCCATTGCATTCAATAAACCTATTATCCCACTAGATGGTAATGTCGAAAGAGTTTTGAAAAGATATTTATATTTAAAGAGTGAAAGTCAAATTCAAAAAGAAAATTTAATTAAAAGAAAAAAAGTTTTAGGAACCTCAAGCAGGTCTAGCGATTATGCCCAAGCTTTAATGGAATTAGGTGCACTTATTTGCAAACCTAATAATCCCATATGTGAAAAATGCCCAATTTCAAAAAACTGCAAATCTTTCATCAAGAAAGATTTTGTTTTAACTAAAATTAAAAAAAATAAAAAAGATAAATATTTTTTACTCAAAGTTTATAAAAAAAATAATAAATATTTATTAATTAAAAATAATAAGTTTAATTTTTTGAAAAATCTAAATATTTTTCCAATGCAGGAATTAATTAAGCCTAAAAATTTTAACCAAAATTTAAATTTTAAAATGTCTAATATGAATATGAAAATTAAAATACAAAATGATAAGATAATCAAACCAATACCATTTTCTTATTGGATTGATCCTGAAAAATTAAAAAACTATACTTTACCAACTTTTACAAAAAAAATTTTTACATATTTAGAAAAACATAAATGAAGAAAATAGCAATAATAGGAGCGGGAATTTCAGGTTTATTTATTGCAAACTTATTTAAAGAAAATCCTGATTATCAGATAACAATTTATGAAAAAAATACCTCAATAAATATAGATGAAGGATATGGAGTGCAGTTATCAACTAACAGTATCAAACTTCTTAATAGAATTGGATTTAATACTTTAGAAATCAAAGATAAATTTAACCCTGAAAAAATTGATTTTTTTGTAATTAAACAAGAAAAAAAAATATGTGATCTAAATATTTCAGAATTTAATTCTGAGGATTGCAAATATACAACACTAAAAAGATCTAAATTAGTTGAATTCTTAAAAGATGGATTAAAGGATGATATAATTAAGTATGACCATAATATTGAAAAAATTGAAAAAAATAATGATCAAATAGATTTAAGTTTTAATAAAAATATTAAAGCAATTTGTGATTATCTAATTATTTCTGATGGTGTTTTTTCGAAAGGTAAATCACTAATATCTAACAACAAAATTAAACCTGCTTATAATAATTCGATTGCAATTAGGGGCAATATTTCAAGAAATAAAATTCAAAATTTAAATCAAAATAATATTTCTTTATTTATGGGTCGTAATTTTCATTATGTGATTTACCCAGTAAATATAGAGAATGAAAAATTAAATTTTATTGGAGTTTTAGAATATCAACTAACTGCAAATGAGCTAGATAATTACAGTCTTTTTAAAAAAAAAACTTTCATTCAAAGTATTAAAGACAAACTAAAAAATGAACTTTCAATAACTATTCTAGAGAATATTGAAAACATTAAATGCTTCCCAGTTTTTGTTAGCAAAGGCTATCTAAAACCAGGTAAGAATATCTTTTTATTAGGAGATGCTTTTTTTGCCTTTCCTCCTTCATTTGCTCAAGGAGCATCACAATCGATTGAGGGTGCATCTGAGTTATTTGAGAACATTATAAATAATAAAAATAATTTCTATGATTACAGAGTTGCAAAAGTAAAAATGATTAATAACAGATCAAAGTTAAATCATTTTGCCTTTCATGCATCTAATCCAATTATAATTTTTTTTAGAAATATCAGCTTAAAGCTATTAACAAAAAATAAGAAATTTTTAGAAAATTATTTAGGTAAAATTTATAAGAATTAATTATTTGAAATTAATCTTTGTCTTAGATAATCAATTGGATGTATTCTTCCATTAATATCGCAATGCCAGTATGTCCAGCCATTACAGCTTTCAGCACCTAAAATTGTTGCTGCAACTTTATGAATAGATCCTTCAGTTTGTTCATGCTTAATGCTGCCATCTGCCATAATTCTTGCAGATATTTTTTTCTTATTATCAAATATATTAGTACCCGGCTTAATTATTCCAAGTTCAACAAGTGAACCAAAAGGTATTCTTGGTTTCGATCTATTATTTTTAAGAGTGTCCAATAAATCATCTTCAATAGGTTTTGTATTCTTTAATCTTTGCTCTGCTGCTTTAAAATAACCCTTTTCTTTTTCTATACCAAAATAATTTCTACCTAATTTTTTTGCAACGGTTGCTGTAGTTCCAGACCCTAGAAATGGATCTAAGATCATGTCACCTTTATTAGATGATGCTAATAATACTCTATGAAGAAGAGACTCTGGTTTTTGAGTTGAATGTACTTTTTTTCCATTTTTTTTTAGCCTTTCAGCTCCATTACAAATTGGTAAATTCCAGTTAGATCTCATTTGAAGATCATCGTTTAAACATTTTAATGATTGGTAATTGAAAGTGTATTTTGATTTTTCACTTTTTGATGCCCAAATTAAAGTTTCATGTGCATTGGTAAAACGTGTTCCTCTAAAATTAGGCATGGGATTATTTTTGTTCCAAATAACATCATTTAAAATCCAAAAACCTAAGTTTTGTATTGCCGTTCCAACTCTAAATATATTGTGGTAACTTCCAATAACCCAAATAGCTCCATCTTTTTTTAAAATTCTTTTACACTCCGATAACCATTGATATGTAAATTCATCATATTTTTTAAAATTTTCGAATTGATCCCATTTGTCATTTACAGCACTTACTTTAGATCTATCGGGTCTAGTTAATTCTTTTTTTAATTGTAAGTTGTAAGGAGGATCGGCAAAAATTAAATCAAAAGTTTCACTTGGAATTTTTTTCAATTCTTCGAGACTGTCACCGTTAATAATTTTATTTTTTAATTCAGTTTTCATTTGTAAAAATTAATTAGACTCCAGATGGATTCTTCGGTCAACCTAGGATTGAATTATTTGGATTCGATTTGTGTTAACTGAGAAGGGGACAACTATATATTGTATGCCTTAAATTTAGATATTGGAGAAAATGTTTTTCTATGATGCTTATTAATCCCCAGTTTTTTTATTGCTTTTAAATGTTGTTTGGTTCCGTAACCAAAATTTTGATCCCAACCATATCCTTTATTGTTTTTGGCAAGTCTAGTTATAAATTTATCTCTAGAAACTTTAGCAATTATAGACGCAGCAGAGATTGAGGGAATTTTTTGATCACCTTTAATTACTGCTTTTAATTTATAATTTTTTAATTCAGGAACTTTATTTCCATCAATCAAAATATGAGACGGTTTTTTTTTTAGTTTTTTAATTGCTCTTTTCATGGCTAGTAAACTTGCTTGCAATATGTTTATCTTGTCTATCTCTTTAATTGAAGCCTTGCCAATTGCCCAAATAGAATTCTTTTTAATATAATTAGACAACGATTCTCTTTTATCTTTAGCAACTAACTTTGAATCTTTTAAAAATTTTATATTAATTGATTTATTTAGAATTACTGCAGCAGCGTATACAGGACCTATCAAGCTTCCACGACCAACTTCATCAACACCAGCAAGGATTTTCATTCAGATTTTTAATTTTAAATCTTTTATTTTTTGTCTTAATTTTTTTAAATCTTCCCATGAATGTTTTTTATTTTCAGGAAATCTAATTAAATATGAGGGATTAAAAGTTATTATTAAAGGATAAGTTTTATTTTCAATAATAGTTTCTTTCCAACTTCCTCTTTCTGCGGAAATTTTGTTAGTTATACTTGTGACCGCTTCCATTGCGGTACTCCCCATTAATATGATTATTTTTGGATCTATAATTGAAATATGTTCTTTTAAATAAGTGGAATATCTTTTTATTTCTTGAGAGGTAGGCTTCCTATCTTCAGGAGGTCTAAAATTAATTGCGTAGCATAAATAAATATTCTGTCGTCTAATATTTATTGCACTCAGCATCTTATCAAGAAGATCTCCCGTCTCGCCTTTGAAAGACAAACCTGATTTATCCTCCTCTGATCCTGGAGCTTCACCAATTAACATAATTGGGCTATTTAAGTTTCCCTCACCTAAAATTAAATTTTTAGAATTTTTTCTAAGCACACAATCTTCAATTGAATTCAGTTTATTTTTTAATTGAATTATCTGCTCTTTTTTATCGATAATTTGATTATTTTTTTGATTTTCAATAATTTTAAATCGATTTATGGGTTTGTTACTAAAAATAAATTCTGATTCAACCGTATTAATTAATTCTTTTTGAAATTTTGAATTTTGATTTATCATTTTTTTAGTCATAGAATGATTATATGCATTTTAATATTTTAAAATTAATAATTATTCTATTATTATCCTACCAGACACCAGTATTTTCTAAAAGTAATAGTTTCAATGATTTTAATAGAAAAGATTTATCCAATTATTTTTCTGGCATAGTTGCCTTTCAAAATAAAAATATTTCAGAATCATTTAATTTTTTTAAATCTTCAAAGGATCTATTAAATGATCATGACCCATATTTGCAAAGGTATGTAAATTCAATCATTTTAGATAATAATGTTGATCAAGCAATTAATATAATTAGAAAAAATGAAACTAAGAATAACTCAAAGTTTTTTGAAGCTTATATCTTGCTAGCTTTAGATAATTTAAAAAAAAATAATTTTGATCTTGTAGAAAGTTATTTAGATAAATCATTACCATTTGCAAATAATGATGGTTTTAAATTAGTAATTTTTGAAACTTTAAAACAATTTGTTTATGTTTTTAAACAAGGAAAAATTCAATCTCAAAAAAAGAACTACGGTAATTTAACGTACATCTCTGAAACATTTCAAAGGTGTTATTTAAATGAGGAAAACACTGGCTCGTATTTTTTCAATTTAATAAATAATAGTGATGGCGATTACTCAAGATATATACATTTCTATTTAAATTATTTGATATCAATAGGTAATTTTAAAGAAGTAGAAAATATCGCAAATGATTTAAATATTATCAACACTCCCATTTTACTTAGTCAAACAAAATTATGGATTGAAAATAAAAATTTTAATGAATTTGAAAAAATTTTTTCTTGTAAAAATCATAACGATTTAGTCGGTGAATTCTTATTTCTTATTTCAAATTTATATTCTTCTCAAAACGATTTTCAAAATTCAAATATATATTTAAATTTATCAAATTATTTGAATCCCAAATTTAAATTTAATTTATCTCTTGTTGCTGAAAACTATTATTTAAATAATGATTTTGACAATGCTAAGGATATTCTAAAAAATTTTGATGAAAAACATCAATTCTACTATTGGTTTAGAATAAAAAAAGAAGCTCAAATTTTGATTAAGCAAGAAAAAGAAACTCAAGCATTAAGCTATATAAATGAAAAGTTTTCAAAAATTAAAAATCCCAATATCAAATTTTTATTTGAAATGGGTGATTTTAATAAGAACTTAAAACAATATCAATCTGCTATTAATTTTTATACAACAGTGATTGAATCTTTAGATTCTAATTCAAAAGAAATACCAGATCTTTTATATAGAAGAGGCGGGAGTTATGAACGATTAGGTGATTATATAAATTCAGATAAAGATTTATTAGAAGCTTTAAGTATTAATCCAGATGACGCTTATACCTTAAATTATCTGGCATATTCTTGGCTTGAAAGAAATTTTAAAATACCAGAGGCAATAGAGATGCTTGAAAGAGCTTATGCTTCAAAAAGTAATGATCCATACATAATTGATTCAATTGGATGGGCATATTATCTAACTGATGATTACTCAAAAGCAGAACCACTACTTAGACAAGCAGTAGAATTAATGCCAGATGATCCAACAGTTAATGATCATTACGGAGATATTTTGTGGAAATTAGATAGAAAGATCCAAGCAAGATATTTTTGGAATAATGTTTTAAATTTTGAAGATACTGATGCGGATATGAAAAAAAAAATTAGCATCAAACTTAGCCAAGGCTTAAGTAACTCATAACAATGGCATTTCAAAAAATAAAATCTTTTGCTAAGATTAACTTAGCGCTCAATGTTTTGGGAAAGCTATCTAAAATGCATAAAATTGAGAGTCTAGTTGCTTTTATAGATTTAAATGATTTAATTTATATTAAAAAAATCAATTTAGATAAGCATCAAATTAAATTTTATGGAAAATTTTCTTATGGTATTAAAAAAAAAAATACTATTTCTAATTTGTTAAAAATACTTGATGATAGACAAATTTTAAAAGATCAAAAATTTGAAATACGAATAAAAAAAAATATTCCTTCCAAGGCAGGTTTAGGAGGTGGCTCAATGAATGCTGCTACAATATTAAAATATTTTATAGAAAAAAAAATTATTAAAATTACCAGAAAGCAACTATTGGCAATTACAAAATTTATTGGTTCAGATGTTATTTTAGGTATTAATACATCAAATACAATTTTATCATCAAACAATGTAATTAAAAGATATAAAAATTGTAAAAAACTTTTTACACTTGTGGTTAAACCTAATTTTGGATGTTCGACTAAAAATATTTACTCAGGTGTGATGAAATTTACAAAATCAAAATTTAATAAACCACAAAAAAAAATGTTTGATACTAATTTTTTACAAAAACTAAATAACGATTTAGAAAATATAGCTTTTAAAAAATATCCTAAATTAAAATTAATCAAAATATTTATTGCTAATCAATGTAAGCCAATTTTTGTAAGAATGACTGGATCGGGATCTGCTATAGTTGCTTATTATCTATCTAAAAAAGCTTGTGAAAAAGCTAGAAAAATTTTTACTAAAAAATTTAAAAATTACTGGTGTATATCCTCAAAAACTATATAAATTTTATTTTTTTGTGCTATACGAAACTAATATTGGGGCTTAGCCAAGTGGTAAGGCACGGGTTTTTGGTACCTGCATCCTAGGTTCGAATCCTAGAGCCCCAGCCAAATATGAATAATTTTTTAAACAAACTTTTTTTTAGATCTAAAAATCAAGATTATATTTCATCTAAAGTCTTAGAGCTTAGCCAGAATAATTCTTTAAAAAAAATTTTTTTAGCAATAAATAATTTTTCTGACATTAGCGAGATCAGATTTGTTGGAGGTTGTATTCGTAAAATTATTAATAAAGAAATGACTGATGATATAGATTTAGCAACCAATTTAAAACCAGATGAAGTTTGTAAAGCATTAAGGAAAAATAATATAAATTATTATGAAAGTGGTATTGAGCACGGGACTATCACTGCATTAATTGAGGATAAAAAATTTGAGATAACTTCTTTAAGAAAAGATGTTGCAACAGACGGACGTCACGCAAAAGTAGAATTTTCATTAGATTGGAAAGAAGATGCATCAAGAAGAGATTTTACTATAAATGCAATCTATGCTGATAAGGATGGAAATATATTTGATCCATTCAATGGTAAAAAAGATATTGAAGAAGGGGTCATAAATTTCATAGGAGAGTGTGAAGAGAGAATTAAGGAAGACTATTTAAGAATTCTAAGGTATGTCAGATTTTATATAAATTATTCAAAGAAGCCTCACGATTTAAAAATTATAAAAATAATAAGAAAAAATTTAGGAGGAGTTGTAAGTTTATCCTCTGAAAGATTACTTGATGAGTTTAAGAAACTAGTAACTCTAGATAATTTGCAAAAGTTGTTTAAAGATCAAAATTGTCTTGAATTAATTCAACTAATATTTCCACAATTTAAAAAAATAGATATTTTTAAGAGCCCAAATCAATATATTAAAAAATTTTTTTCAAAGACTGATTTTATTTTTATACTTTCATTATTGGTAATTGATGAAACTGATAATGCTGATTATTTTTTATTTAAATTTAAATTATCTAAAAAGGATCAAAAAAGACTTAAATTTATTGATAATTTTTATAAACAAAAAATTAATAATAAATTTTATACAGAAAAAAATTTAAATAAATTGTTATATTTTCAAGGAAGACAGTCAGTAATTGATGTAATTAATTTTTATTTATTTAATTCAAAAAAAGTAGATAAAAAATTAATTAAGTTTATAGAAATTTTTAACAACAAAACAATTCCCACTTTACCAATTGGTGCTAAGTTGTTGATGTCAAAATATAATCTACCGGAGGGTAAAAGCTTGGGAGAAAAACTAAAAAAAATTGAAACAATTTGGGTAGATAATAATTTCAAGATATCAGAAAAACAAATTCAAAATATTGTTAAAAATTAAACATACTTAACATCTTTAATTTCAAAATTTTTAATTCCTGCTGGAGTTGAGATTTCCACTAAATCATTTTTATTTTTACCTATAAGGCCTTTTCCGATAGGGGACTGAAAGTAAATTAGTTTTTGTTTTAAATCTGCCTCATCTTTTCCAACTATTTTGTAATTGATGTTTTCTCCAGTATCTAAATTTTCCAAATAAACTGTTGAGCCAAAAATTACTTTTCCGTCATTAGTCATTTTGGTTATGTCGATTACATTAGCTCTAGCAATGATATCATTAATCTCATTAATTCTTCCTTCATTATGCGATTGTTCTTCTTTAGCAGCATGATACTCGGCATTTTCTTTTAAATCACCATGTGATCTTGCTTCAGATATTGCAGCCACAATTTCAGGTCTTTTTTTTTCTTTTAAATAAATTAGTTCTTCTTTTAATTTATTAAGTCCATTTAAGGTAATGGGTTCTTTTTCCATTTTAATTCCATTTCGCTAAAGGTGGTAAAGACATCAATATTGCCTCAACGTTCCCACCTGTTTGAAGTCCAAATTTAGTGCCTCTATCATAGAGCAAATTGAACTCTGCATATCTTCCTCTTTTTATATATTGTATTTCCTTATCTTTATTATTCCATTTCTTTTTTATTTTTTTTTCAATAATTGAATTAAATATCATTTGAAATGTTACGCCGACATCTCTAACGAATTTGAAATCCTTTTCAAAATTTTTTTTTTTATAATCAAAAAAAATTCCACCAATTCCTCTAGCTTCTTTTCTATGAGGTAAATAAAAATATTCATCACACCATTTTTTGTATTTCTTATAGTAACTTTTATTATGACGATCACACATTTTTTTAAGAGTTAAATGAAAATTCCTTTTTTCATTTATATCATTTATGCATGGTGTTACATCCATGCCTCCACCAAACCAATCATAAGTAGTTGAGATATACCTCGTGTTAAAATGCATTGCAGGAATATGTGGATTTTTCATGTGCATTACTACTGAAATCCCCGACGCCCAAAACCTTGGATCTTTAGCTGCACCTGGAATATTTTTTTGAAATTCTTTTGGAAATGCTCCATATACTTTTGAATAATTAACACCCACTTTATCAAAAATTTTTCCATTTTTTAAAATTCTATATTCTCCACCACCTTCATCTTTAATTTTGCTTCTTTTCCATGTTTTTGATGTGAATTGTATTTTGTTATTCTCAAGATTACTAATATCATTACAAATTGCCTCTTGAAGAGTTTTAAACCAATTGCTTGCCAAGTCTTTTTTAATCTCCAGATCCATTTTATATTAAATTTGTTTGTTTTAAACTTTCAGCCAATATTATAGCAACTGATGATGCTAAATTTAAAGACCTTTTATTATTTATCATCGGTATTTTTAACCTGTGATTAACCATTTCGTGAATTTTTTCTGGAACACCTGCACTTTCTCTTCCAAATAAAATTGTATCATTAGTGTCAAATTTAAAATTAGAGTAAGTTATAGATGCTTTTGTAGTCATTAAAACCACTCTTTCATTTTTTTTTGACTCAAAAAAATGTTCTGAGCTTTGGTAAAACTTTATTGATCTTTCATCCATATAATCCATTACAACTCTTTTGAATCTTTTATCGCTAAATAAAAAACCACATGGCTCAATAATCTCCAATTTAGCACCCAAACATGCACACGTTCTAATAATAGCTGCAGTATTTTGAGGAATATCTGGTTCATATAAAGCTATTTTGGGTCTTTGGCTCATTATTAATGTGTCATTCTTTCAGTAGAAAAAATACTTTTTTCTTATAAGAAATCATATATTAAATGATTTTTAACTTAAAATTTAAAGATGTCAGATAAAAAACCAGAAAGAAGAGATTTTTTATTTACAGCCTCATATGCTGTGGGAGCAGTTGGAGTAGGGGCTGTTGCTTGGCCTTTGATTGATCAAATGAATCCAGATGCTTCTGTTAAAGCATTAGCAAGTACAGAGGTTGATGTAAGTTCAGTTAAGCCAGGAAATACAATTACTGTTTTGTGGAGAGGCAAACCTGTTTTCATCAGAAAAAGAACTCAAGAAGAAATTGCCGAAGCTAGAGCTGTAAAAATGGAAGATTTAAAACATCCTGAAAGAGACGAGGATAGAGCAAAAGACCCTGAGTGGCTTGTTATGGTTGGGGTGTGCACTCACTTTAGGATGTGTGCCACTAAATGATAAGGGTGATTATAAAGGTTGGTTTTGTCCATGTCATGGATCTCATTATGATACTTCAGGAAGAATAAGAAAAGGCCCAGCTCCATTAAATATGGAAGTTCCTAAGTATGAATTTACTAAATTCAAACACAATAAAAATCGGATAATAAATATTTATGAGTGACCATGATTACACACCTAAATCTAAAGTTGGAAAATGGTTTAACGATAGACTGCCTTTATTAACACTTGCAAATCATTTAACAGATTATCCAACTCCAAAAAACCTGAACTATTGGTGGACTTTTGGAGGAATACTTACATTTTGTTTAATCACTCAAATTGTTACAGGTTTAACTTTAGCGATGCATTACATAGCTCATGCGGATATGGCATTTGAGAGTGTTGAACACATTATGCGTGATGTAAACTATGGATGGTTGATTAGATATATTCATGCAAATGGTGCATCAATGTTCTTTCTTGCAGTTTATATTCATATTTTTAGATCTTTATTTTATGGATCTTACAAAGCACCAAGAGAGATAATTTGGATAATTGGAATAGTAATTTACCTGTTAATGATGGCTGCAGCATTTATGGGCTATGTTCTTCCATGGGGACAAATGAGTTTTTGGGGAGCAACAGTTATTACAAATTTATTTAGTGCAATCCCCTTGGTTGGTGAAGGTATCGTTACTTGGCTATGGGGTGGTTATTCGGTTGATAACCCAACTTTAACAAGATTTTTTACGCTACATTATTTAATTCCTTTTTTAATTTTAGGTCTAGTAGTGCTACATATTTGGGCGTTACATGTACCGGGAAACAATAATCCGGTTGGAATTGACATTAAAAAACCATCGAAAGATACTGTCCCATTTCATCCGTATATAGTCATTAAAGATGGTTTTGCTTTACTGATGTTTATGATTGTTTTTGCATTTTTTGTTTTTTATAGCCCCAATATTTTGGGACACGCAGACAATTATATCGAAGCAAATCCAATGGTAACACCTGCTCATATTGTACCTGAATGGTATTTATTACCATTTTATGCAATCCTAAGATCAGTTCCAGATAAGCTTTTAGGAGTTGTTGCGATGTTATCAGCGATTTTGATATTAGCTGCATTACCATGGCTAGATACATCTAAAATTAGATCAGCAGTGTTCAGACCTTTGTATAAACAGTTTTACTGGATACTTAGTAGCAGACGTATTAATACTTGGATATGTTGGAGCAATGCCAGCAGAGGGATTGTATTTGCTAGTAGCAAGGGTTGCCACAGCTTACTATTTTTTACATTTTTTAGTTATTTTACCAGTGTTAGGCTTTAAGGAAAAAACCTTGCCAGTTCCACTGAGTATCACTGAACCAGTTCTTGGTGGTTCCCCAAATCTTTCGACAGCAAGAAATAAAGTAGGAAAGTTTAAATAACTAAAATGAAAAATTTTAAAAGATCTATATTTTTTTTAATTATTTTTATATTCTAGCTCATTTCAGATCAATGCTGCAGAAAATGTTGATTATTTGAAAACAGATTGGACATTCAAAGGCCTATTTGGAAAATTTGACAGAGCTCAACTTCAAAGAGGATATAAAGTATACAAGGAAGTTTGTGCCTCATGTCATTCAATGAAATATGTGAGTTTTAGAAATTTAGCAGAAAAAGGTGGCCCTGAGTTTAGTGAAGAAGCAGTAAAAGCTATTGCAGCTTCTTATGATGTAAATGATGGTCCGAATGCAGATGGTGAAATGTTTACTCAGACCAGGAAAATTATCAGATAAATTTGTCAAACCCGTATGAAAATGTCAAAGCTGCTCAAGCAGCAAATGGTGGGTGCTTATCCTCCAGACATGTCAGTTTTAATTAAAGCAAGAAGTGGTGGAGCAGATTATATATTTTCTTTATTGCAAGGATATGAAGAAGCACCTGAAGGTAGTAACTTTAGATGACGGTGTTTATTATAACAAATACATGTATGGAAATAAAATAAGAATGGCAAAACCATTATCAGATGGAATTGTCGGATATGATGATGGCACTGAAGCAACTGAAATCCAAATGTCTAAAGATGTTACGGCTTTTTTGATGTGGGCAGCAGAACCTCACTTAGAGTCTAGACATCAAATGGGATTTAAAGCTATAGTATATTTAATTATCTTAACAATCTTAGTTTATTTCAGTATGAAAAAAATATGGTCACGTGTTGAAACGGAAGTTTAATACATCACCATCTTTAACTATATAATCTTTTCCTTCTAATCTCATTTTACCATTCGTTTTAGAATTAACCCATCCATTATTAGCTACAAAGTCTTGATACGAAACAGTTTCAGCTCTTATAAAGCCTTTTTCAAAATCTGAATGAATTTCTCCAGCTGCTTTTGGTGCAAGACAGTTTTTTTGAATTGTCCAAGCCCTTGTTTCCTCTGGACCAGAAGTAAAATATGTCTCTAGCTCTAAAATTTGGTAACCTTTTTGTATCAGTAAATTAAGTCCAGTTTGTTTTAAACCGATCATTTCCATATAATTTTTTTTCTCAGTTATATCAAGCTCATTTATTTGATTTTCTATATCTGCTGATACGATAATTGTTTTTTCTTCTCCAAATTTTTCTATAAACTTCTTGGTATAATCATTTCCATTTTGCACACTTTGTTCGTCTACATTACAAACAAAAATTTTGGGTTTAATTGATAAAAGACCACTCTGATTTAGTTGTTTAGTTTCAAATTGGTCTATAAGTATATTAATGTCTTTATCGTTATTTATACAATCTAATGCAATTTCTAAAATTTTTAGTTGTATTTCGTCAACATTTTTTTTATTACTTTTTTCCATTCTTTTCTGAATTGACTCTAAATCAGCCAACATCATTTCAGTTTCAATAATCTCCAAATCTCTTACAGGATCTACTGTTGGATTTACATTTTGAATATCATCTGAGTCAAAGCATCTAATCATATGAATTATCGCATCAACCTCTCTAATGTGGGATAAAAATTTATTTCCCAATCCTTCACCTTTTGATGCGCCTTTGACTAATCCAGCAATATCAACAAAAGAAATAGTAGTATTGATAATTTTTTTGGATTGTGAAATTTTAGCAAGATTTTCTAATCTTGTATCAGGGACAGGAACCACTCCAACATTTGGATCAATTGTACAAAACGGAAAATTGGCTGCTTGTGCTTTACTTGAATTTGTAAGGGCATTAAAAAGTGTGGATTTACCAACATTTGGCAAGCCAACAATTCCACACTTAAAACTCATTATTTATTATTTACAGTACTTGAGAATAGATCCAATTTTTTTTTGATAAGTATTGAAATCGAATCTGTAATATTTTTAGAAATTTTTTCTAACCCAAGTATTTCATCTTCATCAAAATCTTTCAAAACATAATCTGCAACTTCAATATTATCTTTGGGTTTTCCAATACCTATTCTTACTCTGGAATAATCTTTACCAATAAATTTATCAATAGACTCTATTCCATTATGACCTGCACTTGATCCACCAAATTTTGCTTTAATTTTTCCAAACTCTATATCCAGATCGTCATGAAACACGATGACATCTTCTGCATCAATTTTGAAATACTCAATTAATTCTCTTATACAAATTCCTGAATTATTCATGAATGTAAGAGGTTTGATTGCATAAACTTTCTCATTATCAACATTTCCTGTAGTTAAAAGACCTTTAAATTTAGGTTTTTGTTTTGAAAGTGCAAATTTTTTGTTTATTGCATCAATAATTTTAAATCCTACATTATGTCTATTATTTTCACTGTCTGGTGTTGGATTACCTAAACCTACAAATAATAACATAATTTTTTAGTGAAAAGAGATTTTCAATTTAAATTGATTATTTTTTTTCTACTGCAGCTTTTTTATCTTCGCCTTCAGCATTTTCAGCTTTTTCACCTTCAACAGCCGCATCATCAGTTGCCGCTGCAGCTTCTGCCTCAGCTGGTTTTTCAGGTTCTTTCATAACAGTTGGTGCAGCTAAAGTTGCAATTACAAAGTCTCTTCCTAGAATTGTAGGCACAACGTCTTGTTCTAATTTAACTGAAGAAATCTTAAAACTTTCACCTATATCAATTCCATCTAAATCTAAGGTAATATTTCCAGGTATTTTTTCACTTGGACATCTTAATTCTACCTTACGTCTAACTATGTTTAAAACTCCACCTCTTTTTAGTCCTGGAGATTTGTCATGATTGATAAAATTAACTGGAACTTCTATTCTAATTTTTACACCAGGAACAACTCTTAAAAAGTCAACATGGATTGGCTCATCAGTCAAAACATGATATGTAATTTCTCTTGGTAACACATTTTGTGGTGTACCATTCACATTCAATGTCACTATATTTGATAAGAAATTTTCTTTTTCTATTAGAATTTTAAGTAATTTTTTTGATATGGAAATTTTTACATTTTCTTCCTTACCGCCATAAACGATAGCTGGAATATTTCCATTTAATCTAAGAGCATTAAGCTCTCCTTTGGTAATGTCAGATCTAATCTGTGCTTCTAATGAATTCATAAAAATCAAGGGTTTTTAGCCCAAGTTCTTAAATAACTCAAGGTAATTATTTAAACAAATCTGAAACTGATGTGGAATTAGAAATTCTTTTTATTGCTTCACCCATTAGCGTTGAAATAGACAAAACCTCAATGTTTTTAGCACTTTTTATTTTTTCACTATTATCAATGGTGTCTGTAATAACTAAATTCTTGATAACTGAACTTTTTATTTTTTTTACAGCCTCACCGCTAAGCACCCCATGAGTAATATAAACAAAAACTTCTTTTGCTCCTCTGTCTTTTAAGGCTTGGGCCGCATTAACAATTGTTCCTCCTGAGTCAATAATATCATCTACTATGATACAAGTTTTTCCTTTAACATTTCCAATTATATTCATAACCTGAGATTGCCCAGGTTTTGGTCTTCTCTTATCAATTATAGCTAAACCAACATTTAAAAGTTTTCCTAAAGCACGAGCTCTTTCAGTTGCCCCAACATCTGGAGCAACACATATAATATTTTTACTTTTAATTCTTTTTTTTGCGTGTCTTGCAAAAATCGGTGTTGCAAATAAGTTATCAACTGGAATATCAAAAAATCCTTGTATTTGACCTGCGTGTAAATCAACAGTTACAACTCTATCTGCACCTGCTTTTGTAATTAAATTAGAAACTAATTTTGCTGATATGGATGTTCTTGGAACAACTTTTCTATCTTGTCTTGCATATCCGAAATAAGGAATTACCGCAGTGATATTTTTTGCCGACGATCTTTTTAAAGCATCAATACAAAGTAGTAGTTCCATTAAATTATCATTAGCAGGTGAAGATACGGACTGTATTATAAATATACTGTTACCTCTAATGTTTTCATTTATTTCAACATAAATCTCTCCATCAGAAAATTTTTTTATACTAGAATTAACTAATTTGCTTTTTAAATATTTAGCTATACTTTTGCTAAGAGGTTTGTTGCTATTTCCTGATAATAATTTCATTGAGTAACCTAATTAATCATAATTATTGAAATATTTCTACCATAATCATTTTGACTAAGACTTAAAGCTCTTCTTGCACTAAAAAAATTATTATTAACATTAAAAGTATCTTTATTTATTATATCAATGTTTCTAATTTTATTATCTTTTAGTTCTTTAAGTATATATTTTGACAAATTAAAATACATCTTGCCTTTAGAATTTTTAAAAAAAACTTTATTATTCTGATTTTTTTTTAAAAATTTAGATTTGAAATCTTCTCTTATTTCATAGTTTTTGAAGCTTATTGTTGGCCCAATTGCAGCAGTTATATTTTTTGTCATACATCCTTTTTTTTTCATGAATTTTATTACTTTATTTATTATTCCTTTATAAGCTCCCTTCCATCCAGCATGGATAGCAGCAATTATTTTTTTCTCATCATCAAATAACAATAATGGAGCACAATCCGCAGTTAATACTGCAATAGGGAGTTTTTTTTGATTAGTAATAATAGCATCTGCTTTTGGTCTTTGTTTTGAGAATTTATAATTTTTATGAACATAAATTATTTTGCTACTATGAATTTGATGAAGCAAGAAAATATTATTTGGTGTTTTTCCAATTTTTTTTTTTACAATTTCTAAATTTTGTTTAACAAAGTTTGGCTTATCCTTAGAACCGGGCCCACAATTTAAACTTTTATAAATACCTTTCGATTTTCCTCCATTAGCATTAAAAAAAGCATGGCGGATATTCTTAAATTTGGAGAGTTTTTTTGAGGAAATCAATTAAAATCCAGTTTTAAATTTATTATTTACATTTTTAATTAACATAACTTTAAAAAGATTGCCCATCTCACTATCATGAATCAATCTTTTTAATCTATAAAAAATATCTGCCTTTTTTGAAAAAGTTTCTTTTTTACCAATAATCTCAGCTCTTTTTAGAATACCCATATTAGTAAGAAATTTCTTTTGATTTGTCATTATGGTGTTTAAATTTTTTATATTATTAATTAATTTTTTAATAAAATTAAAATTAAGATTATAAGTGATATCTGCTTTTCCGATATTCTCTAAAATATTAACATATTTATGATTTGAAATAGCTTGCAAGGTATTTTTCATTTTAGTCTCATTGTATCCATAATCTATAATTAACAATCCACCATTATTTTTTTTTATGATATTTGAGATTGATTTTAGATATTTTATAGCATCAGGAGAGTACTCAATAATCATTTGATTTCTTGATATATTAAATTGAATTTTTTTTTCAAAATTTTTCATATTGAATTTTTTATCAATAAATTCAAAATTGTTATGGTTTTTAATATTAACATGTCTTTCAAACCAATTTTGATTTTTTTTAATAAATTGCTTAATTGGTAACGCATCAAAAAATTCGTTTGCAATAAATATAGAAGGAAGTTTATTTATTTTTTTAATATCCTTTGTCCAGATTATATTATTAAAATTTATTCTCTTTTTTTGAAGTTCAATTAAATATTTGCTTTTTTCATGAATTATTATTTGGCATGATTTCAAAAAGTCAGGGAAATTCCTAAAAGTTTCAATCAAAACTTTCATCATTTCACCATTGCCAGCTCCTAGCTCAATTAGATTAAACTTTTTTGGGCTTCCTATACTTTGCCAAAATGTAATAATCCATATACCCATAATTTCAGAAAAAAGTCTTGATATGTTGGGAGCAGTTACAAAGTCCCCCTTACTACCAAAGGGATTATGGCTCATATAATATCCGATCTCTTTATCATAAAGAGCGTAATCAATGAATTTATCTAGAGGGACACTATCTTTGTTGGATAATTTCATTTTTGAATAATATTAAACTCAATCCAACTATTATAAAGATAATGCTAATTATTTGTCCCATAGTAAAACCAAATATTAAATATCCTAGTTGGGTGTCTGGAGCCCTAAAAAATTCTAATATAAATCTAAATATTGAGTAGAAAAATAAAAAAAATCCAGAGATTTTTCCAGGTATCTTCAAATATTGTTTTTTGTAAAAGTATAAAAGAATTACAAACAATACTATACCTTCAAAAAAAGCCTCATAAAGTTGAGATGGATGTCTGCTTAAATTATCTATTTGAATAAATTTAACTGCCCAAGGGACACTTGTTGTAGTGCCATAAAGTTCTGAGTTTAAAAAATTTGCAATTCTTCCAAAGAAAATACCTATTGGAGCTACAAGCGCCACAACATCCATATAATAAAAAGAATTATCGTTATTTATTTTACCAAATATTAAGCTTGATATTATAATGCCTGCCACAGCACCATGAAAAGACATGCCTCCTTCCCAGATCTTTAGAATGTCAGTAAGGTTAACTAGATAGTAATCAAAATTATAAATAAAAACATAACCCAGTCTTCCACCAATAATTATTCCTAAGATTAAATAAGTAATATAATCATCAAATTTTACATTTACTTGCTGATTAGTTAAAAAAATTTTTTTGCTTAATATCCAGCCAATTAAAATACCAACAATATATGCAAGAGAATACCATCGTATCTCAAGTGAAAATAATTGAAAAGCAACTGGGTCAAAATTATTAATGAACATTTTAAATAATACTTATAAAGTACATGAAGTTTATAAATAAATATATGAAAAACTCAAAATTTGTAATTGATAAACTTGCAAAGTTGGTTGAACAAGGCCTTATGTCATCTAAAGATGTGGGTACTGAATTGTTAAATATCTTAAAATCAAAAAGAGATGAGATAGTATTTAAGATGAAATTAACAAGTAAAGATGAATTTGATATACTTTCTAAAAGAGTTGAAAATTTAGAAAAAATTATAGAAAAAATGAATATTAAAAAGAAAAAAAATTCTAAACGGGTAAAAAGATCTTAACACTAAGTCCATTCATCTTAGATTTTTCTAGTTTTATATTTCCTCCATGAGATCTTATGATATCTGAGGCAATTGATAAACCTAAACCAACACTAGCTTTTGCATCTGCTCTGCTTTTATCAATTTTATAAAAAGGCTTAAATACATTGTCATACTCACTTTTAGGTATTCCAGGTCCATCATCATCAATTTTGAAGAAGAGACCGTTTTCTTTTTTGGATAATTCTATTTTAATTTTTTTTGCATACTTAATTGAATTATCTATTAAGTTATTTATACATCTTTTGATTAAATTTTTTCTTCCATTTAAATAAACTCTTGGAATTAAATTTTTTGATATATTTTCATTATTATATTTTTGAATAATATCATCTATGAGTTCTGACAGATCAAAAATTTCATCTTTTTCTTGATAAGAGGAACTTGTAAACTGCAAATATTCATTAAGCATTTTTTCCATTTCATTAATATCTTCTGATAATTTTTTAGATAATTCATTGTCTTTAATAAAAGCCAATTGAAGCTTCATTCTAGTTAGAGGGGTTCTTAAATCATGACTTATCCCTGAAAGCATTTCAGATCTTTGATTTAAGTGTCTAATAATTCTTTTTCTCATTTTATCAAATTCATATCCAGCTTGTCTAATTTCTGATGCCCCTGAGGGTTTAAATTCTTCTATCTCTTCTCCTTTTCCAAATTTTTCAGCTGCTCGAGCCAGATTAGTAATTGGTCTTGTTTGGTTTTTTAAAAATATTAAGGATATAATAACCATTATGATTGCTGGTACCGTAATCCATAAGGCAAAAATTCTTGCTGTAGAGCTGGTTACTCTATCTTTATGAATTAAAAATTTAAAATAACCATTTTCATATTGAATTCTTATATCAATAAGTTCTTTGTAATTTGTGGTGTTAAACCAGAATCTTCCAAAACCAAATTTATCTTTCAATTCTCTTCTTAGGCTTCTGTCTATTGGACTAAACCAGCGCTTCGAGTATTCATTTTGAATTTTTTCGTTTTGAATTAATTCAATATTTAAATCTAGGTAGGAAGAGAAAAGATTTGTTAGATCATTTTTATTAAATTTTTCTTGATCATAAACTTTAACAAATGTGCTAATCTCATTTACTAGCGCTCTCGTCATTCCTTTATTAGTTTTTATCCAAAGACTGTCAAAAAATACTACCGTGATCACTAATTGAAGAACAATAACTGGAACTGCTACTATTAATAAAGCTCTATAAAATAATCTCTTGGGAAGTAAATTTTTTATAAATTTACTCAATCCATAAAACATATCCCGCTCCTCTGATTGTTTGTAAATATTTTGGGTTCTTTGGATCAATCTCTATTTTTTTTCTTAAACGAGTGATGATTACATCAATTGATCTTTCTTTATCTAAATTTATTAATGAACCAATACTTTCTCTTGAAAAAGTGGTACCTGGACTATTAATCATTTTTTCAAGTATAGTCTTTTCAGTGTTATTAATTTTAAATTCTTTATTATTTTTGAATATTAAAAGTTTATTAAGATCAATTTTTATATTTTCAAATTCTATTACTCTTTTTAAATCTTTCTTTTTAGTTTTATTTAAAATATTTTTTATTCTTAGTATCAGCTCTTTAGGCTCAAAAGGTTTTGGTAGATAATCATCAGCGCCTATTTCAAGTCCCTCAATTCTTTCTGAAGCTTCACCTTTTGCTGTTAATAATATAATAGGAGTATCAAGTTTATTTTTATTATCTTTTATAAATTCTAAACCACTTTTACCTGGCATCATTATATCTAGAATGATTAAATCAAATTTAACTACTTTGATTTTCGCAGAGGCATTTTCAGCGTTATCTGCTGTCGAAACTAAAAAATTATTTTCATTTAAATATTTTTTTACTAAAAGCCTAATTCCATCATCATCATCTACAACTAAGATATGTGCAATAAATTTATTCATTGATAATTCTATTTAAAACATTATCAAAATTAATTACCTCTTCAGGGCTTGATTTTAATAAAGCGTTATAAATTCTTTTTTTTTGGATTTCAAAAATTTCACTAAATATTTTTTTTCCATTTTCATTTAAATAAACATGTTTTATTCTAGTATCTTGTTCATCTTTTTTAAAACTTAGTATCTCCAGTTTTATAAGATCTTTAAGCACTCTATTAAGGCTCTGTTTTGTAACTTTAAGTCGTTTTAGAAGATCTGAAATGGATATACCATCATACATAGAAAGTAAGTGAATTACTTTATGATGAGCAATACCAATTTTATATTTGTTTAAAACTTTTTTAGAGTCAGAAAATGTCTCTCTATAACTAACAAATAATTTTTCAATCAAGTCTTTTAATTGTTCATCCTTTAAATATAAAAGTTCTTTCATTATTGGTAAGTTATATTGACATATTGCAGATACAAAGATATTTTTCGATTATAATTTAAATTTTTCATGCATGATACCCTACGATAAAAGATCTGGTAAAATATGGTACAACGGCGACTTAGTAGATTGGTCAGACGTTAAGGTTCATGTTTTAAGCCATGGATTGCATTATGCAAGCTGTGTTTTTGAAGGTGAAAGAGTTTATGATGGTTCAATATTTAAACTTGAAGAACACACAACAAGATTTTTTTATTCTGCAAAAAGAATGGGTTTTGAAATTCCTTATACAGAAGAACAAATTAATCTTGCTTCAAATAAAATTATAGCAACTCAAAATGTTGAAAATGGATATGTTCGACCTGTTGCTTGGAGAGGCAGTGAGATGATGGCAATTTCTGCTCAACAAACAAAAATACATGTAGCGATAGCTACTTGGGAGTGGGGATCATATTTTGATCCAAAATTAAAAGTAGAAGGAATTAAACTCAATATTTCAAATTGGAGAAGACCTGCGCCAAATTCTATACCTTGGGATACAAAAGCTTCAGGCCTTTACATGATTTGTACATTATCAAAACATGAAGCAGAAAATCAAGGTTATACAGACTCATTGATGTTAGATCATGAAGGCAATGTTGCTGAAGCAACTGGAGCTAATATTTTTTTTAAGGATAAAAATGGAGAATTACACACTCCAATTCCAGATTCTTTTTTAGACGGAATAACTAGAAGAACAGTTATTGGAATTGCCAGATCTAAAAATATAAAAGTCAACGAGAGAAAAATTAAGCCTTCTGAGCTATCTAGCTTTGTTGGATGTTTTTTGACAGGTACAGCAGCTGAAGTTACACCTGTATCTATGATAGCAGATTATAAGTTTAAAGTTTGTAATACAATTATTGATCTTAATGAAAGTTATCAAGCTTTAGTAAGAAAGAAAAAAGCAGCCTAATCTTTATTGTCTTCAGATATAGCGTGATCAATTCCCTTACGCATATATTCATAACCTGTAAAAAGTGTCAAAGCCGCAGATAACCATAATAGTATTATTCCAATAGTCTGAGCGTTATAATCTTGAAAATTTATTATTTTATTTCCTGTTTCTCCTGATAGCAAAAGAGCAATAGATATCATTTGCAAAACAGTTTTCAATTTTGCCAGATTGGATACAGGTAATTTAATTTTACCTTTTGCTAAAAATTCTCTTAGACCAGAAATTAATATTTCTCGAGTTAATATGATAATTGCAGCAATAACCTCGTAGTGTCTTATTGTACCATCCATCACCAACAGTATTAAAGCTGTAGCAACAATAATTTTATCAGCAATTGGATCTAATAATTCTCCTAATTTTGACTCTTCGCCAAGCATTCTTGCCAGCATCCCATCTAAAAAATCTGTAAATGATGCAATAATAAATAGTATCAAAGCAGTTAAATCACCATAGAAACCTGGTAGATAGAAAGCCAAAACAAAAAAAGGTACAATTATTATCCTGCCGATAGTAAGAATATTTGGAATTTTTTTTAACATAATTATTCGTGAAAAAAGTTATATATCTTTTTTGCAACTTTTTCTTCAACACCTTCAACTGATTTTATTTCATCAAAACTAGCAGACTCAACTGCTCTAGCTGAGCCAAAATGGTTCAATAATGCTCTCTTTCTAATGGCTCCAATACCTGCTATTTGATCTAGAAGTGATTTTTTAAGGCTTTTAGATCTTTTAGATCTATGAGAAGTAATTGCGAATCTGTGCGCTTCATCTCTAAGTCTCTGTAAAAAAAATAAAGTAGGATCATTTCTTTCAAACTTAAAAGTTTTACCATTAAAAAAAAATGTCTCATTACCACTATTTCTATCCTTACCCTTAGCAATAGCAATCATAGGTAAATCATGAAGTCCAAATTCTTCCAAGACTTCTCTTGCAGATGAATATTGTCCTTTACCACCATCAATTAATATTAAATCTGGTAGAGTTAGATAGTTTCCACTTTCTAACATTGCTCTTTTAAATCTTCTTGTTAATACTTCTTTGAGCATTGCAAAATCATCCTGTTCTGCTCCTTTTGTTTTAATATCAAATTTTCTATATCTTTTTTTTATAAAGCCTTCTTCGCCAAAAGTTACCATAGCACCAACGCTATTAGTTCCTTGAATATGACTATTATCGTAAACTTCTATTAAATTTATATTATTTTTAAGATCAAATTTTTTGATAATACCCTCGAATAGATTTTTGTTATTATTTGTTTCATAAATTTTTCTATTCAAAGCTTCTTTTGCATTTTTTTCAGCTAATGACACAACTTTTGCCTTAGACCCTTTTTTTGCAATGGTAATAACAATATTGCTATTTTCTTTGTGGGATAAAGTTTCTTCAATAAGTTTTTTATCTTTGATATCCAGATTAATAATGATGGATTTAGGAACACTTTTATTTTCATAAAATTGCATAATGAAAGAGGACATAATTTCCTCAATGCTTTGGTCTGGGTCATGTTTGGGGAAATAAGATTGATTTCCCCAATTTTGTTTTGCCCTATAAAAGAAAACCTGAATACAGGTTTTGCCCGACTCTTTATAGGCCGCAATTACATCAGCTTCAATTAAGTTAGCTTCATTCACTCTTTGAGAAGATTGGATAATATTTAATGATTTAATTCTATCTCTAAAAATTGAAGCTTTTTCAAAATCTAATGCTTCACTGGCTTGCTCCATTTGTTCAGATAAACTTTTTTGAATTTCTCTTGATTTTCCAGATACAAATTGAATTGCATCCTCAACTGATTTTTTATAATCAATTTGTTCAATATAATTTACACAGGGAGCAGAACATCGTTTTATTTGATAAAGTATGCATGGTCTTTCTCTGTTTTTGAAAGTACTTTCATCACAGATTCTAAGTTGGAAAACTTTTTGTAACATTTTTATGGTCCAATTTGCAGAACCAGCAGATGCAAAAGGACCAAAGTAAAACCCCTCTTTTTCTTTTTTACCTCGATGCTTTGTAACTTGGGGCCACTTATTTTGGTTACTAATAAATATAAATGGAAAAGATTTGTCATCTTTTAGTAAAATATTAAACTTTGGTTTATGTTTTTTAATTAAATTAGCTTCTAAAAGTAAAGCTTCACTTTCATTAGCCGTTGTAGTTATCTCTAGCTTAAAGGTTTGGGAGAGCATTCTTTCGGTTCTAATAATGTGATTTTTTTCAGCCACATAACTTTTTAGACGATTGGGTAGATTTTTAGCTTTTCCAACATACAGAATATCTCCTTTGTGATTTAACATTTTATAAACACCGGGACTTTTTGGTATTAATGGGAGTTCTTTTTTTATAACTTCTTTTCCTAAATCAGAACTTTTCATGACTTCTTTTTTTGGTAATTTGAATACCAACAGATGCACACTCTTTTAATATTTCTAACTTTTCTATTTTGAGTAAAATTTTACCAATTCTTTTGTCTTTAAATAGCTCATCAAAAACATCTTCAGCAAGCGTTTCAAGAAAGTTGTAATGTTTTTTTTTAACAAGTTTAGTGATTAACTTCACCACTGTTCCATAATTTACAATTGATTTAATATCCTTGTCATTAGTTGGTTTTTTATCTTCATAGTCAATTTCAAGACTAAATTTCACTTTTTGTGCTGTTTCTTTTTCAAAATCATAATACCCAAGTTTAAGTTCTAATAATAAATCTTTGATTAAGATTTTTTTTTCATAATTAAATAAATATTTATCTTTATCTATTTTAATTAATTTAAGAGAATTATTTTTTTTCATTCATTAGTTCCAATTATATCTGGAGTCTGCCAATTTAAACTTTGACCGCTATCAATTGCGATAACTTGTCCAGTAATAGATTTATTATTTATAAAAAATTCTACTGCATTACAAATTTCTTCTACGTCAACCTGTTTTTTTAATAAAGTTGCACGATATTGTTTTTTAAAATGTTTGTCACTTTGTCTTTTATTTTTTAATGTTGGACCAGGAGCAATCCCGTTAACTCTTATTTTAGGAGCTAAGCTCATAGCGCTAGTTTTGGTCAATGTGTAAAGACCTGTTTTACTAATTGTATAAGAAAAGAAAAATGGAGTTAATTTAAATACTCTTTGATCGATAATATTAATTATATTGTTATTTTTTCCTTTGATATTTTTTGAAAACTCTTTTGATAGTAAAGCAGGAGTTCTTAAATTAGTTCTAAGATGATAGCCCCAACTGTCAGTATTGAAATTTTCTAATTTATCATTCTCAAATAAGGAAGCATTATTCACTAAACAGTCAAAATAACCTAGTTTAGATTTTGCAAATTTTATAAGTTTATTAACATCTGGCTCTTTACTTAAATCACCTTGTACTAAATAAATTTTAGCTTTTTTATCAGTAAGTTCTTTTTTCAATTTTTCAGCTACAGATTTAGATTTAAAATAGTGAATGACAATTTCAACACCCTCTTTAGCTAATTTTTTGGCAATTGCAGCTCCAATCCTTGTTGCTCCACCTGTAATAATTATTTTATTTGCTTCCATTTTTTTTTGCCTTTTTGAGCTCTAGTTCCTGGTAGGCCCATTGTTGATCTTCCTTTGGGATAAACTTTATTACTTAAGTTATATTGTTTAATTTTTGGATTTAAAACAATTTCAAGATCAGTTGCTTCTAATTTTCTGATTTCGTCCCTTATTTTTGCTGCTTCTTCAAACTCTAAGTTAGTTGCTGCCTCTTTCATACGTTTGTTAAGTACTTTTAAATGCTTTTTAAGATTTCCTCCAATATTTTCATCTGTCCCAACTTTTACGTAATCTTTTTCATAAACACTTTCCAAGACATCCCCAATTTCTTTTTTAATCGTAGTAGCATCGATATTGTGTTTTTTATTGTAAGCTAGTTGAATTGCTCTTCTTCTGTCCGTTTCTTTGATTGCATTCTTTATACTTTTTGTTTCTTTATCAGCGTAAAGAATTACTCTTCCATCAATATTTCTGGCAGCTCTTCCAATGGTTTGAATTAGAGATGTTTCTGATCTTAGAAATCCCTCTTTATCAGCATCGAGTATTGCAACTAAAGCACATTCTGGTATGTCCAATCCTTCTCTTAGTAAGTTAATACCTACCAAAACATCAAAAACACCTAACCTTAAGTCCCTCATTATTTCTATTCTTTCAAGAGTATCAATATCTGAGTGCAAGTATCTGACTCTTATTCCATTCTCATGAAGATATTCAGTTAAATCTTCAGCCATTTTTTTGGTTAAAGTAGTTGCTAGTACTCGATAATTTTTTTCTACAGTTTTCATGCACTCATGCATTAAATCATCAACTTGATTTTTCGCTGGTTTGATTTCAACTGGTGGATCAATTAACCCAGTAGGTCTGATGACTTGCTCTATAAATTTTCCATTTACTTGTTTTAATTCCCAAGGACTAGGAGTGGCAGATACAAAAATTGTTTGCGTGCGCATAGCATCCCATTCTTCAAATTTAAGAGGCCTGTTATCCATACATGATGGCAATCTAAATCCATATTCAGCTAACGTACTTTTTCTTGACCTATCACCTTTATACATACCATTTAATTGAGGGACGGTGACATGACATTCATCAACAAAAATTAAAGTATTGTCAGGAAAATATTCAAATAGGGTGGGAGGTGGTTCCCCAGGTTTTCTTCCAGATAAAAATCTAGAATAATTTTCAATTCCAGCACAAGAACCAGTTGCCTCTATCATCTCTAAATCAAATTTTGTCCTCTCTTCTAGTCTTTGTGCTTCAAGCAATTTATTTTCTGAACGGTGTTTTTTTAAGGTGACTTCAAGCTCTCTTTTTATTTGAATAACAGCTTGTTCTAAAGTAGGTTTTGGAGTTATGTAATGACTATTTGCATAAACCTTAATTACATCCAATTCTTTAATTAAATCACCTGTAAGTGGATCAAACTCCTCAATAAATTCTAACTTATCTCCAAAAAGACTTAGTCGCCAAGCTCGATCTTCAAGATGGGATGGAAAAATTTCTAAATACTCACCTCTTGCTCTAAAGGTTCCTCGATAAAAGTTTTGATCATTTCTTTTATATTGTAAAGCAACTAATGATTTAATTAATTGTTCTCTATTATAATCATAATTTCTTTTAAGACTTAAAGTCATTTTACTGTATGCTTCAACAGAGCCTAAACCATAAATACAAGATACACTTGAAACAATAATCACATCATCTCTTTCTAGCAGAGATCTTGTTGCAGAGTGCCTCATTCGATCTATTTGCTCGTTTATGGATGCTTCTTTTTCAATGTACGTATCTGACCTTGGCACATAAGCTTCTGGTGTATAATAATCATAATAAGACACAAAGTATTCCACTGCATTCTCTGGAAAAAACGATCTCATCTCTCCATATAGTTGGGCTGCTAAAGTTTTATTAGGTGCAAGTATTAATGCTGGACGATTTGTTTCTTGAATAACTTTTGCCATAGTAAAAGTTTTTCCAGAACCAGTTACTCCCAATAATACTTGATTTAATTTATTGGTATTAGCTCCCTCTACCAACTGTTTAATCGCATTTGGCTGATCACCTGCAGGCTTAAAATCTGATGCAAATTTAAATTTTTTTCCACCTTCTAGTTTAGAGTGTATTTGTGGATTTTTACTTTGTATTTCTGTAATTAAATCTTGATATGTATTTTGCATTATCTATAAAACTAGTTTAATAAAATTTTATTTCAATGAGCATTATATCTAATAACCTAAAAAAAATTAAACCCTCTCCAACTATAGCTGTTACCCAAAAAGCTAGAGAATTGAAAGCAGCAGGCAAAGATGTTATTGGTTTAGGTGCTGGAGAGCCTGATTTTGATACGCCCGAAAATATTAAAGAAGCAGCAATTAAAGCAATTAAAGATGGTGACACCAAATATACAGCAGTTGATGGTACACCAGCATTAAAGAAGGCAATTGTAGATAAGTTTAAAAGGGAGAATAATTTAGACTATGATTTAGATCAAATTACCGTTGGAGCAGGTGGTAAGCATGTAATTTATAATGCCATGATGGCCACATTAAATGAAGGTGATGAAGTAATCGTTCCGGCACCCTACTGGGTATCTTATCCTGATATGGTATTGTTAGCTGGTGGGACTCCAATTATTTTAGAGTGCAATGAAAAACAAGGCTTTAAAGTAAGTCCTTCAGAATTAGAAAAAGTTATCACGCCAAAAACAAAATGGATAATTTTGAATTCTCCATCTAACCCAACAGGGGCATGTTATTCAGAAAGTGATATTAGAGAATTATCAAAAGTTTTAACAAAACATCCCCATGTTTATATTTTAAGTGATGATATTTATGAACATGTTATTTATGAAGGTTTTAAATTCTTTACTATAGCTCAAATCAATGAATTAAAAGATAGAGTTTTAACTATGAATGGTGTTAGCAAAGCTTACTCTATGACTGGATGGAGAATAGGTTATGCAGCTGGACCGAAAGAAATTGTTAAAGCAATTGCAAAAATTCAATCACAATCAACAACCAATCCATCATCAATAAGTCAAGCGGCGGCAGTAGAGGCTTTAAATGGTAAACAAGATTTTATAAAAGAAAGAGCAAAATCTTTTCAAGAGAGAAGAGACTTTGTTGTTAAAGCATTAAATGAAATTGATGGAATTGAATGTTTAAATCCAGATGGAGCATTTTATGTTTTTCCAAGTTGCAAAGGATTAATTGGCAAAAAAGATCTAAATGGCAACGTATTGAATAATGATTCTGATTTTGTGAAATCCTTATTAGAAAATTCAGGGGTAGCAGTTGTTCAAGGCTCTGCATTTGGGCTGGAGGGTTTTTTTAGAATTTCTTATGCAACTTCTATGGAAAATCTTAAAAAAGCTTTAGAAAAAATATCTTCTTTTTGTAAAAGTTTAAGTTAATGAAAACAGCCTTAGTATTTGGCTCATCTGGTTTAATAGGTCAACATCTTCTTAATCAATTAATTAAAAATGAAAATTATAATAAAATAAAGATTTTTGTTCGTTCAAAGCCTGAAATTAATGATCCAAAAATCGAGATTATTAAAACTGATTATAGCAATTTGCAAAATCACAAAGAAGATATCAAAGGAGATGATTGCTTCTTTTGTATTGGTACAACAAAGCAAAATTCACCTGATAAAAATGAATATCGAAGAGTAGAACTTGATGTGCCTAAAGAAATTGCTCAAATTGCTAAATCAAACTCAGTGAATTCATTTGTTTTCGTCTCTTCGGGTTATGCTGATCCCAAAAGCTCAGGAGATTATTTAAAGTTTAAAGGCGAAGTCGAAGAAGAATTGAAAAGACTAAATTTTTCAAAGCTTGGAATAATGAGACCTTCTTTTTTATTAGGTGATAGAAAAGAAAAAAGAATAGGTGAAAAAATAGGAATTTTTGTATTTAAATTATTGTCTCCTCTATTTTTAGGGCCTTTAAAGAAAATGAAACCTATTCACTCAGAAACTGTTGCAAAAGCCATGATTAGTTTTCCAAATAAAAACTTAGAGAAAAATGTCTTCGAGTCGAATGAAATTGCCGAATTAGTTTTAAACTAAACCTAATCTCACAACAGATTTAGCAGTCTCAGATATGCAACCTTTTGCTGGATTAAATTTTAATCCTAACAAATCTTCAGCATAACTGGTGTCAGTTTGCATTGTAATCTCAAGGTCTGGAATCATTGTTTTAGCACTTGAGTCTAAATAGCTAAATAATTTTACCATAAAATTTGGAAGATGTTTTTTTGGAAGTTTTTTTGCATATTCTGGCATTGCTTCAGCCATTATTTGAGAGAGTTCAATAAGTGTTTTTACCTCTTTACCAACAATTAATCTTCTTCCACCGACATTATTATTACCAATACAAGCAACGTGAGCTTTTGCTACGTCTTTGACATCAGAAATTAAAACTCCCCATTTAGGTGCTGCTGGAAATTTGCCTTTAAGAAACTGTCTAACATATTCAATTGAAGTTCCTCCTTTTTTATCGAGTGCATCACCAAACACTCCACCAGGGCAAATAGTAGTAAGTTTATTTTTTAATCCTTTGCTTTCCATTAACTCCCAAGCAAGTCTTTCAGCTTTAGTTTTTGATAAAAAGTAGTCAGTTACCCCTTCTGTCCAATTTTCATCTGTCCAATCATTTTCTCCAAATGTATAAGGGTTACTTCTGTTTGGTTTTCTAAACATTGCAACAATCGAAGAAGTTTTAATTATCTGTTCTACATTTGCATTAATACCAGCATTTAAAACTCTCAAAGTTCCATCAACAGCAGGTGCTAATAAACTATCTCTATTATTTGAAACTTTGTAAGGAAAAGGGGAAGCGACGTGCATTACATATTTGCAACCTTGAGCTGCTTCATTCCATCCATCATCTTTTAAAAGATCTAATTCAACAAATGATAAATTATCGATTGGAGCGTGCTTACTTATCGTTTCTTTAGTTTGTTCAATTAAACTATCATTTCTAACAGTTCCTAAAACTTCATAGCCTGAATTTAATAATTCTATTGCAGTATGTTTTGCTATCCACCCACTTATTCCTGTTAATAATACTTTATTTGCCATTTTGATGTTCCTTTTTAATTAAATGTTTATTTTGAAACATATGGACATAAATAATCCTTTATCAACTAATTATAAGTTTACTAGTCACTTCAAAGTTACTTAAATTATGACTGGTCATTTTTTGTTATTATCTTACTAAAGTGATAAAAAAATATATATTTGATTAAAAAAGGAGAAATATGAAACTTATATTAAATATGGAAGTAGAAAATTGGGATACATTTAATAAAGTATATATCTTAGGTGATAACTCAAACAGAGAAAACGCTGGTATAAAAAAAATCTTTATCGGACATGAGGAAGATAAACCAACAAAAGTTCATGCTATTTTTGATATACCTCACACAAATGCTATGCGTGAATACATGGATAATCCAGAGGCTAAAAAAATGGCACAAGAATCTGGAATTAAATTTGAAACTTTATTTGGAGTAACTTGTAAAGATTAACAATAACAAAAAAATGGAAAAATTTAATCAAAAAAAATCCTGTCCTTATTCAAATGCTATGGAATTGATTGGAGGAAAGTGGAAAATACTTATTATTGGAAGAATCTATGAAAATAAAAAAATAAGATTTAATGAGCTTAAAAAAACAGTAACTAATATCAGCTCTCAGGTTTTGGTAAGAAAACTTGATGAAATGAGAAAAGATGGTTTAATTGTAAAAATTATTAATAGATCTCAGAACGTAGAATATGAATTAAGTGAATTTGGAAAATCAGCAATACCTATAATAGCTGCATTAAAAAAATGGAGCTTAGGTAGAAAAAAAGAAATCTCTAAGATAGTGAATATTTAAGTTAGTGAGATAGGAATTTTTCAGCTTCTAATGCTGCCATACAACCCATTCCTGCAGCAGTTACAGCTTGTCTAAAAGTTTTGTCTTTAACATCACCTGCAGCATAAACTCCAGGGATATTAGTTTCAGTAGAATCTGGTTTAGTTAATAAATAACCTTCTTTATCCATATCTAATTGATTCTTTAAATAGAGTTGTGTGGCTGGATCATGACCAATTGCAATAAATAAACCATCTAGTTTGACTTCCTCAATTTTATTCGTTTTAAGATTTTTAATTTTTATACCTTTAACGTTTTTAGGTTCGCTATCTCCAAATACATCTTCGACAACACTATCCCAAATAATTTCAATTTTTTTATTTTCCATTAATTTTTTTTGAAGCATTTTTTCAGCTCTTAAACTATCTCGTCTATGAATAAGTTTAACTTTAGATGCAAACTTAGTTAAAAACATAGCTTCTTCTACAGCAGCATTTCCACCCCCAACTACAGCTACTTCTTTATTTTTAAAAAAGAATCCATCACATGTAGCACAGGCCGAAACACCAAAGCCTCTAAATTCTTGTTCTGATTTTATATTAAGCCATCTAGCTTGAGCACCTGTTGAAATAATAATACTATCAGCTGTATATTTTTGTCCACTATCACCAATAGCTACAAATGGTTTTGACTTTAAATCTACCGAAGCTATATGATCTTCAATCATTTCTGTACCTACTGCTTTTGCTTGATCTCTCATCTGGTCCATTAACCATGGACCTTGAATTACATCTGAAAAACCAGGATAATTTTCCACATCTGTCGTAGTAGTTAATTGTCCACCTGGCTGAACTCCGTAAACTAAAATTGGATTTAACATTGCTCTTGCCGCATAAACTGCTGCAGTATATCCAGCTGGACCGGACCCAATTATCAACACTTTTGTGTGTTTAGTTGGATTTTGACTCATATGAAAGCTATATAGTGATTAATGACTAAATTAAAAGGTATTTTATTGACCGAAGGCATGCATGGTATGATTAGCCAAGTGGAAGGCTTAGCAAAAGCATTAGATTTAGATTTTACACACCATAAAGTTGAACTTAATAGTTTTTGGAAACTTTTTCCTCCAAAACTCACACCTGTAGCTCAAAGCGTGTTCAAAAAAATTAATTTAAATGAATTTGATGTAATTATTTCTTGTGGAAGAAAAAGTGTGATTCCATCAATTTATTTAAAAAAAAATTCAAAAAAAAATATAGTTAATATTCATATTCAAGATCCAAAAGTAAGTTTAGATAATTTTAATTTTATAATTGCACCTGAACATGATGGGCTTGAAGGATCAAATGTAATCCTTTCAAAAGGCGCTATTCATTATCTTACAAAAAATGAAATTGAAGATAATAAAAATTATCTAAAAGATCAATTGACAGAAAATAAAGAATATTTTTCTTTAATTTTGGGTGGTCCAACTAAACATTATGAATATAGTTTAGAAAATATTAAAAATATTTTAGAAAAATTTAAAAAATTATTAATTACTAACAACCTCCAGGGAATAGTTATCCCATCAATGAGAACCCCAAAAGAGATTATTAGTTTTACTAAAGAATTTTTAGGAAATGAAAATTTAGTGATCGAAAAAGTTGATAAAAAAGCTTATTTATCAGCTTTAGGTTTGGCAAAATTTATATCGGTTACATGTGATTCAATATCAATGATCTCAGAAGCAGCTTTAACGGGGAAGCCATTATATATTGTTGAAATACCAACAAAAAAAAATGATTATAGATTTAAAAAGTTTAGAGATTTATTTAATAAACTTAACATAACTAAAAATTTAAATGAAAAACTTGAGACTTGGCACTATGAAAGTTTAAATGAAACGATTAGAATAGCTGAAGAAATCAAAAAAAAAATTAACTAATGTCATTTTTAAAATCTATAGAAACTAAATCAAAACAATTCAATGATCCTTTTACTCATTGGGAGCTAAATAAGCCTCTAACAGAAGGCCAGATAAAAGAAATTATCAATGCTGATATTGATAATCCTGTTGAACATAATTTAAATTATGATGGCA